>CAJAHH010000121.1 GCA_903939515.1 uncultured Verrucomicrobiota bacterium
GGAGAAGACTCCCGAAAGTTCATTGGATCGGCAGGCCCGATGGCATTCAGGGAGGGCTTCAAAACCGATCTTCTTGCGGATTGATTTCTGCGTCCAAAACGTTTCCAGCAACTCCCCGGTAGGACTTCGGTCTTCCCGGGGGTTTTTCAACCAAGAACCTAGCAGTGAGGTTGGGACTTACGCGACGAGCCTGACCCGGAACCACATGAGCTCGAAGGAGTTGTTGAGGGTGATTCAAGAGTATTGGTCAGCCATTGAGAGCGGATAGGAAACCCACTCTCGGACGAGCAGTCCAGACGCCGTAATTTGAGCTGCCAGGGGCCTCGGGTGCGCCGCCGCCCAATCCAGGGTGTTCAAACTCAGCAACGCCACAGGGCGGATACCTTATCTCCAAATCCAGATGAATTGACTCTGCCGGGCAGCAACTTTCGGTGTTCTTCGATCTGGAGAAGTCGTCCGATCGGGCTAAATTAGAGGAATCCCAGTTGCTGTTGTGTAGATTAAAAAGGGGTTTGTGGTGATCGATGAGGTTCGGCGGATGCCGGAACTGTTCACGGTGTTGGGCCCCCTGGCGGACCGGATCAAGTCTTCGGTGAGGTGGTGGCCGCGATCTTTTGAGGCCTGAGTGGCAGCGGCAAGGTTTCGAATTGCGATTTGGCCGGGGTGGGCTTTCGAGGTAGCCTGTCGGTCACAACATGGAAAACGTCGTGATCATTGGGACTGGCTGCGCCGGTCTGACTGCTGCCATTTACACGGCCCGCGCCAATCTCAAGCCGCTGGTCCTCACGGGCACCATGCCCGGAGGACTCCTGACCACCACGAGCATCGTGGAGAATTTCCCGGGTTTTCCCGAGGGCGTCGATGGCTATGAGTTGATGACCCGCATGCAAGCCCAGGCCGAGAAGTTCGGGGCCCAAGTGAAGTTCGCGACCGTGGATTCGGTGAAGTTTGGCGACGGCGTGACCGAACTCATTGTCGATGGCGAGCCGGTCCAGACGCGCACGTTGATCATCGCCAGCGGCGCTGGCCACAAGCACCTCGACGTTCCGGGCGAAGATGAGTTGGAAAAGAAGGGTGTGACCTACTGCGCCACCTGCGATGGGGCGTTGCCCATGTTTCGCAATCAGCCGGTGGTGGTGATCGGCGGCGGCGACTCGGCCTGCGAAGAGGCGACCTACCTGACGCGCTTTGCCTCTAAGGTGTATCTGATCCACCGCCGCGACACGCTGCGTGCTTCGCGAATCATGGCCGAGCGCACGTTGGCCAATCCCAAGATTGAAATGGTCTGGGACAGCGTGGTGACCGAAGTCACCGATGTGGCAGCCGACAAGGTCACGGGCGTGAAGCTCAAGAACCTCAAGACCGGTGCCGAATCACACCTGCCGTGCACCGGGGTGTTCGTGGCCATCGGTCATGTGCCGAATACCGCGCTTTTCAAGGGTACTTTGGATCTTCACGAGAATGGCTATTTCAAGACCGATGGGACGGTCCTGACAAAGATTCCTGGCGTGTTCGTGGCCGGTGATTGTGTGGACTCGGTGTACCGCCAAGCCATCACGGCCGCAGGGCTGGGCTGTTCGGCGGCGATCGAAGCCGAACGCCACCTGGCCGCCATCCAGAGTTGAGACCGTCGAGATCTCTGATTTATGGGTGGCTGGATACCTTCTGTGACTTCGCAATTTCTGCATTCATTTCTCCGCGATGACCTCCATAACGCCGATGGATTTGAAGTCTCATTTCGATGAGACGGGCCCGATCCGACTGCTCGATGTGAGGGAACCGGACGAACACGCTCATTGTGCTCTGGCGGACTCGAGACTGCTACCGCTCTCTCAATTGGAGGCGCGATGGCAGGAACTGGAGGAGTGGTGCGGAGCCGAAGGGGACACCGTGGTGTATTGCCACCACGGGGTGCGCAGTGCGCACGCGATCGCATTCCTCGAGGAGAAGGGGTTGTCCGGTTTTATGAATTTGACCGGTGGCATCGATCGCTGGAGCCGCGAGGTCGATCCCTCCGTGCCCCGTTATTGGTAATCGGCCTTAGGGATCGGTATCTCCGATAAGTCCCGGTTCCTCGCTATTTCCAGTGGGAAGGCCGGTTCTCCCGACCCGGCGTCCCGCGCGGTTTCCCCATGCCCTGGCATTCCCAGGGGGCACCAAACCTGCAGACCGCCCGGTGGGGGCAATCGGCTTACAACGTACCGCCCAACCCACTACCTCACCCTGTAGGCCAATCCTGTAGGCCGGGTCTCCCGACCCGGCGTCCGGTAGGAATTCGGCAACATCGAGCATTTCTAGCGGCTCGTTATTCCCGACTCACCCTTCGAACAAGTACCGCAGGTCGTCGAGCGTGAGCGCCTGGGCGAATTTATCCTCTCCGAGTACATCCTCTGCCAGTTGGCTCTTGGATCGTTGGAGTGCGCGGATTTTCTCTTCGACGCTGTTTTTGATGAGCAACCGATAGGCGATGACCGTCTGTCGCTGGCCGATGCGGTGGGCCCGGTCGATGGCTTGATTTTCAACAGCTGGATTCCACCACGGGTCAAAGAGAACGACGTAGCTGGCGGCTGTCAGGTTGAGTCCGAAGCCACCCGCTTTGAGGGAAATTAGGAAGACTGCTTCGCCCTGGTGCTCCTGAAATTGTTGAACGAGTTCACCGCGGTTTTCGGTGTCGCCGGCCAAGTAGTAGGTCGGCCAGTTTCGTTCGGCGATGGCCTTCTTAATTATGCCCAGCATTTCGACGAACTGGGAAAAGACGATGACCTTGCCGCCTTCTTCCATGATGGGATCGAGGGTCTCCATGAGGGCTTCGACCTTGGTGCTCTCGGCCTTGGAGTCCTCTTTGACCAACTTCGGGTGGCAGCAAATTTGCCGCAACCGAAGCAGGGAGGTGAGGAGGTTGAATCGGTTCTTGTTGAGCTGTGAGGCGGTACTAATGCCTAGCAGCATTTGTTGAGCTCGCTTGAGCTCGGCCTTGTAGAGGGTCTTCTGTTCGCCCTCGAGTTCACAGAGCAGGTCTTCCTCGATGCGCTCAGGCAAGTCCTTGGCGACTTGCATCTTGGTGCGCCGCAGCAAGAACGGACGGACGCGTGCCGCAAGACGTCGCCGGCAAAGGGGGTCTTCCTTGGCGTCGAAAAGTTTCTGAAAATCCCCCCGGTTGCCGAGGATGCCGGGCATCGCGAAGGCCATCAGGCTCCAGAGATCCATCAGCTTGTTCTCAATGGGAGTGCCGCTCAGTAGGACCCGGTTCTTCGCCTCGATCCGGGTGGCGATCAGGGCGGTGACGGAACCTGGGTTCTTAATGTACTGCCCTTCGTCCAAGACGACGGCCAAGAATTCAGTGTGGAGCTTCTCACCGATGGATCGCAGTTGATTGTAGTTGATGATGTGCAGATCGGCCGAGCCGGTCTGGCTAGGTAACGATTTCATGTCATCACTGCTCCAGACCCGCGGACGGACGCTTGGAAGAAACCGTGCGGTTTCGGAGCGCCAGTTGTCGGCGACGGACTTGGGGCATACCACCAAGATGGGCCCGGGTTTGGCGTACTGGCCTCGCAACCAGGCAATCCAAGTTAGGGTCTGGAGGGTTTTACCCAGACCCATATCGTCGGCGAGGATGCCACCAAATCGGTTGGTGCTCAGGTAGGCTAAGAAGTGGAAGCCCTCCTTCTGGTAGGGACGAAGTTCTGCTTGGATCTCCACCGGAATCTCCGGAGTCACGCGGGCTTTCAGTTCAGCAGCCCGGCGTTCGACCTTTTGATAGTTCGCCTCCGAGAGGAATTGACGGGCAGCAGGGTCGGCTAATTGGAGCGCGTGTAGACGCTGCTTCTCGGAGCTGAGTTCGTGGGGGTTGAGTCCCAGACGGGCCAATTGCTCGTCTTCTTGTTCAGACAGTTTGAACTCCAGTTTGCGCCAACCCTTGTCGGAGAGGCGGACCCATTTGCCTCGGGCATTGAGCAGGAGCTTGATCTCATCCTGCGAGAGCGACGTGTCCGAGACATCTACGATCACTGAGAGGTCGAACCAGTCGATGCCCGATTCTTGAACGTCCAGTTTGACGGTTCCTGCGACCTCAGACTGCAGGAACGAGGCCAGTTCGCCGCGGAGGTCCAGTTCGAGCGACAGTGGGAGCGATTTGAGCCAGGGAACGAAGCGATCTGGAAATTGTCGGGTGACTTTGGCAGACCAGCGCTGACGAGCGAAGTCCCACCGAAAACCCGAGGCGTCGAGTCGCCGGGCAGCCTCAGCGAGAGCAGACCGGTCGAACATCCAGAGCGATTCTGGCGAGTCCGCGGTTCGTGAAGTCCCCGTTTTTCCGGGTGCGTGCGTCGAGTCTTGGGCGTCGAGGTCGGTCCATGCGGTGCCCGTCCAACGCTCCACGGGTTGTCCGTCGGGGCGGACAGCCAGAAGGTCCATGAAGCAGAACTCGTTGTCGTAACCAACGATGGGCTGAACCAATTCAGCCTGAATCCGCGGCTGGAGCGGGATCACCGATACCTTGGAAGAAAGGCGGGGCGGAAGGGCCAACTGAAGGTGGGAGAGGAAACGGACACCAGCCTGAGTCTCGAGGGCCGGGGCCGGGATGCGAGTCTCCAGCGCAGGGTCCAGAGCACGGTCCTCGGCCGGGGGGCCGGAAAAGAGCGTGTCGAGCGTCAGGTAGAGGGTCGGGCGGCCATGGAGGGTCAGGAGGAAGGGGGGCACGGCCTGCCCATCTCCGGTGAGCAGCCGCAACGAATAGTCGGAATAGTCGTCGGCAGCATCGTTGAGGGTCCAGCGCAGGGCCTGTTCTGGTCGGTTCAAGGGTTCACCCGCCGCCCCCACGATGAACGGATGCAGTGCGGGCAGCCGTAGCACCCGGTTCAGGAACAAGCGGGTGTTCTGGTCGTGGTAGAAGAGTTCGATGGGGTATCCGTACCGGGCCCGTTGGGCCAGCGGTTGCCAAAGTAAGGCAACCTCTACCACGAGTTCCGTGGCGTGCTTCTCGTCGAAGTCTTTGAATTTTCCGGGCTTGATCGCAGCCCAGGTGTCGGCCCCCGCCTTGCGCCATTCGACCAAGGCCTCCTTGGCGTCTAGCCGGAGGCGCAGTTCGATCTGGCCACCGGGCCGTGCATCCTCCGAAGGGCCGAGTTGGAGGTTGGTTAGAAGAGTTCTCCAGCGAGTGACGTCACGCTCCCGCCTGTGGGTGGACACCGCAACACGGGCCTCATCCGGTTGGGTCACCGACTTCAGAAAAGTCGGTATGGCCAGATTCCGCTCTTCGGCGAAGACGGCGATATATTGCCACAGCTCCCAGGAAGAACGCGGCATGGCATTCCATAAATCAGCCTTTTGCCAGGCGTTTTCTGTGATGAGGAAACCCAGCTCGGCCAAGTGTCCCAAAGTGAGAGCTGTGCCGCTTCGGATCCGCGCAAAGAGACTGTCGATGAGGCGGATAACCTCAATCTCGTTCGGCTTGAGCGCGCGCCCCAGATTACCGGCTACGGAGCTTGCCAATTCGCTGGCAGCGGTATCCGTTGGAGTTTCGACAGGGAGGTCTGGGACGGCAACAGAACGTGGACTCGGACGCCCGGCCTTCCGGGGAGTCAGGGTCGGGGCAACGGCCAGCGAGCGAGCGGTGGGCTTGGCCTTGGGTTTCATACGAGCAACACTTCTTAGATGGTGCATTGTGTGCCTCTGATCGCAAGGCTGGGTCCGTGTTTGGGCCAGAAGCTTTGGGCTGTTCGATCCCTCCTGGGCACGGAACTCTGTCGGTGGAATGTTGTCTCGATGGTTTCGCCGAGGGCTTCGCTGGCTCGTCGCTCTTCTTTTGTTGCCGATCAACCTGGGGGTGAGTTGGGCTGCCTGGGAGGTCGGTCGGACCTCTGTTTCTGGCAGCCCATTTTGGGTGCCGCTCTTGGTCGGTTTTGGAATTTGGATGGTGGTCTATGTCCAACTGCCACGCCCGATGTGGATTTATGTCCTGGGCCATGAGTTGACTCATGCACTCAGCGCCTGGATGTGTGGATCTCGGGTTCAATCCTTCAAGGTGAACAGCCGAGGAGGAGAGGTCCGGGTCAGCAAGAGCAATGCGTTCATTGCGCTCTCTCCCTATTTTTTACCCATCTACTCGATCCTCTGGTCCTTGATCATGGTCGTGGTGCAATGGCGCTGGGGTAAGGAGTGGTGGGTCATGCCGGTGTATCAGGTGGGTTTGGGTCTGACCTACGGCTTCCACGTGACCATGACGGCGGTGATTTTGCGCATCCGACAGCCGGACTTGGTGGGCGAGGGGTTTCTGTTTTCAGGGTCGCTCATCTGGCTGGGCAATGCCTTAATGCTTCTGTTGGGCATGACTTGGTTGGCCGGGCGTCCAGGCATGGGGGCCACGTTGCGATCGGCAGCGCGCCTTTCCGGTGAGTTCTATCTGCAGGCGTGGCGGTGGGTACAACAATGGATCTCCTGAGAAAATGAGGCTCTCGTTGGAAGCCCTGTCGTAAGGGATGCATCGCGGGTTTCGATCGCTGTGTTATAAATGAAACTTGAAACTCAGCCCACGCAGGCGAGAAGCTTCTGATCTTAGGTACGCATGAATCTTGGCGATATTCTCACGACACGGCAGATCGTTCCGGAACTGGCGGCCAAAAACCGGTGGGAGGCCATCGATGAGCTGATCGGGTGCCTTGTCGCCGCTGGCAAGGTTCTGCCCGAACATCGGGAGGCCATCACCGCGGTCGTAAAAAAGCGCGAGACCTCCATGAGCACGGGTATTGGATTCGGCATCGGTATCCCGCACGCCTCCACCGATTTGATTCCCGAGGTGATCGCCGCCTTTGGGCGTTCCCGCACTGGTGTCAGCTTTGATTCATTGGACAATCAACCGGTCCATTTAGTGACTTTGTTCTTGGTGCCCGCCGGGCAGTTCCAGCGTCACCTGCATACCTTGGCTGGAATTGCCAAGGTCTTGCGTCGCGATGACTTCCTGAAGTCCATCTCCAACGCCTCGGATGCCGAAGCCATGATCAAACTGATCCGCGATTTCTCCGAGGGTCTGCGCTGACCTTCGTTGGGGTGATTCCATCCGAGCCCGACACTTCCGTCCCATGTTCCATTCTGTTATTGAATCTCGGCTCCGCGCCGTGGTTTCCGCTCTCGTTCCTACCGCCGATCCGGCCACCATTCAGGTGAAGCCGGTTTCTGAAGCTCGGTTTGGTGATTTTCAGAGCAACTCCTTGATGCTGGTGGCGAAGGCCGCCCGCATGAATCCCCGCCAATTGGCCAGCGATGTAGTGGCGCGCCTAGAGGTCTCCGATTGTTGCGATCCGGTGGAGATTGCTGGCCCGGGTTTTTTGAACTTTCGACTCACTCGACTTGCTCTTGAAAATTGGGTGAGTGACGCGTCCAGCGGCAAACCGGTGCTCATACCCCAGGCTGAGACACTGCGGACAGTGGTTCTGGATTTCTCCTCACCGAATGTCGCTAAGCCCATGCATGTCGGGCACATCCGGTCTACCGGTATCGGGGATGCGTTGCAGCGGATGTGGCGACTGCTCGGACATCGAGTCATTAGTGACAACCACATCGGCGACTGGGGGACTCAGTTCGGCAAATTGCTGGTGGGTTGGAAGGCGTTGCTCGATCGGCCGGCCTTGGAGAGTGATCCGATTGCCGAAATGGAGCGTCTCTACAAGACCGTCAACAGCCAGTGCGACGCCGACCCGGCCCATCTTGAGTTGGCGCGTCAAGAATTGGTCCGCCTGCAGGCCGGTGACCCTGAGAACCTGGCGATCTGGAAGGAGATGATCCGTCTCTCGCAAGTTCAGTTCGACACGCTCTATGGGCGGATGGGCACTCGGTTTGACCATACTTTGGGCGAAAGTTTCTACAATTCTCAGTTAAGCCCGGTGGTGGAGGCGCTGATGGCGGCGGGCATTGCGCGTTTGAGCGATGGAGCGGTTGCGGTGTTTAGCGATCGGGCTTTGGCTCCCAAGGAGGATCCATTCTTGGTGAGCCGGGATGGGGAGTGGGTGGATGTGCCGGCATTGATCCGCAAGAGCGACGGAGGGTTCAATTACATGACCACCGATCTGGCCACGGTGGATTATCGTATCCGAACCTGGGCACCCGATGAGATCCTCTACGTGGTGGATGACCGGCAATCGGGCCATTTTCGGGCGCTCTTCCATGTCTTTGCCCGGTGGCAGCCCGAGGCCTATCGCAAGACTCAATTGCGGCACATCGGTTTCGGAAAGATTTTGGGTGAAGATGGAAAGCCCTTCAAAACTCGTTCTGGGGATACGGTGCGACTGGCCGACCTCCTAGATGAAGCCGAGGAGCGAGCCCTGCAAGTGGTCACCGAGAAGCGGCCCGACTTGGAGGCTTCAGAACGTCGGGAGATTGCCCGGATCGTCGGTATCGGAGCCGTCAAGTGGCAGGACTTGTTGCCGAATCGGCAGAGCGACTATGTGTTCTCCTGGGATAAGATGCTGGCGCTCCAAGGTAACACCGCGCCCTACGTCCAGTATCAGTACACCCGGGCGGCGAAGGTGGTTCGCGACTCCGGTGCGCCGACAGCGGCCCAGCCCATCGCTTTGACGGAGCCCGCCGAGATCGCCTTGGCCAAGCACCTCATGAACTTGGGTTTCACGCTGCAAGCGGCCGCCGAGGAATGTCGCCCCAACTATTTGTGCAACTACCTCCACGAGTTGGCGGGCCTTTACAGCAGTTTCTATGAGGCGTGTCCCGTACTGAAGGCCGAAGAACCGGCCCGCTCGACTCGCTTGGCCTTGTGCCGACTCAGCTCCCAAGTCCTGCGATTGGGCCTTGAGACGCTAGGGATTGAGGTCACTGAGAAGATGTGACGCGGGCGGATTTCCGAGGCCAGTGCTGCACTGGAAATCGCCGAGGTGACTCGGGCCTCTGAGTCGTGTTTTTTAGCCCCGGGGATTGTTTCTCAGATGCTCGCGGATTTCTGTGAGGAACTCTTCACCGTAGTCCCGGAGTTTGCGTTCACCGACACCCGAAATGGTGAGGAACTCCTCATCAGTAGTGGGAAGGTCCCGAGCCATGAGTCGCAGCGAGTTGTCGCCAAAGACAATGTAGGGCGGAACACCCAAGCTGTCGGCCTGTGACTTGCGCAGGAGGCGGAGCTTCTCGAAGAGCAGTTCGTCGCAGTCGATGTCCCCAACCCGTTCGGCCTTGGGGCGAGATCGCTCCATTGGCTTGGTAAGGGTGATGATCCGACGGTCCTTCAGGGCGGTCATGCCATCTGGGGTCATCTCCAAGATACTGAACTGCTCGGAGGTTTGCCGAAGGTATCCTAGGCGAACGAGTTCACGCCCGATCGAGGCCCATTCATTGCGGCTCAACTCTGAGCCGATGCCGTAGGTGCTGAGCTTGTCGTGCCCCCACTGGATCACTTTTTCAGACTCGCTGCCGGTGAGCACCGCGATGACATGATTGAACCCGGTTCCAAATCCGCTTTTCTGGCGGATGCGGAAGACGCAGCTCAGAAATTTCTGGGCAGCCACCGTGCCATCCCAGGTGGAGCGGGGACTCAGGCAATTGTCGCAGGTGCCGCAATTGGGTTGCGGGTAGACCTCACCGAAGTAGCCGAGCAGACCAGCCCTTCGGCACTCGGAACTGTCGGCATAGTGACTGATCTGCTGGAGTTGTTCGCGCGCGATACGCTGTTCTTCCGGGTCGGTTTTCTCGGCAATGAAGGCCGTTTGCTTAGCGACATCCCCAGGGCTGTAGAGCAAGAGGCATTCACCGGGCAGTCCGTCCCGCCCGGCCCGGCCCGTTTCCTGGTAATAGCCTTCGATGTTCTTGGGCAGATCGTGATGGATGACGAAACGGACATTGGGTTTGTTGATGCCCATGCCGAAGGCGACCGTCGCGCAGACGACCCGCACCTCATCCCGCAGGAATGTATCCTGATTGTTAGAACGTTCTTTGGAGGACAACCCAGCATGGTAGGCCAGCGACTTGACGCCGTCCTGAGCCAGTTTGGCCGCCACTGAATCGGCCGAAGCCCGTGAGAAGCAGTAGACGATCCCGCTCTCTTTGGGGCGAGCTCGTACAAAGTCGAGAATTTGCCGATAGGCCTGGGATTTTGGGATGACCCGGTAAGTCAGGTTTGGGCGGTTGAAGCTGGCCACGTGGACCGACGGATCCTTCAGGTGGAGCTGCCGGATGATGTCATCCCGAACCCGGGTGGTGGCCGTCGCAGTCAGCGCCATGAAGGGCAGATCAGTGAACTGCTCCCGCAGCAGGGACAGTTGCCGGTATTCGGGGCGGAAGTCGTGCCCCCATTCGCTGATGCAATGGGCCTCATCCACCGCCACCTGCTGGACATTCCACTGACGCAGTGCATCGAAGAGCGAGCCTTCGCCGATCATCAGACGCTCGGGGGACAGGTAGAGGAGTTTGAATTCGCCCTGATGCAGGCCGCGCCACCGGGCCTTGCGCTCTTTTTCGGACAGTGACGAATTGAGAAATGTGGCGGCCACCCCGTTGGCCCGCAATTGGTCGACCTGATCCTTCATCAAGGCAATCAGGGGCGATATGACAACTGTGAGACCGGGACGAACCAAGGCGGGTAGCTGAAAACACAGAGATTTACCCCCACCGGTGGGGAGTAATGCGAAAACATCCCGCCCAGCCAGAGCGTCCCGGATAATCTCCTCTTGGTGAGGCCGAAACCGGGTGTAGCCGAACACCTGCTTGAGCAGTGGCAGTAGGTGAGCTTGGCCGGTGGATCGGGACACGAGTTGGCGAAGGTACGGACAAGTTGCCGGGGCGGCAATGCGCCTGAGCTAGAACCAATGATTTGGATTGTTACGGCATGCTCCAGTGACATCGGATTTTCTTGAAGAATCCAAGTATCCTCGTCGGCGGCAGGATTGCGAGTTGCTCGACTATCGAGGGATTTGGCAGTCTCTGCCTTGCTGATATGTCCTACAAAAAACGGATTTTCGGAACCGACGGTGTCCGGGGTCGAGCCAACATTGAGCCGGTGACTGCTGAAACAGCCTTGAAGCTGGGTCGAGCGGCGGCGCATGTCTTTAAGAATAGGAATTCTCAGGCGCGGAATCGGGTGCGCCACCGGATCGTGATTGGAAAGGACACCCGCCTCTCTGGCTACATGTTGGAGAATGCGCTGAGTTCCGGAGTTCTTTCGATGGGTGTGGATGTCGTTTTCATCGGACCCTTGCCGACACCGGGTGTGGCGTATGTGACCCGATCCATGCGGGCCGATGCCGGTATTGTCATCACGGCTTCCCACAATCCTTACGATGATAATGGCATCAAGTTCTTCGGGGCTGACGGCTATAAGTTGGACGATGTGACCGAGAATTTGATCGAGGAGTTGGTCTTCAGCGGCGAGATCGAATCGATTAGGCCCACGGCCAATGAGATCGGCAAGGCGGTCCGCGTGGAGGACGCTATTGGACGCTACGTGGAACAGGCCAAGTCTTCGTTTCCCAAGACGTTGACGCTCGAAGGCATGCGCATCGTGGTCGATTGCGGTCATGGCGCCTCCTACAAGACCACGCCGATGGTCCTCCAGGAACTGGGGGCCGAGGTCATCGCCTTCGGGACCCAGCCCAATGGTACAAACATCAACCGCGAGTGTGGTTCAATGTACCCGCAGACGATTTGTAGCAAGGTTCGCGAGTATCGGGCCGACTTGGGGATTGCTCATGATGGGGATGCCGACCGAGTAATCCTTTGTGACGAAGCGGGCAGTCTGGTCGATGGCGACGACATTATGGCCGTTAGCGCCTTGCAAATGCTCGCTGAAGGACGATTGGCCAAGAACACTTTGGTGGCCACGGTCATGAGCAACGCGGGGCTGGATGTAGCAATTCGTGCGGCGGGTGGCGAGGTGGTCCGCACCGCTGTGGGCGACAAAAACGTCATCGATTGCATGCTCTCCAATGGGTACGTCTTCGGTGGCGAACAAAGTGGGCATCTGATTTTCCGCGAACACAGTACGACCGGGGATGGTCTGGTGGCGGCCCTCCAGATTCTCAGCACCATGAGAACGCGTGGGGAGCCGCTTTCGAAGTTGGCACGCTGCTGGACCCGCTATCCGCAGTTGGTCACCAATGTCCAGGTCCGGGTGAAGACGCCCTTTGAGAAGCTCGATGAGATTCTGGACTTGGTCCAGCAGGCGGAGGCGGAGGTGCAACCGAAGGGAGGGCGGGTTCTGCTGCGCTACTCGGGCACTGAACCCAAGGCCCGATTGCTCATCGAAGGCCCTGACATGGAGGTTATGGAACGTTGGACCTCGGCCATTTGCGGATCGATACGCCGACAGGTGGGTCAGGTCGGTTAAGACAGGCTTGAGGGTGGCCGGACGAGGCAGGCTGGGCAGACCGGGCGGAAAGGCTTGCGTCGTCCGGTGACTGTGCGCGCCATTGACCGCATGAACGCTTCTCCGGCGGTGTCCGAACAGCGCTTTGTCACGGCGGCCGAAAGCCGGACCGACCTCACGCCCTACACGTTGAACACGTGGCTGTCGCGTCCGGACATCGTGCCGTGCGAATCGCTGCTGCTGGTCCGGGCCACCCTCGACGCCGGCCGTTGCCATGGATTCCATCGGCATCCGACCCGTGAAGAAATTATTTATGTCCTTTCGGGTCAGGCCGAGCAGTGGTGCGGTCGGGAGTACCGCATTCTGAAGCCTGGCGAGATGGTGTTGATTCCGAAAAACGAGATTCATGGCACCTACAATCCGTTCCGCGAGCCGGTGATTTTTCTGGCCATGCTTTCTCCGTCGGTGGCCGAAGAACCGGGAACCGTGAACGAGTGGGACACTGAGCCTTGGGTCAGCCTCCGGCAAAGCCTGGGTCTGCCGGAGTGTCGCTGAGCGAGGTTTTCTACGGCGTTGCTCCCATGATCGAGATCCTGCCACCCAAGCTTCTGGCAATGCTGCGGAACACTCCGGGCTTGGAACGCTCCTACCTCGTCGGCGGTTGCGTGCGGGACTGGCTCTTGGGAGTGCCGGTTCATGATTTTGATATCGAGGTGTATGGTGTCGATTATCCGGACTTGGTGAGGCTGCTCTCCCGGTATGGTCGAGCGGATTGGGTCGGGAAATCCTTCGGCGTGGTGAAGCTCACGCATGCAAGTGGTGCGGTCTGGGATTTTTCCGTGCCGCGCCGGGATTCGAAGCGGGGGCCAGGGCACAAGGGATTCGATGTGGAGTTCGATCCGGAACTGAGTCCGCTGGAGGCTTCGGCTCGGCGTGATTTTACCATCAATTCGATGCTGTGGGATGCGCGGAGCGGTGAGTTGATGGATCCCCATGGGGGTCGCTTAGATCTTGAGGCTCGGATCCTGCGGCACACGAGTGCGGCCTTTCCTGAGGATCCGTTGCGGGTTTTGCGGGGGATGCAGTTTGCGGGGCGCTTCGGTTTGAAGGCTGCAACTGAAACCCTAGAACTGTGCCGGTCTATCCGTTCGAGCTACGGTGAACTGGCCGTGGAACGGGTGCGGGAGGAGTGGCTCAAGTGGGCTCTACGGTCTGTGCAGCCATCGCTGGGATTGGCCTTTATGAAGGACAGTGGTTGGTTGGATGTGTTGCCTGAGTTGGCTGCGATCGTTGGGGTTGCCCAGGATCCGGAGTGGCATCCGGAGGGCGATGTCTGGACTCACACGCTGCATGCGGTGGATGCCTTGGTGGCCTTGCCGGTCTGGGCGGGGATGGCAGCCGATGAGCGATTGGTGCTCATGATGTCGGTGCTGCTCCATGATGTGGGCAAAGCAACGTGTACACGCACTGAGTTCAAAGGAGGGAGGGATCGCATCACCTCGCCGGGCCATGAGTCGATTGGCGCAGATTTGGCGGCGGGCTTTTTGCGGAGGATCGGTTTTCAGGAGAACTGGGTGGCTCGTGTGGTTCCGTTGGTGGCCAATCACATGGTGCATTCTGAGGACCCTTCGGCGCGCATGGTTCGGCGGTTGGCGGTGCGGCTTGGGCCTTCTTCTATCGAGGAGTTGTGCCGGGTGATGACCGCCGATGCCTCGGGTCGTCCACCGCGTCCCCCGGGAGTGCCTATTTCAGTTCACAAACTCCGTGAAGCTGCGGCGGACCTCCAGGTGCAAGCTTCGGCGCCCGTGGCGCTCTTGCAGGGGCGGCATTTGTTGTCCAAGGGGTGGACGGGTGGCCGGCAGTTGGGAGCCATTCTGAAGGAGGCCTATTCCGCGCAATTGGACGGCGAGTTCACCGACCTCGATGGAGCCCTTAATTGGGTGTCCGAGCGGGCTTGGAACAGGGATGGGCTCCGCGGCATCAGGCCTGCGCTCGCTGAGTAGGCTACGCGGTATCAGGCCTGCGCTCGCTGAGTAGGCTCTGGGGAGGAGGAGCTTTCGCGCTTTGCGCGAGGGGGTTGGGTGTTCGCCTCCAAGGCTTGCTCCGGCCCGACACCGCTCCGCTACATTGTCCGCGGCATCAGGCCTCCGCTCGCTGAGTAGGCTCTGGGGAAGATGAACTTTCGCGCTGTGCGCGAGGAGATCGGAGAGCACACGTCTGAACTCCAGTCAC
>CAJAHH010000122.1 GCA_903939515.1 uncultured Verrucomicrobiota bacterium
GGCCCGAGAGAAAAGCACCTAAAGAAGAAAATTTGGGGACGGAGACGTTTTATCGTTTGACGGTGTGCACTAATGGGCGACCCCGCGGCCTTCCAACCGACTCGGTCCTTTTCTCCGCTCATTCCGACATTACAGTCTCCCCGCTCGCATGAATCCCTACGCCTCGATCGTCCGCGATTACGCCCGCAGCTTCCGAGAAGGCCGCGCCTTTCCTCTGGGCGGACTTACTCCGACCACCGTGGCCACACCGCGGCCGGGAGCACCGAAGGCCCTGATCTTTTCCCCGCACCCGGACGACGAATGCATCATCGGCGGCCTCGCCCTCCGCCTCCTGCGCGAATGCGGCTGGAATATCCAGAATGTCGCCGTCACTCAGGGCAGCAACCGCGCACGTCAGTCCGAACGCTGGACCGAACTCCAAGCCGCCTGCGCCTACATGGGCTTCGGCTTAATCCAAACCAGCCCGAACGGCCTCGAAAAAGTCACCCCCAAGTGCCGCACCGAGGAACCCGCCGTCTGGGCACCCATGGTCCGGTGCATCGCCGACATCCTGCGCCAAGAGGCCCCCGCAGCCATCCTCGTCCCCCATGTCGCCGATTGGAACGGCTCGCACATTGGAACCCATCACCTCGTCATGGATGCCTTGGCCACCCTCGGACCCGACTTCCAAACCGTCCTCATCGAAACCGAATACTGGGGCCAAATGACCCGCCCCAACCTGATGGTTGAAATCAGCGAAAACGACCTCACCGACCTCGTGAGCGGCATTTCCTTTCACGCCGGCGAAGTGAAACGAAACCCCTTCCACCTGCTCCTGCCCGCTTGGATGCAAGACAACGTCCGCCGCGGCAGCGAACTCGTCGGCGGTCAGGGCGGCGCCGCTCCCAACTTTGGCTTCGCCACACTCTACCGCCGCAGTCTCTGGAAAAACGGATCCCTCGTGGAGATCCAGCAAGGCGGCCTCAACCTCGGCCTGAATGACCGGCCAGACACCCTCTTCACCGTGTGACTGCTCCCGCATCCGACATCGCATTGAAACCGATCACCGAGGCCAAGTACCGCGCCCTGCGCGAACTCCTCGCCAGCTACGGCAGTTGCGTCATCGCCTATTCCGGCGGCGTAGACTCGGTGTTCTTAGCCAAAGTCGCGCACGACGTGCTTGGCCAACGCTCCCTGGCCGCCATCGCCGATTCGCCCAGCTTGCCCCGCCGCGAACTGCAAGAAGCCCTGGAGATCGCCGAGCGTTTCGAAATCCCTGTACGCGTCCTCCAGACCCAAGAATTTAGCGACCCCAGATATCTCTCGAACCCCGAAAACCGCTGCTATTTTTGCAAGCACGCCCTCTTTCGCGAGCTCGAGCCCATGGCCCGTTCACTCGGATATCAGGTGTTGGCCTATGGAGAGAATGCCAGCGACATCGGCGATCACCGCCCCGGAGCCAAAGCGGCTGGTGAGTTTCAAGTCCGCGCCCCGCTCAAAGAATTGGGCCTGACCAAGGCAGAAATCCGCGAACTTAGCGCCCACCTCGGCTTGCCGACCGCCGACAAACCCCAAATGGCCTGCCTGAGTTCCCGGATCCCCACAGGCGAGGCCGTCACAGAAGAAAAGCTCCAGATGGTAGAAGAGGCAGAAGCCTTTCTACGGGACCAAGGTTTTCACGACCTCCGAGTTCGGCATCACGAACTGGGAGGCACCCTTAAGGGTCACTTGGCCCGCATCGAAGTCGGACCGCCCGAGTTCCAGCGCTGGCAAGATTCTGAACTGAGAGAGTCCGTGCTGGTTCGTTTACGCCATCTCGGATACGGCCTCGTCACCGTGGACCTCAACGGGTATCGGCGCGGACCCACCCCCATCCCACTGAAGCCGGCCTGAGCATTCGACACCCGGAACCGGCTCGTTCGCCAGTCCTCGTTCGCCGTGGAAAATTGTGAGGGTTCAGCGATCTCGGTTTGGACTTCCTGAGTTCCAAGCCACTATGTGCCGAGATGACGGAAACGGTGACCACCCCTGTATTGCTCCAAGCGAGCAACGTACACCACGCCTACCGTGAACGCACTGTGCTCGCTGGAGTTTCACTGCGCATCCAAGCAGGCGAGCGGGTTGCGCTGACCGGCCCTTCCGGATCCGGAAAAACAACCCTACTCAATCTCCTCGGGGGCGTGGATCGCCCCAAATCCGGCCTCATCGAGTTCGACGGAGTCAGCCTCAATAATCTGGATGGCAATGGGCTGGCTGCACTCCGACGCCGCCACTTCGGCACGGTCTTCCAGTTCTTCCACCTCCTACCCACGCTGACCGCGAGCGAGAACGTCGAACTGCCCCTTCAATTGCTAGGCGTGCCCGCTCCGGAACGCCGAATCCGGGTGGCGACCTTGCTCGAGCGTGTCGGTGTGTCTCACAGGGCCGATGCTCCGCCCGGCGAACTGTCCGGCGGCGAAATGCAACGCATCGCCATCGCCCGCGCTCTCATCCATCGGCCTCGATTGCTGTTAGCCGATGAACCCACGGGCAACCTCGATTCCCGCAATGGTCAGCGCATCCTCGATTTGCTGCGCCAACTGAGCGACGAAACGGGCACCGCGCTGGTGCTGGTCACCCACAGCCCGGAAGCGGCGGCCATTTGCCACCGGGAAATTCGGCTCCGGGACGGGGTCATTGAGACCGAGTCTTCGACTTCCTCCGAGCGCCTATGACCGAGGAGACCCCACCGCAAGTCCAACGATTGCTCTGGACCCAGGTGAGTTGGCGTCATGCGCGCAGCGCGCCGTGGACCACCGCCCTGCTTATTCTAACATTGGCCCTGGGTGTCGCAGTCTACCTGTCGATCCGACTGGCCAATCGAGCAGCGGTTACCAGTTTCCAGAATTTCACCGATGTGGTCACCGCCGAGAGCGACGGCATCATTCTGTCCCCGGCCGGAAGCCTGCCCGATTCCCTGCTCTTAGAACTCCGCAAACGCTTCACCGACACACCGGTGCACTGGGTACCTGTCGTCGAGAGCACCGCCGTGGAACCGGGCGATGGCTCCCAATCGGCCATCGGCAGCCGGACCACCTACACGCTCCTCGGCGTCGATTGGATCGCCCTACAGAATTTGGCTCAGGCCCGCAAACCAGAGCGTTCGCGAACCAGCCCCAGGCCGCAGGGCCCTACGCCCATTTCATCGAGCAATCCACCCACCGATGAATCCGCCCTCTGGGCCAGCCTTCAAGACCCCCATTCGGTGCTTGTCCCCTCCGCGCTCGCCGCCCGTCTCTCGTCCCCAACCTTGCGCCTAGTGGTTCAGGAGCAAATCGTGGAATTGAGAATTACCGGCATTATTCCCGAAGATCCCTCCCAGCCCAAAGCCCCCGACAACCTGCTACTGCTCGATCTTCCCGCATTGCAGCGATTAACCGCCCGGACCGGGCAACTCGACCGCATCGAGTTCGTCTTGCCCGAGGGAGCCGATCGATCGGTCCGGGCATCGGCTCTTCGCCAAGAACTCAGCACCTGGATGGCGGGCCGTTGGATTCTCAGCAGCTCCTCCGACCGCCGCGACAATGCCGCCACCATGACGCAGGCCTTCCGCCTGAATCTGACCATCCTGTCGCTGCTCGCATTGCTGGTGGGGCTCATGCTGGTCTTTCAGGCTCTGGATGGCGCGGTGGTCCGACGCCGCGAAGAGATCGCCATCCTGCGTTCCTTGGGAGTCGAACCCGAGCGCATCCGCCGCGCCTGGTTATTAGAAGCTACGGTGCTCGGCCTCATCGGCGGCGTCTTGGGTCTGATCTTGGGCTGGGCCGGTGCGCAGGGAGCCGTTCGCGGCGTCGGCCAAACGGTCAATTCGCTCTACTACGCCACTGCAGTTCAATCGGCCTCCTTAGATCCAGTAGAAGCTGCTGCTGCTTTGTTACTCGCCATAACGGCCAGCCTAGTAGCCGGAGGATGGCCCGCCCGCCAAGCCGCAACCACACCGCCCGCCCAATTAATTGGCCGAAACCGGGCCCAAACTGGAACCGCCGCTCCCCGTTGGGTACTGCCCACAGCGTTGATGCTCCTCGTCATCGGTGCCGCACTGGCCACGCTGCCTGCACTGCGGCTGGAGGGCGGATCCCGAATTTCGCTGGCGGCCTACGGATCGGCACTCACCTGGTTGCTTGGAGCCGGATTACTGGCGGGCCTGCTTCCGCCGTTTTTAATGCGGCGACTGACTTCGTGGGACGCCCTCTCCGCACCCACGCGTTTGGGCTTGAGCCACCTCCGCCAACCCACAGGACGCCACCGACTGGCCATTGCCGGATTGGTCTGCGCTGTGGCAATGACCGCTGGAATGGCCATCCTCGTCGGCAGTTTTGACACCACCCTGCGTGGGTGGATCGAGAGCACCTTCATGGCCGACCTCTACGTCTCTAGCGAGGGAGCCCAGAGTGCCTCGACCCAGAACCGCATCCGTCCCGAGACTTGGAAGGCTCTTGTCTCGGACCCCGAGGTGGTGGCTGCCAACGTGGTCCAGGCCCTTGAACTCCAACTCCCCGGCGGATCCACCCTGCTCTTTGGCGGCAATCCCGCCTTCATGCGTGATCAAGCACGCATCGCCTGGCGAGAAGCACCCACCGACGACGCCCTTTGGGATCCGGCCCGCAATAGTGGCCTCGCCATGGCCAGCGAAAGCTTTTCCCACCGTTTTCAACTTCATCGGGGTGACACACTCAACTTACCCACTCCGACCGGCCCTCGCCGGATCACCCTAGCGGGTATTTTCTCCGATTACGGCAACGAGCGCGGATCCTTGGTAATTCAACGGGAACACTTTGCCACCTGGTTCGGTGACGAGTTAGCCACCAGCGTTATCGCCAAGCTCCGAGACCCTGACCAAGGCTCTTTAGTCCGGGCTCGATGGAAAGCCAATTACCCCGGACTGGCCGTGTACACCCAACCCCATCTCCGCAGCGAAGCCCTGCGCATCTTCCGACAAACCTTCGCCATTACCGACGCCCTCGAACTCATCGGCATCGCCGTCTCGGTCTTGGGACTGGGCTTCACCTTGGCCAGCCTGCTGTGGGAACGACGCAACGACCTCACTACCTTGCGAGCCCTCGGATTCAAACATTCTGAAATCGCCTGGGCCACCACCTTAGAAAGCGTCCTAACAGCCCTCGTGGGTATCCTCGTCGGCCTAGTCGCCAGCCTCGCGCTAGGCTGGTTGCTCATCCACCGGGTCAACGTGCAAACCTTCGGCTGGACCCTGGAAACCGATCCCCCCTGGCTGTGGTTAGGCGGATTGGCTCTGGCCGTGCTAGCGATGGCTGCTCTCACCGGTTGGAGCATCGGCCGCTGGGGCGCTGCGCTGCCTGCAGAACGCGAAGAATGATTCCCATGTCTCCGACTTCTCAACTCTCGATGGATGACCCGCGGTTACGAATACGCATCTGGATACTCAGCCTGATTATCCTTGGAATCGCTCGTCTCGACCTGCGAGCCGACGAGATCCCTCCACAGAATCGCCCAGAGTTCGCCCTACCCCAGCCCGGTCGCATCTTCCAGTTTCCGGCCGACCATGGAAGTCATCCTGAATACAAGATCGAGTGGTGGTACATCACCGGCCACTTGACCTCTGAAGGCGGTCAACGGCACGGGTTCCAAGCCACCTTCTTTCGACGAGCCGGAGACCGCAAAACTAACACCAATACCCCATCCCAGTCCCTCGCACCCCTCACCTCCGCCACGCCCCTCTTTGCCACGGACGAATTCTTCCTGGCCCACATGGCCTGGCTCGATGTAGCCACCGGAACCTTCCGCCAAGAAGAACGCCTCAACCGACGAGGCTGGGACGCTCAGGCTGACACCCGAAAACTCCAACTCCGCAACGGCAATTGGTCTCTGAAAGACCTGGGTCCCGATACCAACGGAACTCTCGCCCTCGAATTGCGCGGCGGCATCCAAGCCGACCTGTTCTGGCGCATGACACTACGACCCCAGAAACCCCTCGTGGTATTTGGCACCAACGGCGTGTCCCGCAAAGCCCGTGAACCCTCAGCCGCCAGCCACTACCTCACCTTCTCGCGAATGTCCGTCAGCGGTGAACTCCGGCGCGGCTCCAGTTCCAAGACTGAGCGAATCGAGGGAGAGGCTTGGATGGATCATGAAATTAGCAGCAGCCAATTAGGCCAAGGGCAAGTCGGCTGGGACTGGACCTGCATACAATTCTTCGACGGCCGCGAACTCATGGCCTATCGGATGCGTCGCGACGACGGCAGCACGGACCCCTTCTCCACCGTCGCTTGGATTGAAGCCGACGGCCGCGTGTCGCAGTGGGGCCCTGACCGGTTCACCTGGCGCGGCGAAGGCCAATGGAAGAGTCCGCGCTCCGGCGGCACCTATCCGGCGACCGTTCTCCTCAGTCTTCCCGAGCCCAACGGGAACCCTGGTCCCACCCTGCGGATCGAACCTCTCTGTGCCGACCAAGAGCTGTCAGGCGGCATTGGAGGCGTCCCCTACTGGGAAGGCGCCTGCCGAGTCCGCGACGCCCAAGGCAAAGAAGTGGGGCGTGCTTTCGTGGAAATGACCGGCTACGCCGGCCACTTGCGGCGTGCCTTGTGAGCGGTAGTCGGCACCGGCACCGACGCAGGCTGGAAAACCGCCAACGCCACCGTGGCAACGGGCAGCCAAACGCCCTAAGGTCCACTCCCATGCGTTGCATCGTCACAGCGGGCCCCACCGTGGAACCCCTGGATGCGGTGCGTCGATTGACCAACCACTCGACGGGCACCCTAGGAACCCAGTTGGCCAATCACCTCGCAGGCTGTGGCCACGACGTCCTATTACTGCGCAGCCGCACAGCCACCGCCGCTCCCCCACTGCACGCCGTCACCACCGAGCCATACGGAACCTCCCAGGAACTCCTGGCCTGCTTCCAGGCCCACGCCACCCCCGAACCGGTGGCCATTTTCCACGCAGCGGCCGTGGGTGATTTTGAGATCGGCGCCGTCTACCGTCGGGAACCCGACGGAACTCTGGCCCGCCTACAATCTGGCAAATATTCGACCCGAGACGGCGTACTCCTCGCTGAACTTCGCCCCACCCAAAAAATCTTAGCCCAACTGCGCGACCTCTACCCGAGAGCGTGGATCACCGGCTGGAAATACGAAGTTGATGGGACCCAGGCTGAAGTATTGACCCGGGCTCGCCACCAATTGCAGAGCTGCCGATCCGACGCCGTCGTGGCCAACGGCCCGGCCTATGGACCGGGTTTCTGCTGGTTGACCCACTCCACCGAAGAGCACCTCGACAACAGCGCCGCACTGAACCAGTGGATCAGCGACCGCCATTGAGCCAATCGCGGCCCCTCACCCAAGCCTGCCAGCGAGCGCAGACCCGATCCCGCAATAACCGTAGCGGAGCGGTGTCGGGCAGGAGCGAGCCTTGGAGGCGAACACCAAACCCCCAGCGCAAAGCGCGAAAGTTCAATCCTCCCCAGAGCCTACTCAGCGACCGGAGGCCTGATGCCGCGGAGCCCCGCCCACAAAAACCGCAGCGGAGCGGTGTCGGGCCGGAGCGAGCCTTGGAGGCGAACACCAAACCCCCAAGCGCAAAGCGCGAAAGCTCCTCCTCCCCTGAGCCTACTCAGCGACCGGAGGCCCGATGCCGCGTAGCCCCGCCCACCCAAAACCCGAGCGGAGCGGCGTCGGGCCGGAGCGAGCCTTGGAGGCGAACACCAAACCCCCAGCGCAAAGCGCGAAAGCTCCTCCTTCCCAGAGCCTACTCAGCGA
>CAJAHH010000123.1 GCA_903939515.1 uncultured Verrucomicrobiota bacterium
ATTCATATTAACCGCTCCTCCAAGGTGGTAAAGGGCGGTCGTCGATTCTCCTTCAGCGCTCTTATTGTCATGGGCGATAAGCAGGGTCGGGTCGGAATGGGTATGGGCAAGGGTGCCGAAGTGAGCGAAGCGATTAAGAAGGGCGGCGAAAACGCTCGTTCCCGTGTCGCGACGGTGTCTCTTTCGGCCAACACCATTCCTCACGAGGTCTACTCGGAATTTGGTGGGGCCAAAGTTCTACTGCGTCCGGCTAGTCCTGGCACCGGGTTGATTTGCGGGAAGACAGTCCGAGCCGTTGTTGAGTCAGCCGGCGTTAAGGACGTTCTCTCAAAGTCTCTCGGATCTAAGAATACCTCCAACGTGGCTAAGGCCACTCTGAATGCACTGTTGAGCCTGCGTACTCGGGAGCAGATCCTGAAGGCTCGTGGTTTGGAACACCGCCTCACTGCCGTCAAGACTGCCTGATTTTATGAGACTTCACGATCTTAAACCACGTCCGGGAGCCAAGCACCGCAAGAAGCGTTTGGGCCAAGGCGAGTCCAGCGGCCGAGGCAAAACCTCCGGTCGCGGCGGCAAGGGTCAGAGCGCGCGTTCTGGTAGCTCCATCCGTATCGGTTTCGAGGGTGGACAGATGCCTTTAATCCGTCGTATCCCGAAACGGGGTTTCAACAACAAGCGTTTCAAGATTGTTGTCGTGCCTGTCAATCTCTCAGACCTCAACGTGTTTGAAGCAGGTTCTGTTGTGGACTTGGTTGCTTTGCAGCAGGCCGGCCTGACCAACGGAAACTTTGACAGCGTCAAGGTACTCGGCCGCGGCGAGTTGACCCAGAAATTGACTGTTCGCGCCAATGCGTTTAGTGAGACAGCGCGCGCAGCCATTGAAAAGCTTGGTGGTACGGCAGAAGTCGTCTCCTGAAGCAGACTGCATAGCTTCAGGGAAACCCTAACCATACGCTGTCAATGATTGGCCAACTGTTCAACACACTCGCGAACTGCTTGAAGATTCCGGAACTTCGTTCACGGATCCTCTTCACAGCATTGGTTCTGGCTGTGGCCCGAGTCATTGCATTGACGCCCGTTCCGGGATTGGACGGTTCTAAGTTGGCGCTGTACTTCGCTGAGACGGCCAAGACTTCCGGTGGAGGCGTCTTCGGACTTTACTCCATGTTCACCGGGGGCGCACTCGAGCAGTGCGCGGTCGGTGCTCTGGGAATCATGCCGTACATCAGTGCCACGATCTTCATCCAGTTGCTGACCGCGGTGGTCGCTCCCCTCGGGAAGTTAGCTCGAGAAGAGGGTGGGAGGGCAAAGTTGGTTGCCTACGGACGCTATTTAACAGTTCTTCTGTGCTTAGGTCATGGTCTCATCGTGGCTCTCGGGTGGGAGAATCCAGAGAAGGCGTTTCAAGGTTTCTCAGGATCTTTGGTGACGGCCGACAATCTTTGGCTCTACCGAATTCAGACGGTGATGATTTTAACCTGCGGTACGTTGTTTTTGATGTGGTTGGGAGAGCAGATTACGGAGCGTGGAATCGGTAATGGTGTTTCACTTCTGATCACCGTGGGTATTCTTGCTCGTCTTCCCAACGCTGGCAAGTCATTGGTCTCGATGTTTCAACAGGAGAATTCCAAGTTCTTGCACCTGGTTTTGCTGGTCTTGGTATTGGCGATCGTTGTTGCGGGAGTTGTCTTGATCACTCAGGGCCAAAGGAAGATTCCTGTTCAGTACGCTCAACGGGCTGTTGGTCGTAAGATTATGTCGGGTGGGACATCTTTCATGCCACTGAGGGTGAACTACGCAGGCGTGATGCCGGTGATCTTTGCTCAAGCGATCCTGATGTTTCCGGGGATGATTTTTGAAAAATTGGCAGCGATTTTGCCGGCGGGCTTCGGTAAGCAGGTGTCGATTTACATAGCTAGCCACTTAGGGCGACAGGGGTTCACCTATTTGTTCCTTTACGGCTTGATGATTTTGTTCTTCTCGTATTTTTGGGTGGCTACACAGTTCAATGAGCTGCAGGTGGCTGACGATCTGAAGAAACATGGGGGGTACATTCCGGGCGTTCGACCGGGCACGGCAACCAGTGACTTCCTGCACAACACGATGAGCCGGATCACTTTGGCCGGAGCGGTGTTTTTGGTGGTGATTGCCATCATTCCAACGGTGATGAGCGCTTACCTGAAGATCGATCCTTTGGTGGCTCAGTTTTTCGGAGGGACTTCTCTTCTGATCACGGTTGGCGTCCTTTTGGATACGATGCGTCAGATGGAGTCTTACCTGTTGATGAGGCACTATGATGGTTTCCTCAAAAAAGGTAAGGTTCGCGGAAGAGCCTAAAAATTTTGTTCTTTGTCAGTTTCGGTTTCAGAGTCAAGTGAAATTAGCCGGGATAAGTTGACGGTCGCCTGAATCAGATTTGAAAACGCAGAAGCGATAACGCAGACGCGAAAAAACTGAAATCATGGGACGACCGATCATCAAAACAGCCGACGAGATTCGGGCCATGAGGGCTGCGGGTCGAATCGCAAGCAAGGTATTGCGTGGTGCTGCAATGATGGCGTCGCCAGGGTTGACAACTCGTGAACTGGATGTCGAGGTAGGCCGTCTGATTGCGTCCCACGGTGCAGTCAGCGCCTTCTTGGGATACCGAGGGTTTCCAGGTCAATGCTGTTTATCCGTGAACGAGGCAGTTATTCACGGGATCGGCGATGGTCGGCGGTTGCAGTTCGGTGACGTTCTCAAGATTGATGTTGGAGTTCGGCTTCAGGGTTTCATCGGCGACGTTGCGATGACCATGATTGTCGGCGGTGGATCGCTTAAGTTCCAGAAGTTGCTGGATACTACGGTCCAATCCCTGTATGAAGGGATCTCTGCTGCGCAATCGGGCGCTCGGGTGGTCGACATCGGTCGGGCAGTTGAACGTTGCGTGGTCGGTTCGGGTTATGGTGTCGTTCGCGAGTTTTGCGGGCACGGAGTCGGTCGGAGTGTTCATGAGGAGCCTCAGGTTCCTAATTACGCCGATCTAAAGTCCGTGACTCGGCTTAAGAGTGGTATGACCATCGCCATCGAACCGATGGTGACCATGGGAAGTGCGGCGGTTGAGATTTTAGATGATGGTTGGACAGTAGTAACACGGGATCGGCAGGTATCTGCCCATTTCGAACATACGGTGCTCATCACCGATTCTGGACCGGAAATTTTGACACGAGACGAAGAGAGTCACTTGTATTGACGGGTTTAAGATTTCGAAAATGAAAGTCAGAGCTTCAGTTAAGAAACTTTGCGAGAACTGCAAAATGGTCAAACGCAAGGGCGTGATCCGTGTGATCTGCTCCAATGCGCGCCACAAGCAGCGGCAAGGCTGATCATAGGAAACGTTTTATGCCACGAATCTTGGGAGTTGATATTCCTGCGGACAAGCGAATTGATATCGCACTCCGCTACATCTACGGAATCGGTCCGGTCAATGCGCTCGAAATTTTAGAGCGGGCCAACATCGATCCGTCGGTTCGCGCAAAGTCCCTAAATGAGGGACAGCTGTCTTTGATCGTGAATGCGATCCAAGATGGTAAGTATGTGACTGAAGGCGATCTTCGTCGTGAATTGGGCATGAACCTGAAGCGACTTCAGGCCATCAAGTCCTACCGCGGTCAGCGTCACAGCCGAAGCCTGCCCGTCCGCGGTCAGCGCACACAGACCAATTCCCGCACCCGCAAGGGTCCCCGTAAGACGGTGGGTGTTCAGAGAAGCCCAGCCGCCAAGTCTTAATTTCATCGTTTAACTGATTATGGCAGAAGAGACAAAGGCCAAAAAGGCCCCCAAGGCCGAGGCCGGTGAGGCTACCGCAGAGGTAACCGCAGAAAAGGCCGCTCCCAAAGCGGCTTCCAAGACCAAGAAGGCAGCAGCAGAAGCTCAGGGCGTCGCCGCGGCGGGAGCGATTGCTCCGGCTCCGCTGGCAGCCGCTGCAGCACCGACCGCTGCCGACTTGCTCGGTGATGATCCTAACGCCAAGAAGATCATCCGTGCGAAAGGCGCCAAGAATATTACAGTGGGAGTAGCCCACGTGAAGGCGACCTTCAACAATACCCAGGTAACCATCACCGACCTTCAGGGAAACCTGATCGGCTGGAGCACTGCTGGGCGTGTGGGATTCAAGGGGTCCCGCAAGAGCACAGCCTTCGCTGCACAGCAGGCCGCTCAAGATGCAGCGCGTCAGGCCATGTCTCATGGAATGCGCGAAATTGAGGTTCGAGTCAGTGGACCGGGTTCAGGTCGCGAGTCCGCGATTCGGGCACTGCAGGCAATCGGTCTCGAGATCACGGTCATTAAGGACGTGACTCCGGTGCCGCACAACGGTTGCCGTCCTCGCAAGAAACGCCGCGTGTAATTCAATTTTCAACTATTTCCGACAATGGCACGTTACACTGGTCCTCGCGTTCGCATCAGCCGCCGGCTGGGAACACCGATCTTCGGCACCTCCAAATATTTGGAGCGCCGACCGTACCCCCCTGGCGCCCATGGCCCGAAGTCTCGTCGCAAGTACAGCGACTACGCTATCGGCCTTATGGAGAAGCAGAAGTTGCGCTTCTTCTATGGACTCCAAGAGAAGCAATTCCGCAATATCTACGAACGAGCACTCCGCATGCGTTGTGTGACGGGCGAGAAGATGTTGCAGATTCTCGAGACTCGTCTTGACAACCTTGTCTATCAGGCAGGTTTTGCTTTGACACGTCCGGCCGCCCGACAGTTGGTGTGTCACGGACATGTCCGTGTGAATGGCCGTAAGGTCAGCATTCCTAGCTACGCCGTGAAGGTCAACGATCTGATCCAAGTTAAGGATCACGCTACCTCCAAGACGATCGTCCAGAAAAACGTCGAGGGTTCCACGAGTCGTGTGGTTCCTGATTGGGTTCGCTTGGATCGGGATGCCCTTTCGGCCGCCCTCCTGCGAATCCCGAGTCGCGACGAGATCAATCCGATTGCTAACGAGCAAGCGGTCGTCGAATTCTACTCCCGCTAAACGGTCTGGTCGCCGATTCGATCAAAAAGCAATTATACGGAACTACATTCCTTGGTGGGAGTTCTCTGGAATGCGGTTCAGATTAAAATTGCACCCAAAAAAATATGCCTGTTCGCTTAGGTCGCTTCGAGATGCCGAAGCGGTTGTCCAAAGAGGAGTCAACCGCTACGGATGTCTACGCCAAATTCATTGCCGAGCCGTTCGAGACCGGCTACGGACACACGATCGGTAATTCGATCCGCCGTGTTTTGTTGTCCTCCTTAGAGGGGGCTGCCATCACTTCAGTCAAGATTGACGGAGCGATGCATGAGTTCACTACCGTCGATGGCGCTGTCGAAGACGTCACCGACATTGTTCTGAACCTCAAGCAGGTCAAGTTTAAGGCCCACTCCCGCGAGCCTCAGTCATTGTTGCTCTCGGTGAATCGGGAGGGAGCAGTGACCGCAGCGGATATCGAGCTGAATCAGAACATCGAGATCGTGAATCCAGAGCAGCTCATTTGCACTCTGGATCGTAAGAAGAAGTTGGAGATCGAGCTGGAGGTTCGCGTAGGTCGGGGATTTTGCCCAGGCGACGAAAACAAGAAATTAGACCAGCCTATCGGCGTAATCGCCATTGATTCGTTGTTCTCTCCGGTAACACGGGTTCGTTACGCTGTTGAGGCCGCCCGTGTCGGGCAGCGCACCGATTACGATAAGCTGATCATTGAAATCTGGACAGACGGTCGGATTTCACCGGATGATGCTTTGACTCAGGCTTCGGCAATTCTTCAGCACCATCTGGATGTCTTTGTCGGTTACGACAAGAACGCCGTGGAGTTCGAGATCGAGGTTAAGCCTCAGGATGACGAGAAAGCTAAGCTCAAGAAACTGCTCAACATGAGCGTCAATGAGATTGAGCTGAGCGTGCGGGCAGCCAATTGCCTTAACAACGCCAACATTACATCCGTGGGCCAGTTGGCGATGAAGTCTGAGCAAGAGATGCTCAAGTACCGCAACTTCGGAAAGAAGTCTTTGAACGAGATCAAGGAGAAGCTAACCGGCTTGAACCTGACTCTCGGAATGAATATTGATCCGGCTCTATTGGAGATGCCGGTGGAAAACAAAAATCCTTAACCTGACTGAATTATGCGCCACCTTAAGCGCAACAAGAAACTGGGTCGCAAAGGCGACCACCGAAATGCCATGCTGGCCAACTTGGTGAGTTCTCTCATCAAGCACAAGCGCGTCACCACTACCTTGGCCAAGGCAAAAGCGGCCCGTCCGGTCGCTGAGAAGCTCCTGACTTTGGGCAAACTCGCCAACGAGGCACTCGCTACCGCGAGTTCTACCTCCGATGCCGCGAGCAAGGCCAAGGCAACCGCGGCCAACGTTCACAATCGCCGTTTAGTGGCCGCTCGCTTGCGTCAACAGGCTCGCAGCCATTTCAAGGGGACACCGACTACCAAGGGTAAGGAGCTCCGTGAAGCCTGGAAACAGGAACACGACGTTGTTCATATCCTGTGTGACACGATCGCGCCGGCTTTTATGAGCCGTAAGGGTGGTTACACTCGGATTCTCCGCTTGGGTCAACGTCAGGGTGACGCTGGTCAAGTGGCTATCTTGGAATGGGTTGATTTCAACGTGGCGGCTGAGAAGGCTGCCCCGGCTCCGACGGCCTGATTTGGGTCTGGAGAGTTAGAGGTTCTGAGAATCATTCTAAAGTTTCCTGCAACAAAGCCGCCCTTAAAAGGGCGGCTTTTTTGTGTGCGCCCGGCAGGGCGCAGTTTCCAACGGGTTGAAGTCCTGATTAGTTTTGTGACGTGGAACTGTGCAATGGCTCGACAGTACCCCAGTGCCAGCCGTCACGGAGTACGAGTAGGGGTGGAGTGGGGCAGCGGGTGTGTGAATGACGACTTGATTTGGCGGGATGGAACGAGGCGGTCTCAGACCGTCGTCGAGATCTCTGGCAGGCGCGCTTCGCGTGTAGCCTCCGGCCTTGGGAAGGAACCCGTTTGCAATGGGGTTCCCGGGTTATCACAGTGATTTCACTCCTATTCGCTCTTGAAGGTAGGCCTCACCCGAGGCACCTCCCCGCATCGGTGCCATAGTTTGCCGAGTATGACGTTTATGCAGCGGCTTTGAGTGCGGGGGTATGCACCTGTCTCCAGTTTTCCGGTAGGAGCGCGACGAGCTGGCGGTTGGTCATTGAAGGCAGGCGGGTCAGGACATCCTTGATATAGGCATGCGGATCAATTCCCCGCCGACGGCAACTCTCGATGACTGTGGACAGGATCGCGCCGCGTCCCCCGGCCCCGGCTTCTCCGAAGAACAACCCGTTCTTTTTTCTGTCAGCGGGCGGTCAAAACCAGCCAGTAAAGGGCGGTTCAAAACTAGCCAGTCTCTGAGGTGAACAAGTTCATTGCCGAGCAGGCCCGATTGTTGGGTTTGTGAGGGCGGATGAACCACCTCTGCATGAGCACCTGCGAAGCAATTAAAGCATTGGTCCTCAAGGGTTGGTCCGGACGGCGGATCGCCCGGGAACCGGCCGTGAACCGGGAGACGGTAGCCCGATACCTGGGGCCCTCAAAACCAGCCATTCCGACCGCCGGCTCCCGCTCTGGTCGCCGCAGTCTCTGCGAGGTTCATTTAGCCGAGATCACCTTGGCTATCGAGCAGGGCCTCTCGGCTCAACGGATCTATCAGGATCTGGTCACAAGCCACGCCTTTGCCGGGAGCTATACGTCGGTCAAACGCTTCGTCCACTGCCGCCGCTCCAGCCAGAAGCTTCCTGGTCGCCGTTGGGAGAGTGAGCCGGGCGAGGAAGCCCAGATCGATTTCGGTCAGGGTGCCTGGGTGATCGAGGAGCACGGCAAACGCCGTCGACCTCATCTCCTCCGTGTCATCTTGAGTCATTCTCGCAAGGGTTACAGCGAAGTGCTCTGGCGACAGCCGACCGAGGAGTTTATCCAGGGGCTAGAGAACGCCTTTTGGGTCCTTCGGGGGGGCGGCCAAACTTATTGTCGACAACTTGCGCGCCGCGGTCAGCCGTTGTGATTGGTTCGAACCGGAACTCAACCCCAAGGTGCGCGAGTTCTGTGCTCACTATGCCACGGAAATACTGCCCAACCGACCCGCCATGCTCCGGTTGAGAGTTGGATGCCGGCGAGTTCCGGCAATGGTTTTCCGAATCCTCTGAGTGAGGTTTTTAGTTGAGGTGGCTGCTCTTGGTGTTAGTCGTGACGACTCACTGTTCTGCGTAATCTTTCTGAAAGGGAGACGCATGGATCCGAATCGGTTTCCCAGCCGATAGAAGGAGGGCGGACTGGTTCTCTTATCGGACGGTTTACGGGGAGAGATCTCTGCGGGGATCAAACAGTGTGAATCGAAGAGGCGTTGCTGTGGCAAACCCACTGGATGGGTGGCTTCCGATTGAGCCGATTTGAAAGGAGACCCGCAGCGGTAACGAAAAACCGAAAGAAAGGATTGAGCTCAAGAATTGAGGTCAAAGACAACCAACGAAGGGATGGTCGGGACGACAGGATTTGAACCTGCGACGTCTTGGTCCCAAACCAAGTGCTCTACCGGGCTGAGCTACGTCCCGAACCAGGACGAAAGAGTCGCTTTGGATATCCATTGAGGCAATGCTTTTCGACTGAAACGTCCTGATTCAACAAGATTGGGATGCTGAGTCCTCGATGAAACTCCTCGTCTTTGCGCATGTGCCACCGCCTCACCATGGACAAAGCCAGATGGTGAAGCTGATGGTAGACGGTTTCCGAGCTCAGCCAGATCTCGGAATTGAAGTGCTCCACGTCGATGCCCGGCTTTCGTCCGGTATGGCCGATGTGGGATCGGTCCGGGGAGGCAAGGTCCAAGCGCTCCTGCGGTACTGCTGGCAGGCGATTGGGTTGTCGCATCAGCATGGATGCCGGACACTGTATTACATTCCATCTCCACCGAAGCGATCCTCGTTGTACCGCGATTTTCTGGTGATGGCTTTGATTCGGTGGCGCTTTAATCAGGTGATTTTGCATTGGCACGCGGTTGGATTGGGAGCCTGGCTAGAAAGCGAATCCTGGTTCTGGGAACGCGGGTTGGCTCGGGTCTTTCTGGGGCGGGTGCAGCAAGCCATTGTGTTGGCTGCGAGCAATCGGGCCGATGCCGAGGCTCTCAGACCGCGATCCGTGGCGGTGGTGAGCAATGGGATCCCAGATCCTTGCCCAGACTTTAGCCAAACCCTGGGGGAATGGCGTGCGAGAGGCTCTGCCCGATTGGAGACGCAAGTTCTGTTCATGGCGCATTGCACGCGTGATAAAGGTCTTTTTGGAGCAGTCGAGGCGGTGGTGGCGGCCAATCAGATGGGCGACTCGGGGCGTCGGTTCCGGCTGACCGTTGCTGGGAGTTTTTTATCGGAGACCGAAGAGGTTGAGTTTCGGGAACGTGTCGGACGCTCGGATGCGGCCGGATGTGTGGAGATTACTGGTTTTGTCTCGGGCCCTGAGAAGGATCGGTTGTTTCGGCAGGCGGATGTGTTCTTGTTTCCCACCTATTTTGCCAATGAAGGGCAACCGTTGAACCTGATCGAGGCTTTGGCCTACGGGTTGCCTTGTGTCACGACCCGGTGGCGTTCTATCCCGGAGTATTTTTCAGCGGACTATCCCGGGCTCTGCATTCCGAGGGATGTTCCGGCTTTGGCTCGCGCCCTGCACGCGGTCGTGGAGCGTGTGGATGGTAGGAGTCTTCGCTGTGAGTATGAGCAGCGCTTTGCAGTCGACCCGCACTTGAGTGCTTTGGCTGCGGCCATTCGAACAGACTCTTTGGAATGAGTGTGTTTTCGGGCTAGGATCTAGGACGTGGCATGCGGTGGAATCCAGTTCTGGGTGGGGCCCGTCGTTTTTGTGCGCCTTCACAGGATTCTTTCGATGCCCTATGAACTGCCCAAAGTGAGGCAGTGAGTGGTGTGTGAAACGAACGGTTGTTCCAAAGAAAACGGCGCCGACTTTCCCTAGGGAGAGCGGCGCCGTTCGAGAATTCTGGATGGGACTTACTTCGCTGCGGCGTACAACGACTCAACCTTGTTCCAGTCGATCACGTTCCACACGGCCTTGAGATAGGCAGCTCGCAGGTTCTGATACTTCAAGTAGTAGGCGTGCTCCCAGACATCGACACCGAGAACGGCTTTGCCTTCGCACCCGGCGAGGGCTTTGCCCATGAGCGGGTTGTCTTGGTTGGCCGTTGAAACGATCTCGAGCTTGCCGCCGTTGACCACGAGCCAAGCCCAACCCGAACCAAAACGGCCAATGCCGGCGGCCTCAAACTTGGCCTGGAATTCAGCGAAGGATCCGAACGTGGCATCGATGGCGGTGGCGAGATCACCGGAGGGCGTACCGCCCTTGCCGGGACCCATGAGGTTCCAGAAGAAGGTGTGATTCCAATGGCCGCCACCGTTGTTGCGGACCGGCCCGCGGATGGCGTCGGGGACACCGGCCAGATTGCCGATCAAGGCTTCCAGTGTGAGGCCTTCAACCGGGGTTCCGGTGATTGCTTTGTTGAGGTTGTCCACGTAGGCCTTGTGATGGCGGCCGTGGTGGATCTCCATGGTGGGTGCGTCGATGTGGGGTTCGAGCGCGTCCTTGGCGTAGGGTAGGGGGGCAAGTTCGTGAGCCATAAAATGAGATTCGCTAGGCCGGACTTGCAGTGTTGCACGCCGGCGGGAGCGGTAGGGTAGCAAGCTTCGATCGGGGCGCAAGCAGCAGGGCGCTTGCCGGCTCGGATCTTGAAATTCCCTCTCGCCTGCTGTTCGAGCCGACCGATACGGTGGATGCATTAACGAGACTGCATACATGAGCAACCCCACTGGAGACATCGCACTGATCGGCTTGGCGGTCATGGGCCAGAACCTGATCCTCAACATGAACGACCACGGCTTCACGGTTGTGGCCTATAACCGAACGACCTCTAAGGTGGATGAATTCCTGGCCGGTGAGGCCAAGGGGACCCAGATCCAGGGAGCTCATTCGATTGCCGAATTGGTGTCCAAGCTCAAGACGCCGCGGCGGATCATGATGTTGGTTAAGGCGGGCCAAGCGGTGGACGACTTCATCGAGCAGTTGGTGCCGCACTTGTCGGCCGGGGACATCATTATTGATGGTGGTAATTCGCTCTATGGCGACACGGAGCGACGGGTGAAGTATTGCGAGTCCAAGGGGTTTCTCTTCATTGGGACCGGGGTTTCCGGTGGTGAAGAAGGAGCCCGACGTGGACCTAGCATCATGCCCGGCGGATCAGCCAAGGCGTGGCCTGCCGTGAAGGACATTTTTCAGGGCGTCTCCGCCAAGGTGGACGGAGACGTGCCGTGTTGTGACTGGGTCGGCGATGGCGGTTCGGGTCACTACGTAAAGATGGTCCATAATGGCATCGAGTACGGCGACATGCAGCTGATCTGCGAGGCTTACAACATTCTCAAGAACGGCTTGGGCCTCAGCGCCGACGAGATGCACCATGTTTTCGCCGACTGGAACCAGGGAGAGTTGGACAGCTTTCTTGTGGAAATTACCCGCGACATCTTGGCATTCAAGGACACGGATGGCGGGCCGTTGGTGGACAAGATCCTCGATACCGCCGGTCAAAAGGGAACGGGTAAGTGGACAGTCATCGATTCAGCCAATTTGGCCCAACCGGTCACGTTGATCGCCGAGGCGGTTTTCAGCCGCTGTGTCAGCGCCATGAAGGACGAGCGGGTGAAGGCATCCCGCAAGCTCAAGGGACCGAAGCCGTTGTTGAGCGCTGCCAAGAATCCCAAGGCTCGGCAGGCGTTTATCGAAGACATCAAGAGCGCCCTCTATGCTTCCAAGATCGTTAGCTATGCGCAGGGCTACATGCTGCTGCGCGCCGCTGCCGCAGAAAACGGATGGAAGCTCAACTATGGCGGGATCGCCTTGATGTGGCGTGGGGGTTGCATCATCCGTTCCCGTTTCCTGGGCAAGATCAAGGAGGCTTACGACAAGAATCCTAAGCTGGCCAATTTGTTGCTCGACGACTACTTCCGGGCCGAGATCAAGAAGAGCCAAAAGGGTTGGCGCAATGTGGTGGCTTCGGCGGCCAAGAAGGGTATTCCGATGCCCGCCTTTAGCACGGCGCTGGCGTTCTTCGACCAGTATCGTTCGGCAACACTTCCGGCCAACCTCCTTCAGGCGCAGCGGGACTACTTCGGGGCTCACACCTACGAGCGGGTGGACAAGCCCCGCGGGCAATTCTTCCACACAAATTGGACCGGGCGCGGAGGCAATGTAAGCTCCAGCACCTACAACGCCTGAGCAGCAGCAGGAAGCAGGTCATCCCTTCGAACCTTGTGGACAACGATTTTTCACCCGATGCCGAGCGAACTCTGAAGAAGTTCTTCGGCATCTTCATCGCCACGTTGTTCCTGTACGTGACGATCTATGGAGGCTGTGAGGCCTACCGGGTGCGCAATGGGGCTTGGCACCTGACCTTTGACAAGCAACCAGACGGAACACCGGTCCTTCGGATCGACCACCCGCGGTTGCTGACCGGTGGGCCGGTGTCGATCCGATTTCCGGGCGAGAACGCGCCCCGGGTGACCAATGGTCCGATTACTTACATCTACACTCGTCCGGACACCAATTCGACCCCTTTTGGTCCGGTGTACTTCGTAGATACGACACAACTGCCCGGAACGGTCGCTCTGGGAGCTTTTGGTCATGTGGTGGAGATGGTGCCGCGGACATTGTTCGTCAACTTCAGGGAGGTGGCATGGGGCTCTGAGACCAACATGACCTTGCTGCCTGAGGGCAAGCCCTCACCGGAACGATTGAAGGTCAAGAACCAGCAGTGGAATGGTCGTTGAGTGTGTGGCTGATGTTGGAGCGTGGGGCTGATGTTGGAGCGTGGGGCTGATGTTGGGCTAAATCCCTCTGAAGCAATTGCTTCCAGACTTTCCAATGGATGCCCGTGGCAGCAGCGTCTAGCCATGTTCCCTGCTTTCCGCCGCTGGTGGCCCACAGCCACGCCGATTTTGGCATCAATCCTTTTCACGGTGCTGCCTGTGGCAGGAGCAGCGCCCAGCTTTAGACCGATCTTCAACGGTCGGGATTTGCGGGGATGGGTCAACGTCAACTGCGCTCCGGAAACATTTACCGTCCGGGATGGCATGATCCACTGCGATGGCATTCCAACCGGAGCCCTGCGCACTGAGCGCCAGTATGAGAATTTTGTCCTGGAGTTGGAATGGCGGCACCTCAAGCCAAGCGGCAATGCAGGGGTCTTCATCTGGTCAGGCCCAATGCCTGCGTTGGGTCAACCCTTCCTGAGAGCCATCGAGGTTCAGGTCCTCGACCACGGGTATGGCAAATCGGATTGGTTCACGACCCATGGCGACATTTTCCCGATCCACGGATCGACCATGAAGCCGTTTTCTCCCAGTCGCGGCGATCGCAGTTTTCCAAAAGAATCCCGGAGCTTGGGCGCCCCGGAGTGGAACCACTATCGGATCGTTGCCACCAATGGGGTCCTTCGACTCTCAGTCAACGGTGTCGAGGTCTCCGGCGGCACCGGTTGCAATTGGCGGCGTGGGTACATCGCTCTGGAGTCGGAGGGTGGAACCGTGGACTGGCGCAACCTGCGTGTGCAGGAGTTGCCTTCCACGAAGGTCCCACTCGGCCAGTCGGCACCCGACGCTCAACCGTGGAAGAGTCTCTACGATGGCCGGTCCTTGCGTGGGTGGCGGGTCCCTGTCGGGTCCGAGGTGTGGAAGGCCAGTGACTGGAACCTGAGGGGTCTATCCGGGCTTGGGGATGAGGCTTCGATCCTCTGGTCGGAGGCCCAGTTTCATCGCGATGAGGTGATCTTCGACTGGCGCTGGGAGGGGAAGGTTGCCAACCGGGTGCCTCCGCTGGTTTTCCGCCCGATCCGCGGTGGGGCGATTATCCGAATCCCAGAGCTCGCGGCGCTCCGGGTCGATGGATGGAATCGTCTCCGGGTCCGCCGGTCTGGAGGGGTACTCAAGGTTTCCGCCAATGACGCGGATGAGGTCTCCGTGGAGGTTCCGCGCGGCCGGTTGGAGTTTGGATTCTTGCCCGCGCCGGTGCCGCTTCAGATTTCGAGTATTTTCCGCCGCTGAATCGTTCTGGCTCAGTCGCGGCGGTGGGTTGGCCGGCGTCTGTCGGGAGTGTCCCCAGCGGCGCTACCGAAAACAGATCCGGCTTACGGCATCATCGAAGCCCTGGGCCCCGGCGATGATCTTAATTTCCACCCGCATGAAGTAGATGGGCAGGTCCCGGCGGTCGAGCTTTGGAAAGCGCACCGCATCCTTCTGCGTGGTGACTAGCATGTCTGCGCGGCGCTTCTTGCCCCGGTTCACAGCATCGAGCACCTCTTGCTGCGTGAATCGGTGGTGGTCGGCGTAGCGTCGGGCCAAGACGATCTCGGCTCCGAGTTCCGAGAGCTTCGATTCAAAACTCTCTGGCTGGGCGATCCCGCTGAGGCTGGCCACCCGCCGACCTTGCAACAGGTCGAGGCCACGGCGTTCGCCGGTGAAGACATCCTCGAAATACAGCGGGTGATGCACGCACTCGATAATCCCAGCGCGCGGGTTGAGCAGGGCAATGCGGTCGCGCAGCGCGGCGGTCTTGCCGTCGCTCTTGGTCAGGAAGATGACGCTAGCCCGAGCGAGGTGGGATGGCGGTTCCCGGAGGGTTCCACGCGGCAGCAGGTGCTCATTGCCGAAGGGTTGCTGGCAGTCGATCAAGACGACATCGGTACGGCGGCCGGCGAGCTTCCAGTATTGGAAGCCGTCGTCGAGCAGCAGGGTGTCGCAGCCAAAGTGTTCCACGGCATAGCGACCGGCTTTGACCCGGTCCTTGTCGACCAGTACCACCACATCTCTCAGGTTGGACGCCAGCATGTAGGGCTCATCGCCGGCTGTCTCGGAGTCGAGCAGCAGCGATTGGCCATCGGAGACAATGCGGGGCGGGGTGGTGTCTTCTCGGAGCAGGATCTTGTCGAGGAGACGTTCCGAGACGGGCTTGGGCTTGGATCGGTATCCGCGCGACAGGATAGCCACTTTGCGACCAGCGTCCTGGAGAGCACGGGCAAATTTCTCGACGACCGGAGTCTTTCCGGTACCGCCCACCGTGAGATTGCCTACGGCGATAACCTGAACACCCAGGGTTGAATCGCGCAGGATTCGAACGCTGTAGAGCAGTCGTCGCAGTTTTACGATGACTCCAAAGACATGGGAAAGGCCCGAGAGCACTGCCCGGATCATGGAGGCCTTGCGACCGGGTAAGTTCTCGAGGATCACCGCCAGAAAGTAAGTTTCGGCGGTCTCTGTAAATTTTTGCCAACGCTCTCGCACTGGCCGTCAACCATGTCATCTGGACACGATTTCGGAAAGTTTTCGTGCAAACCGGTGAAAAGCGGTTGTCAAGAGTCGGCTCGGGGCATTATCTCAGACAGCGTTCCCCGGTCGGAGACCTCATGAATCCAAATCAGGTTTTAGCGATTCTGACACCGTCCTCTTGGTCAGCAGGCATCACTGGTCGATCCAGAAGGTGTCCAGGCTGTCTATTGACGTGGATCCCCTCGCTGAAGGTTTTCGATCGAGTCTTCCGCAATCTGAGGGATCCATTTTTCGAATTTCTGACGCATCGGGCCATTGGCTCCTCCTAGTTGGGGGGTCAACGGTTCCAGTGAGTCGGGCCTACAAACACAACAACAACAAACTCAGAGTGAAACCAACCGAATCCAACTGCGAAACCCGGCTTGCCCGGACCTGCGCCCTGGCCGCCGCAAAGGCACCTGTCAAGAAGGCAGCACCTGCTAAGGTAGCTGCTCCGGCCAAGAAGGCGGCACCTGCTAAGGTGGCTGCTCCGGCTAAGAAGGCAGCGCCTGCTAAGGTGGCTGTTCCGGCTAAGAAGGCAGCACCCGCTAAGGTGGCTGTTCCGGCCAAGAAGGCTGCACCCGCTAAGGTGGCTGTTCCGGCCAAGAAGGCAGCACCCGCTAAGGTGGTTGCTCCGGCCAAGAAGGCTGCACCCGCCAAGGTGGTTGCTCCGGCCAAGAAGGCAGCACCCGCTAAGGTGGTTGCTCCGGCCAAGAAGGCTGCACCTGCCAAGAAGTAATCTTGTCGCCCGATCCGGCGGTTTTGCTTGTCAAACCCGCCGGATTTTGGGTGTTTTTGCCAGTTGTTAATAACTTGGGAACAACACCCAAAAACTTGTGCTCGCGGTGCTCGATGCTTTGCCATAGAAGCCTCGCCCATCGTTTAAGAAATCACGGCGGGTCGGAGAAGAAACTGCACTGAATCATGTTCCACCAGATGTCTGCAAATGTGTTGAAATCCCAATGTTTTCAATGCTTTCATATCAGTTCAGCGAGTGCTGATGCGGGTTTGGTGGTCATGGGAGGTGCGCGGGACTTCGTCAAACTGTCACTAAATCAGGAAGACTCGATCAACCTGTGAGTGGTGGTAGTGAATAAATCCGTAAATAGCCCGTTTTTAGGTCCCTTTAAATTATCCCATGTCCGATCAACCCCAAGCACTGTGGTTAGCCGCCCAGCAAACCCTTCGTGGAATGCTGAAGACGGAGTTGTATAACCTCTGGTTTGCCCCGGTCACTGCCCGCTGTCTGGACGGAGATAACCTCACCCTGGAAGTTGCTGACGAGTTCTGTGAGTTCTGGTTGAAGGATAATTATTTAGATGTTCTTCGATCGGTGGTCAGCCGTGCTGCCATTCGGCCGATCCATGTGTCTTTCGCTATTCGTCCCGCCGAATCCGCGGTCGCTGCCGCAGCTGATTCAGCTTCCGATCGGCCCATGGCTGCTGAGGCTTTGATGGAGCGGGTCGCCCCGACCGAGTTTCGATCGACCGAACCTGTGGTGCGGGAGATTCCTCGTAAGTCAGAGCCTCTGTTTAATCCGAACAACACCTTCGAAACCTTCGTGGTGGGTTCGAACAACCACCATGCTCATGCAGCGTGTATGGGCGTGGCTCAAAAGCCGGGGCACACTTACAATCCGTTGTTTCTCTTTGGCGGCGTGGGACTAGGTAAGACGCACTTGCTTCAGGCGATTGGTCATCACGTTCTGGCCAACAAGAAGAATGCCCGGATCGGATACTTGTCGTGTGAGCGCTTCACCAATGAGTTCATTGAGGCCCTGCAGAACAGCCAATTGCCGAAGTTCCGCAAGAAGCACCGGGAGTTGGATGTTCTCTTGATCGACGATATCCAGTTCCTCCAGGGCAAGGAGCGTATCCAGGAAGAGTTTTTCCATACCTTCAACGCCCTCCACGATTGCCATAAGCAAATCGTCCTGACCTGCGATCGGCCTGCCAATGAGATCCAGGGGCTGGAGCAACGGCTAATTTCTCGCTTCGAGTGGGGAATGACGGCCGACCTGAAGGCGCCGGATGTCGAGACTCGGCTGGCGATTCTCAACAAGAAGGCGGCCGCTCTCAGTGTCCGGTTGCCCGATCAGATCATCACGTTCCTGGCCAACCGTATCCGGACCAACGTCCGCCGTTTAGAGGGGGCTCTGGTCCGAGTGGCTGCCTATGCCCAGCTTTCCGGTAAAGCCCTCGACCTCGAAACGGTCGAGACCTTGCTGCGTGAAATCCTTCAGGAGGAGGGCAAGGTCGCTATCTCCGTGAGCGAGATCCAGAAGCGGGTGGCCGACTACTTCGACATCCGCCTGGCCGACATGACCAGCAAGCGGCGGCCGGAGAACATCGCCTTCCCCCGGCAAATCGCCATGTACCTGACCCGCCAGCTCACCGAGCATTCGCTCAGTGCGATTGGTGAATCTTTCGGAGGACGCGACCACGGCACCGTGCTGCATGCCTGCCGGCAGGTGCGAGACCGCATGGAGGTCGAGGCTAAGGTTCGCCAGGACGTGGGTTACCTTGAGAAACAGCTCACCCGCTGAGTTGGATTCCTGCTTATGGGGCAGGAATGGGGTTCCGATTTGAGTTTAGGCTAAATCGGGAATAAACGTTTGCGAAGGACTCCGGAGCATGGCCATCCGGAGTTCTCGTCCGGAGTTCTCGGCTGGAAACCCGGATGGGAAGTCGCAATGATTGCGGCGTGTCTCCCCGCGGTTTCCATTACATCTTGCTGCTACTGACTGGCTTTCTGGTCAACCCGGTCGTTCTGGGGGATGCCTCGGTGGGCTTTGAATTGCTGAAGGCCGACCTGACTGGACTGGTGTTCACTAATTCGGTGCCGGCGTCGCGTTATCTAACCAATCAAATTCCGCTCAACGGTTCCGGTGTGGCTTTGGGTGATGTGGACGGAGACGGTCGCCCCGATATTTTTCTGGCGGCTTACTCGGGCGGGAGTGCGTTGTTCCGTAACCTAGGGCAGATGAAATTCGCGCCCATCACCGAAGCGGCTTTTGGAATAACCGCACTTTCATCGCTCGATGGAACAGGTGTCGTCCTGGCAGATATTGATGGGGATGGGGATCTGGATCTCTTGCTCAATACTCTGTCACAGGGAACTCGGATTTATCACAACGATGGCAAAGGCCATTTCACACCGGGTGTTGTCATCAATCCCAACCGAGCTGGATCGAGTCTTTCATTGGCGGATGCCGATGGAGACGGGGATTTGGATTTGTACGTCGCCAACTACCGCACGGTGACGGTGCGTGATGATCCCAAGGCCAAGTATTCCCTTCGCGAAGAGAACGGGCGACAGCGAATCGTGGCCTACAATGGCCGTTCTACCGATGAACCCGATTTGGTGGGGAGGTTCACCATGACTCCAGTGGGCCCCAGGGAAAATGGCGAGGTGGATGCCTTGTATCTCAATGATGGCAAAGGGAGGTTCACGGAGGTGCCATGGACGCGCGGGGCTTTCTTGAACGCCGCGGGTCGTCCGCTCGATTCGGCGCCGCAAGATTGGGGGTTGAGCGTCTTGTTTCGGGATCTCACTGGCGATGGGCACCCAGACTTGTACGTTTGCAATGATTTCCAATCGGAAGACCGATTCTGGGTCAATGAAACGGCTCCGGGTGGCCCCTTGCGATTTCGGGCTTCGCCCCAATTGGCCTTGCGGCACACCAGCGCCTTCTCGATGGGGGTGGACGCCGCCGACATCGATCGGGACGGCGTGGATGACTTTGTGGTGCTGGACATGCTCAGCCGCGATCACTTGCGGCGCAATGTGCAGATGGACGGGGTGCCGCCCGGGTTCTATCAGCCCGGCATCTGGGACGATCGACCCCAGTTCTCCCACAACACCCTGTTTCTCGGGCGTGGGGATGGGACCTTCGCTGAGATTGGGCGTTTGGCCGGGATCAGTGCCAGCGATTGGTCGTGGACGCCGCTATTTCTGGATGTCGATTTGGACGGGTATGAGGATCTCCTCATCTCCAACGGCAACGAGATGGACATGTTCGATGTGGATGTCGGGGCCCGCGCCGAGGCGATGAAATCGAGCCGGAAAATGGGTTTCATCGAAACTCTGAACATGCGTCGGATGTTTGCCCGGCTCGATACTCCCAATGCCGCCTTCCGTAATCGCGGAGATTTGACCTTCGAAGAGGTGACGCAGGCTTGGGGGTTCGATGCGCCCGGGGTCGAACAAGGCATGGCCGCGGCCGATTTGGATGGCGATGGAGATTTGGACCTGGTGCTCAACGCCTTGAATGAGCCGCCGAAGCTCTACCGGAACAAGGCTACAGCACCCCGGATCGCCGTGCGATTGCGCGGTGGTGCCGGTAATTCTAGGGGCATCGGGGCCAAGATCCGGGTGATGGCCAAAGGGCTCCCGATGCAGTCCCAGGAGATGATGTCTGGCGGTCGCTATTTGTCAGGCGATGACGCGATGCGGTGCTTTGCGTTGGGCACAGCGACAACGGCGGACGTCGAGGTGACTTGGCGCAGTGGACGAGTGACCCGACGTAACGGTGCTGGCCCGGGCGTTGCGGAGATTGCAGAGCAGGAGACGATTGCTGTCATGGCGCCACCGCCGGTGCTGCCGCTCTTCGAGTCGATTTCGGATCGCTTGGCGCATGTCCACACCGATACCCCCTTTGATGAATTTGCTCGGCAACCATTGAAGCCCTTCGACCTCAGCCAGACCGGACCCGGGATCACCTGGGCCGACCTCAACGGGGATGGTTGGGACGACCTGCTAATTTCTGCGGGGCAGGGTGGAACCCTTGGAGTGTTCACCAATGACGCGCGGGGCGGATTCTCTGCCTTGGCTCATCCGGCGTTGCTCAAGCCCGCTTCTCGAGATTTGACCACCGTGATGGTGCTGCGCGGGGTCATCCTTACGGGCATTAGCAATGGTGAGGATGGTGTCACCAATGGCGGAGCGATCCGGATCGTGGACCTGACGTCCGGGGTGAGCGGTGAAATCCTGAGCGGTCGCGCTTGCCCGGTGGGTTCCATGGCGGCGGCCGATGTGGATGGGGACGGTGAGTTGGAAATCTTCGTCGGGGTTCGGGAAGTGCCGGGCCGTTATCCGGAGCCGGCGACCTCGTATTTGTTGAAGAACCGGGGCGGGCGTTTGGGGATTCAGACGGCTTTCGAAAAACTGGGTTTGGTCAACGGCGTGGTTTTCACGGACTTAGATGCCGATGCACGGCCCGATTTGGCGCTGAGCACGGCCTGGGGGGCGGTTCGCTTGTTCCGCAATCGAGGTGGAGCTCTGGAGGCTTGGGATCCGCCACTGCGTGGCTCCGGATTGCCGGCCGGTGTGGAGCGTCTCTCCCAGTGGACGGGCCTCTGGCTGGGGATCACCGCTGGTGATTTCGATGGTGACGGACGCATGGATCTGGCAGCGGGGAACTGGGGGCGCAATCACTTCTTGGGAGCCGATGCCCGCCGGCGACCGTTGCGGATCCGTTTGGGAGACCTGCTTGACGATGGAATTTGGGATCTTCTGGAAAGCTACGTGGGACCCGATGGGCGGGATTGGCCCGTGCGCAAGCGGCCCGCCTTGGCTGCGTTGATTCCGGACGCGGCAACGCGCTTTCCGGATTCGGGGACCTATGGCAAGGCTTCGATGGAGGAGTTGCTCGGTCCTATCTTGGGAACTCTGCCCAGTGTGTCAGCACTCAATCTCGATTCAGGGGTGTTTCTGAATCGTGGGGATTATTTAGAATGGCGGCCGCTGCCGCCTCGGGCCCAGGTGGCTCCTGCCTATGGTTTGGCTGTGGCTGATTTGGACGGGAACGGGACAGAAGATTTGTTTCTCTCCCAGAACCACTTCGCGATCCACGCCGATGACGCGCGCTACGATGCCGGGCGCGGGTTATTGCTCAGGGGGACAGGGCGCGGAGAGTTTCAACCGGACGAGCGTTCTGGCGTCGTGGCTTGGGGAGACCAACGTGGGTTGGCTTTGGCTGACTTGGATGCCGATGGGCGCATCGATCTGGCCCTGGGCCAAAATAGTGGACCGACGCTGCTGTTCCGAAACCGGGCCGCGCGACCAGGACTCCGGGTTCGCTTGAAGGGGCCCTCCGGAAATCCAAATGGAATTGGAGCATCCCTCAGGTGGTGGACTGCCGGGAAGGCGGGTCCGCGCCGTGAAATTCGCATGGGTGGAGGTTACTGCAGTGTGGATAGTCCGGTGACGGTGCTGGCATCGGATCGGGCTGGAGGAGAGGTCGAAGTGCGCTGGCCCGATGGGTCCGTTCGGCGAGTGCCGGTCGCGGCCGGTGTTTCAGAAATTTCCCTGAGCCCATGAACCCTCTGCATCCTTCGATGTTCTGGGTCACCCTGCGTTGGGTTTTCGCAGTCCTAGTGGCACTTCTGGGCGGGGCAATTGGAATGCAGGCGGCCCCGGTGGGTTTGCGGTTCAAAGGGCTCGCACCGGTCTCTCCGTCGTTGCCTGGGCTCACTCGATTGTCGGCCCCGGGACTGGGCATCGACTTCACCAATCGACTGTTCGAAGAACGGGCGGTGACTAACCGCAATTTGGTTTCTGGCTCTGGAGTGGCGCTGGCCGATGTGGATGGTGATGGGCGTCTCGATGTCTTCCTCTGCGGCCTAGATTCTCAGAATGCCCTGTACCGCAATCTCGGGGAGTGGCGTTTCACCAACGTGACGGTCCGTGCCTTGCCTGGGGTGAGTTGGCTCAACCCGTCTTCAGGATCTAATGATTCGACCGGTGCGGCCTTTGCCGATGTGGATGGAGACGGAGATCCGGACTTGCTGGTCAATCAGTTGGGAGGAGGAACCCGCCTGTGGCTCAATGACGGCAAGGGCCGTTTTGAGGAAGCCACCGACGCGGCCGGGTTGCGCTCGCGCAGTGGTGCCACCTCGATGGCCTTGGCTGACGTGGATGGCGATGGGGATTTGGACCTCTACGTGTCGAACTTCCGTCCGACCACCGTCCTCGACCAACCCAACACCCGGTACCAACTCCGGCAAACCGCAACCGGCACGGTAGTGGTGGCGGTCAATGGGCGCCCAGCAACCGCATTGGATCTCACCAATCGCTTTGAGATTCGCGCCGGTGGAGAGGTGGTCGAAATGGGGGAGGAAGACGTGCTTTTTCTCAACAACGGACAAGGCCGTTTTGTTCCGGCCTCTTGGATCGAGGGGGGCTTTTTGGACGCCTCGGGCAAAGCCCTGACAGCGCCACCCCGGGATTGGGGACTGGCCGCTCGTTTCCAGGACATGAACGGGGATGGAAGGCCCGACTTGTACGTCTGCAATGACCTGCACACCCCGGATCGGATTTGGATGAATGAGACCGGGCCTGATCACGCCCTGCGCTTCCGGGAACTGGCGTCTTGGGCACTGCGGAGCAACCCGACCTTCTCCATGGGGGTCGATTTCGGGGACTTGGACCGCGACGGGCAGGTCGATTTCTTCGCCGTCGATATGTTCAGCCGTAATCGGGCCTGGCGTCACACCCAGACGGCAGGCATGGCCCCCGTGTTGCGCCTGCCAGGTCGATCCGCCGATCGGGCCCAGGTTCAGCGGAATGTCCTGCAGCTCAATCGGGGAGACGGCACCTGGGCGGACGTCGCCTGGCAGTCGGGTGTCGAGGCCAGTGAATGGTCGTGGGGCCCGGTGATTCTGGATGTGGATCTCGATGGATACGAGGACCTGCTAGTCCCCAACGGCCAGTGGCGCGATTTTCAGGACGGCGACGGTGCGCGGCGCATTGCTGAGGCCCAGCGGCGTGGTGATCTTAAGACACCGGCCGCCATTGCCGCGATGGTTGGATCCTTTCCCAAGCTGTCGACACCCAACGTGGCCTTTCGCAACCGCGGCGATGCCACCTTCGAAGAAGTTTCCCAAGCCTGGGGCTTTACTACCGATTCTATTTCGCAGGGTGCGGCGATCGGCGATCTCGACGGGGACGGGGATCTGGACGTCGTGATGAACGATCTCATGGATGCGCCGGCCGTTTACCGGAATAACGCGAGCGCCCCGCGAATCCTTATCCGCCTCAAAGGCAAGCCCCCCAACACCCGTGGCATCGGTGCTTCGGTGACCCTTCGTGCCGGTGGATTGCCGGACCAGACCCAGGAGATCATTGCTGGTGGGCGGTACCTGAGCGGGGATGAGCCGGCGCGTTCCTTTGCCACGGGTCCTGCCGCCTCCGTAGGACTTCGCGTTCGATGGCCCTCGGGACGAGTCTCAGAATGGCAGGAAGTTCCGGTCGGTTCTGCGGTCGAGGTTTCGGAGGAGGAGTCACCTGGGACCGAGGCGGTTCCTTCCGTGAAGCCGCCCGCACCGTGGTTTGAAGACCAGACCGCACGCCTCGCTCACCGTCACGAGGATGAGCCCTTTGATGATTTCGGCCGTCAGCCGGCCCTGCCACATCGACTATCGCAACTGGGACCAAGCTTGAGCTGGACCGACCTTAATGGGGATGGGCGTCCCGACCTAGTTATTGGAGCCGGACGCGGTGGTAAGCTCGGCATCCGCATTCAGGACGGAAAAGGCGGATTCGAGGCACGAGAGACTCCGCCGTTCCATAAGACAACCGGCCGAGACATCACTTCGATTCTTCCCATTAATGGAGTCCTGTTGGCGGGGATCTCTAATTATGAGGACGGTCTGACTAATGGCGGAGCCCTGCGGATGTATGACATGGCCGGGGGGCGCAGCGGTGAAATTTTGGTGGGTACGACCTTTTGCGTCGGGCCTCTGGCCGCCGCCGATGTGGACGGGGATGGATCGTTGGAGGTGTTTGTGGGTGGTCGATCCGTGGCCGGTCGTTATCCGGAGGCGGCCCCCTCGTTGTTATTGCGCAATCAAGGCGGGCGCCTGACGCCGGTGGCACGTTGGGACAATCTCGGTCTGGTGACGGCCGCCTGTTTCACCGACCTCGATGGCGATGGTCGGCTCGACCTGGTGGTTGCCCGTGAATGGGCTCCGCCTCAATTTTTCCGGAATGACTCCGGTCGACTGACCGAATGGACTCCGACCCTCGAAGCCGCGTCCGGCCGGCTTTCCGGACTTTGGAATGCTGTGGTGGCCGGCGACTTCGATGAAGATGGGCGCATGGATCTCGTCCTGGGCAACTGGGGGCGCAACACCCGCGGGAGCGCGACGACGGCGGCGGCCCCGCGGCGCTTGTGGTATGGCGACTTCGGTTCCGGCCAGGGCCTAGACTTGGCCGAGAGTTGGTATGACCCAGTGCTGAAGGCCGACCGCCCGGAACGAGAGATGGGATTGTGGGCGGCCCTTTTTCCAAGCGTGCGGGAGCGGGTGGATTCTTTGGCTGCGTTTTCCAAGGCCACCCTGCCGATGCTTTTGGGTGATGCGCTGCTGGTGGCCCGATCGGTTTCGGTGGACACACTCGAATCGGTGCTACTGCTTAACCGGGGAGAGCGCTTTGTGGTGAAGCCGTTGCCGGCGGCCGCCCAGCGTGCTCCGGTGAATTCCCTTTGCGTGGCGGACTTCGACGGGGATGGGCACGATGACCTGTTCCTTTCGCAGAATTTGTCCACGGCCCATCCCTTTGCCGAGCGCTACGACGCAGGGCGGGGGTTGTGGTTGCGGGGCGATGGTCGGGGTGGATTTGTCCCGGAAGAAAACTCGGGCGTCCGCGTTCAGGGGGATGGTCGGGGGGCTGCGGTGTGCGATTACGATGCGGATGGTCGAGTGGATTTGGCCGTGGGGCAGAATGGCGCCGAGACGACGCTCTGGCGCAATGTGTTGGCGCGTCCGGGGCTGCGGATTGGCCTTTCCGGCGGCGGAGGCAATCCAACAGCGGTGGGGGCCCGAGTGCGATGGAGATCGGCCTCGGGCTTCGGGCCGTGGCGGGAGATTCACTTGGGTTCCGGCGACGGGTCCTGCGATGATCCGGTGCTCATTTTGGGCGTCGGAGATCAGAAGGTCGAGGCGGTGGAGATCCGTTGGCCCGGAGGCGCATCGGCCACGGTGCCGGTGAAGGTGGGGCAGCGCGAGGTCTTGGCCAGCCAGACAGCCCGATGAGCGGTCTGGGTAGCTGCCTTTTTTGGTGGCATCACGGTTGCCTTTGCTGGAAGAGAGGTTTCAATTTGTGGGACTCCTCTCTCTCGTGATCCACAGCATCCTACGACAACTCGGATTCTGGCTCGCAGCCCTTTGGGCTTCGGTGCTGTTGCTGTCTGCTGCAGCCACTTCGTCGAGCTCGGGGGATTCGCTGGGACGGAGTGCGGTGGTTTTGCTGCGCGATGAATGTTTTTCCTGCCACGGCGAAACCAAGCAGAAGGCTGGGCTTTCGTTGCTGACCCGCGAGCAGGTGCTCAAGGGGAGCGAGGAGGGGCCAGTGGTGCAGGAAGGGCGACCCAAGGAAAGCCGCCTGCTTGCCTTGGTTCTTCCCGGAGCCGATCCGCACATGCCGCCCCGGAAGCAATTGGCTCCCGGACAAATTCAAACCCTCCGCGACTGGATTCGCCGCGGGCTTCCTTGGGATGCCAGTGTCCTAAGTGATGAGCCTGCCCTCAGACCGGTGTCGTTGGAGTTGGCCGCCCCCTCCTTCCGACCGGTGGCTGCCTTGGCCCTCGACCCGGCGGGACATCGATTGGCGGTGGCGCGCATGGGAGGGATCGATATCCACGACTTGCAGAAGCCGGGGTTTCCTCGAGTGGCGCGGTCGGTCGGCTCCGTGGATCCGGTGGAATCGCTGGCCTGGAGCCGGGATGGCCGCCAGTTGGCTTCGGGTTCTTTCCGACGGGTGCGGTTCTGGAACCCAGAAACCCTCACGGTCGAGCGGGAAATTGTGAATGGCCTTTCGGGGCGGGTGATGAGTGTGGAGTTTTCCGCCGATGGGTCGCAGTTGGCCCTTGGTGACGGGGGCTCCGGTCTTCCCGGATATTTGCGGTTGGTGAGCGTGGCGGACGGTCGGATTGAGCGTTCCTGGAAGGCTCACGCCGACTCCATCTTGGATCTAGAGTTCAGCCGGGATGGCTCCCGATTGCTCTCGGCCGGCGGTGACGCGCTCATCAAGGTTTGGGATACGGCCAAGGCGGCACAGATCGCCGTGTTGGAAGGTCATACTTCTCAGGTGATGGCTGCGGCTTTCAACACCAACGCCACCCAGGTGGTCAGCGGTGGGACCGACCGGCAGCTCAAGGTCTGGGATATCGCTACCCGCGAGAAGATTGTCACGCTGGGCGATTCCATGGCGGCGATCACGGCCGTGGCGTGGCCGGGCGATAGCGCCTCGGTTTGGGCAGCCACCGATCGCGGGGCGATTGATCGATATTCCCAGCTGAAGTCGCACACGGGTGAACAAAGTTCAGCCACCGCGGAGCATCGACGGGTGGCGCAACTGCTGCCGGTGGTGTTCAGCATGGCGGTCACACCCGATGGTCAGAGGGTTGCCGCCGGTGACATGGACGGGTTGGTCCGGATCTGGGATGCCCAAGGCAAGGTCTTGGGAGAGTTAGGGGCGCCCTTGGAAGCGATGACGCCGCCCCCGCAGACAGTGGCCACGAAAGTGCCGCCGCCGAGCTTTGTGCGCGATGTGTTGCCCGCACTCAATCAGGCCGGATGCGCCTCAGGCGGTTGCCATTCCAAGCCGGAAGGTCAGAGCGGCTTCAAGCTGTCCGTTTTTTCCTACGACCCCCTCAGCGACTATGCCGAAATTGTCCGGGATGCCCGCAGCCGGCGGGTGTTTCCGGCAGCCCCGGAAGAGAGCTTGATCCTCCTCAAGGCCCTGACACGGGTGCCGCATGAGGGAGGTCAGCGTTTTCAGCCGGGATCCCCAACCCACCAATTGCTAACTCGCTGGATTCGCGCGGGCATGCCCTATGCGTTGACCAATGAGCCCGTGTTGCAGTCGGTTGCGGTGTTTCCGGCTGAGGGGCGGTATCGCAAGAACGGACAGCAGCGACTGAAGGTCGAGGCACGCTATTCCGATGGAAGCATCCGCGATGTCACGCGGTTGGCCGCCTACGATTCGAGCGACAAGGAGTTGGCTCGCGTGGATGAGACCGGTCGGGTGACCATCGGCAAGCTGACGGGGCAGGGTGTGGTGGTGGCCCGCTATATGGGGCTGGTGGCTGCATCCTCGCTGATGGTGCCGGCCGACAAGGTGCTCAAGCTCAAGGCCTATGCCGCCATTCCCACCAACAATTTCATTGATGGCTTGGCTTTGGCGCAGTTCCAGCGTTTGGGGCTGATGCCTTCCGAACTGTGCACCGATGCCGAATTTCTCCGGCGGGCCAAACTGGATGCCGTTGGCCTCTTGCCCACGCCGGAAGAGGTGCGTGCATTCCTGGCGGATTCTTCGCCGGACAAGCGTCAGCGGTTCATTGACACAATCTTGGAGCATCCGGCCTATGCCGATTACTGGGCCAACCAATGGGCTGACCTCTTGCGGCCCAATCCGGATCGGGTGGGGGTGAAGAGCGTGTTCCTGCTCGATCAGTGGTTGCGCGAAGCGTTCCGGGCCAATCGGCCTTATGATCAGTTTGTTCGAGATATTCTGATGGCTGAAGGGTCGAACCACCGGGCAGGTCCGGCGGTGGTTTATCGCGACCGTCGGGATCCACCGGAACTGACCACACAGTTCAGCCAGTTGTTCCTGGGGACCCGGCTGGAGTGCGCCAAGTGTCACCACCATCCGAATGAAAAATGGAGTCAGGACGATTTCTATCAACTGGCCGCTTACTTCGGTCCGGTGAAGCAGAAGGGGGCGGGTTTGTCCCCGCCGATTTCCGCCGGCACCGAGACTTTTTATTTTGCGCCGGGAGGCGAGGTGAAGCACCCGGTGAGCGGAGTGGTGATGACGCCCCGACCACCGGAGGGGCCTGGACTCCCGAAGTCCGAATCTCGGGATCCGCGCCGGCATTTGGCCGACTGGCTCACCGCGCCGGAAAATCCCTTCTTTGCCAATGCGGCGGTGAACCGGGTGTGGGGTCATTTTTTTGGACGAGGCCTGGTTCATCCGGTGGATGATTTCCGCAGTTCTAATCCGTGTGTGAACCCGGCCTTGCTAGACGCCTTGGCCGCAGATTTCGCCGCCCATGGCTACGACCTGAAACACCTGCTGCGGACCGTGATGGCTTCGCGGACTTACCAACTGAGTTCGGTGCCCAACGCCACCAATCTGGGCGACACCCGTCAGTTCTCCAGGTCTTACCGACGGAGACTTCCGGCCGAAGTGCTGGTGGATGCGGTGAGCGATGTCACTGGGGTGCCGGAGACCTTTTCTGCGGTTCCGCCGGGTGGGCGTGCCATGCAGACTTGGAGTTACAAGATCGCGTCGCATTTCCTGGACGCCTTTGGTCGCCCCAACTCCAGCAGCGATTGTCCCTGTGAGCGCGATGCCCAGTTGAGCGTTGTACAAACTCTGCACCTGATGAATTCCAAGATTCTCCAGGGGAAGCTCAGCGATCCGAAAGGCCGGGTCCGTCAACTAGCTAACAGCGACCGGAGTCAATCCGACCTCGTCGGTGAACTGTACCTCCTCCTGCTCAATCGCCTGCCCGCAGAACCGGAGCTTCAGGCTGCTTTGCGTGCGTTTTCTGCTCCGGGAGCCACCCGCAATACCGCGGTGGAGGATGTCTTTTGGGCGCTGCTCAACTCCCCTGAATTTGTGCTGAACCATTGAAATGAAACCGACCTCTGGAAACTGCGCCGGAATGCCCCGCCGGGATTTCATCCAACTGGGGATGGGAGGCTTGCTGGGTGCGGGCTTCGGCGACTTGTTGCGACTCGAGGCAGCCACAGCCTCGGCCGCCAAGTCGGCGATGAACAAAGCTGCTGCGCCGGGTGCGGCTTCTGGCCAAAAGCCGGTCAACTGCATCCTTATCTGGCTCGATGGAGGCCCCTCCCATTACGAGAGTTTTGATCCCAAACCCGGGGCCCCCTCGGACATTCGCGGGATTTTTCAGGACATTGCCACGTCGGTGCCGGGGATCCGCTTCAGCGAGGCGGTGCCCGAGTTGGCCAAGGTGGCCGACAAAGCCACGGTGATCCGATCAGTCTGCCACAAAGACCCCAATCACGGCGGCGGCAACCATTACTTGATGACCGGTTCCCCGACGCCGGTGCCCGTGGCTTGCGGAGCCTATGTGACTTTTCATCCTTCGTTCGGGTCGGTGGTTTCCTGGCAGCGCGGGCAGCGGCACGGCTTGCCACCCTACGTGTCCATTCCCTCGGTGACCCGCAGCGGCGGACCCAATTTTCTTGGTGGCAAGCACTCGGCCTTCGTGATCGATGGCCAGCCCAACTCGGCCGACTTCAAGGTGCGCGACGTAGTGCTGCCGTCGGAGATAAGCGAGGGGCGGGCGACCAGTCGGCGTGAATTGCGCGGAGCGCTCGACTCGATGGCCCGCTATGCCGATCGCCTGGCCGACGATCCGGCAGTCACCTTCGATCAGTACCTCCAGCAAAGCGTCAATTTGGTGCTCTCGAGTCCGGCTCAGGCGGCATTTGATTTGTCGCGTGAGGACAAGAAGGTGCGCGACGAATACGGCCGGAATGATTTTGGCCAGCGGCTCCTCATGGCTCGCCGATTGGTAGAGGTCGGGGTGTCTTGGGTCACCGTCAATTCCGGCGGATGGGATCACCACACCAAACTCTTTGAAGCGTACAAGGGCGATTCGGTTCGCAACATGGACCGCGGGGTGGCCGCGCTCATCCGAGATCTCGACCAGCGGGGACTTCTGGATTCGACGCTGGTGGTATTGCTAGGTGAGTTCGGCCGCACCCCCAAGGTGAACAAGGATGCCGGGCGTGACCATTGGCCCCATGCGATGTCCATTCTCATGGCTGGCGGCGGTTGCCCCCGGGGCGCGGTGATCGGTGCCACCGATGCCAAGGGCTATGCCGCCTCGGAGGCCGTGTATCGGCCCGAAGACTTTGCCGCCTCCCTTTATTGGAAGATGGGGATTGATCCCAACCAGGTGCTCCACACTAACACCGGCCGGCCGGTGCAGTTGGTGAACAATGGGCGCCGCATCCGCGAGATCTTCACCACGTGAGGTTTTCTGGTATGAGCAGGAGTCGATCCTGGGTGCCGTGGTTGGTGGCATTTCTGATGGCCTTCGGCGGGCTTCGGGCCGCAGTCCCGGTCTTGGATCAGGTCTTTCCCGCGGCGATCCAGATCGGGACCACTCAGTTGGTCACTTTGGTGGGTAAATTCGATCCCTGGCCCACCCGGCTCGATTTGGACATTCCCGGGGTGTCCTGGGAACCCACCACCAACAACGGTGTCATCCGTGTCCGTGTCGCTCCGGAGGCTTCAGTCGGTCCTCGGGTGATTCGGGCCTTTTCACCGGAAGGAGTGAGTGAGCCCCGCTTCATCATCCTTTCGCAGCGGCCACAACAGGCCGAGGTGGAGCCCAACGATGCGGTGCCCGCGGCCCAGGCATTGACTCGCTTCCCGGCTGAGGTAACTGGGCGTCTCGAGAAGAACGGTGACGTGGACAGCTATGCGGTGAACCTCCGCGCCGGTCAGACCCTCGTGGCTCGGTTGGAAGCCTACACCCTCCAGTCGCCGCTAGATCCGGTGCTGCGGTTGTTGGATTCCCGCGGCGTGCAGGTGGCTTGGAATCATGATGAGGTGCGCTCACTGGACCCGCTCTTGGCTTGGCGGGTTGAAACCAGCGGAACCTATGTGCTCCAAGTGTTCGGGTTTGCCTATCCCGCCGATTCGGATCTGCGCTTCAGCGGGAGTCCCAAAGGGGGTTACCGTTTTCATGTCACCACCGATCCTGTGGCCCGGCATGCGTGGCCACTGGGTGTTAGTCGCACGATGGATACCCGGGTAAGCTGGGGTGATTGGGGGGCCTCCTCCGTCTCGACCGAAGCAATTGAGGTGCCCGCTTCGGTCGTTGCGCCGGGCGTCGTCTCTCACTCCCTTCGGATCCCTGGTCGCGCGGTGCCCTTGGAGTTGCCGGTGGGCGAAGGAAAGGAGTGGGTTGAAATCGAACCCAATGACTTGGCGGCCACGGCGCAGGCATTGGGAGTACCCTCGGCCGTTTCCGGCGACCTCGATCGTCCGGGGGACGAAGATCGCTACCGGCTTTCGTGTCAAAAGGGAGAACTGCTTCGGTTGGAAGTTCAGGCCGCGAGCCTCGGATTTCCCCTCGATGCCTGGCTCCGGATTGAAGACGCCTCCGGCAAGGAGTTGGTCCGCAACGATGACGCCGGAGGGGCTGATCCGGTGCTCGACTGGACCTCGCCCGAGACCGCCGAGTACCGCGTGGTGGTGGGCAATTTGCTGCAGCGGGGTGGTCAAGATCAGCGCTACCGACTCTCACTCCAACGTCCGAAGCCCGTGTGGAGCGCTTCGATGGCCGAGTCGGCCTGGTCACTGGAGCCCGGAAAAACAAACGAATCAAAAGTGACGCTCACCCGCCGATACGGTGCGGACATGAAGTTGACCGTCTCGGTGCGCGGGCTGCCGGCGGGGGTGCGTGTCGATCCCGTGGAGGTCGCAGAAAAGGCGGACGCAGCGACCCTGCGTTGGATCGCTGCAACCAATGCCGCTCCGTTTTCAGGCCCCGTTTCCATCGATGTCTCGAGCTCGAGCCCAGCCGCCGTTCAGGAAGCACGGTTTTCTCTAATTAGTGCCGGGGAGAACAACGGTGTTCCCCAGGGCTTTCGGCGTTTGGTGGTTGAGTCGATCTCGCGTCCGTGGTTGACGGTCCTTCGAACCCCGTCCGCGCCAGCTGAAAAGAAGTGAGCCGGAACGCGTTGCTTGGATGGGTTGGGCTGGCGGAACTGCCTCTGGCCAGTGATGGGCCCTTGGCTCGCGAGGAGCCTCGGGAAAGTCCTGATACTCCAGAGTCTTTTGGTTGGACGCCCAATACTCGTCCGCAAAAAGAATCGGACGTGCTGGGTGTTTTTCTCCCCGATGGGATGGTTTCGGCTAAAGATTTTCCTTTCGGGGAGTAAGGCCAAAACTTCCTTGACGGCGTTTGAGTCTTTGGCTTGCGACTGCGCTGCCATTGGTGATATAAAGCTCACCTATGGCAGCCATCGGCCGGTTCCAAAAGGGTGAGGATATCTTCCACGCCAAGGTCGTCGACGGGGAGATTTTCAAGCTTCAGGGTGATGTCTTTGGCTCTCCATCCTTCGAGAAAAAACCGACTCCGCTCAAGGGTGTCAAGACGTTGACCCCGGTCCAACCGTCTAAGATTATCGCGGTCGGTTTGAATTATGCCGATCATGCTCGGGAGGCCGGGATGACGTTGCCCAAGGAACCACTCTTCTGGCTGAAGGCTCCGACCTCGCTCATCCCCGACGGCGCCAAGATCGAGATTCCCTTTGCCAACCATCGCAACGATTTCGAGGCCGAGCTCGCCGTAGTCATCGGGCGCAAGATGCGCAATGTCACTCCGGCCGCGGCTGCTCGTTACATCTTTGGTTACACGGCTGCCCAAGACATCACCGATCGGACGATCCAAGCCAGCGAGAGCCAGTTTGCGCGGTCGAAGTCCTTCGACACGTTCACGCCGCTGGGGCCTTACATCGAGACCAAGATCGATCCGCATGACCTGAGCATCCAGCTCTTCCAGAACGGTCAGTTGCGCCAGAACGGCAACACCAGCCAGATGATCTTCAACTGCTTCCATCTGGTGAGCTTCATTTCTACCAACATGACCCTCCTTCCGGGTGACGTGATCCTCACGGGGACACCCAGCGGAGTGGGAACCATTGAGTCCGGCGACCGTCTCGAGGTCCGGATTCAGGGAATGGCTCCGCTGGTCAACACGGTAAAGTGATCTTCGCAAACTGAGCGCCCCATGCACAGGCCTCCTGGACGGGGGTGCTCAATGACTCTATCGGCCCCTCGGAATGAACCTTGGGGCCTCTTTCTTTCCCACTGGCCTCCCGACCCCACACCCCCACAGACTTTCCCATGCTTTGGTCTCAAACGTTCATTCCGACCCTCAAGGAAACCCCCGCGGATGCAGAAATCGTATCCCATCAACTCTTGCTGCGTGCAGGGTTGGTTCGAAAGCTGACGGGTGGTTTGTACACGTTCCTGCCGCTGGGCCTGAAGGTGTTGCGCAAGATCGAGCAAATCATTCGCGAGGAGATGAACCGGGCCGGAGGTATCGAGGTGCTCATGCCGGCCTTGCAACCCATCGACATTTGGCAGCAGTCGGGGCGCTATGAGACGGCCTCCGGGGTGTTGTTCAAGGTGCGGGATTCGGCCCGCAAGGAGTGGGTCCTCGGGCCCACTCACGAAGAGGTCATCACCTCGCTCGCAGCCAACGAGCTGAACTCCTACCGGCAGCTCCCGAAGAATTTCTACCAAATTCAGACCAAGTTCCGGGATGAGATCCGCCCGCGCTTTGGTTTGATGCGCGCTAAGGAGTTCTTGATGAAGGACGCCTATTCCTTCGACGCCACCGATGCTGGGGCGATGACGAGCTACCACAAGATGTACGACGCCTACACCCGTATCTTTGCCCGGTGCGGGTTGCAGGCCTTCCCCGTCGAAGCCGATACCGGGGTCATTGGCGGCAATTATTCCCACGAGTTCATGGTGCCGGCCGAGACCGGTGAGAATGACGTGGTCTATTGTGAGTCCGGCAAGTATGCGGCCAACATCGAGAAGGCCGTCAGCCGTGGGCCCGCTGAAGCGACGCCTTCAGAATCCACCGGAACGGCGCCCGAGAAGTTCGCCACCCCGGGCGTGGTCACCATTGATGCCCTCTCGGCTTCCCCTTACGGAGTGTCGGCCCGGCACCAGGTCAAGACCCTAGTGTTCGTTGCCGATTCGAAGCCCATTCTGGTGCTCATCCGGGGAGACGACTCGCTCAATGAGGCCAAGCTCATGGCCAAGACGGGTGCGGTCCAAGTTCGTCAGGCGACTGCCGACGAGATCGTGGAGTTGCTCGGTGCCCGCCCGGGTTCTCTGGGCGCGGTCAGTGCCACCCTCAAGACGCCGGCGGTGCCCGTTTATGCCGACGAAGCCCTGCGCGGGGCCCGGGGCATGACCACAGGGGCCAATGAAGACGGTTTCCATCTGCGCCATGTCGAGGTGGACCGCGATCTGAAGGTCACGGCCTGGTACGATCTGCGCACCGTCAAGGTGGGCGAGCTGTGCGTAGAGACCGCTCAACCCCTGAAGATCCGCCGGGCGATCGAAGTGGGGCACGTCTTCAAACTGGGGACCAAATATTCGGAGAAGCTCAATGCCACCTTCTTGGCTGAGGATGGTTCCCGCCATCCGGCGGTGATGGGTTGCTACGGCATTGGCGTGACCCGGACGCTTCAGGCCGTCATCGAGCAGTGCAATGACAAGGACGGCATCCGTTGGCCCGTGAGCGTAGCGCCCTTCACGGTGTGCATCACGCCGCTGGCGGTGGCGCCCGAGAGTCAGCCGATGACACTGGCCCGTGAATTGGCCGCCACTCTGGAAGCCGCAGGCATTGAGGCCATTCTGGATGACCGCGATGAGCGTCCGGGCGTGAAGTTCAAGGACAGCGAATTGGTGGGATTCCCGCTGCGGGTGAATCTGGGGGAGAAATCGCTGGCTAAGGGCGAGATCGAGCTCAAGCCGCGCGGAGGCACGATGCGCATGGTTCCCATCGCCGATGCCGCCGCCGAGGTGATCGCCTGGGTTCGCGCCGAATCAGCCCGTCTGCAAGGCTGAGAGCCGTTTGCTAAAAAGGGGGCCCGGTCAGCAACTGGTCGGGACCTCTTGCAGCACCTCCACACAGTGGGGGATGGCCTGCACCACGAAGCCGAGGCATTCGACCGCACCGCGGGGCTTGCCCGGCAGGCAAATGACCAGAGTGTGATCGACGACTGCGGCCAGGTTGCGAGAAAGGATCGCGTTGGGTGTGATCTTCAGGCTCTCCATGCGCATTTGTTCGCCGAAGCCGGGGAGTTCACGGATGGCAATTTCGCGGACCGCCTCTGGGGTGACATCGCGCAGCGCGACCCCGGTGCCCCCGGTCGTTAGCACCAGCGCACACCCTTTGCTGATGAGCGAACGAATCGCCCGCTGGATGTCCTGGATCTCGTCGGGTACCAGGACACTCTCGAGGACAGTCCATCCGTAGCCCACCGAAGCTTCCTGAAGGGCGGGGCCACCCAGATCGTCGTAAAGTCCCTTCGAGGCCCGATCGGAAACGGTGATAATGCCCACGTTGAGTTGCATGGGGAGATGAAAGCCGGATCGGGCCAACATCGCAGCACCAGAATCTTGGAGGGCGTGGACCGTCAAATCCGCTTGGAGGCCGGTCCGAGTGGGTTACGGAGTTCTTGCACCATCACGAGTGCCAATGCCAGGGCATCGGCGGCATCGGGGTCGGGGATCTCGATCAGGCCGAGTTGCCGTTGGACCATTTTGGCGACGGCGATTTTCTGCGCCGCTCCATAGCCCACCATCGCCAGTTTCACTTTCCTCGGGGAGATCTCATGGATTTCGATTCCCGTTCGTGCCACAGCGGCGAGTGCGGCCCCACGAGCTTCTCCCATGATGAGAGCTGTCTGGAGATTTTGGGCGAAGAAAAGGCCTTCGCAGGCGCAGAGGGCCGGCGGATGGCGTTGGACCACTTCCGTCAGGATGCGACCGATTTCGCCCAAGCAACGCGAGCGCTCCCAAGATTTCGGGCAATGAATGGTCCCGGCCTCCACAAAGGTGGGGCCTTGGGCTCCGATCCGGATCACGCCCCAGCCTGTCCCTCGCAAGGACGGATCAATGCCCAGTACTCGGGAGCCTTCCGGGAGGTGCAGACCGGATTCGGGCAGCACAGGGGATCCACCGGAGGCGGTCGGCGTCCGCCCGGACAGGCGGGCTTCCATGGCGGCGAATTGTTTGGGGCTGACACCCATGGGATTAGTGTGTTTTGGAACGTCTGCGGGTGGTGAGTTTCGGTGGTGTGGTAGTGCTCTCGCCCAGCCAGTTCAGATACTTTTCCGAACCTGCCACAATGGGTAGCACGAGGAACTGAGGGGTGTCGTAGGGGTGGTTGGCGATCACCAAAGCTTCGAGTTTGGGCAATAATCGGGAGCGAGTCTTGAACACCACCCTCCATTCCTTTCCGGACTCCACAACTCCCTGCCAGCGGTAAACGGACTCCACCGGTCCGGAGATCTGAGCGCAGGCGGCAAGCCCCGACTCCACGGACAGTCGGCTCAATTTCACCGCCAAAGGTCGGCGGGGCACGGTCACCCAGGCGGTAACGAAGGATCGGGCGGTCTTCATGCTGTCATAGATGAACAGTGTCTCCGCGGCAACCCGGGTTCAAAGAGGTATTGATTTTTTCAAAGATGATTATACACTCATAAACAGAAAAACAACCCACAGACAATCCGACCCAACATGACGACTGAGAAAATAATTCGTGTACTCGCCGGATCGATGGTCCTGATTAGTGTTTGCCTTACCCACTTCATCAGCCATTGGTGGTTGTTGATGACCTGCTTTGTGGGGATCAATCTTATCCAGTCCGCCCTCACCGGATTTTGTCCGGCAGGGATCATTCTCAAAAAGCTGGGCATCGGTTCGGGCAATTGCTGCTCACCATCGGATCAGCCGCGTTAAATCATGACTCACCTGACAGCAGACAGCCGGGGTTTGATTCTCTCTTGTCCGTCCTGTTCTCAGGCCAATCGGCAGGTCTATCGCCAGTGGGATGCGGCGATCCGCTGTGGTCGTTGCAAAGAGGAGTTGGTGAGGCCACCCGCCGTGATTGAGGTCCGTGACCCGCTGAGTTTCCGAGCTTTGGTGGCTGAGGTGTCCGGCCCCGTCTTTGTGGATTTTTGGGCACCTTGGTGCGGACCGTGTCGGAGTGTGGCCCCAGAAATTGAACGACTGGCCGGCCTGATGGAGCGCGAGGCACTGATTATCAAGGTGAACACGGAGGAGGTGCCGGAGGTCGCCTCGGAGCATCGTATTGAGAGCATTCCGACCTTCGTGGTCTTTCATCGCGGGATCGAGATGACCCGAACCTCTGGCTCCATGTCGGCCACTCGGTTGAAGTCGTTCATTCAGCAAGCAATTCGTTGAGGGTTTGATCCAATCCGAAATGGGGTCTTTCTAATGGCAAGAAAAAATTCAATGAAATGGGTCTTTCTGGGGCTCCTCTCTGTAATGGTTGGCTGCAGTCCCGACCCGAAGCCACGAGCACCCTCAGTGGCATGGCCAGCAGCCCGGGTCCGGGTGGCGACGGTGGAAATTCATGGTCTCACCGCCACCGAAGAGGTGGTAGGCACCGTGAGAACCCGACTCCATGCGACCGTGGAGGCAAAGGTGGTCGGTCGGATCGAATCGCTCACGGTGGCGCCGGGTCAGACGGTGCGTCAGGGACAAGTTCTAGCCACGTTGGATGCTCGCGAGACTCAGGCCCGTCTCGATTCTACCAAGGCGGTCTTGGATCAGGCAGCGCGGGACCTGGAACGGATGGCCAGGCTGCTCAAGGACGGTGCTGCGACCCCCTCCGAGTTAGAGGCCGTCCAGTCGCGTCATCGCGTGGCGGTGGCTTTGATGTCCGAAATGGAGACATTGCTGGGCCACACTCGGGTGGTGGCTCCCTTTGATGGGGTAATCACCCGCAAGGCGGTGGATGTCGGGGATTTGGCCACTCCAGGGAGGCCTTTGGTGGAAATTGAGGATCCGACACAGTTGCGGTTTGAGGCGGATGTTCCGGAATCCCTGATCGACCAGATTTCATCCGGTGCCCGGTTGCCCGTGCGCATCGCCTCCCGAACGGATTCGATCGAAGGCGTGGTTGTGGAAATGGCTCCGGTGGCCGAGGCGATTAGCCGAACCCATCGGGTGACCTTGGACTTGCCGGTTTTGCCAGGACTGCGGGCCGGTCAGTTCGGCCGGGTAGCGGTGCTGACAGGACAAACTACCGTGCCGCATGTTCCGTCCGTCGCAGTTTTTCAGAGGGGGCAGTTGGAATACGTGGTCGTAGCTTTTGAGGGCAGGGCGCAGTTGAGACTTGTCCGCACTGGAAAACGTCTAGCGTCGGATGTGGAGGTGATTTCTGGGCTGGAAATCGGAGAGAAGGTGGTCGCTATGGATCCGGATCGGGTGCGTGAGGGTCAGCCGCTGGAGGTGATCCCGTGAGTCAAAGGCCCTCCAATGACTCTTCAGTCCATGGGTTGGCGGGCAGGATTGCTCACGCCTTCATCGACTCCAAGCTCACCCCGCTGATTGTGTTCGCCTCGGTGCTGCTTGGGGCCTTCGCGGTTTTGATGCTGCCGCGCGAAGAGGAGCCACAAATCCAGGTACCGATGATGGATGTGATGGTCGTCATGCCCGGGTCATCGGCGCGGGAGGTCGAGGAGCGGGCCACACGCCCTATGGAAAAACTGCTCTGGGAGGTGCCTGGAGTGGAGTACCTCTATTCACAATCCAGAGAAGGCGAAGCACTGACAATTGTCCGCTTCAAGGTGGGCTCTGATCCAGATGCTAGCTTGGTGAAGGTTTCTGAAAAACTTCGGGCCAATCGGGACCGGATGCCGCATGGAGTGGATTTCCCTCTGATCAAGCCTCGGTCCATCGACGATGTCCCCATTCTGGCGCTGACTTTTCATAGTGGGCGATACGACCACCTGACCCTGCGACGATTGGTCTCGCAGGTAGACGACGCGGTGAAGCAAGTGCCTTGGGTGGCGGAGACCACCGTCATTGGGGGGGCGCGGCGGGAGTTGCGGGTGCTCTTGGACCCGGCACGCCTGGCCTCCCGCGGACTCAGCCCCGTGGGAATTATTCCCATGATGCAGCAGGCCAACCGCCAGTTCCGCAGCGGTGAGTTGACCTCGATGAATCAATCGATAGTCATCGAAACCGGCGCGTTTCTTCAGACCGCTGAGGATGTTCGCAACGTGGTGGTGGGCACAGTGGGTGGTCGGCCGATTTATCTGCGAGAGGTGGCTGAGGTGGTGGATGGCCCAGAGGAGCCTTCCAATTATGTGTTTTTTGGCGCTGGGCCCGCATCGACGAATGCCCCTTCAACCCGAGAAGAACCCGCCGTCACTTTGGCCATCGGCAAGCGTCCGGGGGCCAACGCGGTTTCAGTGGCCGAGAATGTTCTGCAGAAGGTTGAGTCGCTGAAAGGAATTGTCATACCGGCGGACGTGACGGTCTCGGTCACTCGTCATTACGGTGAGACGGCTGCTGAGAAATCCAATGAGCTCTTGCTTCACATGGGCATCGCGGTGGTCAGCGTGTCCTTGCTGATTTGGCTGACCTTGGGATGGCGTGAGTCTGGGATCGTGGCTGTAGCCATTCCGGCGACCTTGGCCCTGACGTTGTTGGTCTTCTATTTGTATGGGTTCACGCTGAATCGGATCACGCTCTTCGCCTTGATCTTCAGCATCGGTATCCTCGTCGATGATGCCATCGTGGTGGTGGAGAACATCGTTCGGCACTTCCACCTCACCCAGAATAGAAACCGCTCGTGGAATACCATCGCCGTCGAGGCGGTCAGCGAGGTGGGAAATCCCACGATCCTGGCGACGTTCGCGGTGATCGCCGCCGTGCTGCCCATGGCCTTCGTGGGCGGCCTGATGGGGCCCTACATGCGCCCGATCCCCGTTGGGGCTAGCGCCGCCATGTTCTGGTCGCTGCTCATCGCTTTTATCGTCACGCCTTGGGCTAGCATCCGGATGTTGCGTTGGTTCGGAGGCGAAGCCCGCCTCGCCACCGTGCATGCGGGTGGAGATTCGAGCTCATCAGGCGGCTCCGAAGACGCATTGACCCGACTTTACCGCAAAGTGATGGATCCGTTGCTTCATCACCCGCTCTGGCAATGGACGTTCCTGGGCATCATCACGGCACTCCTTCTGGGGGCCATGTCCACAGTCGTGGCGGGTTGGGTGACCATGAAGATGTTGCCCTTCGATAATAAATCGGAGTTCCAGATCATTCTTAATATGCCTGAGGGCAGTTCGCTGGAGCGCACGGCCCAGGCGGCCCGTGAGATGGCTGCAGCTGTGCGAGATGAGCCCGAGGTGACCGATTACCAGATCTACGTGGGGTTGGCTTCACCGTTCAATTTTAACGGGTTGGTGCGTCATTATTTTTTGCGGCGGGGACCCGCGGTCGCCGACATCCAGGTCAACTTGGTAGGCAAGCATTCCCGAAAGGCCCAGAGCCATGACATCGCCAAGCGGATTCGACCTGCGGTGGCCCTGGTGGCTCAGCGGTTCGGGGCCCGAGTGGCCATCGCTGAGGTGCCGCCGGGTCCTCCGGTTCTCCAGACGCTGGTCGCTGAGATTTATGGACCTGACGATGCGGCCCGAGCGGTGCTGGCGGAGCAGGTAAGGTCCATCTTCCAGTCGACACCGGGCGTCGTCGATGTGGATTGGTACGAGGAGGCTGATCAACCCAAAACCCGCTTCGTCATCGACAAAGAAAAAGCCGCGCTCGTTGGCATCAGTGCCGAGACCATTTCCAAGACCCTGCACATCGCGGTGGGTGGTGAGTCGGTGGATTTGTTGCACGTGCCGCGGGAGAAGGAGGACGTCAACCTAGTCCTCCAGTTACCGCGCTCGGCCCGGGTTCGGCCGGAGGAGTTATTGGCCCTGCGGGTCCGCAGTGGCGATGCCAATGCCCTGCCCGAGCCGGGCGGGACACAGGTGGGTCCATCCCTGGTGCCCCTTCGGGAGTTGGTCCGCATCGAGAAGGGGTTTGTCGAAAAGAGTCGGCATCGCAAGAATCTGGTGCCCGTAAATTATGTGATCGGTGATGTGGCCGGAGTCATCGAGAGCCCCGTGTACGCCATTGCAGCGATGAACAAGAAACTGGAGGCGCTGCCGGGGAAGCCCCGCATTCACAATGCCTCGATGCCCATCTCGGATGCGGATCCCGCCATCAAATGGGATGGCGAGTGGCACATCACGCTGGAGGTATTCCGGGATCTGGGTATCGCCTTCGCTGCGGTGCTGGTGCTTATTTACGTGCTCATGGTGGGGTGGTTTCGGTCGTTCCTGACCCCGTTGTTGGTGATGCTGGCCATCCCGTTTTCTCTAGTCGGAATATTACCGGCCCATGGGGCCATGGGGGCGTTTTTCACTGCCACTTCCATGATTGGGTTCATGGCGGGGGCGGGGATCGTCGTCCGCAATTCGATCATCCTGGTGGATTTCATCGAGCAAGGCCTGCGTGACGGGATGCCGTTAGATCAGGCAGTGATCGAGGCGGGCGCGGTCCGGTTTCGGCCTATGGTGCTGACAGCGGCTGCGGTGATCGTTGGTGCGGCGGTGATCCTGGCCGATCCGATCTTCCAGGGGTTGGCCATCTCCTTAATGGCCGGCGAGGTTGCTTCATTGCTCATCAGCCGTATGGCGGTGCCGGTACTTTACTTCATGGCGCATCGCCGATCGAAGTCTGAGATGAGTCGGTCAAAGCCGCTTTGACGGGCCTGCAGGAGCGGTGGGGAGGCGAGGGCGGCGATGTCGACTAAAGGCATCCCCGGTAACCTCCAAGGGCTTCGGCCCAAGCCTCAGTCGCGGCCGAGCTGAGTTCCCAGACTTGAATGGGTGCGAGAACACTACTCCAGATTCTTGACTCACTGGGGCCTCGGCCAGAACGTCGTCTCATGCCACGCCCAAATCCCCAGTCCGGAGGAAAAACTCTGAAAGGGGGGAGAGTGCGTTTTCATCTGGGCACTGCCGGGTGGGATCGATGGCTTCGGTGCGCTCAGAAGCTCATCATCATTGGATGCCTCGCGGCCAGTTTCAAGGGGTCGGCTGCCGAGGTTCCAGTGGGCGGGACCGAAGTATGGTGGGCCTTCCGGCCTGTGGCCTCACCGCCGGTTCCTCAGGGGGCTAGCCCAAAGAACCTCGGGCCTGAGAATCCAATCGATGCGTTCGTTCGCCGAAGTCTCTCAGCCAAGTCGCTGAGTTTGAGTCCGCAGGCCAGCCCACGGGAACTACTGCGCCGCCTCCACATCGACCTGGTTGGATTACCTCCCACGCCCGAGGAGACGGCCGCCTTTGAGCGTGACGTTTCTCCGGAGGCCTGGGCTCGACGGGTCGATGCATTGCTAGCAAGTCCTCGCTATGGGGAGCGGTGGGGGCGTCATTGGTTGGATGTTGTTCGATTTGCTCAGAGCAATGGCTATGAGCGGGATGGTGAAAAACGGGAGGCCTGGCGCTACCGCGATTACGTCATCCGGGCCTTCAATCAGGACAAGCCCTACGACCGCTTCATTCGAGAACAAATCGCCGGTGATGAATGGGCACCGAGTCTGGTGACTGCAACCGGTGGAGCGGGAGACGCCTGGAAAGACGCGGTGGTCGCCACCGGATTTTTGCGACTGGGTGTCCATGACGACGAGCCGGATGACAAACTCCAGGCCGAGTTCGACGAACTGGATGACATTGTTGGGACCACTGGAGCCGCGTTCCTTGGGATGACCGTCGCGTGTGCCCGATGCCACGACCACAAATTTGACCCCATTCCCCAGCGCGATTACTACGCGATGCTGGCCATCTTCCGCCCGCTTCATGTCGGAGTGAGCGGGGGACCTGGCCTCGAATCGCCGTTGTTCGCCCCATTGGCCGCCCCGGCTCAAATTGCCGATTGGAAGGCCTCCCAAGAACGTCAGCGCCGCGACTTGGAGACCCAACGAGCGGCTTCGACCGACGAGGCGACCCGCAAGGTTCTCAGCCGACGCCTCGAGGCGCTCTCGAAGACCGAACCGCCCTTCGAATGGGCTCTGGCGGCCCGTGAACAGGCCGGACCGGCGACGCCCGTGCAAGTGCTCGCCCGCGGTAATCCCCGGTCTCCGGGAGCGGAGGTGTCGCCTGGATTTTTGAGGGCGGCGGGTGGAGGGGATGCTCCGGTCGGGAAGGCGGGATTGCCTACGGCCAACCGCCGTCAGGCCTTGGCTGACTGGATCGCCAGCCCCGCCAACCCGCTGACGGCCCGGGTTCTGGTGAACCGGATTTGGCATCACCACTTCGGTCGGGGATTGGTCCGAACCACGACAGACTTTGGGCGCGTGGGCAGCCTTCCGACGCACCCAGAGCTCTTAGACTGGTTAGCGGTCGAGTTCGTCCGTCAGGGATGGTCTCTCAAGGCGCTTCACCGCCTCATCCTGACCTCGGCCACCTGGATGCAATCGTCGCGGATTCCGAATCCGGCGGCGTTCGAGGCCGATCCGGCCAATGAACTGCTTTGGCGCCAGAACTTACGACGCCTCGACGCCGAGGCCCTCCGAGACACGCTACTTTCGGTCTCTGGCTCGTTGAATTTAGAGACGGGTGGGCGAGGGTTTTTCCCGGCGCTCAGTGGCGAGGTGTTGGCGGGCGGATCACGGCCGGGCACCGACTGGCAAGTGTCCGGCCCGGGTGAGCGGGCCCGACGCAGTGTCTACGCGTACATCCGGCGCACCTCCATGGTGCCTATGTTTGAGGCTTTTGATTACAGCAACGCCACCTCGCCATTGTCCGAACGCCCCACTACCACGGTCGCTCCGCAGGCCCTGATGCTCTTGAATGACGCCTTTGTTCAGGAGCAGGCGGGCGCGCTGGCCCATCGGGTGCGGAGGGCTGGCGGACCGGGCGCGAGCGATGGGTTACTCTTGCAGCAGGCCTGGACTCGAGTCACAGGCCGAACGCCCCAGCCCGAGGAGGTAGCCCAGATGTCTGAATTCCTGTCCCGTCAGACGACGGTGTGGGAGGGGCTGCGCCACCGCTTGTCATTCCGGCCCGATGTGCCCGACACCTTGTCCGTGCCTTATTTCAACGCGCTTCCGGCCGAGCGCTTCCTGGTACCGCCCAGTCCTGGGTGGGAATCTTACAAGGGTCGCTGGCCCCGCGAGTACGAGGGCAACAAGGCTCTGGAGCCCGGGCGGGGGGCTTTCGCGCTTTGGCGCGGCACCACGATGAGCGACGGAGAACTGACCGTGGACCTTGTGCCTCAGGTGGGTTGTTCGCAGGTGAGCCTCCTCATGCGTTGTTCAGTTCTACCCGGCGAGTCTGACGAGAGTGGGTTGGAATTGGTCTTTGAGCCACGGGAGGGCCGCCTGGTTGTGCGCCAACTGACCGCCACCTCGGCAGTCCCGATCGCCTCCTGCGGCGGTGTTTTCCTTCGGGGCGATCGATTGCCTGTCCGCATCCGCCTTGAAGGGGATCGTTTGGCAGTTTTTCTGGGCGACGAACCCGCACCGAAATTGCAGGCCATGGCCCGATCGGGAGGGCCGGCTTCCGGGCGTCTGGGCGTCCGTGCTTGGGGATCGGGTGTCAGCCTCGACCAATTCCGTTGGACGCCTTTGGGCGGTGTGACCCAGCCCCTCTGGCCTGAACTCCCCCACGATTGGGCCCGTCACCGGGCTTTTGAGAGCGCCTGTCTCCTCCTGCTTAACCTCAACGAAGTGGCCTATGTCGACTAACTCCCGCCCTCAGAACCAGCCCGTTTGCTCAGGTTCGCGCCGCGATTTTTTGGCTCAGTTCGGTGCAGGCTTCACCAGCTTGGCTCTCTCCGGAATGCTCGAGGCCGACGGGTTCTTTGCGCGCCCCGACGTGGCAGCCAGCGTGTCGTCAGATCCGATGCGCGTGAAACCGCCCCATCTTCCGACGAAGGCCAAGGCCTGCATTTTTCTCTTCATGTACGGAGGTCCCTCGCAAATGGACCTCTTCGACTACAAGCCGGAATTGAACCGTCGCCACGGTCAGACTGCGTCGCTCGAACAGCGCCGCCGCGACGTGAAGCCTGGAACCTTGCTCGGTTCCAAGCGGACGTTCCGTCAGTGCGGTCAGTCGGGTTTGTGGTGCAGCGATGTGCTGCCGCATCTCTCGGCGCACATGGACAAGTTGGCTGTCATCAAGTCGCTCTACGCCGACTCCTTCGCCCACGGCTCGGCCATGATCCAGATGAACAGCGGGCGGGTGTTGCAAGGGTGGCCGTCGATGGGTTCCTGGATGTCCTATGGTCTGGGCTCAGCCAACGCCAACTTGCCGGGCTACGTGGTGATGCTCGATCCGCGCGGCGGACCCATTAGTGGTTCGGCCAATTGGTCCAGCGGATTCATGCCTGCCGCTTACCAGGGGACCGTGTTCCGGGCTTCGGGAAATCCCATCCTGAACTTGGATCCGGCGGACGGCTCACCGACCGAGGTTCAGCGTGACACCATCTCCACCCTCAACGCTCTTAATGCCGGGCACTTGGCCTCGCGTCCCGGGTTCAGTGAACTGCAGGCCCGAATCGCGAGCTACGAACTGGCCTTTAAACTCCAGCGCAGCGCCCCGGATGCCCTCGACTTGTCTCAGGAATCGGCCGCCACTTTGGAGAACTACGGCGTAAACCAGTCGCGCCCCGACGATCACCCGCTAGCCCTCGGGCCCGCGCCCTTCGGTCGTCAATGCCTTATCGCCCGGCGACTGGTCGAGCGGGGTGTTCGCTTTATTCAGATTTACCACGGCGGCGGACATCAGCAGCAGAACTGGGATGCCCACAACGGCGTGGAGGAAAACCTCCGCATCCATGGGCCGGAAATCGACCGCCCGATCGCTGCCCTCTTGGCCGATCTCGAGCAACGGGGGCTCCTCGATTCGACGTTGATCGTTTGGGGCGGCGAGTTTGGCCGGCAGGCTGTCTCGCAGGGCGGCAACGGCGGCCGCGACCACAATCCCAAAGGTTTCACGTACTGGATGGCCGGCGGGGGCGTCCGTGGCGGTACCAGCTATGGCGAGACCGACGAACTGGGCCACGAGGCCGCCGTGGATCGTCATCACATCCGCGACTTGCACGCCACCATCTTGCACCTCATGGGGCTGGATCCCCAGCGGCTCACGTATTTTTACGGCGGTCTCGACCAGAAACTCACCGGCGTGGTGGAGCCTGAGGTCATCCGGCGTATCTTGGCCTAGCTGAGTTTGGACCGGTCTGGTTTCGCTCAGAACGGGTCAGAACGGGTAGGATCGCCGGTTAAAAAACAAAAAACCCTCGGAAACGTAATGTTTCCGAGGGTTTTAAATGGCGACCCCACGGGGAATCGAACCCCGGTTACTGCCGTGAAAGGGCGGTGTCCTAACCGCTAGACGATGGGGTCTAAAAGAGCGGCGTGTCTTTCGCAGACTATCGCCATAATTGTCACGCTATAAATTCGTGCTTTAAATTTACGCCATAAATAACTGGTGGGTCGGCAGGGATTTGAACCCTGGACCAACGGCTTAAAAGGCCGCTGCTCTACCGCTGAGCTACCGACCCGCCATAAAGCGGATGCGCAAGGTATCGGGCTCAGTGTCGGCGGCAAGGAGTCTTTTCAGAAGACTTTGTAATAATGCGTGGGCAGCGGCAGTCGGAGGGTCTCTTTCGAGGGTTCGGGTGGGGTTTCTCGAAGGGGTCTTCGGCATCATGCCGTGAGCGATGCATAGTTCGTGATAAAATTTATCCGAGTTTCTGGGAGGCAAGCTTGACGCAGAGGGCTGAATTTCGGACCAAGAGTGTCGTCACTTCCCAGTCATGAATTCACCACTCGAGAACCGCCGGGACTTTCTCAAGTCCAGTTCAACCGCCGCAGCCCTGTCATTTGCCGCGCCGGCCCTGCTGATGCGAGATCGCGCCTTTGCCGCCAACTCCGACACCCTTCGCATCGGCCTTGTGGGCTGCGGCGGGCGTGGCACCGGTGCCGCCGGCAATGCGCTGGAGGCCGACAAGAACTTGGTCCTCGTGGCCATGGGCGATGCCTTTGAGGATCAGATGAAGCAGAGCCACTCCAGCCTGGACAAGCAGTTCCCCGGCCGCGTGCAGGTGGAGCCCTCCAAGCGCTTCGTCGGTCTCGACGCCTACCAGAAGGTGATCGACGCCGGTGTGGACGTGGTGTTGCTGGCCTCGCCTCCGGGATTCCGTCCCGCCCACTTGCGTTATGCGGTCGAGAAGAAGAAGCACATCTTCTGCGAGAAGCCGATGGCCACTGACAGCGCCGGCATCCGTCACGTGATGGAGTCGGTCCGCATGTCCAAGGAAGCCAAGCTCAACTTGGTGGCGGGCTACTGCTGGCGCTATTCCTTCCCGCAGCAGGAGTTCTTCAAGCGCATCAACGAAGGCGAGATCGGTGAGGTCTTGGCCATGTACGGCACCTACCTGACCGGCCCCGTGAAGCCGATGCAGTCTCCCGCGCAGCGCAAAGACGGCGTGGGCGATCTCGAGTGGCAGATGCGCAACTGGATGAACTTCACCTGGCTAGCCGGCGACGGCTACGTCGAGCAGTGCATCCACACCGTAGACAAGATGATGTGGGCCTTCGGTGACAAGCCGCCGGCCAAGGTCGTCGCCAACGGCGGACGCGTGCACCCGAACTACGAGGGCAACATTTTCGATCACATGACGGCCACCTACGAGTGGGCCAATGGTGCTCGGGGTGTCATCGCTCAGCGTCAGATCGCCAACTGCTACAGCGACAACAGCGACTACTTGCTCGGCGGCAAAGGCAAGGGATGGAACGGATGGTCCAACTCCTATTTCAAGAATGCCGATGGTTCCAACGGTTGGCGTTATCGCGGTGAGAAGCCCGACATGTACGTGGTGGAGCACCAGCACCTCTACAAGGCCATCCGCAACGGTGAGCTGCACAATGACGGTGACCGTATGGTGAACAGCACGCTGGCTGGCATCATGGGACGCTTGGCCGCCTACACCGGTCAGGAAGTGACCTGGGAGCAGGCCCTGAACTCTCAGATCAAGCTCGTTCCGGACAACTTGTCCTGGGACATGAAGCTGCCGATCGAGCCGTTGCCGGTTCCGGGCAAGACCAAATTGTCCTGAGACCGCATTGAGGCGACCGGCTGGGTGGATATTGAAGCCCAGCCGGTCCCTGCTTCGGTGAGTTTCCGCTTCGGCGACCTCGTGCCGAAGTCGGCATCTCGGTCTGATAATCCTTTTCGTTCTGATAGTCTATTTGCCGCGTCTTCGTTCTACCCGTTCCCTGTTCCTTCAGAACCCGCACCCTGCCATGAATCGCCGTGATTTTCTCCACACCGCTGCCCTCCTAGGAGCTTCGTTGCCCGCCTTCGCGCAGACCCAGACCGCTCCTAAGCGCAAGATTCTCAAGGGGATCATGTGGGGCACCGTTGGGGTTCCTGGTTCGGTGATGCAGAAAATGGAGGCGGTCAAGGCGGCGGGCTTTGACGGGGTGGAGCCGATGGGCGGCATGGACAATGCCGAGATGAACGCCGCCCTGAAGGCCACCGGTCTCAAGGCCGGTTCCGTGTGTTGCCATACGCACTGGGCCAAGCCGCTGTCCGACCCGAATCCGGCCGTTCGCGAGGTCGGGGTCGAGGGCCTTAAGCTGTCGCTGCGCGATGCCAAGGCCTACGGCGCTCCGGCGGTGCTGCTGGTGCCCGCCGTCGTCAATGCGTCCATTAGTTATGCCGACGCGTACACCCGCTCCCAAGCCGAGATTCGCAAGGTGGTGCCGCTGGCCGAGGAGTTGGGTGTGAAGATTGCCATCGAAAACGTCTGGAACAATTTTCTCCTGAGCCCCCTCGAGGCCGCCCGCTATATCGATGAATTCAAGAGCCCCATGGTGGGCTGGCACCTCGATGTCGGTAACCTCATCCACTACGGATGGCCCGAACAGTGGGTTCGCATCTTGGGCAAGCGCATCGCGACGCTGCACATCAAGGAGTACAGCCGGACTAAGTCTGACAAGCAGGGCAAGTGGGCGGGCTTCGATGCCGAATTTCTCAAGGGCGACAACAACTGGCCCGCGGTCATGAAGGCCATCGACGAGATCGGTTATCATGGGTGGGGCATCGCCGAACAGGGAGGCGCTGGCTCTCCGGAGGGGCTCAAGAAGCTCTCCACCGAGATGGATCAGATCTTCGCTTCCTGAAGTCGGAGGCCGGAACGGCTTTTGACCGCTACAGCGCCCCGCGGACTCGGCAATGGGCGCAAGGTTTGATCTCGGGGCAGGGGTGCTGATTGTCGGAAAGGATTGTGGAAGCTGAGCGGTGGCTTCGGCTGCGGCTCAAGGATGAATCTTTGGATGCTTTCGAACCCTTTGACGCATTTGGGACTTTCAGCGGAGTCGTGATGCTCGACCGCCGACAAATCCCGTTTCGAAGGCTCGGGACCACGAGTAGAGGAATTGAACAACCCTGAACAACCCTCACAGACGTCGGACAGATTTTCGGATTTCATCACTTCACTTCATCGCCATGCCCAGCTTGCCTGTTCTCGCTCTCACCGCGGTTTTCCTGACGGCGCTTCCCCTGGTGGCCGAAGTGCCCCGGCATCCGAAGTTCGGTTTTCCGGTATATACCAACGCGCCGTCGGGACGGCAGTTGGCGGGCCAGCACAAGCCGGCCGACAACCCGGCCTACAGCCCCGAAGAAGCCCGCAAGCGCTTCACGCTGTTGCCGGGCTTTGAAGCGCGGCTCTTCGCCTCGGAGCCCGAAGTGGTGAATCCCGTAGCGATGACCTGGGACGATCGGGGGCGCCTTTGGGTGGTGGAACTTTACGAGTATCCGCTGGGCACCAAGCCGGGAGAGAAGGGGCGCGACCGCATCAAGGTGCTTGAAGACACCGACGGCGACGGCCGAGCCGATTCGGTCAAGGTGTTTGCCGACGGGTTCACCTTGGCTACGGGCATTCTAGTGGCCAATGGCGGCGTGTATTTGGGGGCTGCTCCCAATTTGTATTTCCTCGAAGACACCGACGGGGATCTCGTCGCCGACAAGCAAACTATCGTCCAGACCGGCTTTGGTCTCGAAGACCGGCACGAGCTCCTCAATGGCTTTACTTGGGGACCCGACGGACAGATGTACATGACCCACGGGGTGTTCACCCGGACCCAGGCCGTGGATCCGGCCCAGCCTGGAGAACCCGTGTTGCTAACAGCGGGGGTGGCCCGCTTCCAGCCCAAGACCCGGCGCATGGAGATCTTCGCCGAGGGCACATCCAATCCGTGGGGGGTCGACTTCGACGCCCGGGGCAACGCCTTCGTCAGCGCCTGCGTCATCGATCATTTCTTTCACCTCGCTCCGGGAGGTCTCTACCAGCGCCAGGCAGGGCAGCCGCCCTATCCCTACGCCTACGACCTGCTCCCCAGTATCGTCGACCACAAGCACTCCATGGCGGCGTACGCCGGTGTGAATATTTATCAGGGCGATCAGTATCCGGCGGAGTTCCGCGGCATGGCCCTCCAGGGAAACATCCATGACAATGCCATTCATCGCGATCGATTGACCCCTCGGGGCAGCACGTTCCTTGCCTCGGCTGATGGTGATTTTTTGCGGGCCAACGACGGGTGGTTCATGCCGGTAAGCATGCAAACTGGCCCCGACGGCGCGGTGTGGGTGATGGACTGGTACGACAAGTACCCCTGCTATCAGAATGCGGGAGCCGACCCGGAAGGCGTGGATCGTGAGCGTGGACGCATCTGGCGTATTGTTTGGGCCGGAGACCAGCCCGGTCGACCCGTGCCGTCGCGGCCTGCTGGGCTCGCCTTGTCCGAGCGGAGCACCGTTGAACTGGTTCAGACCTTGGGTCATTCCAACGTCTGGCACCGTCGCATGGCCCAGCGAATTCTTTCTGAACGCCCGGATATTGCTTCTCAGAAATCCGTACTCTTCACCCGCCTGAAGTCTTCGGGCTCCGAAGACGCCCGCTTGGCCGCCCTCTGGACCTTGTTCAGCGCAGGCTTGGCCGATGATGCCGTTCTCGACGAGGCGGCCGATACGTCCGTGCCGTCGCTGCGCATGTGGGCGGCGCGTTTCAGCGGTGAGAACAACCGCATCACCGAGCGAGTCCACAAGCGTCTCGAATTGTTGGCCACCGATGAAAATCCGACCGTGCTCGCCGCAGTGGCTACGGCCTTGCGTCAGTTTTCCGGCGGCTCGTTGACGGTCAATACGGCCCCGACCCACGACATCGCTGTTCTGGGCCCGGCGGTGACGTCGGTGGCCGAGAAACTTCTCGGGACCGCCAAGGCTTCCACGGATCGCGACTTGCCCTTTTTGTTGTGGATGGCCCTCGAGCCCAACTTGCTCTACGACCCCAACATCACGGCCGCCTGGTTCCAGGAGAAGGGAGAACGCTACCTGCCCATGTCCGGCAAACTGGCCTACAAGATGGTCCGCCGTTTCTGCGACGCCCGGAAGGATTGGCTCGTGGACAAGACGCTAGAGATCGTTCAGGCCCTCGACTCGGCCTCGCCGCTGATCCCATACCTGCTGGATGGCCTGATCGATGGTCAGCGGGGCAAGGCTTTGGCTCCCACCAAACCCACGGAGGCGCTGCTCCAGAAACTCTTCTCCAGCTCGAATCTTGCCACTGTGGGCAAGGCCCGGCAGCTGGGCGCCTTGTGGGGGGATGTCGGCGCACTGCGGGCGCAGTTGGCACGTGTGGGTGACACAGCCCTCCCAGAGACCGAACGACTGGAAGCGATCCAAGGGCTCCGCAATCAGCGCGGCGAAGAGGGGCGGCGGGCGCTGCTGGCCTTGGCGGGATCTGATGCTTCCGATGCGCTCCGCGTGGCCGCCATCCGCGTGTTGGCCGAGACGGGTAATGACGAAACCGCTCGCCAGTTGCTTGCTCACTGGAAGGCCATGACCCCGGCGGTGCGCACGGCTGCCGCCCAGTTCTCCACCACTCGGGGCGCCTGGAAGCGGGCCCTCTACAACGCCCTCGACCGGGGCGAGATCGCCAAGGCCGACATTCCGGCCACGACAGTGCGTTCGTTGTTGGGTTCGCAGAATCCGGATGAACGGGAGAAGGCCGGTCGCCTGTTCGGGCGGTTTCAGGCCTCGGGCCCGGAGATCCTTCAGCGTATCGCCGCCAAGCGGAAGGTGGTGATTGATGGCCCGGTGGACCTCAAGGCGGGGCAGGAAATTGCGCGCAAGACATGCCTGCTCTGTCACCAGTTGCACGGAGAAGGCGCTGCGGTGGGGCCTGATTTGACGGGCGTCGGTCGTAGTTCGCTCGATGCGCTCCTGCACAATGTCATCAACCCCAACGAAATCATCGGTCAGGGTTACGAGAATGTCGAAGTCGAGACCGTCGACGGTCAGACCCACAGCGGGCGGATGGTCGAGAATACGGCCAACCGGGTGAAACTGCTCATGGCTGGTTCGAATGAAGTGGTGATCGATCGATCCAACGTGAAGGCGTTGCGCGTGACCCCCAATTCGGCGATGCCCGAAGGGCTAGACCAGATGCCCGACGCCGATTTCCGCAATCTCATTTGGTTCATTCTCGCGCCGCCTCAAGATGGCAAGCCTCTGACGCCGCAGCGCCGCAAGGAACTCATTGGTGAAACCTCCGCGGTGCTCCCCGATGCCAACAACAAGGGCCCGGCCGCGGCCACTGATGGTGAGTCCATTGCGCTCTGGGCCCCGGGTTGGCAGGTCGATTGTCCGGAGTTTGAAGGCGCGCCCGCCAAGTACCCCGAAGCGGTGGGTCGGCGCAATGTGCTCATGACCCATCCCATCGACGCCCGGCGACCGGCGGCCTTGGTCCGCGCCATCAACTTGCCGCGGGAAGGTAAGACAGCCCTGAAGTTCGCGGTCGCCGCCCATGACCAAGGTGATTGGGAGCTTCGGGTAGTCATTGACGGTGAAGTGATTCACCGACAACCGGTCACTCACGAGGCCCCCCGCTGGAAGGATGTCTCCCTCGATCTCACCCGCTACGCCGGCCGCCGCGTGGTCATTCGCCTCGAGAACGCCGCCACCGACTGGTCCTGGGAATTCGGCTACTGGGCCGACCTGCGCCTCGAGACTGGCGAGACCCTTCAGGCACGCGCCGAAGGACGGTGACGGGTGCGTTTTCGGGGTTATTGAACCGATAGTTCGTCCGTTGTTGGGCCCCGCACAGGCTGAGCAACGCAACTTGGCTCTCGCCGCAGGCGTGCGTCAGTGACCGGGCTGAGATCCGCCCGTTGCGAAGGCATCCCAACCGCCTCCGAATTGTGCGAGGAAGTGTAAGGGATAGGCCCGGTGCAAGACATACACGGGCAGGAGGATAACCACGTGGACAAACGGCACTAGTAGCAGGCAACAGGCACCGCAGGTGAGGACCGCGAACAAGACGACCGCGAGCACGGTGACGATGGCTAGCGGGATTTGAACCAGCAGGTACAGCAGGAAGGACGTCGGGAAGCGGATCATCTGAGCCCCCAGCACCCCCCAGGCTTTCCGGCACCCGCACCGGTGCGTGAATTGGATCGGTACCACGAATTCCGTGGTCAGCCAGCCCACCAGTAAAAGGAAGAGGGTCCCCAGACCCATCGGTGTCAGCAGTATGAGGAGTTCGATGTCGAACAGCGTCATGTATCGTAAGCCTCCCAGAAGCATCATTCCTGCAAAAGCGAGCATGAGCAGCGCTTGCAGCAGGCCGAGCACCAGCCGGAACCGGAACAGGCTGTTGGCTTCGCGCGCGAATTCGTGCCAGGGGCTTGAGAGGCCGGTTTCGTTTCGAGTCACTCCAGCCACGAAGACGAGATCGCCGCGGCTATTGAGCCAGATGAGCGCCACCCAGACCGTCAGTGCCAGCACGCCCAGAAAAGCCAGCAACGGTACCATCCAGATCCAATGATCACGAACGGTCGAGAGGACCTGCTCGAACCACTCGACCAGATCACTCGCGAATCTCGATGAGACGTCCCAGCGGATGGGGCCGAGCTTGGATTCGGTTCGGCTGGCCTGAGTCTGGAGGCCCGTGATCCCGAAATGGGTCAACTGGCTCAGCCAGGCCATGAGTCCGAGCAGCAACCACCGCGAAAGTAGGAAGGAGCTGAAGAGAATTCGACGTGTGGTGGCGAAGGCGGATTCCAGCGGCCAAATCGGGTCAATCCAGCGAACCGCGGGAGGAAGGGGAGCGGGATCAGCTGGTTTCATGAAAGGATATCAACGGAGGTTGGCCACATCAGCCTCCCGGGAAGAGCTGTTGGCAACGATTGAATTGATGATTTGAATCATTGATCGAAGTATTTCCAGTCTCCGGTCAGACGATCCTCCGGTCAGACGTTTCGATCAGCCTTCATTTCGCAGCGCCGTCGCCATGTCGCGGGCGAAGTAGCTGAGGATCCAGTCGGCGCCGGCGCGCTTAATGGCCAAGAGGCTTTCATTGCGAGTGGCCACAAGGTCGAGCCATCCAGCGCGGGCTGCGGCGTGAATTTGAGCGTATTCGCCGCTCACCTGATACGCAGCCAAGGGCAACCGTGTTTGCCGCCGCAATTCGGCGAGGATGTCGAGGTAGGGACCCGCCGGCTTGACCATTAGCGCGTCGGCCCCTTCCTGCTCGTCGAGCAGGGCATCTTTCAGGGCCTCCCGTGGATTCGCTGGATTGAGTTGGTAGGTGCGCTTGTCGAGCGATCGGGTGCCGGCCGCCTGGGCACTGCCGACGGCTTCGCGGAAGGGACCGTAGTAGGCCGAGGCGAACTTGGCGCTGTAGGCCAGGATGCCGGTGTTTCCGTGCCCTGCCGAATCGAGCGCGTGGCGGATGGCTCGCACTCGGCCGTCCATCATGTCGCTGGGGGCCACGAAGTCGGTGCCTGCCGCCGCGTGCAAGGCGGCCATTTCTCCCAGCACGGTGACAGTGGCGTCGTTGTCCACATCGTGGCCATCGGCGGTTAACAGGCCGTCATGTCCGTGGCTGGTGTACGGATCGAGGGCGATGTCGGTGAAGAGCACCAACTCGGGCACTGCCGCCTTGATCGCACGCACGGCGCGCAGCACCAGGCACTCGGGGTTCAGTGCCTCGCGGCCGTCCGGAGTCTTGAGTTCGCTGGGTGTGACCGGAAAGAGCGCGATGCCGCGAATGCCTAGTTCGAAGAGTTCTCGCGCCTCGCGGACCAGGTCGTCGAGGTTGAGCCGGAAGACCCCAGGCATCGACCCCACGGCCGTCGGCGCCCCACAACCTTCTTGGACAAACAGCGGCGCGATGAAGTCCGAGGGATGAAGCCGGACCTCCTGCACCATCTCGCGGATGGCCGCACCGCGTCGCAACCGTCGGGCCCGAAGGGCTGGAAACCCCGCTGAACTCATGCCGCTAGCGTGGCCGATTGTCGCGCGGGATACAAACCGAGTTCCCGACGGTCGAAGTGAAGCTGATGCGTTCGGGGAACGGTTTCCGAATTGGGCTCAGTGAATAGCCTACGGGCAAATCGTGACACGCACACGGTTAAGATCGTTCGGGAGCTTCGAGACCGACCTGCCGCCACCCCGCCTCCGGGCTGTGTTCCTTCTGTGCGGTGGAATACCAGTGGATGCCCTGCCGCAGTGCGGTGATGAATCCCTCGCGGCGAACCAGGTTGATTGAATGGGTTTGGTCTTAAGCACCTGCTTGGCCAGACGCGCCGCATCTCCCCGAGTCCAACGGGCGGACGGGGTCCGTTTGCAGGCCACCAACCGTCGATTGCTCCCTCAATACGTTGAGGTTGAGAGGGAGGTTGTGCGTTGGGTGGGCCAAGACGAGCGCGACCCATGCGCCGAGTCATTTCCTTGCCGCAGACTGTGTTGCCGGACATCCAGTGAAGGTTTCGTCCGGAGATGACTCCATTGGAGACCGATCCGGCGTCAACTCCGGTCATCTTGCTGTTCCTTCGAGATTGTGATGAAGATCGGTTGGTTATAGCGAATGAAGCGGTTATAGCGTTTGATGGTTGATATTCGACCCCGGTTACCGAACATTCGGTGCCATGCTGACAACGCGAATACATCGTCTGGATCCGTCCCTCATTCCGGAGGAACAGCTCGTCGAGGTGGCCAAGGCCTTCGCGAAGTCGGATGACGTTGTTCTGATCGACTCGCAGGGCAAACAAACCCACATCCCCGAAGCCTTGTTCGCCCATTTTGCCAGGATTGTCCGGATCATGTCAGAGCGGAGGGCCATCGTCATGCTGCCGGAGGATGAGGCCTTCACCACCCAGGCGGCGGCGAACTATCTCGGCATGTCCCGGCAGTTCTTCGTGAACCTGCTGGAGAAGGGCGAAATCTCGCATCATCGCGTGGGCACGCACCGGCGTGTCACCTTTCGGGACCTGCTGGAGTACGAACGGAATCGGGACCGGACGCGACGTGAGGCCATGGACCAGCTGACCGATGAAGTCATCCAGGCCGGGAAGTATTTCCCTGTCACTGATCCGGCATAGGCGCAGGCGCGATGAGAGCTGATTTCAAGGTCGTGCTGGATGCGTGCGTCCTCGCCAACTACGGCGTGGCGAATCTGCTGTTGCTCCTGGCGGAGAAGCCACGCCTGTATCTTCCGGTTTGGAGCGACGAGATCCTCGCTGAAACCCGCCGGACCCAGATCGACAAACTGGGCTGGGAAGGGCGATTGGCCGAGCGTTTTGAAAGCCAATTGCGCAGCCAGTTTCCCGAATCGATGGTGACTGGATATGAACACCGGGTGGTTGACTGCGGCAATGACCCCAAAGACCGCCACGTGCTGGCCTGTGCCATTCACTGCCGGGCGGAATTGGTGCTGACGTTTAACCTGAGGGATTTCAAGGAAGAGGCCCTGGCTCCATGGCGGATCCAGGCCGTGCACCCGCAGGACTACCTGCTGACCCTGTTTGAGCTGGAGCCCTTACTGGTGATGCACCAACTCGGCGCAATCTCTCAAAAACGAGGTATGCTGGTGGAAGACCACCTGATTGACTTGGGTCGATTCTTACCCTCATTCGCATCGCGGCTCCTGGACGAACTCGAATCGTAATGCAGATCGGCGTTCGCGCTGCCATCGCTGCCAGGCTGGTGTGCGTGACAATCGATTTTTTATCCAGAGAAGCAGCGGTGCTCGTTCTCAATACTCCGAACGAGCCGAAGCCTCTCCACTGGGAAGTACGCGAACCCGAAGACTCCGGCCGGAAGTTTCCATGTGGATGCCATTTACCCGGGCCCCGACCGAATGGGCTAGGCCGTCGGTGAAACGCAGATGAATCTCAGTTGCATCGCTAGGATCGTGCACCAACACGCACGGAAGCAGCCCATTGATTTCACGGCGCCGATGGGGTTCCTGAATGAGGATTTGCACGTTGGAGTTAGTGCTTCCCGTGAATTCGATCGAGAAAGCAGAGGCGGATAACCGGGACAGCTCGTCCCAGGTCAACCCCAATGATCGGAGGTCGCTGTCTTGCACCTCGAACTCGAACTGACGGCGATCAAACGTCTCGGGCAAGGGATGGAATTCCATGGTTTGGAACACCCACCATCCGGAGTTCGTTAGGTAGTCGTTGCTCATCCATTCCATTCGTCGAATCCACCCCGTTGCTGCGTCGTGCCACAACCGGGTCGACCAGTCTGGGGTATGTTCTCCCAATTGAAGTCCGGGATCCCGCCGTTCGCCCACCCAACAGCCCTCCAGACCGACCTGAGGCTCTGGCTCGCTAGAGGCTGCGGTTTGGGATGACGGAATGAATTGGCTACGCAGAGAGTTCAACGCAGGAGCCACAACAGTATCCAGGCGAGGCTGCGCCGAATTCAGTCGGAATCGGCGCTCACCGGTTTGGCTGTTCTCGTAAAGTTCCCAGTTCCGCTGATTCCAAGTTCTCTCGGACCCTCGGATGGTCAGCCACTGGGCAAGGCCCTGATCTGAAATCTTGTAATGGATATCGGTTCGAACCAGGGGATTCGCCGGGTGCACCGAGGTGCTGAAGTTGGGCCAGGCATTGATGTTCTGCGATGGATCGCGCAGCACCATTTGGGGAGAACCTGAACGTTCGTGCTGAATGACATGCAGGCTGCGGACGCTTCGAATGAGATCGCCGGCCCCGGCAAAGGAACGTGCTCCGCCAAAAGGCTGGAACAACAGCAGTAGAACGAAACACAGGGCACCTGCGAGACCTGTCAGCGGCCAGCGCAAGGTGGGCCATGCGAAAGACAGGCGGCGGTGCGTCCGTGGTGGCGGGATCTGGATCTGGCGTAGATCCCGTTTCAAATCGGCCAAGAGATCGGCGGGTGGCACCGGAACCGGAGTCGAGGTCAGGCGGCCGGCGATTTGGGAGTCCGAGAGCATAGTTAGAGTGGTTTAGAATGAATGATTTAAGGAAGGGTTGGGCGGGGATGACATGCGACGGCGTAGTCGTTGGAGGGCGGAGTTCAACCGAACCTTCAAGGTGCTGAGCGGCATGGAGAGCACATCAGCGGCCTGGGTCTGGGTGAGTTGCTGACCGAAATGGAGGTGGATGATCTGCCGTTCCTCTTCTGGAAGTCTGGAGACTTCATTCCAAAGGTGCTGTTGCTCCTCAGCCTCGGCGACCGCTTCGAGGGGCGACGGGAGCAGACAAGGCTGGACCTGCCACCCGGATTCTCCAATCGGTTCCATGGCAGTCCGGCCACGCAGCCAGTCTATCCAGGTGCAATAGGCGATCCTATGAATCCAGGTCCCCACGCTGGACGACTCCCCATACTTCGGGAGCGATTTCCAGACTCGCTGAAAGGTGTCCTGCGTCAGATCTGCAGCATCCGCGTCGGAGGTGACCTGTCGACGGTGGTAGGCGAAGACCCGAGCATAGTGGGCCTCCAATAGGCTCTCGGCCGCCGACTTATCCCCCTGAACGGCCTGCCGGCACCATTCCCGGTCTCGTTGATTCGGACCCATATCAGCCATGTTTCCTGATTAGTCGAAAGTCCGGTTTCGAGTAGCCAGAAAATCTCGCGGAGGCGCTTTTAAACCGGAATTCATCCCCATCAGAAGTCTGAAGCTTCGGGCTTGGTATTCCGGGTTCTGGGAACAGTTCCATGGAGCCAGACCTCACTCCCGATGGAATGGTGGGCAAATCAGGAACCTAGAGGCGCTTTGTCATTGGGGTTTCCAGTTTTTTAGTCGTTGCCGAATCCAGCATTCGGATCTGTCACTGCTGATGGAGCGCCATCCAAAACGGAGAAGGGGTCCGGGAACGATTTCCGAATTGGGCCGGTGGAAACTTCCCGGCAATTTTGGAACGCACACGGTCAAGATTGTTCAGGAGAACAACACCAACCTGCCGGGCGCGACGGGCTCGGTGAATCCGACCGGTGCCAGCCACGGCACGTTGGTGTATTCCGCGTTGCCAGCACCGGTCACTCTGGAGACCAACAAGGCCTACTATCTGGTCAGTTCGGAAACCGCTGGTGGCGACCGGTGGCATGGCTGCACCTAGACCGTTACGGCCAGCGGCGGCCTGGGCGTGATATCGACTGCGTAGATCGGTTCAGGCGGCCCGCGCAAACCGCTAGGGGGGAGGCCGTTTCAGCTACTGCTCGCCGCATTACGGCCTCAATTCAATCGCTGGGTGGTCTTGCTCCAGAGCCACTCGACGTCGCGGTTGTTGGCCTGGTTCGGGGGGCTGAAGCCGGTGCGTTTGACGGGTTGAACCGTCCGCTTGTCGAGCCAGCGCTTGATTTCGGAGTGGCCGTCGGCGAAAGCGAAACCGCAGGCTCCGTTGTGGTAGCTGGCCGGCAGGTCAGGCATGACCGCCTGCGCGAGATTCGGGGCTGGCTTCATGTCGGTGCAGAAGAACCCGTCGTTGATGCTGTCGGGATGCTCATCAACAAAGACCCAGGTGTCGGAGGGCTGCACGAAGTCGGAGTCCTTCAGGAACATGCGCCAGGGAGGGCTGTTGCCGAACCACGTGGGTTGTCCGTCGTGCATGCCGACCCACGAGTTGATCGAGTTGCTGCGGAGGCGGGGTTTGCCGTTGGCACCCAGCGTCAAGAAGGTGTCGGCGGGGCACTTGTAAATTTTCTGGGTGCCGCCCGTGTAGCGCCAGATCGAGCCCTTGGCCAAGGTGTTGGTGACGTCCCAGTTGTCGCGGTTGGCGGTGTTCCAATCGAGATTGCCGTAGGCCCAGGAGTTGAAGTTGGGGTTGCTCGAGTAGGCCGGCGGGATCTTCCCGTTTTGGTCATCCACGTAGAGCTTCCACGACATCATTAACTGCTTGGTGTTGTTGAGGCACAGGATGCCGTTGCCCTTGGCTTTGGCCTTGGCCAGCGCCGGCAGAAGCATGCCCGCCAAGATGGCGATGATGGCGATGACCACCAGTAGTTCGATGAGCGTGAAGCCATCCTGAGCGCGTCGCTGCGGCTGTGGTGCGGAGAGAGAGAGGCGGATGGGAACCTCGGACGAGGGCTGGGCTTTCGGTGTCATGGCGTCTGATCTCCGATCAAAATCCCGAAAGCAGCTGTCGGGGGATAACGAGAACTACCCGGGATTGATCCTGAAAATGGCGACGAGTTCTTGGTTTGGTCAAGGCCTTTTCATCGCACCGTCTGAGTGCTTTTGTCCTCGGATTGGAGGCCTGCTCTACCGCAGAAGCAAATGATTGGGGTGGGGGATTGGTTTGGACAGGAGTAACTCAGGATCGGAGGCTGGTTCTCATGCCCCCGAAACATGTTCCGCAAGCCCTCGTTCATCGAGCGTTCCTGGAGGCTCCCTCTCAGGCTTTCGTGACAGTATTGGTGACGGCCTTGGCTGGAGGAATGGGTTGGGGAATCCGCGGGCAGTATGGCCATGAGACCGGGGCGATGATGGCCGGTCTGCTGGTCGCGCTGGTTCTCGCATTGCGTTTGGCACCTCACCTGCCGCCGTTGGCATCCGCACGGGCAGTGGCTCTGGCGACCGTGGCCATGGGTTTCGGCGGAACAGAGACCTACGGCCAGACCATCGGGCTGACTCAAGACGCTCCTCTGATCGGCAACGCGGCGGCGCTTGGCTGGGGTATGTTGGGACTGGCCATCAAAGGGGGAATCTGGATCGGGTTCTTCGGATTATTTTTGGGAATGGGTCTGGGCGGAATCCGATATCGGGTTCGGGAGATGCTGTTTTTGCTGCTGGCCCTCATTGCCGTTCAGCGGGTTGGAGTGGGGTGGATCAATGAGCCCTTTGATCCAGCCCATCGGATCCTACCGCGAATCTATTTCTCCGATGACTGGCGGTGGGAGCCGGATTCGGTTCTCAAACCGCGTCGTGAGGTTTGGGGAGGTCTGCTCCTAGCCCTTGCAGTCGCCGGGGCCTGGTGCGGTGTGTGCCGGCGGGATGTTCTGGCCGTGCGCATGATGCTTTGGGGGTTCTTCGGCGGGGCCCTGGGTTTTCCTCTGGGACAATCGTTGCAGGCGGCGCACGCGTGGCATCCGGAGGGGTTTCAGGGCGGCCACTGGACTCGGTTGGCGCCCCACATGAACTGGTGGAATTGGATGGAGACTACCTTTGGTTGCACCATGGCCGCGGTTGTTGCCGTGGGCTTGAATCGGAACCGCAAGCTCATCGCCCACACCGTCGATCCAGAGAAGGGGTGGACACTGCCGGTTGAATTCGCGGTTTTGACCCTCCATCTGGGACTCCTCGTGGCTTCGGAGTGGGGACCATTTCCACGCATCCAGGCGATTTACGATCCCGGTTTGCACCTGGGCCTGATTCCTCTGATGGCCGTGGTCGTGGGGCGTCGGTGGCCGGCGTGGCTCATCACCGTGGTGACCGTGGTGCCGATCGCGGGGAAGACTTTTTTAATCCGGGGCATCGAGAACCCCGTGGCGATCGGATGGGCGGGTACCGTCGGGACTCTCTGGATCTTGGGTGTCCTGTTGCTGGGATTGCCATTGGTTTGGGCGAGTCTCTCCGCGGCTTGGTGGATCGCAGATCAGGATCGGGAACCGGACAGTGGCCGGTCGCTGCGTCGAACCTTGCTCGGCTCGGCTTGGGTCTACTTCGCCTTGAACTTCGTTTTTTTTGACTTTCCATGGCCGTGGCAACCTTGGACGGCAAGAACTCCCAACGCGCTCTTCTTTATGCTGGCCTTGTTCGCGCTTACAGCAGTGGCGCTCGCCAGTCCCCCGGCGCGACCCGGGAGGCTTCGGGTGTCTTCTCAGTAAAAACTCGTCCAGTTGCCGTAGTGTCGCCAGACGATGGCGCTGGCTCGGGCGAGGTCGGCGTGACCGTCGGCAAAGGCGCGGCTAATGGAGGCGGCCCGGCCGCCCTGGATTTGGAAACCGGAGTCGGCCTTCATCGTCGGATGCCCGCCCCAAGCCTTTTGAAGATTGGTCTCGAAGCCGTCTTTGTAGAGCGTGTCGGTGATGATGGGGCTGGTGGATGCGCCGGCGTCTTCCAGTCGCGTGGGCCATCCTTCGACCATCGAATTGGTGTTCACCCGCGTGGTGGAGGGCATGACTTTGTACCCCGGTTGTCCGGAACGAGGCACCCACCAACTGTGCTGCATGATGGCGAAGCCAAAGGTCCAGCGCTGGTTGTAGTAATATTTCAGATCGTCGTTGCTCGCGAGGGTTCGCTTGCGTTGCTGCTGGAGCCACTGTTGCGCCTCGGTTAATTCGGCGGTTCGGACCGGGCAGAAGAACATTGGCACGGTGAGTCCGTATTTTTGGACTGCCGGGATCATCGCATCAGCCACGTCCCAAGGGTTGTTGCCAACGTCGCCCAGCATGGGCAATCGACCGCGGGCGTCATCCGAGGCGTACAGGTTGGAGGCGATGGCCCATTGCCGGAAATGCGACAGGCAATTGATCTCCTTGGCCTTGAGTTTTGCTTTGGCGAGTGCCGGCAAGAGCATGCCCGCCAAGATGGCGATGATGGCGATGACCACCAGCAGTTCGATCAGGGTGAAGGCGGAACGGGACGAGGCGAGGGAACACGGAAAGACCTGATCACGATGCGAATCTCCTGAGGCTAAAGGGAGACGGGAATTCATAACCTAATAAAGTAGGGTTCAGATTGTCGCTGGCCATTCCCAAATTCATTAATGAAGACTGGCCGGGTTGTGAATGGCTGGATGTACGCGCTGAGTCTGATAGGATTTCTAATCCTGCCCCCGGTTTTGTTGGGGCTCCGCTGGTTTCAGCCTGCCCGCTTTCCGTGGCGCAGGGTGCTCTTGCTGAATACCCTGGTGGGTTGGGCGCTGTTCAATGGTTTGGTGCACTTTCGGGCGGCGCGGTGGGCTGAATCGTTGCGCGAGAATTCCTCGCCGCCATCCATAGAGTTTGGCCAAGCGTGGATGGATAGGCAGCCCCAGCGGATGGCCCTCTACCTGGGTTGGGTCAACGCGCTGGCCTGTTCTTGTCCGTGGCTGATGGCCTACGGATCCTGGCAGTTGCACCGAAAGCGTCCGACAGCCTAATTCGACCCTGGGCCAAGAACTGCCTCGTTACGGCTTAGTCGAGCAGTTCGCGAATCTCGTCCCAGCTGAGGGTTTCGGCGAAGGCCTCTTCACCGGTGAGTGTGGAGGCGATGATCTCCCGCTTGCGTTGCTGCAGGCTGACAATCTTCTCCTCGACCGTGCCGCGGGTGATGAGCTTGTAGCTGCTCACCACGCGAGATTGACCGAAGCGATGAGCTCGGTCGGTGGCTTGGTCTTCGACGGCCGGATTCCACCACGGATCGAAGTGCACCACGGTGTCGGCTTGCGTGAGGTTGAGGCCCACGCCGCCCGCCTTGAGCGAAATAAGGAACACCGGAGGGCCTGACGGTGACTGGAATTTCGCGACTTCGCCGGCGCGGTCTTGGGTCGAACCATCCAAGTAGCAGAACTCGACCTCGCGCCGCTTCAGCTCTTCCTTCAGCAAACCGAGCATTCGCGTGAACTGGCTGAACACGAGGAGCCGGTGCCCACCGTCGAGGCTCTGGTCGAGCAGTTCACCGAAAAGTTGTAGTTTGCCCGAATCGTCGGATGCGGACTCAGTATCGGGGGCCGCATTGTTGTCCTTGTCGGCATCCAAAAGTCGAAGGTCGCAGCAAATCTGCCGCAGGCGCAGCAGCGCCGTGAGGATCACCATCCGGCTCTTAGCCAGTCCGTTGGCCTCGACGGCCGTGTCGACCTGCTTGCGGGTCGCGGCCAAGACCTGCGCATACACCTTGGACTGGGCCGGTGTGAGATCGCAGTAGGAGACGTGCTCAAGCTTGGCGGGCAGTTCTTGTAGCACGTCTTTTTTGAGGCGGCGCAGCAGGAACGGCCGGATGCGCTTGCCGAGTCGGGCTATCGCGCCCTTGTCCCGCTCCTTGGAGATGGGGATTTCGTAACGGTCTTGGAAATCATCGGAGCTGCCCAGGTAGCCGGGCATGAGGAAGTCGAAGAGGCTCCAGAGATCGAGGACTGAGTTCTCCAGCGGGGTGCCCGTCAGCACCAGTCGGTGGTCCGCCGGGATGGCCTTCACGGCCTTGGCGTTTTGCGTACTGCGGTTCTTGATGTGTTGCGCTTCGTCGAGCACCGCCGTGTCGAAGGCGTGATCCCGGTGTTGCTCGATATCGCGCCGAAGCAGCGCGTAGCTGGTGATGACCAAATCGTGAGTGGGGATTTGCGCAAAGAGCTTGTGGCGTTGTGGCCCGGACAGCACGAGCACCCGGAGCTTGGGAGCAAAGCGCGCGGCCTCAGCGGCCCAGTTGGTGACCAGCGAGGTGGGGCAGACAATCAGGGTGGGGCGAAGGGGTTGGGCGCCCGCCGCTGCATTGAGTGAGGCGCAATGGGCCAAGACTTGAATGGTTTTACCCAGACCCATTTCGTCGGCCAGAATGCCCCCGAAGCCGTGGTCGCGCAGGAACCGTAGCCAGGCGACGCCCTGTTTTTGGTACGGGCGCAAGACCGACTCCAGCGCACCCAGCGGTGGGCACTGTTGCATCGCCATTCCGGTTTGCTGGGCGACGCGTTCTCGCCAAGCCGCGGGTGCTTGGACCGCGTGACCTTGTTCTCGCAGTGAGGCGTCCAGAAATCCTGCCTGCGCCGTCCCCATTCGGTACCGTCCGTCTCGTTGGTCGGGCGAACAATCGAGCAGCACCTCTTGCAATTCCTCCACCGCACCGGTGTCGATGAGGATGGTTTTTCCGGAGCGGGATTTGCCCTGCCCCCCGCCGAGCACCAATCGTTGAATGTCGGCGGCGCTGAAACGCTCGCCGTCTTCGGCCACGTAAGAGACTTCAAGGTCGAACCAGCGTTCTCCCGCGGGCGTGATTTGAAACCGGGGCTCCACGCGCACCAAGTTCTTGCGGGTACTCGTCTCGAGGCGCTCCTCCAGCGACACCTCCCACTCGCGTTCCAACCTTGGATGAAGGCGCGAGAAGTAGGTCAGCACGCGTTCTTGTCCGTTGAGCTGCCAGCGGCCCTGCGAATCGGGGCCCGAGAATCCGGCCTGCCGCAGGCGCATGAAGGCCGTGTGTTCGGCGGACAAGTCCCGGGCCGTGTAGCGTCGCGCGTTGGCGGGGTCAGGCATCCAGGCGGCCTCCTCGCGCGCGGTGACGCCGACGGTCATGATGCGCGCGCCGTAGCGGCATTGCAGCAGGGCCGTCAGCATGGCCAGTCCACCGGTCAACTGGAGCAGGAACTTCGGAGGGGCTGGTTCGAGCACGAAGTCTTCGGGGCTGAAATCGGCCTCAAGGCCCGGCGTTCCGGAAAGCTTGGGCCAGTCTTGGGAGAGAAAGCGGGGAACGTCCGATCGAGGTACCCGTTGGGGCGACTGCAGCACGCCTCGCAGGGCTGGAGACAAGCCCAGGGGCTGGAGCGTATTGGCGGTTAGTAGCCAGGTTTCATCGGGGCTGCTCACCAGTGCCGCTCCTTTGACTGGAGTCTTTAGGCTCAGGCTAATCTCGCCGGACACTTCGAGGTGTGCACTCAGGGGCAAGGGCGCAGGCACCCGTGAGACCGTCAACTCGGTCTTGCGTCCGAGGGTGAGTTGGGCGTGACCGGACAAAGAATGCAGCAGCGGCACGAGGGCAGATCCGCTGAGCTGGATCATGCCCGGAGTATCCCCGCCGGCAGCCAATTCGGCCGCGTCGAGCAGGCGCGTGTCGGCCTCCGACAATCGGAAGGGCCCGGACTGGATGAGCGCATTGAGCGGGGCGCGGCTGTTGGCGGTGACTCCCTCAAACATCACCATCACGCGATCCCGGATCATCGCTTCGGCCAGGTTGGGCGGGAAGACGACCTGGATTTCCAGCGGTTTGCCGGTCTCGGATCGACGCAGGCGGACGGGGTCTTTGTTGGAAAGCGGGGTCTTGGATCCGGGTCCGGAGGATCGACCGGCGTTGGACGGACTTCCTGAAGCGGTCCCGGAGGACGAGCCGGAACCGCTAGCAGCCGCGGCTGGCACGGCTCCAGCCGGCTTCAAGTGGTGCAGGCCGACGGCGATCGAATGGGCGCACAACGTTCCCCATTCCCGCGATTGCCGGCACGAGCAGATGTTCTCGATGTCCAGCTCGTGCCGGATGACTAGCCCAGCCCGCAGCGAGTTGGCATCAGACATGACCACCCCTTTCAGCAGGGGCGGTGTCCAATTCGAGGACAGCACCTTGCCCGTGGCGAGCAAAGCCCGGGCGTGTTTCATCACTTCCCAGCCCGCGGCCTTGGCGAAGAATGCTTCGGTCAGTTGCAAGGTGGACACGAGGCTAAGAAAACGGATTCAAGTTCAGAACCCGAGACGAATCAGCCCTTCCAGGGTCCCGTTCCCGGCGGTCGTGCTGGCGATCCAACCGCCTTCCGCCCGGACCTGCAGTTGCACGGCAGCCAGTGCATTGGAGGGCGAAATTAAATGATGGGCATGTTCGCGGCGCAGCATGGGCAGGTCGTTGAGATGATCGCCGGCAGCCACCCGTGCCTCGGGTCCGATGCCCAGGATGCGGCCCAGTTCGGACAGGGCGGTGCCCTTGCTGTAGCCCCGGTGGCTCAGGCGTATGTAGATGTCGTTGCGCACGGCGACCAGGTCGGGGTGACCTTCACAGAAGATGTCCAACTCGGCGTGAATTTCATCCATTTGCTGGTTGGACTGAGCGATGGCGCACAGGGGTGAAAAGGCGTCACTGTAAAAGGTGGCTCCGTGGCGTGCCGAAAGGGATTGGATTTGCTGTTCCATTTCCGTCGCCACCGACTGGAACAAGCGAGCGTGGTCTTCGGTGCAGCGGCTGTTCCACGGCTCCACCGGCAAGAATCGGTCGTGCTTGCGCTCAAAAATTTCGCGCTCAACGAGTATCAGGTAATCGGGCTGCACTGAAACCCGGGCTCGGCCCAGGGTTTCCATCAGGCTGGCCATGTCGCGCCCCGTGTTGATGACCCAGTGACCGCCGCGGGCTTGGAAAGCGGCGATGCGTTCCTGCAATGCGTGCGGGATTTTTGGATCACCGAAATCGTCGTGGATGGTGCCGTCGAAGTCGGTCGACAGCATCCGGAGGGAGGCACCAAGGCTCATGCGTGGGTTAAGACTGGAGTTGCCAATGCCATCGGGCAAGGGCTGGTCCACACAATGGCGGGGAAGGAGGGGACCCAGATCTCGAAGCGCTCGCCTCGGGTTTTGGTCCATCGTCAGGCACTGCATCGAAAGGACAACGGGAAGAGAGTTGCCAGGAAGGAACCAAGCCGGAGGTCGAAGTTTCGGGGTCCGCTGTTGTGATCAACCCTCAGGAAGGTTACCAGTGAGTGCGCTCTAATTTATGTCCAGCCACCAGGATCAGTTTGACGATGCTATGTTCGACTACTCGACCGGCGAGTACGCGGTCGCCATTTCGAAATTGCAGGCAATCCTTGCAGAGGATCCCGACCACTTTGATGCGCGCCTGGGTTTGGCCATGAGTCATTACCGCTTGGGCGATTACCCGACGGCCATTGCCGAAGGGCATCGTGCCGAGAAGCTCAAGCCCAACGAGCAGTTGGTGCATACCAATTTGTCGCTCTTCTACATGAAGTCGGGCGACAAGCAGACGGCCGAGAAGCACGGATTGCAGGCTCGTATTGCATCATGGAAAGGCAACATGGCCGCTCCGGGAACTGAACCTGCCCCGGAAGAAGACGCCGACCTCCGCATGGCTCAACCTAAGGCCCAAGCCTTCAAGCTGCCCGAGAAGTTCCCCGACATGCCCTGGAAGAAAAACACCCGCCCGGGCGGTGACCAGCACTGAACCAGTCCGAGCCGAGGGGGCGGGTTGACAATACCAAGGGTGAGGTTCTTGCTGAGGTTATTCCCCGAAGCTCAACTATCCCATGCCTGTGATACGTCCAAACCTCCCGTGTCGGAATGCGTTCACGTTGATCGAGTTATTGGTCGTGATCGCGATCATCGCTATTTTAGCGGGCATGCTCCTGCCGGCTCTGGCCAAGGCCAAGTATCGGGGCAGCCGGATCGTCTGTGTGAACAACATCCGCAGCCAGTATCTCCCGCAAATCCTCTACGCCGACGACAACCGCGGGAAGTTTCAGCAGCATGACGACGGGAGCCCGGACTACCACCGCACCAGCGGTCGAAAAGACAGCATCGTCGATTCGTTGAAGGGCAAGTACTTGCAGGAGACCCGAGTCCTGATCTGCCCCGTCACGGCCAAGACCTTTGGCAAGCTGTGGCTCAACTACGCGAGCATGACCAACTTCGCCGACGCCTCCACCAAGGACTACGGCGGGTGGGATACCTCTGCGTCGATGGTGTATACGCCCTACATGTGGTTCGCGAACTTCCCGGGTATGAAGTTTCAGTCGATCAGCGGTAGCAAGGATCCCGCGGCGGCCGATATCGAGCCGGCCTGGCCCACGAAGTCTGATGAATGTGATTCCTCGAGGGCCTTCATTACCCACCGTGTGAGCGATTCTCCGGGTTCCGTCACCTGGGATGTCGGTCACCTCGGCCGCTTCAACGCCCCCAAGGTGAGTCGGCTCTTCCTGGAGTTTTCGCTGACCCCGGATCAGCCGGTCGGTCAGGCCGATGGTAGCGTGATCGTTCGACCGAAGACGCAAATCAAGGGCCGTGCGGTCGGGGGTCCGGGCGGCAATACGGTTTTCTGGTACTAGGCCGATGGTTTAGCCTCGCAAAGAAGGGTGACGCATCCATCGGGCGTCCAGAGGGCGTCCCCGTCTGGGTCCTTGGCGGCGGTCAGGCATCGCGCCATATTCCCGCCTCTCATGCGCATTACCCGACTTGAAGTTCGCGATATTCGCTTTCCGACGTCTAAAGGCTTGGACGGTTCGGATGCGATGAATCCGGATCCGGATTATTCCTCGGCCTACGTGATCTTGCATACGGACACCGAATGGAAGGGCTACGGGTCTACCTTTACTATCGGCCGGGGCAACGACGTGGTTTGCGCTGCGGTCATGGCCCATGAACACCTCGTGGTGGGTCTCACGCTGGAGGAGTTTCGGGCGGCTCCGGGCGCGGTGTGGCGGCGCTTGAATGGCGACTCGCAGCTGCGATGGATCGGGCCCGACAAGGGCGCCATTCACTTGGCGCTAGCCGCCATCGTCAATGCTCTGTGGGACTTGTATGCTCGCCATGCGGGAATGCCGGTTTGGAAGCTGGTGAGCGGGTTCACGCCCGAACAGTTCGTGGCCTGCGTGGATTTCCGCTACCTGACCGATGCCCTGACGCCGGCCGAGGCTCTTGACTTGCTGCGCCGCGCCGAACCAGGCAAGGCCGAGCGCATCGCCCGGCTCGAGCGCGAGGGTTACCCCGCTTACACCACCAGCGCCGGATGGCTGGGTTATCCGGACGACAAAATTCGCCGCCTGTGCCGCGAGGCGGTGGCTGAGGGGTGGAACCACATTAAGGTGAAGGTGGGTCGCGACCTGCCGGACGACATTCGCCGCCTCGGCATCATCCGCGAGGAAATCGGCTGGGATCGTAAACTGATGGTCGATGCCAACCAGGTCTGGGACGTGCCGCAGGCCATCGAGTGGATGCAGTCGCTGGCTCCGTTCAAGCCGTGGTGGATCGAGGAGCCGACGTCGCCCGACGACGTCCTCGGCCATGCCACCATTGCGCGGGCCATGGAGCCGCTGGGCATTGGCGTGGCCACGGGCGAGCACGGCATGAACCGGATTCTCTTCAAGCAGTTGTTGCAGGCCCGGGCTATCTCGTTCTGCCAAATCGACTCCTGCCGTTTGGGGGGCGTGAACGAGAACCTCGCGGTGCTGCTCTTGGCGGCGAAGTTCTGTGTGCCGGTGTGCCCGCACGCCGGTGGGGTTGGGTTGTGCGAGTTCGTTCAGCACATGAGCATGATCGATTTCACTTCGGTCAGTGGCAGCTGGGACGGACGGGTGTGCGAGTTTGTCGATCACTTGCACGAGCACTTCACTGATCCCTGCCGCATCCGCTCTGGTCGCTACCTGGCCCCAGAGAAAGCGGGCTACAGCACCGAGATGCACGCCGAGACTCTCGCTCGATATGAGTTTCCCAGCGGCACCGAGTGGCGGTGACGTCGGGGTAGGGCGGGGGGCTGTGTAACACGAGTTTTCGAACAGTCCAAACTACGATGAATCGTAAAATGGTGTTTACCAAACTACGATTCATCGTAAATTGGTTTCAATGAACGATCGTCGCCGAATCTATGATTCCATCCTGGAGACCCATCTGGAGACCCATCGGCAGATGGCCTTCGTCAGCGGTCCCCGGCAGGTGGGCAAGACCACGGTTTGTCGGCATGGGGCAGAGTCCTATTTCAACTGGGACGCGGCCGACGACCGGCGTCTGATCCAGAAGGGAGCGACGGCCGTGGCAGCAGCCATCGGAGCCGACAAAGCTCGCGCCGGTCGACCCAAGGTAGTCTTCGATGAGATCCACAAAGACCGCCGTTGGAAGGCCTTCCTCAAGGGGTTCTTCGATGTTCATGCCGATCGGAAGAAACTCGGAGTGGTGGTCACCGGCAGCGCCCGGCTCAATGTCTATCGCCGGGGAGGGGACAGCCTCATGGGGCGATACTTCCTCTATCGAATGCATCCCTTCAGCGTGGCCGAATGCCTGCGCACCGACACGCCCACCGAGGTGCTTTCGCCGCCTGCGAGGATCAGCGATGACGACTGGAACGCCCTGCTGCGTCATGGCGGGTTCCCGGAACCTTTTCTGACGCGGTCGCCGGCCTTCACCCGCAAATGGGCGCGACTTCGACTCGACCAGCTCACGGGCGAGGATCTTCGCGACCTCGGCGCCTTCCGCGATTTGGCTGGTTTGGATCAGTTGGCACGCATCCTCTCGGAGCGATCCTCTGTTCAACTCAACTTCTCCGAGTTGGCTCGCGACCTTCAGGTTACCGCCGAGACCTCGAACCGGTGGATCGCCGCTCTGGAACAATTGCATCTGGGGTTCACGCTGAGGCCCTGGTCCACGGACATCGCCAACTCCCTGCGAAAGGAACCCCGGTGGTTTCTGCGCGATTGGTCGGGCGTTGAAGATGTAGGTCGCCGCGCCGAGACCTTCGTGGGCTGCCACCTGCTCAAAGCGGTCGAGGCGTGGACTGACCTTGGGTTGGGCACGTTCGAGTTGGCTTATCTTCGCACCAAACAGGGGCAGGAGGTCGACTTCGTGGTCGTGCGCGACCGGAAGCCTTGGTGTCTCGTCGAGGTCAAGAATGGCGCCACCGAACTTTCGCCCTCCCTAGCCTTCTTCCAGCAACGGACCGGGGCTCCCTACGCCTTCCAGGTGGAATTGGACGCGCCGTATGTGCCCGTCGATTGCTTCAAACACCATGGGCTTCCGTTGCGCGTGCCGGCCCGCACCTTTCTTAGTCAGTGGGTTTGAATTGAAGACTCGGAGAGGTCTTTTGGTAGTTGGGGTAGCGTTCGAGAGAGTAGTGAGAAATCTGGGAACAAGCGCGAACAGACTGTGGGAACAGGCGCTCTTGCACCCGGCCGCGAGCATTCCCTAGTGTCTGCGTCTTTCCGGGCGTGGCCCGGCTCATCACCATGGCTTCACTCAACGACAATTATCTCAAGCTCAAGGCGGGTTATCTGTTTCCGGAAATCGGACGGCGGGTGAAGGCGTTCAATGACGCCAATCCGGCAGCGGCCGCCCGGTTGATTCGGTGCGGCATCGGCGACGTGACCGAGCCGTTGCCTGCAGCCGTGGTTGCCGCCCTGCACAAGGCGGTGGATGAGATGGCCGTGCGGAGCACCTTCAAGGGCTATGGCCCCGAGCAGGGCTACGAGTGGCTGCGGGCGGCCATTGCCGAGAATGATTTCCGGGCCCACGGCCTCGACGTGGCCGACGATGAGATCTTTGTGAGCGACGGTTCGAAGTGCGATTGCGGGGCGATCCTCGACATCATGGGGGCTTCCAATCGTCTGGCCATCACCGATCCAGTGTACCCCGTTTATGTGGATACCAACGTCATGGCGGGCCACACGGGCGAGGCCGATGCCACGGGTGCCTACGCAGGGATTACTTACCTGCCATGCACGGCCCAGAACGGGTTCATCCCGGAGCCGCCCAAGGAGCACGTGGACGTCATTTACTTGTGCTCGCCGAACAACCCCACCGGGGCCACGGCCTCGCGGGCTCAGCTCGAGGCCTGGGTGAAGTACGCGCTGGCCAACCGATCGATCATTTTGTTCGACGCGGCCTATGAGGCCTACATTAGCGATCCGACAATCCCGCATTCTATTTACGAGATCCCGGGGGCCCGTGAGTGTGCCATCGAGTTTCGTAGTTTCTCAAAAAATGGCGGTTTCACTGGGGTCCGGTGCGCGTTCACGGTGGTGCCCAAGACGCTCCTGGCCTCCACGGCCTCGGGCGAGTTGAAGCCCTTGCACCCGTTGTGGTCCCGGCGCATGACCACCAAGTTCAACGGTGTGTCGTACTTGGTGCAGCGGGCGGCCGAAGCCCTGTATTCGCCGGAAGGCAAGGCCCAGGTGGCCGCCTTGGTCGAACATTACATGGGCAACGCCAAGATCCTCGTGGCGGGAGCCAAGGCAGCCGGTCATCGCGTGTTCGGTGGCGTGAATGCTCCGTACATCTGGGTGGATGCACCTAAGGGGCACACCAGCTGGCAGGCGTTCGACCGAATCCTCAATGAGTCCAATGTGGTGATCACCCCGGGGAGCGGCTTCGGCAGTAATGGCGAAGGGTGGTTCCGTGTGAGCGGGTTCAATAGTCGAGCCAACGCTGAAGAGGTTTCCCGTCGCTTGCAGGCGTTGAACTGGTAGCGCGGGCCTTTGCGGAGTGCTCGTTGGTGCTCGCTCGGCGCGGTCCGTGCGAGACGCAAAGTTGGACGTTGGAGGTTGGGGAAATGTGGCTTAATTTCACGCCACATGACACGCCTCCTGTTGCTCCTATTGGCGTTAGCCCTGCCTCTAGCAGCGGCCCCCTCGAGCAAAGATCCCGCCCGATGGATCGCCGCGGTTTCGCCCGGTTTGATGCAGGTGGAGTTCACCCTGCAGTTTGACCGGGGCGACGCCCCGCATGGGATTCTCGATCAGGATCCCCGTTCCACTGGCCCTCGGGCCAATAGCTTGGCCGACTTGGTCGCTGACGAGCGCCCTCTGGAAACCACCGGTTTCCTGGTGGGCCCTACGACCGTGGTGGCGATGGATCCCTGTGTGCATCCGCGATTCATCAAGACCATCGTGGTCCGGCAGGGGGCGCACCGATCCACCGCCCGCATCACGGCCTATGGCGTGGATCAATGGGCCTTTGTTCTAACCCTGGATCAGCCGATCGCTGGAACCAAGCCCATCGAATTTCCAGCCAAGGGCACCGAGGCTCCGGCCGCCTTGGTTAGCTATTACCGCCAAGACGGACAAATGGTCCGCGTGGCGCTGCCGTGGGGTGGCCAATACCTCGAGACCGAGTCCGGCAAGGCACTTCGGGTCTTGGAGCATCAGGGAGTGGCACTGAGCGCCCAGGGGCGGCCGTTGGGACTTGTGATGAACCATCGGCTCGATGCCGACAACCGGTGGCGGGGCAATCCCATGGCCTGGAAAATGATCGACGCCACCGCCTTTGCCTCCCAATTGAAGGAGCTAGAGAGCTTGACCGCTCAGGCGTTGGTGCGCGTCCGCCTGAGTTTCCGCAGTCCTAAGGTGACCCCGGGTCAGAACCCGATGCGTGCGCGCACTCGTGGCGACGAGGAATCGGACGAATCGGCCACCGAACGCAACGAGTTGGGCGTACTCTTGCCCGGAGGGCGCGTGGCGGTATTGGCGGCGCTCAAGAGTGGGTTGACCGCTCGATTGGAGCGCGCCTCCATCCAGAGGGAGGGCAAGCCGCCCGTCACCGCCAAGTTTATCGCCTCTCTCCGAGATTTTGGGGTCCTGGTGATGGAACCTGAGCAACCTCTGGGCGATGCGATGCGGATCGATGCGACGCATCCGGCCGACCGCATGGGGCAACTCATGCTGCGGGCTGAGGTGGATTTACGGGGCGAAACGCGCTCGTCCTATTTTCATGAGTCCCGGATCGCCGGTGTCCGGGTAGGGGCCCGAATGGAGGCCTATCCTGAGCTGCCCGACCCGGAGGTGAAGGACACCTTTCTCTTCACGATGGATCGCGCTCTCCACGCCCTGCCGGTCACCCGTCGGGAACTATTGGGCGGTATTCGCGATCCCTTCGCCGGTCGCCGTCAGTTGACGACTGCGCGCCAATTGGCGGACGCCGTTCGTCGCCTGCCTGAGACGGCCGATCCGGCCAACGTGCCGGTGTCGGAGGCCGACGAGAACCGATTGGCCTGGCTCGGGGTCGAACTTCAGCCGCTGACCCGTGAACTGGCCCGCGCCAACCAGGTGTCCGACCAGACGCGCGACGGCCAGACTGGCGGGCTAATCACCTACATCCATCCCGACTCGCCCGCGGCCAAGGCGGGCATCAAAGCGGGCATGGTGATGCTGCGCTTGCGAGCCGCATCGCAGCCGGTGCCCATTGAAATCCAACTTGAGGAAGACTTCGCGCGCGCGCAGGGCTTTCCGTGGGAACGCTTGGATGAGATTCGTGATCAATTCTTCGAGCGGATTTTTACGCCGTGGCCGCCGGTCGAAACACCGTTAACCCGGGCCCTGACCGATCTGGGCTTCGGAACCCGTTTCACGGCCGACTTTGTCGAGGAAGGCAAATTGCTCACCCAAGAGTTCGAGGTGGTTCCGGGGCCGACGCATTATGAGTCGGCGGCACGGTTTAAGTCCGAGAGTCTAGGAATCACGGTGCGCAACCTCACCTACGACGTGCTCCGCTACATCCAGCGCAAGGCCGACGAGCCCGGGGTGGTGGTCTCGCGGATCGAGCCCGGCGGGCGGGCCAGCGTCGCAGGTGTGAAGCCTTACGAGTTGATCACCCACATTCAGGACCAGCCGGTGTCCACGGTCGCTGACTTTGAACGCCTGGTGGCGGCCGAAAAGGGAGATCTGAAGCTGACCCTCAAGCGCATGGCCAAGGGGCGCATTGCGACAATTCGTGCGGTGTCCTCGGAGACCAAAGAATAGGAAACTTATGAATCCATCGAAGGCATCCAGAACCCCGGTGGGTGAAGCGGGAAGAAAACTCCTAAAATGGCTCGGCATCGCTTCGTTGTGGTCGCTGGCACTGGGCGCGGCCGAAGCTCCGCCGGCAGACCCACACTGGGCCTTCCTGCCGGTGGTCCGACCGGCTATTCCTTCCACCAAAATCTCGGCCGGTGCGGCCAATCCGGTGGATACCTTCATTCAAGCCCGTCTCTCCGAGAGTGGGTTGACGCCTTCGGTCGAGGCCGATCGTGCGACGCTCATTCGGCGGTTGTACCTGGTGATGTTGGGGGTGCCGCCGACTCCGGACGAGTTGTCTGCGTTTGTGGCGGACGTGCAGCCCCGAGCTTGGGAGCGATTGTTGGATCGAGTGCTCGAGGATCCCCGCTATGGAGAACGCTGGGGACGCCATTGGCTCGATGTCATCCGGTTCGCCGAGAGCAATGGTTTTGAGACCAATCGAGAGCGGCTGAGCGCCTGGCGGTTCCGGGACTACGTGATCGAGGCCTTCAACACCGACAAGCCCTATGACCAGTTCATCCGCGAGCAAATTGCCGGAGATGCCCTAGGCATGGACGTGGCGACCGGGTTCCTAGTTGGTGGTCCGGTGGATATCGTTAAGAGCCCAGACATCACTCTGACGACTCAGCAACGGGCCGATGAAATCGATGACATGCTGGGCACCACAGGCACCTCCTTCATGGGGCTTACCTTGGGTTGTGCTCGCTGCCACACGCACAAGTTCGATCCCATTACCCACACCGAGTACTACTCGATGGCGGCCATTTTCTCGGGCGTCCAACACGGCGAACGAACGCTGCCATTGCCGCCCGAACGGGCACAAGCGGTCGCCCGCATCGAAGGGCGGATCCAAGACCTGCAAAAGCGACTCGAAGTCTTCATTCCGCGGGCGACACCGGCATCCCCGACGGCCCCGGCAGACCGGCGACCGGCGGTGGTCGCTCGGCAGAATGAGGATCGGTTCACCGTCACTGACGCGCGGCGTGTGCGTTTTACCATTCTTGCGACGACGGGCGGCGAACCGTGCATCGACGAACTCGAAGTCTGGTCAGGCGATCACAACGTGGCCCTGGCCTCAGCAGGAACCAAAGCCACGGCCTCAGGGAGTTTGGCTGGGTATGAAATCCATAAGTTGGAGCATTTGAACGATGGACGCCCCGGCAACACGCGTTCGTGGATTTCCAGCGAGGCGGGCAAGGGTTGGGTTCAATTAGAATTCCCCAAAGCCGAGCGCATTGGTCGCGTGGTCTGGGGGCGTGATCGGGAAGGGAACTTCAAGGATCGCCTGACCACCCAGTACCGCATCGAAGTGGCGACCGAACCCGGAGGCTGGAAGACCGTGGCGACCTCCGATGATCGGGTGCCTTTCGCCGGAGAATCCACCCAGCCCTCGGGGCCGGTGTACCGCTTCGAAGGCCTCGCCGAATCCGAGGCGTCTCAAGGGAGACGCTGGCTGGCGGAACTGGAATTGGCTCGCAAGGAGCGCGAGGCCCTTTCGAAGGCGCCGTCCATTTACTCCGGAACTTTTTCTCAACCCGGAGCGACCCATCGTTTGCACCGCGGGGATCCGCTGCTGAAACGGGAAACCGTGTCGCCGGGAACATTGGCATTGTTCAAACCGCTGGTGTTGTCCACCAACGCTCCCGAGCGCGAGCGTCGGCTTGCCTTGGCAGACTGGATCGCCCGTCCAGACAATCCCCTGACGGCCCGTGTGATCGTTAATCGCGTCTGGCAGCATCAGTTCGGAGTGGGGTTGGTTAACACTCCCAACGATTTCGGCCGGAATGGTTCCAAGCCCACGCATCCGGAATTGTTGGATTGGCTGGCGAGCGACTTAATCGAGCACGGTTGGAGCCTCAAGCACCTTCAACGGCGCATTCTCTCCTCAGCCACCTGGCAGCAATCCGGCCTGCCCCGAAAAGAGGCCCTTGCCGTGGATGCGGGCAGCCGGTTGTTGTGGCGCTTTCCTCCGCGGCGCATCGAGGCTGAGGGGATCCGTGACAGCATTTTGGCTGTCAGTGGCAATCTAGACCGCGCCCGTGGAGGCCCCAGTTTCTACCTGCATGTGGTGGATCGGGAGAATGTCTATCACTACCATCCTAAGGAGGCGTTCGGGCCTGCCGACACGCGCCGCATGGTGTACGCCTTCAAGGTGCGCATGGAGCAAGATGGCATTTTTGGAGCATTCGACTGTCCGGACGGCAGTTTGGTGGTGCCCAAACGCAGCGTCTCCACCACACCCTTGCAGGCACTGAACCTTTTCAATAGTCGATTTATCCTCGACCAGTCCCAGACCTTTGCTGATCGGCTTCGGCATGAGGCGGGCGAGCAACCGGAGTCTCAGGTCCGGGCGGCGTGGCAATTGGCCTTCAACCGAACTCCGCAGCGCGCCGAGGCGGAGGAAGCGATGGCCTTCGTTCGTTCCGAGGGATTGCCGGCGTTCTGCCGCGGGGTCCTCAATGCCAACGAGTTTCTCTTCATTCCATGAGTGCACCGATCCCTCCTGCCTTCCAAAGTCCGTTGCTCAATCGGCGGCGTTTCCTCGGCGACACCGGCCTCGGCCTCGGTTCCATTGCCTTGACCCATCTCTTGGGGCGCCAGGGGTTGCTCGCTCAGAACGCAGACCGTCGGGAGCCGCTTCGGCCTCTAATTGAACCCGGCCGGCCTTACGGAGCGCGCCAGTCCCATTTCACCCCGCGCGCCAAAAACGTGCTGGTGATCTTTTGCAGCGGAGCCTGCAGCCAGCTGGATACCTTCGACTACAAGCCAGAGTTGATACGTCGGCACGGTCAGCCCATGCCAGGCACCGAGAAGCTCATCACCTTCCAGGGTGAGCAGGGTGCGCTGAACAAGAGCCCGTGGGAGTTTCGTGCGCGCGGTCAGAGCGGCAAAATGACCTCCGATCTACTGCCGCACCTGGGCGATTTAGTTGATGAGATGTGCTTCATCCACTCGATGCAGGGGAAGACCAATACGCACGGCCCTGGCGAGAACTACATGTCCACCGGCAATGCGCTCGATGGCTTTCCCAGCATGGGCGCTTGGATGACGTATGCGCTGGGCAGCGACGATCAGAGCCTGCCCGCCTATGTGGCCATTCCTGATCCGCGCGGAAAGCCCCAGAACAGCGTGAACAATTGGGCTCCTGGATTCTTGCCAGCGGCCTTTCAGGGCACAGAGTTCAATGCCACGAACCCGATCCGCAATCTGGCACGACCCGGCGGTGTAGCGGCTTCCAGCGACAGCGCCACGCGGAGTTTCCTCCAACGCCTGAATGAACGCCACGCCGAGCGATTTCCGGGCGACACCGAGCTGGCCGCGCGGATCGCTAGCTACGAATTGGCTGCCCGCATGCAGCTCACCGTCCCGGAGGTTGCTAACTTATCCAGCGAGCCCGAACACATCCTGCGCCTTTACGGAGCAGATGAAGGCGGCACCAAGATCAAGGACACGCGGGCGGCCTACGCACGCAACTGCATCCTCGCCCGCCGGCTCGTCGAAAAAGGGGTGCGATTCGTGCAGCTCTTCAATGGTGCCTACCAAACCGGCGGCGAAGGCGTGAGCAACTGGGATGGCCACAAGGACATTGCCAGTCAGTACGGCATGCACGGGCCGGTCCTCGACAAGCCGACGGCCGGCTTGCTCATCGACTTGCGTCAGCGCGGCCTGTTGGAAGACACACTGGTGGTCTGGTGCACCGAATTTGGTCGCATGCCGACGTTCCAAAAGGGTTCTCAGGGACGCGACCACAACCCTGCCGGGTTTACCTGCTGGATGGCTGGAGCCGGTGTCAAAAAAGGCTTTAGCCACGGGGCCACCGATGAGTTCGGATACAAATCCATCGAGAACGTGGTCACTGTGCACGACTTCCACGCCACCATCTTGCACCTGCTCGGACTCGACCACCAGCGCCTCACTTACTACCACAACGGCCTCGAGCGTCGTTTGACGGACGTTCACGGCGAGGTGGTTCAGGCCGTGTTGGCTTGAGCGATTGGGAACAGGGGCTCTTGCACCCGGCTTTAGAAGCGCGAGCAAAGCCTTGTGGCCCTCTCAGGCCAGCAGCAGGGCGCGGCAGGCCTTCTCGAGCTTCTTAAGCTGGGCCGCTGACTTGGCCTCGATATAGCAGCGGATGAGGGGCTCGGTGCCGCTGGCGCGGAAGGCAACCCACTCGCGGTTTGGTAGTAAGAATTTGAAGCCGTCGGTGGTGATGAATTGCTCCACCTTGGACGTGCCGACCTGGTCGAGACCTGCGGCCAGTCGCTGGAGCAGGGCCTCTTTTTTGTCGGGCGGGATAGCCACATTGATGCGGGTGGTGTGGAACTCGCCGGTCTTTTTCTCCAGATCGGCCAGGATCTTCATCAGGGGCTTCTTTTCGGTGGCCACCAACTCAGCCATGAGCAGGCAGGCCAGGATTCCGTCCTTCTCGGGCACGTGACCTTTCACGCTGAGACCCCCGGACTCTTCGCCACCCACGATGATGGGTTCCGATTCCATCAGGGCTCCGATGAATTTGAAGCCCACCGGGGTCTCGTGAACGGGCACTCCCAACAGCTCGGCCACCGCATCGACCTGATGGCTGGTGGGAACCGTGCGCACCACCGCACCGGTCCAGCCGCGGTTCTTCTTCAGGTGATACAAGGCCAGGGCCAGCACTTGGTTCGGGGTGATCCAAGTGCCGTCGCGATCCACGATGCCGAAGCGGTCGGCGTCACCGTCGAGGCCTAAGCCCAGCGTCGCCTTGCCCGCCAGAATCGCCTCGCGGGCCGGTGCCATACCCTCGGCATTGGGTTCCGGATGATGTCCGCCGAAGCTGGGATTCAACGTGTCGTGGAACCGTAGGACCTTGGCCCCACCGTCTTCTTCGAGCAGCGTGTCGAGATAACCACGACCGGTGCCGTACATGAGTTCGACGGCGATCTTGAGCTTGGCCTTCTTGATGACCGCGAAGTTGATGTGTTTGCGGAGCTGCTTGAGGTAGGCCGGGGTCGGGTCGACCTCCTTGCAGCGAAACGAGCCGACCAATCCGGCCTGGAAGGTCCAGCCCGATTCCTGACGGTGGCGGATGTGGCCTTCGATGCGGCCGGTGACTTCGGGCGGAGCGGCCGCTCCGTTGGACCCGCTGAATTTGAGGCCCTGGTATTCGGCCGGGTTGTGGCTGGCGGTCATGTTGATACCGCCCAAGGCCTTGCGCACTCGAATCGCGTGGGCGATGACCGGGGTCGGAGCGTCGCGCTGGCAGAGCAAGGGAATCAGCCCGTTGGCGGCCAGCACCTCAGCCACGGCCAGGGAAAATTCGCGGCCCAGGAAACGGGTATCGTGACCGATGATGACTTCCCGTTTTCGCGAAGAGCCGGCGTCTCCAGCCGATTTAATTTCCTCGAGCAAGTAGTCGGCAATGCCTTGCGCGGCGAACCGCACGTTCTCGAAGGTAAAGTCCCGGGCGATGAGCCCACGCCAACCGGAGGTGCCGAACTTGATCGAAGTCACCGGGGAGTTGTCGACCGCCAGCCCGAAGATTTCAAGCCGGCCGAGGCCTTTTCTTGAACTCGGCCTGCTTGTGAGGAGGGGTCATGGGGCCGTCTCCGGAGGGTCGGAGAAGCAGTGGAATCAGAGCCCTTCCATCCCAAGGAGTTGGCGGGTAAACATTTCGATTAGAGAGATATTCGATGAACCTTCTTAAAACCCCGCTGCACCGTACTCTCAGACTTTTCTCGAAGAGGGGTTCTTCCCGAGGGTTTGCCGTCGTTCGTCATCTCTATCTGGTGATGGGGTTGTCCATGATCGGTTTGGCCGCAGTCACAATTTTCTTCTATGTGAAGACACTGCTTGCCTCTGGAGCTTCGGTAGACCTGACCTTTCGTGCGGTTCCCATCGTTGTCGCTTTGGTGGTTTTTCTGTTGGGTATCGCTTTTGTCCGCTCGGCCCTGTCGCTCTTTCGGTTAGAGGGTTGGGAACAGGCGCTGGAGCCCGTAAGCTGGCCGGACTCGGATTCTGATTCGGGGGCAAATGCCCAAACCGCTGCCTCGGAACGGGTCAACAACGAGAAGCCTGCCCGGGAGGCCTATCAATGCACGGCTTGTGGAGCGCGAATTCAGGATGCATCCGAGGTTTCGCCTAAGGGCGATACCCGATGCGCCTATTGCAACGTCTGGTTCAATATCCACCAGCAGTAAGGGGTGGATAATTTCACCGTGATGGAGCCTGTCGCAGAAAGACGATATCCTGTTTAAATCAAGTCGGGCTCGCCGGTCACGCGGACCTTGTCCTGAGACTGGATTCCGCCGGCTTTGAGACTTTGTTTCAGGTCGGCGTAGCCGGGGATGATGCGGTTGAGTTGCTCTTGGCTGGCCCCGAGATGATCGCGGACGACCTTGCCCATCACCGAGCGGAAATCGGTGGCCCGTTGCAAGTAGCGGCCGGTGCTCTGGAACATCGAGCCAGTCATTCCGGTTTGCCAGGCCACCGGATCCGAAGGGCCGCAGTTGAAGACACCGCTGTGAGTCACCTTGCCGGTGGCGTCGGTGCGCAACCCCTTGATGCCGCCGCCGGCGACATACATCACGCTGGCCTCGGCGTGGTCGGTGCCGTTGTCCGAATTCTCAATGGTGGTGCGACCGAATTCCGACAAGGTCACAATGACCAGGTCATCCCAGCGGCACTGGTCGGCATACTGGCGGAAATACTGCCGGAGCGCGTAAATCGACCAACCGACCCGCTGCAACAAGTTCGCGTGGGCGCCGGTGGCTCCGCCTTGATTGCTGTGGGTATCCCAACCGTCGATTTGAGTGCCGGCCACCAAAGCGTCAGTTTTGTTGAGGACCAGTGCGGCCGACTTGAGTTGGTTGAAGTAGCCGTAGGCGGAGGTGGGGACCACGTAGCCCGGATTGGTTGCACCGGAAGGTCCGGCACCATTCTTCGCGTTGGTGGTCGGGAACAGCGAATAAGGTTTGTTGCCGTCCGAGTTTTGGTTGTCGACGAAGGTGTTGCCGGCCTCGCTGAAATCGATGCCAGCGAAGATTTCCAGCGTGCGTCGCATGTTCTCATATTGCTGCTGGAGCAGATCTCGGTTGGCTTTGTCGGGGAAGGTGGCTCCCGTGGCTGCCTGGAGTGCGCGGGCGGTCTTGAGATTGCCGTCGGCTGTATTGGGTACCCCGAGCAAATCGTAGCGGGTCGGGTCTGAAAGATTGGTCATCGCCGCGCGCGATCCCCGCAGGAGGAGTGGCAGCGAGTTCTGGAAGGAAACCCCAGTCAGCGAGTTCTTTCCCGGACGCCCTGATTCAACCATGGCTCGGTAGAGCAGGCCGTCTTTGACCATGTTGGTCCGGGGGGCACCGGTTTCCCAGTAAGATTGAGAATCGAAGTGGGAACGCGATTGTTGCGGATAGGCCACCCGGTGAATGAGTGCCAATTCGCCGGCATTGTAGACCGGGGTCAGGAATTTGAGAGCGGGATGCAGTCCGGCAAATCCATTGCCCAGCGGGAGCGAGTAGGGGTAGGCGAAGGTGGCTCCGTTAGTGCCCGCTTCCGGAAACAACGCTTTACCCTGCACATTCCAGCTTTGCGCGGGATCGACTGGGATGGCGATGTTGTCGCGGATTTTGGGGCCGTAGGCGTCGTCGCCGTGGGGGATGACGTTGTTGAGCCCGTCATTGGCCCCGCGCAGAAAGATGAAGAGCAGTTTCTTGACGCGACCATTGGTGCCGGGCTGTCCGAGCCCGCCTTCTGCGAGCGCCTTTTGGACGAAGAGTGGAACGTCGGTCAGCGAGCTCAGGGCGGCCGTAGCTGCCAGGCCGGTGGCGGTGCTGAAGAAGTTTCGGCGGGTGAGGATTTGGGGCGTGTTCATGGCGCGAGAGTTGGAGCGATTTTCAGTGCCGGACCTCATTGTTCCTGAAAACGGGGTGAACTCAGCAGTAGGGCGGCGAGGCCACGCACACGGGTGTCGTAGTCCTTGGTTCCGGGAACCAAGTTCGCGAACTCGGAGGGCGTGGTGCCGTTGTCGGTGGTGTTGAGAAACTGGATGCTCAGGGCCCGGTATTGGCTGAGGTTGGCGGATCCTTCTGAGGGAAATAGCAACCGGAGCAGGTAATCGGTGACCGCTTCGGCAGAACGGTTGGCTCCGTTGGTCAAGCGGAGCGCCAGCAGTGCTGAGGGATCGACCCGGCTTGAGCCCAGAGAATCGGGCGAGCTGCGGACGCCAGTGCCCGTCGCCAGGCCGGCGCCAGCCAGAGCCAACGACTGCACATAGCGCAAGCGCTCGCTGAGGGTGCCGGCACTAATCCAACCACCGGCGTCCTCCGCGTATCCGTCGGGTTCGGCCCGGTCGAAGAGGCGCATCCGGCCCGCCCGGTCGAGCAATCCACCGGAGGCCACGAGGCTGGGCGCGTCGGCGCTCGCAGTGAGAGATCCATCGGGTTTGGAGGCGCGGAAGGCTCTCAACGTGGAAGCAGCAAACTCCAAAGGAGTCTTCACCTTGGCGGCTGCCGTGTTGGGGTTGCGGAAGAGATCGCTCTTGAGGAGGACCCTCAGGACCTCACGCATCTGACCTTTGGGGCCCCCGTTTGTGGGGTTCTCCCAGGCCAGCATGCAGTCGTGGACCAGCGACTCTTCGGGCGAGGTCTCGGCATCGGTAAAGTCGTAGCCATGGTGGAAATTGTCGTGCACCAGCAGGCGGCAAAGCTTCACCGAGAGGTATTCTTGGGCGAAGGGTTGATCGGCCATGTGCCGCACGATTTGGTAACCGTCTTGGATGCCGTTTGTGGTGGAACCGTTGCTGAGCTTCAGTCCGTACGGCCGCCCTGCCCACGGGGGACCAAACCGAGCAGGAACAGTTTTGGGCGAGTTGGTAAGGATGTTTCCTTTGGCATCCCGTTCGTAGAAGACCCACTTGATCCGGGGATCATGGCGATCGGTCCGGTAGCGGAAGGACCAAAGTCCCAACAGGTTTGTCACGCTGTTGCGCTCTGTGGCGTTGGTGAGCCCAGAGGTGATCATCGTGGTGGTCCGGGTTGCGAAGGGGTTCGCTGCCTGATTGGTGGCGAGGAGTTCGACCGTCCATCCGGTCCAAGCCCGGGAAATTTGTTCGATGTCGCCTTGCTCGTAGCCGTTGTCCACGCCGAAGGCGAAAAGTTCACACAATTCGCGCGCGTAATTTTCGTTGGCGATGCGGTTGGTCTTGGTGGTGCTGTCGTAGTCACCCCGGGACAGGACGGTGTCGAGGTAGATGATCATGGCCGGACTTTCGACACTGATCTTCAGCAGGTCGTGGAAGGTGCATTGCGGATTCAGGAAGGCCCGCCGCCAGCGGAGGTTTTCTTTGAATTCCTGCCGGGTAGATTCGGGGCCCGACCAGGCATTGGGCAATCCGGCCCGGTCATCGAAGTAGGTGAAGCCTTTGGAGTATTCGGTGACAAAGTGGTTCTCCAGGAATTGCTGAAAAACCTCGGCCAATTGGCGTTGAGATTGAACTGCGTGGTGGACGTGCCAGGCGCGCAAGTCACCGATGGAGGCCGAACCCTCTTGGAGTCGGGCATAGTAGGGGATGGGCGATTCGGCGTCTCCCTGTAGCGGGACGGTCGCAACAATGCCGCTGCCGCTGAGCCGCACCGTCAGCTGTCGAGTCGAAGGCTGGGCTAGGTACCAGAAGCTCAGCGTGTAGGGCATCGAAGCGTTGAGTGTCGTGGGAATAGTCTGCACCACCGCGTCGGTCCCGGTGCTTCCAGCGGCATTCAGAACGAGATGGAAGGAAGCATTACCTCCATGCACGTAGTCGGTGGTGCGGGCCGAATTGAGGGTGTTGGTGGTCGTGGTCCAGTTGGCGGTCGCCAGCGGTTGCTCGAAGTCGCCGTTAATAAGCAGATTGGCAGTGGTGCCGTTGTCGGTGGTGCCAGCGACCAGGCGGAAGTCGTCGAGGTAGGCGTCACCAGCACCGTTCAAGTACACGTAGAGTTTGGAGGAAGAGCCCGTGCCCGTGATAGTGACTTTCCTCCAAACCGGGTCGGTTTCGGTGGATTCGTCCAGGTTCTCTGAAATTTTCTCCGGCGCCAACTGCTCCTCGATGTAGGCGTCGGTGCCAAGGGTGGCGAGCCGATCCAGAGCGTCTGGGGTCGGACCGTAGGCGATGCGGTTGAGCAGGGTGCTGGCGCGGACTGTCTCGGCGGCCAGCGGTAAGGCTTCTAGGCGGTAGAAGCCGGAATCACCGGTTGCGGCCGCCTCGGCGGTCCACACGGTGCCCAATTGTTTTCCAGCGAGGGGGCTGCCCGGCATCCCGAGCGTGGCGCTGGCGCGGACTTGGTATTCTGAGACTGAGGGGAGTAAGCGAAACTCGAGGGACGGACGCCCGTTGGTCCAATTCAGCGAGAGGATGTCGGGTGTCTCGGCAACCATCCGGACCCACCCCAATGCCATCCCGAGTATACACCCGATATAAAACAGTTTCATGGTATCCAAAGCGGAGAGTAACGAGTCGAGAGCTAGCAGGTACAGGGCCAACAGTTCCAGACCAAAACACGGGGTCCAAAAGGCACGGATAAGGCGGGATCAAGGGCTGGCATAGCTGGGAGCGGTCCACTGCCGATACCGGCCGGACCCGTTGGTTACGGTACCTAGCCCTCGAAGCCGGAAGATTTTGCCGCTGGCACTGGATTCCAGGCGGAGTCGCGTGGTCTCCGGTGGGAGTTCTTGGACTTGTGTCCACAGGGCGGAGTCGTTGGCGGGGCCCGAATCGATGCGGTATCCGCCGGGGGCCTCGGGCGAGGCGTTCCAGGTGAGTTCGGTGACGCCGGCTTGGTTTTTGGCTTTGAACGCCGATGGGGCCTGGAGGGGGTGTTCTAGCAAGCAGGGGTCCCCCAGCAAGTAGGTGAGTCGAGCATTCACCGAGCCGTTACGTTCGGCCGAATCGGTGAGCAGGGCGTGGACCGGTGCCCCGGCGTGCACACGGTCGGTGATCCAAGGCGCGAAGGCGTAAGCCGTGCCGGCCAGCAGCACCGAGTTCTCGGAGGCGAGGCAGGTTCGCAAGAAGTCTTCGCCATAGCCGCTGTACCACTGGCCGAGAAAGGAGCCGAAGGCGAAGAGGAAGGCGACCCGTGGGATATCTCCCGGCCGTTTCCAGGCGACATTCTTGGCGAAGTGACTGTGTCCGGGCTTGGCCGCCCCGGTCATACCCAAGACCCCGAAATGCGAGTAGTCGGTCTGGAAGCCCCAGCGAATGTTCGGTCCATCCTGGAAGAGGTCGGTATTCCAAGCCGCCGCCGTCAGAAGTTCTAATTGGCCCAAGCGTGGCGCGATGTGCACCAGATTCCGATCTACTAGAGCGCCCAAGACATTCGCGTATCCAATCGCCGAGTCTTGGAAAGGGAGCAGGCCGCGTCGATAACGTCCGACCTTGTCAAAGTATCGGTCCAGTAGGGCAACCTCGACTTCGAGGGCACTTTTTGGGTTTCCCTTAAGATCAGCAAATCGGCTGTCGAAGTGGGAGAGTCGAGCAAAGTCGATGCGCCCCAGCGGTACCTCGATGCGCCCGGCGCTGCCGTCGGGCTCTCGGGGGAGTTCGTTCTGGTCCCAGCGGCCATCGCCCGCCTCGTTGCCCAGGATGCAGTAGGCGCATTGGCTGCGCGGGCAATCCGGGCAGCCGGTCTTGAAGGATTGGGTGTCGGTCCAGGTTCCGGTGAGGTCGCCGTAGAAGAGGTCGGCCGGCCAGGCTCCCAGGTGGATGCCCGCCGGATCTTGGCAATTCACATGGCCATCTTCAGCGGCCCAACCGCTTTGGGGAATGGTGGGGTGCCCGATGAGCACCGCGACCTGGGTGCGCCCCGGATGGGCCTCGTACTCGCGGCGGATGAGGGCCTTGATGGCTAGGAGATTGGCCTTGTTCCGCGGGAGCGCCTCAGCGTCGTAGCGTCGGCAGTCGAAGTCTTGCGGGTCGGCGTCCACGTGGCGCGGCACGCGGTGCTGGACGACTTCCCAGCCGTCGGCGATGAGGTCAGCCCGGTAGCGGGCCAAACTTCCGGTGAGGCGTTCAGCGAGGGTGTCATCTACGAGTAACAGGGCCCGGCCCCGGTCTGCTGGGGGTGGGGTGTCATGAGCCACGCAGAGTTCGAGTGGCGGCCGGCTGTTGCGTAAGACTCGGTAACCGTAGGTCTGCCCGGATCGTACGGTCGTGTCAGTAAAGACCGAGGTGCGGGCGTCGCGATCGATGATTTCCCAAGCAGTGGGATTGGGCCCCCAGGACTTCCGTGCGATGGGATAGAAGCCACCCTGATCGCCGTCGCCTTCCCAGTCGCGTTGGAAGGTGAGTCGGATGCCCGAGGCAAGAGACTCCCCGGAAATTCGGTCGGTGTCGTCGGCCTCGAGCGGGCGATGATGGCTCCGGACGATGCCTTCCGGTGGGCCGGGGTGACCCAGGCTCCCGGGCAGCAGGTGGTTGCGCAGGAGGACCCGGTCTAGTCGGCCAAGCGCGGGGGATTGACCGTCGAGGGCGTTGCCCAGGCTGAAGGTGTTGAGCTCATTACGAGGGCTGGGCGGACGTGAGTGGGACTCCCGAGGGAGCTGCTCGAAGGTGTCGGCGGTGAAGGAGAGTTGGAAGGTCCAGTTGGTCCGTCCCGTGAAGGGGCGGGACTGAGTGGCCGACCGGGGCAGCGGCGACCAGAGGGTTTGTTGGAAGTTCTCGGAGATCCGAGTGAGTGCCAGTCGGCGGCCCGAGGCATCGATGCTCACACGCAATCCCGGGGTCTCCAACAGGACGCAGTCGGCACCGGGAGCGTCGTTGGTCGCGCCATGGAACCAGTCGGGCGAGTAGTCGAGGGCGATCGATCCGTGGAGTGGCTGAAGATTGGTGCGGGTGACTCCGTCGCGGTTCCAGATCAGCGGGTAGAGCAGTACCTGCCCAGAACGGTGAAACCCCGCCGCGCTTCGGTCGAAGGAGGGTTCGCGCGAGGCCGAGGATCCGGGCAGGGGCATCGCGCCGTCCCCGGACTCGAAACGGTCGGTATCGAATCCGAAGGAAGCGAGAACGCGGGGCTGGGCGCTGAAGCGGTTTTCCGGATCGGTCCCGTCGAGTAATTCGTCCAAGTCGCTGCGCCCGTCCCCGTCCCGATCACCGCGGCCGGGGACTGGGCGTTTTTTTGGAGCGGCCGTCGATTGCGGCACCTCTGTTTCGCGCCTCAGCGAGCCCGACCCGATCCAGCGGAATCCTCGGGCTGGAGTTTCGTGAAGCACCGTCGCCGTCGCCACCGTCACCACAGCATTGCTGACGGTTGTTCCCTCAACCCAGTAGTCGATGGGCCAGTGGTGGAACCCCAGTTTGATAGGGTTGAGGCCCCCGGCTTCCGGCAGTGCTTGGTCCCGGATGGCACGGGGTGTCAGGTAGAGAGTTTGGGTGACGAGGGGTGGCAACAGTTCTGGGGGCAAGACGGTCATCGCTGGAAGAGCCACGGCCAATTCGGGGTCCAGCAGGCCGTGGCCGAACCCAGGGCGGATCCGACGGCTGCCCGGGGGCAGGTAGAGCGAGCCCGCGGCCTCAACAAAGGCATCGGTGATCGAGATCGGAATGACGGCATTGGGGTTACCCTCGGTCGAGGCATGGGTGTAGCCTTGCACATCGGCCACTTCCCCAATCACGCAGCGCAGCAATTCGAGGGTGGAATCCGCCGGTTTGCGGTTGAGGACCTCGGCGCGGGCGATGGTGAGTTGCTGGCCATTGACCCGGCTCGATCTGAGGTCGCTGAAGGGTGCCTTGACCCGATGGAAGAGGCCGTTGCGCAGCGACAGGGTGCTGGTGGTGGATTCGATGCCGACCTCGCAATGCTGCACCTGGAAATGCCACAGCGCGGCGGTCGTTCCGGTCCAACGCAGGGCCACCCGGGCGTGGGAGATACGGAAATCATTCCAGCGAGACTGCCCTGACTCGAGGCGTGCGCCATTGACCGACAAGGCGACGTCCGCGTAGGGGCCTGAGGAAGGTTTACCTGTCGAGCCCGGCACGAGTTCTCCCACCGAATCGTCGTCGGAGGCCGTGAATACGATGGGTGCCTCGGGTGTGGCTTGCCAGGAAACCCGGGCGTCTTTCCCCAACTCCAATCCCGCCGAACGCCCCGGCTGGAACTTCAGCACGCAGCCAGCCTCAAAGCGCACGGAGCCTTCCAAGCGGACCGGTCCCGCGACTAGGTAGGTGACTCCAGCCCGGAAGGTGCGGTCCTTGCCTGGAACAACCTCGACGGGTGCCGACAAAATCGGCAGCCAGCCAGCCAACAGGCACAGTAGCGTGGGCCAACGAAGCCAAGTCGCTAGACCAGGATGATAATGACTCACCCTTGCTATTCCCGGACCGTTTTGGATGGGCCTGCGGTCTGTCATCAGTGGCAACGCTGAGCTTCGTCGAAGCTGCGGCCAAGGCAAACCGTCCTAGGCTCCGGTTCGAGCCATCTTGTGGTCGGTGGATGTTTGGGCTGCATTCCCGGGGTTGGCTCCGCGGGACCGCGCCTTGCCTGCAAGGCACCGCTTCACCGGTAAGCCCCCCTGTAGGCCGGGTCTCCTGACCCGGCGTCTGGAGCTCGCAGGAAGGCGCGGAAGGATGGGGTTTTAGCGCCCCGCGCTAGGGGATTTTGTTTTTGCCTTCAATGCTCGCTCCGGTGCGGTCCCGCTGCTGCCGCTGTGTGGGACCGCTGGCTATGTGCGGGGTGGTCGAGGATGGATTGGGGAATCTTTGGTTTATTATTCGTCGAGGGTTTTGTGTTCGGGTGAGGTTTGCGTTGGGGACGCTCGGGTGGGCTACCGGTTATGGGCTGGCTCCGCGGGACCGCGCCTTGCCTGCAAGGCACCGCTTCACCGGTGAGCCCCCTGTAGGCCGGGTCTCCTGACCCGGCGTCTGGAGCTCGCAGGAAGGCGGCAAGGGAGGATGGGGTTTTCGCGCGGTGCGCCAGGTTTTTTGGTGTTTGCATTCAATGCTCGCTCCGGCGCGGTCCCGCTGCCGCTGGAGGGACCGTTGGGTGTGAATGAATTCCATCGCCGGAGGCGATTGTGAAAAGGGCTTTCGAGCCTCAATCCTCTCGCCCCGCTTTTCATTCGCTCGGTTATCACCCCCATGAAGCCCCACCGCTGCGGCCTAGGCTCGACTTTGCGAGAAGGGGTTGGTAATTCCTCGGGCCACGACCGCCCCGAAGTACGCCGTTGAGCACGGGGTGGAGTATGCAGGCTGACAATGAAAACACTTTCTATCTTCCTATTGTCCGGCGTTCTGGCCGGTTCAGTGCTGGGGCAGAACAACGCCGTCAAGGTGCCTTCAGCCCCCGCTTCAGGCGCTTCCACCAACGCACCGGCTGCCGATCCCGGGGCCGGCAAGTTTAAGACCGATCTCGAGAAGCACAGCTACGCCATGGGTGTGCTCTTGGCTGGAGACATCAAGCGCCAGTTGTCGCGCGGCAGCTACGAGCACGATGCCGAGATTGTCATCAAGGCGTTCTCAGAGGCGCTCCGAGGCAAGCCGACGGTGATCACGGACGGTGAGGCCAATATCATCTTGCGGAACTACAGCACCGAGATTCGCAAAAAATCTGAGGAAAAGCGCAAGGAAGACGGTGAGAAGGCCAAGGTGGTGGGTGAGGCATTCCTGACGGCCAACAAGGCCAAGGAAGGCGTCAAGGTTACGGCCAGTGGTTTGCAGTACAAGGTGCTCAAGGCGGCTGAGGGCGCTAAGGCCAAGGGCGATGATGTCGTTGAGGTGCATTACCGCGGAACGCTGGTCGATGGGACCGAGTTCGACAGTTCCTACACTCGCGGACAGCCAGCCAGCTTTGGTCTGAGCCGGGTGATCAAGGGATGGACCGAAGGCTTGCAACTCATGACGGTGGGTTCGAAGTACCAGTTTGTGATTCCTTCGGATCTGGCTTACGGACAGAACGGTTCTCCGCCGAAGATCCCGCCCCATTCCACCCTCATCTTCGAGGTGGACTTGCTGAACGTGAAGCCGCAAGTCGCGCCGCCGCTGCCCAGCAGCGTTACCAGCGACATCATCAAGGTTCCGAGCGCCGATGAGTTGAAAAAGGGTGCCCAGATCGAGGTGATCAAGTCTACCGATGCCGAGCGCCTCCAGAAGGAAGCCGCTGAGCAAAAGAAGAAGGCCGACGTTCCCAAGAAATAACCGGCTCTTAGGATCTTTTCGAGCGCTGCGCCGCCGTGTTTCACGGCGGCGCAGCCATTTACCGGACAGCCCCACTCTCGGAAGGTCGGCTTTCGGCAATCCGCCGCTTGCATGTCCCAAGGACTGGGGTACCTGTTGTTTAAGAGAATAGTACGTCTGCGTATGAAAACGGTCGAAAACTACGATTCGGTGATCATTGGAGCGGGTCCCGCCGGTTGCTCCACAGCCACGGCACTGGCCATGCACGGTCGGAGAGTCTTGCTGGTCGAACGGGAAAAGTTTCCCCGGTATCATATTGGCGAGTCGATGATCCCCTTCACCTATCCGCCGTTGGAGCGGATCGGGATGATCCCCAAGCTTCGTCAGTCGAGCTTCATGAAGAAGTATTCCGTGCAGTTCGTTTCTCCTTCGGGCCGTGCTTCGCAACCCTTCTATTTCTTCAACCGGTATGATCGTGAAACCGTGGCGCAGTCGTGGCAGGTCCTGCGCAGCGAGTTCGACCAGCTGATGCTCGACAATGCTCGAGAGCACGGCGTGACGGTTTGGGAAGAGTCGGAGGTCACCGAACTGCTGCAAGACGGCGTGGGCACCTACACGGGTGTCCGGGTAAAGTCCCGCGAGCATGGAGAGGTGGAGGTTCACGCCCCGGTCACTGTGGACGCAACGGGGCGCGAGGCCATCGCTGCCACCCGCAACGCTTGGAGGCGCGGTGATCCCAAGCTCAACAAGGTGGCCGTGTGGACCTACTACGAGGGTGCCAAGCGGGATACCGGCATCGACGAGGGAGGCACCACGGTGGCTTTCATCCCAGACAAGGGCTGGTTCTGGTACATCCCTCAGCACAACAACCGGGTGAGCGTGGGCGTGGTGGCCGACGGCAAGTACCTGACCCGTGAAGGACTCAAAGACCCTGAGGCCATTTTTCAGCGAGAAATCGGGCAAAACAAATGGATCCAAGACCATTTGTCCACGGGTCGAGTGTGCGATCAGTACTGGCTCACGGCCGAGTACACCTTCCGCTCCGAATACTGTGCCGACCGCGGATTGGTGCTGGTGGGCGATGCCGTGGGTTTCTTAGATCCGGTGTTCTCCAGTGGCATGATGATTGCCCTGAAGACCGGGGTTGCCGCCGCAGACGCCATTCATGCTGCGTTGCAGGCTGGCGACGTCTCTCCGGAGCGTTTTGCCGAATATGGTCAGGTCACCCGGCAGAGTATCGAGAACATGCGCAAGTTGGTGTATGCCTTCTACGATCCGAACGTCAGCTTCAAGACCATCACCGACCAATTTCCGGAACTGACCAATGACCTCACGGACTGCCTGTCGGGGGATGTGAACAAGGACTTCACCCGGATGTTCGAGGTGTTTTCCCGCTTCACTTCGGTTCCCGACGAGTTGCCGTATGGTGCCCCGAGGCTTGCGGCCGCAACCGCTGCCTGAAAAAATCCACCAACGGGTCTTCGACGTCGGCCGAGGGTAGATCTTGGGGCAGAACTGAGGGCACCACTGAGGGCGATGATAGCGCTCTTGCCTTCGGGCGAGATTTCCGGATTCTCTGGGACTTTAGGAACTGATCTTATGGCCGTACACGTCCGCATTCCCACGCCGCTGCGCAAACTCACCCACGACGTTGAAGTTGTTCAGGTGAGCTCCGGCACCATCGCTGGAGCGATCGCCGAGTTGCAGAACCAATTCCCCGGCATCGCCGAGCGCCTCATGGATGAAAAGGGTGAGGTTCGACGCTTTGTGAACATCTACCTGAACGAGGAAGACATCCGCTTCCTCGACAATCAGGCCACCGTCATCAAGGACGGCGACGAGATCAGCATCATTCCGGCCATAGCTGGGGGTTGATTCTTTTTGGCTGTCCCAACCTCTCTAACGGCACCATGCCCACCAAAATTTCCAAGCCTGCCAAGGCCATAGCGCCTCCCAAGGGTGCTCCAAAAGGTGCTCCGAAAGCTTCCAAGGCGGTCAAGCCGCTGCGAAAGAGTTTGGACTCTGACAAGACCGCCTCTCGTTTCTGGCTGACCTATCCGCCTCAGCGGATCAAGGCGCCGGTGATTTGGAAATTGGGACATCAGTTCAAGCTGGTGACCAGTATTCGACAGGCGAGCGTGACCGATGTGGTCGGTATTGTTTGCTTGGAAATCGAAGGGGCTGCCTCGGAGATCACCGCCGGGGTGCAATGGCTGAAGAAGCAGGGCGTGCGGGTTGAACCGGTGGAACTGAGCGCGGTCGAATCCTGAAATCGCTCAACAGCCCGCTCAACAAAACGCTCAAAAAACTCCGCTCACGACCGTGAGTCCCTGAGTTTCGACGCTGATTAGTTTTCCACAGGCCGAGCCCTTACCAGGGTTATCGGCCTGTTTTGTTTTGCACGCGCTTGTTTTCCACCCGCTTGGCTTCCACGCGCTTGGCTTCCACGCGCTTGGCTTCCACGCGCTTGGCTTCCACGCGCTCGTAGTTCAACGGGCCCACCCAACGCGTGTTGAACTGTTGGTGCAGGGCATCGCTGGGGAAGGGCGGGCGGGCCTCCTGGCCGTGACGGGCGTCGTCCATGCCGTGCCAAGGCAGGGGCTCGATGCGGTCTCCGGCGGCGACATGGTAATCGGCATCCTTGTTCCATCCGACGGTCCAGAGGAAGAAACGCCGCGCGTGTCCGGAAGGAATCTTCGGTAGGGCGTCCGCGGCAAAACCGAGCGTCAATTCATCGCCCGCGGCCACCGTCACTACCCCGTTGTCCTCGGCTGCAACGAGCTCATCGACCGAGCCATATCGGGTGGCCCAACCGCTGGGGGTGATTCGCCACGAAGGGCGCTGACGGACATCCTCATGCAAAGGGGTGAGCGGGTCTGAGGAGCCCGTGGCGGCAAACTCTCCGTAGCCATGCCAATGGAGATCGGTCGAGGTGGGATGCTGAGTACTAACCTCGGCGGGTTGGTTGTTTTGGAACAGGGCGATGCGGTCCCAGTGCAGCTCAAACGCGTAGGTTAACCGCAGGCGTCGAGTGCCCGCCGGCAGGTGGCCTCCCAAGGGCACCAGGATGGTCTTGGTGCGACCGGCGGGTGCGCCAACGCTCACTTCTCGGAGCGGTTGCCATTGGTTCGGAGCCGTCTCTGCTTCGAGTTGGGGGAAGGGGAAAGGCAACTCCGGATCATGGCTGCCGGCAATGTTGGCCATGCCGCCGCCAAAGCGCAGCCAACCGCTGAGAGCCAGGGTAAGTCCCGGGTGGTTGGTCAGGGGCCCAAAATCCAGAACGATCGAAGTGGATTCTGACAATCCTCGCAGTTGGGGAGCCCGCAAGCGCGGTGAAAACCGTTGTCCGTCCTCTTGATCTAGTGTGGCGGTCAGAGACGAACCATCGCCAGCCTGGGCCTCTCGGAGCGGAACACGACCCGAGAGAATTCGTAGTTCGTGGCGAGGGAAGGGCGGTCCGGGCACCAGTTTGCTCGTGGAATGTGCCTCAGCGTTCGCCGGGATGTCGACCCAGCCGAGCTTGGCTTCGTCGAGGTAGAGTATTTCGCGCAACTCCTCGGTGAGTTGCACGGTGTAGCGTCCCTCTTTGGGGACGAAATCGGCTGAGCCGCCGAGCGATACCCATTCCCGAGGGTCCGCCACGATGTTGTGGCCGGGCCGAGAGGGCAGTCCCACGGGCGCAGAGCTGAGAATGTCGGTCAGGAAGCGGAACCGGGTGCCATCCCAGGCGTAGAGGTAAGGGCAGGAGCCCGTCGGGTTCTTGGGCTCGATGAGGTCGATCACCTGCTTCGGGTGGGCGCTCACCCCAAACAAGGGTTGGGTATCGGCCCAGCGGGCGAGGACCGTTTCGATGTCTTTGTGGCGTCCCACGCCGATCTCCACGGGCTTGCGCTGGACGCTGCGCAGGGCTCGCCAATTGCCGGCGTTGAGCTCGATGTGCAGGCCGATGCCGCTGAAATTCGATCGGTTTCCGATGGGGCGAAACTTGACCAGGCCATTGGCGTTGGCCCCGTCGTTGCGGAAGAATTGGACTCCGCGTCCCTGGATCTCGAGGAGGCAGTCAATGTCGCCGTCTTGATCAAAGTCCGCGAAGGCGGCATGGCGCACGGTGAAGCCCGCTAGGCTCTTGAGTCCCAGCGACTCGGTCATTTCGTGGAAACCCCGGCGGCCGCGGTTGCGCCAGACTCGGAGTCCATCGGTGCCCCAAGAAATTAGGTCTAGCCAGCCATCGTTGTCGTAGTCGAGGGCGCGGATCTTTTGGATCCCGTTTTTCTTGGCCGGGAGGCGCACGGGTTCACGAAGTCCACCGAAATACAGGGCCACTGCGGTCTCGGTCACCAGGACTACGTCGGCCCGAAGGTCGTTGTTGAAATCACCGACGGCCAGGCATCGAGCCACTGGCCAGTCCGTGGGCTGAGCCATCGCCGACAAGCCCTCCCGACGTTGGTTGGAGAGGATCCAGGGCGGCTCTCCCTTGCGCGTGAGCAGCACATCTGGGAGGTCGTCGTTGTTCCAATCTTCGATGGTCACCGAAGTAACACCGGTAATATCAAATCCATCGCCCGGACTTGGCTTGCGTTCGCGGAAGATGGCCGTTCCGTAATTGGTGAAAGCCCGAAGACGGCCTTCTGGGGTGACCGCCAGTAGCGCTAGTTTACCGGTGATGTCGATGTCCCCCAGGGTGGCGTCTGTTCCTTTCAGAGCCCGGATCCCACCCAGAGCTGATCCGTCGGTGATGAACCCGTTGGTGGCGAACTTGAGCAATTGAGACCCTTCGGATCCCACGAGTAATGCGTCGTCGTAACGGTCGTTGTTCAGGTCTCCAACGACGATTTCTTGAACCTTACCAACCGTGGAGGCCAAGGGTTCGGACCTTGCCGTAAATGTGGCGTTGGAGTTCCAGAGCAGATGCAACTGCCCTTGGTCATCGGTGAGCAAAACATCATTCCAACCGCGACGGTTGAGGTCGAACAAACCGAACGGACCCCTCAGTCGACTTGCCTCCGGGCCCAGGGCTCGGGCGGTGTCCTCGACAAATTGGACGGAGACCGGGTCGGATTCGGGCTGCTCGAGAGCGAACGGAGCCAGGATCTCGGTGTACTTGCATTTCTCGAAGAGAGCCGGGTTGTCGGCCGCTTGCGACTTTCCGGCTGCGACCCGTTGGTGCTCGGCCAACTCAGCAGATGCTTGCTCTCGGGCTCCCTGCCGCAGGTAGGCCTGGCTGAGTTGGTAGTGGGCCGAAGGGTGATCCTTGTCGAATTCGATCACCTCGACGAATTGCTCGGCGGCGTCGGGAAAGCGTCCCCAACCTGCGTAGGCGAGGCCCAACTGGAAGCTCACGGTGTTGAGGGTGCGGTCGGCTTGCTTGGCCTCGGTCAGCGACTGGACCGCGTTGGAAAAGGAGCCCAGGCGTAGATGAGCGCAGCCGGCCAGGTAGTGAGCCGCGCCGCGGCCGGGTTCGACTTGCAGCGCCTCACGGGTATGGACCAGAGCCTGGGAAGGTTGGCTCGCCAAGAGGAAGGCGTTAGCCAGGTTCAGGTGGACGTCCGGATTGGACGGGTTCATCGACAAGGCCACTTGGAAGGCTTCGATCGCCCGCCGCGCATCGCCCGCGGCGTAGTAGCCACGACCGGCGTTCATGTGGGTGGCGAACTGGGAGTCCTCGTTGGAGGCCCGGTTGAACCACCAGGCCGTCGCGGCGATCCCAACAATGAAGAGGAAAATGCCCACCACCAACGCGGGTGCGGCCGGGGATTTCTTCGGAGGACTCATGCGGGTCTGGGTAACTTACTTTGAAATAGCAAAAAGCAACACCCTGACGGCCCGGGCTACTGCGCGGGATCCAGAGCGGGCGGGGTCAGATCAGGATCCGCCCTTCGAAGACGAAGGTGGCCGGTCCGCCGAGTCGAACATCATTGAAGCCTCCGTGGCCATCGGCTTGGAAGGAAACGCTCAATTCATCGCCGCCCTGCACCTGGATGCGGATGGGTGAGGAGAAGCCGTGCAAACGGGAGGCGACCAACGCGCTAGCGGTGACGCCGGTGCCGCAGGCGAGGGTTTCTCCTTCGACGCCCCGCTCATAAGTCCGCACGCGGAGTTGATTGGGGCCGATGACTTGAACGAAGTTCACATTGGTACCGCGCGGCTTGAAGTGCTCGTGCCAGCGCAGTTCCGAACCCAAGGGCTGGACCATGGCCTTGTCGGCGTCTTCCACGAAGACCACGGCATGCGGCACGCCGGTGTTGATGGAACTGACTTCTAAGACTCCGGCTAGGGTCGTGACCTTCTCCGAGAGGCGGAGGTCGTGCGGAGCCGTGAGATTGATGGTCACCCGTTCACCCTGGAATTCGGCGGTAATCACGCCGGCGGCGGTTTCAAAGGTCACCGTAGGCTTGGTCCAACCAGTGGCCCGCTGGATGTACCGTGCGAAGCAACGGGCGCCGTTGCCGCACATGGCGGCATCCGATCCGTCGGAGTTGTAGAAGCGCCAGGCCCAGTCGGCCTTGCCGGTGAGGCTAGGCACCAGAAGCATGAGGCCATCGGCTCCAATGCCGAACTGCCGGTGACACAATTTGGTCACCTGCTCCGGAGTCAGCACGATGCGGGCATTGCGGTTGTCGAGCAGGATGAAGTCGTTGCCGGCTCCGCTCATCTTGAGGAACTCCAGAGTCATGTTGGAGGTAGATCATAGGCCGATGTCCCGTCGCGACAAGAGTTCGGGAAGGTTTGGAATTCTGACGCGTCAGGGCGCCCAGGACTGGGATCGCCGTGGGCTTGAACTTCGCCAGCCTGTGCGCAGGCTTTCGGTATGCGAATCATCCGCTCGCCCAAGTCCATGCAGCGTCAGGCGCTGCTGTGGCGGAGTCGGGGCCTCCGCGTCGGTTTTGTGCCGACCATGGGGTATTTGCATGCCGGTCATTTGAGCTTGGTACACGAAGCGCGGCGGCGGGTCGGGGTCGATGGAGTGGTGGTCGTCAGCATTTATGTGAATCCCACCCAGTTCGCACCGACTGAAGATTTGGCCAAGTACCCCAGAGACTTCGCCCGAGATTCCAAATTGTGCCGCGAGGCAGGGGTAGACGTGATCTTTGCGCCGACAGACAGCGACATGTATGCGGGGCGCGAGGACGGGGATTACTCCACGTATGTCGTGGAGGAGGGGTTGACGCAGGGTCTGGAAGGGGCTTCGCGTCCCACCCATTTCCGGGGCGTGACTACTGTCGTGGCGAAGCTCTTCAACTGTGTGTTGCCCGAGGTTTCGGTCTTCGGGGCCAAGGACTGGCAGCAGGCGGCCGTAATTCGGCGCATGGTGAAAGACCTTCAGTTCCCGATCCGGATCGTGGTGGCTCCGACCACACGGGAATCGGATGGCTTGGCGATGAGTTCGCGCAACCGCTACCTGCAACCCGAGGAGCGGGCGCAAGCCACTGTCTTGTGGCGTTCCCAGCAATGGGTCCGTCAGGAGGTCCGGCGATTTGTGGACGGTGTTCCATCAGCCCGGCTCCGTCAGGGAGTGGAAGCCTTGGTGGCCGAGTGTCCGGCCGCGCGTCTAGACTACATCGCCTTCGTCGATCCGGACACACTGCGCCCGGTGGACTCGGTCCGCCGAGGGCATCGCATCGTCCTGGCGGTCTTCGTCGGCAAGACGCGCCTCATCGACAACGGCGCGATTTAAAAAGACTCCAAGGTCCGAATGACCGCGATTTGGTTCTCGGAGGACAGCGCGACATACGCCTTGTCGCTGTTGGCGAAGGCGATGCCCACCGGCTCGTCAAAGCGCGTCGCCTTCGTGGCTGAATCCAGGTCCTGCACCGTAGCGATGACTTGCAGGTACGTCGGACTCGATGAATCCGTGTCGATGACGCTCACCGAATCGGAGACATGATTGGCGACCCACACTTCTTTGCCGTCGGGTCGGGCTGCTAGGGAGACCGGTTCAATGCCGACGTGGATGCGGGTGACCGTCTTTCGGGTGCTGGCCTGGATGACATCGACCGTGTCCGCCGGCGTGTTGGCCACGAAGACGAAGCCGCCAGCGAGGGCGATAGGCGACACTTGCGGACTTAGGAACGTGGGGTGACCCACGGCGGCACAGACACCCCAGTTGCCCCAAACGACGAGCAAAGCAGCACTCAAAGCGCGAAGGATTTGTTTCATTGTTGAAACCCCGAGGATTGTGGTGGGCCGGTTGGCTCAGTGCCTGCCATCGGCTATTTAATCCGATCGGGTGGGACCGGCGGCATGCTCCGGAAGCCGGCGGTGGTGGTCCAAAGGTTGATCGGTGTGATCGATTGACCGTAACCCAGCGAGCGGACGCTGCCGTCGACGAAGGCGAAGTTGGATCGCCCGGATCGGTTTCCACTTCGACCATGACGACCGTGTTCGACCTCGTTGATGTCGTCGCCGCCACCTCGGCCTTGGAGGAAATCCATATACGCTTGAGGGGAATGGGACTTCTTTTCACCGAACGTAATCGTTTCTGAGGGGTTGGGGATGGCGCCCAGTGGAACAGAGAATTCCCAAGAGAATAGGGAGGGAGTGGTGTCCAAAATCACCTGAAAACGAGCCAATGCCTCGGGCGAGAGGGTCTCTTTGAAATAATCATTCCATCCGTTGGCGAGATAGCTTCGGTGGGAGCCGTCGATGTCGTAGGGGAGTTGTTTTGAAAGAGGCGGCGGTACGGTGGGTGGCCAAGAGATTTTGGTCGGAGTGCGGGTATCCGCGGGGCATTTCAGAACGCTCTCGGTGTCTCCGTAGTAAGGGGAAAGGGGTTGTGTCCAATAAGGGGCCCCTTGTCGCGGCGGATCGCTGTCATGGTGATCATTGGCGTAACCCAAGAGGGCCAGGTTGAGTTGCCGGAGATTCGATTGGCACCGGACACTCAGAGCTTGGGATTTGGATTTTGAAAGGGCGGGCAAGAGCAACGCCGCGAGAAGGGCGATGATGGCGATGACGACCAACAACTCGATCAATGTGAATGCTGATGGGGGCCGCACAAGGTGAAGGGGGGGTGTCATGAATCGTCCTCGAAAGAGAGAACGGATGATCCGTCCGTTTCCTGACACACTCATTTTTCGAGTTGGAAGAAATGATCAGCCAATTGGGACGCATCCCAGACCCGAGGGGTTTTGAAAACAGACTCGACCAGGCCTTGCCGCCAATGTCCCAACCCAAGAAAAAACCGCCCGGGTTCGCCGGGCGGTTTTTGCAAAACGTTGGACCGAGGTTCGGGTCAACCGGCGATGGCTCGGTCGAGGCTGGCCTTGAGGTCCTTCTTGGACTTCAGGCCCACGGACTGCTCGACCACCTGGCCGCCCTTGAAGATTAGCAAGGTTGGGATGGAGCGGATTCCGAACTGACCGGCCAGGTCCTGGTAGTCATCAATGTTGACCTTGGCGACCTTGGCCTTACCGGCGTATTCGGTGGCCAGCTCGTCGAGAACCGGTCCGAGCATCTTGCACGGGCCGCACCACTCAGCCCAAAAGTCCACGAGGACGGGTTGTTCGGAGCCAATGATCTCGGCGGGGAAGTTCTGGGTGGTCGCAGTAATGATGTTGGCAGCAGCCATAGATTTGGAAAGGAAGCCCGAAAGACTTAGTTCGCAACGACGAATTGTGCGGCGACGGCAGCGATGCCGAGGGCCATCGCGGCGAAGGCCAATCCCATGTCGAGGCCACTAATGCTGGCGGGCTTGGCAGCCGGGCGGTTGGCCGGGGCAGCCGGTTTGGCGACCGGAGCGGCTGCTGCGGCAACAGGTGCTGCGGGCGCGGCGGCTTTGGCCGCGTGCGAAGACATTGAGGCAGCCGCCACAGAGGCTGCTGGTGCGGGCGCGGCCGGAGCGGCGGCGGGTGCTGCGGAAACCGGGGCAGGAGCCGCTGCAGCAGAAGGCACGCGGATCGAAGGACCACCCGCGGGCTTGGGCGGAAGGCTGATGCGTACCGTCTGCTTCTTCTGGGCGGACGCCTCGGCCGGATTCTGGGGTTCGGCAGCGGCGGGCGGGTTGACCGGAGGCGTGGTTTCGGACATAGGATTTTCTCTCAAAACGTTAGGAATCGAGTTTCGGGGTGTCAACGGGATTGTCCCGCCATATGCATTTGAGAGCGTGTCTTGAATGCTTCATTTCCATCCGGCTTCCCGGCATGATGGCGGGGTGCATGGTAAACCCATCGTAGTGACCGGTGGCGCGGGCTTCATCGGATCGCACTTGACCGACCGTCTGCTGGAGGCGGGAGAGCAGGTGATCGTCGTGGACGATTTGTCCACGGGTTCTCGCTCTAATCTGAGTTTGGCTGAGCGGAATCCTCGGTTCAGTTTCCGCGCCTGCAAGGTGTCAGAATGCCATGATCTGGAATCACTCGTTGCCAGCGCCGCGATGGTGGTGCACTTGGCGGCTGTTGTGGGTGTGGAGCAGGTGATGCGTTCGCCCATCCGTACCATTGAGACCAATCTTGGCGAGACTGAGGCTGTGCTGGCCGCGGCCTCTCACAGCGGCACACCGGTGCTGCTGGCCTCGACCTCCGAGGTTTATGGAAAAAGTTCCCAGCCGGAGTTTTCGGAGACCGATGACTTGCTCATCGGCCCATCGACGTTGGGACGCTGGAGTTATGCCTGCTCCAAGCTGATAGATGAGTTTTTAGCAATGGCCTACTACCGCGAGCGCGGAGTGCCCGTGCGCATCGTGCGGTTCTTCAACACGGTGGGTCCCCGGCAGACCGGAGCCTATGGCATGGTCATTCCGCGCTTTGTGGACTCGGCCCGAGCGGGTCTCCCGGTGCGGGTTTATGGTGATGGTCGTCAGTCCCGTTGTTTCTGCCATGTGGCCGATTCCGTCGAGGCGGTCCTTCGCTTGATGAACTCCCCGGAAGCGGTGGGGCAGGTGGTGAACGTGGGCAATGACCAGTCAGTGGAAATCCGGGAATTGGCAGAGCGGGTGATCCAGGTGACGCGTTCGGCCTCCCGGGTGGAGTTGGTTGCCTATGAGACCGTTTTCGGTCCGGGTTTTGAGGACATGCGCCACCGCAAGCCAAGCCTCAAGTTGCTAGAACGTCTCACGGGGTTTCGTCCTAGGCGGACGCTGGATGAGATTCTGAAAGATCTGACGGGGGCCTAAGCCGGAATTATTTCAGTGGGGAGGCCCGTGGGCGAAGGTCTGTTCCAATCGAGCCAGTCGGTGAGGTTCCGGAGTGAGCTCTAAGAGCTTTCGTGGCCCTGGCTTTGAATAACTCGCCCCAGCGGTCGATTTCTCGCTGAGAAATTGCAGGCCGATCCGATGGCACTCACCGCATTACTTACCGGGTCTTACCGGGCACCTCCTCGGGAACCCGACCGAGAAAACTAGAGTGGGAAAACAAAAAGGCACCCCGTTGGGGGTGCCTTTTGTGTGTTCAACCCGGTTGGGTTGAATCCGATGCGTGCAAGTTAGTTGCCAGCAGCCGGGAAGATGAAGTTCTGCGCGCCGGAGGCGGCAGCGGAGTCGCGGATCTGATCGCGGAAGCGGCCCGAGGAAACCTGCTGCACGGAGCCGTCACCCAAGAGGATGTTGCCGGCGTTCTGGTGGATCGCGCTGGTGTAGCCGATCTTGTTCAGGGTCGCGACGGCGATGGCTCCATTGGCGTCGGGGTTCGCGAAAATGATGTGCTTGCCAGCCAGCTGAGCCTCGGTCGAGCCGTTGGTCACGTTGCGGTCGCCGCCCAAGATGCTCTGGGGCTGCTCTTCAGTGGCGGTGGTGCCGAGGAAGTAGCTCGGAACCTTCTGGTTGTTGGCGAGGGCCAAGCGCTGCACGCCCACCCAGGTATTGGAGGCGGTGTAGCGGCTGCCGTCCGAGGGGCACCAGACGATCTTCGGGGTGCTCAACTCGTTCGACACGGCCGCGAAGGCGGCGGTGACGTTGTTCGAGATGGCAGTAGCGGGAGTGCCGGCCACGGTGGCGGCGACGAGCGAGACACCGCCCTGATCCGGAGAAACCTGCCAGGGGTAGGCGCCACCGAAGTCCACCGCGAAGGTGCGGAAGGCCAGACCGATGTTCTTGAGGTTGTTGACGCAGGAGATGCGGTTGGCACGAGCCTTGGCCTTGGCCAGAGCAGGCAGGAGCATGCCGGCCAGAATCGCGATGATGGCGATAACGACGAGCAACTCGATCAGCGTGAAAGCGCCGAGACGTTGTTTGCGGAGACGATTCATAGGATTTAGTTTGTGAAGTTAAGGGCTTAAGGTGCGGCGACTGTAGGCAGTCAACCTAGAGTGTCAACGCCTTTTGTCCCGTTTCAAGCTATGGAGATGCCATCTCTCTAAAACAGGGTTTTCATTGGTCTTTCGCTGATTTTAGCAGGATGCCTTTGCGTGAACTGCGTGATCTTGACGCCCACGCTGAGTTTTTTTCCGTTGTATTTTTTCTGAGGAGGTTCTGGGAAAGAAAAAACCCGGGCAATCGCCCGGGTTTGTGGAAGTCATTTCAGGAGGCGCTCAGATGCCCTGGTCGATCACGGCGTGGGGACCGTTGCGATCGTTTGAAGGATGCGGCTGGCGATTGCGTACGGGTCGCCCTGGGAGTTCGGGCGGCGATCTTCAATATACCCCTTGTAGCCGTTGTTCACGAAGCTGTGGGGGACTCGGACCGACGCGCCGCGGTTGGCAACGCCGTAGCTGAACTTGTCGATCGATTGGGTCTCGTGCAACCCCGTCAGACGCAAGTGGTTGTCCGGTCCGTACACGGCGATGTGCTCGTTCTTGTACTTGTCGAACGCCGCCATGAGGGACTCGAAGTAAGGCTGTCCACCCGTCTCGCGCATGTAGGTCGTCGAGAAATTGGCATGCATGCCCGAACCGTTCCAATCCACGTCCTTGCCGAGGGGCTTGCAATGCCAGTTGATTTCAATGCCGTACTTTTCGCAGAGGCGCATCAAAATGTACCGGGCGATCCAGACTTGGTCGGCAGCTGTTTTGGAGCCCTTGCCAAAGATTTGGAATTCCCATTGTCCCTTGGCGACTTCGGCATTGATGCCCTCGTGGTTGATGCCCGCATCGAGGCATAGTTCGAGGTGCTCTTCGACGATTTCGCGGGCGATGTCACCGACGGCCTTGTAGCCGACGCCGGTGTAATATTCGCCCTGAGGATACGGGAAAGTGTCGAGGCCAGCGGGGAAACCGAGCGGACGGCCGTCTTTGTAGAGGAAATATTCCTGCTCGAAGCCGAACCAGGCGCCGGGGTCGTCCAAGATGGTTGCGCGAGTGTTGCTCTGATGAGGAGTCACACCATCGGGCATCATCACTTCGCACATGACCAGAACGCCGTTCTTGCGGGTGGTGTCGGGATAAACGGCCACCGGCTTCAAGACACAGTCGGAGCTACGTCCCTCAGCTTGGCGGGTAGAACTGCCGTCGAAATTCCAGAGGGGCAATTGCTCCAGCTTCGGAAAGCTCTCAAAATCCTTGATCTGGGTTTTGCCGCGGAGGTTGGGGACTGGCTGGTAACCATCGAGCCAGATGTATTCCAATTTGTATTTAGCCATGGATGTGAATGGTAGTGACTGCAGCGAATCGTCCCGATGCAGCGAATTCATGAAGCAGGGCAGGTGCCATGATTCGTTCGCCGCACTTCCCGCCCGGGGAAATGGGATGTTTTCGGCTGAAATCATAAACTTAGAGGGCCTGCTCGCCTACAAATTTTGCGCGGAGACCGATAAACAGGTGTTGAGTGTTGTTCTGGGTGGGTAAAAAGAACCAAAATACCGGCAAGATTGTTGGATAGTTTAGGGCAGCAGGCTAGCCATGGTGGTTGCTGGGTTTGACTTATCCTGGGTTTCTATCGGCTTCCCCACTGGCCGGACGGTGGTGGGTCTTCTACTGTGTCGCCACGCTCATGTTGAAGGTCAAAGACACACTGCGGTCCACGGTTCACCTGAGCTTTGATGGACGGGTGATCAAGACATACCACGGCCCCGATGCCACCCTGCGATTCGAAACCGAGGTGAAAATGCTGAAGTTCTTGGAAGCTCAAGGGTGCCCCTTCGTGCCGCGACTCATCGCGGAAAATTTGAACCTTCCTCAAATTGTTACGACCAATTGCGGGCAACGGGTCGAGCACTTGGATTCTGAGCGGCTTCAAAGCCTCTTTGCCGAGTTGGAGACCTATGGCGTCCGGCACGATGATCAGGCTGCCAGGAATGTCACCTACCGGGGTTCCGACGGGCGTTTTTGCATCATCGATTTTGAGTTTGCGACTCTGCTGAACGCGTCCTCCTCTGCCTCCTCCGAGGGCCTTGAATGAATGCCACGGCCCGTGATATTGCCCGCTTCCGCCTGCACTGGTCTGGTTGTTCCGACCGCGGGAAAGTTCGCTCCAACAATGAGGACTCCTTCGTGGGGTTGCGGTTCAACCGGCAGGAGTTGGAGCGTCTGGGCAAGGAGGGTCAGGCGGCGCTTCAGACGGCCGATTTCGTCTTTGCCGTCAGTGATGGCATGGGGGGCGCGCAAGCCGGAGAATTTGCCAGTCGGATCGCCGTCGAAAAGGTACCTCAAATTTTGCCGAAAGGATTTCGTCCAGAATTCGAGCATCCTGAGGCCAATTCTGCAGGGGTGCTCTTGCAGGCGCTCTTCCAGGAAATTCACAAGGCCCTCGTCTACCTGGGTCAAAGCTATGAGGAGTGCCGTGGCATGGAGACGACCCTGAGCTTGTGCTGGTTTGCTCCGGGACTTCTGCACTTTGCCCATGTGGGTGACAGTCGAATCTATCACTTGCCCGTCACCGGAGGCATTCGTCAGCTCACCGAAGATGACACTCACGTGGGGTGGCTGTATCGGCAGGGAAAGATCAATGAGCGCGAGGCGAGGACCCATCCGAGGAGGAATGTGCTCCAGAAGGCGCTGGGAGGAGGTAATCAGTTCGTAGATCCCCAGATTGGCTCCGTCGCCTATACTGTTGGCGATCGATTTTTGCTCTGCTCCGACGGTTTGGTCGAAGGCCTGTACGATGCACACCTGCTCGATTTGATCGGGGCAGCTGGAGCGGGTGCAACGCAGGAAGGATTGGGGCAGCGCTTGGTGGAAGCCTCAGTGGCGGCCAGTGGTCGGGACAATACCACAGCCTTAGTGATTGAAGTGGGAGGAGTCTGACCTCGGGGGGCAGTCCGGCCCATTCCGTAGGTTTGTTTGGAGCCGGACAGCAAAAAACCGCGCCGGTTTCCCAGCGCGGTTTGAAGTGCGTTTCGGGTTATCCGAAGTGTTAGCCGTGGTAGCCCTCTTCGCCGTGCTCGGCGAGGTCGAGACCATTGATTTCCACTTCCTCGGTCGGGCGGAGTCCGACGAGCGCCTTCACGATGTAGGCGATGATGGCGGTGGCCACCACGCTCCAGACGATGGTCAGCACGACCGCTTTGAGCTGAGCACCGAGCAGGCCAACCTTCAGGCCTGCCACCACCGAGTTGGCCTTCTCGTCGGCCAGGATACCGGTGAGGATAGCTCCCAAGGTACCACCGACGCCGTGCACGCCGAAGGTATCCAGAGCGTCATCGTAACCGATCCACTTCTTGAGGAAGGAACAGGCCAGATAGGGAACGATGCCGGCCAAGACGCCGACGAGGACTGCTGAAGTCGGGGTGATAAAGCCGCAGGCCGGAGTGACGACAACCAAACCAGCAACGATGCCCGAGCAGAATCCGAGGACGCTGGGCTTGCCGCGAGTGATCCATTCGATCATGGGCCAGACGAAACCGGCGGTGGCCGCGGCCAAGGTGGTGGTGGTGAACGCGTTGGCGGCGATGGCGTCGGCGCCGAGTGCGGAACCCGCATTGAAACCGTACCAGCCGACCCAGAGCATGCCCGTGCCAACCATGCACAGGGTCATTGAGTGCGGGGTCATGGGTTCACGACCGAGTCCCTTGCGCTTGCCGAGGATGATGCAGAGCACCAAGGCGCTCCATCCTGAGGTCATGTGGACCACGGTGCCGCCGGCAAAATCCAGTGCCTTGATGGCGGCGTCTTTGTTCAGTGGTCCGCACATCAAGCCGGTGGTGGACCAGACCATGTGAGCGAACGGGAAGTACACCGCGAACATCCAGATGGTCACAAATAGAAGCACCGCGGCGAACTTCATGCGCTCGGCGATGGCGCCGATAATCAAGGCCGGGGTGATGATAGCGAAGGTCAGCTGGAACATGGCCCACATGGAATCGCTAATCCAGTAGTAGCCTGCGCCCACGGCACCGGACTCGACGCCCTTGAGCATCGCATACGCAGAATCGCCAATGATTGCGTTGCCGGCACCGAACGAGAGGCTGTATCCGATGGCCCACCAGAGGATTGTCACCAGTCCGGCAATGCCCATGCACTGAGCCAGCACCGAAAGAATGTTCTTTTTGCGGACTAGACCGCCGTAGAACAACGCCAATCCGGGCATGGTCATGAACAACACCAGCGCGGTGGAGGTCATTTGCCAGGCGTTATGGCCCGGGCCTGGGCCGGCAATCTTGCTGGTGACGTTGGTGTTGGCAGCGGTGGCGCGGACGGAGTTGTTAACGTACGCCTCCAAGTCGGCCAAGCGCTCCTCGACGCTGGGGTCGGCGGCGCGGGTATCGACTGCGGCAAACGCCAGAAGGGCGCAGGTGAGTGTCAGGAAAAATTTTCTAAAAAACGTTTTCATCTATTTTGGGGTCCTTGGGTCCAGTAAGGGGTGATTGGGGCTGGGAGTAGGAGGGATGCCTCAGGTTCAGACTGCGCTGTCCCCTTTCTCTTCGGTGCGGATCCGGATGGCCTCGGTGATCTCGGAAACGAAGATTTTGCCATCGCCAATCTTGCCGGTCTTGGCGGCCTTGATAATGGCTGCAGTGGCCTCGTTCACCTTGGAATCCGACACCACGAGCTCGATTTTGATCTTGGGCAGGAAATCGACCGTGTACTCACTGCCGCGGTAAATCTCGGTGTGCCCTTTCTGGCGACCGAAGCCCTTAACCTCGGAGACGGTCATCCCCTCGATGCCTACGTCATGGAGGGCGTCTTTGACCTCCTCGAGTTTGAAGGGTTTTATTACTGCTTCGATTTTCTTCATGTGTGTTGTTTCCAGGTACTTGAAGGGGGCCCGTGGGCACCTCTTCATGGTGTTAATGCGCTGCCGGAGAATTCGAATCGACCTGCAGGAGTTTGTTTTCCTGAGTGTCGACCATTTCGGCTTAAAACACTGGAAGCAGCAGGGATGCCAATCACGTTTTCGCTCTGGTTTATCAGGCTAAAACTGTGGAAAGGCTGGAAAAACCCTTCGTGATTTCCACCCGTCGTTTTCGAATCGAAAGCGCGGGTGGTTCTTTTTGACCAGTCAGATGAAAAAGGGCAGGGAGGCTGTGCAGAAACAGAAGTTGAGTCCGTCAGGCCCCGTGGTGAGGCGATCGGTCTTTGCTTACGGCTTGGGAGGTAACGACGGACCCAACAGCAAAACGGTGCTTACAATTACAACCCAGCCGACGACATCGAGCCACAGCCCGTGGCGCATCATGGCCTTCAGAGGGATGCAGCCCGTTCCGTAGGCCATGGCATTGGGCGCAGTGGAAACCGGCAACAAGAAGCCCATGGAGCAGCCCAGGCAGGTGGCTAGGGCGGGCTTGAGGGGATCTATACCTGCTGCTTGCGAAACAGCGATGGCAATGGGCACCACCATGGTGGCCGACGCGGTGTTGGTGGTGGTTTCACTGACAAGGATGCCGACCCCAGTAAAGAGTATGGTCAGGCCCACCACCGAATGGCTTTGGAACAGTGCTGCCAAGCCGGAACCAATCCAGTGGGCCAAGCCGGTGGAAAACATTAATTCGCCCAGGCACATGCCTCCGGCGAAGAGTAGGATTGTTCCCCAATCAATGGCTGCGGCATCCCTCCACTCCAGGGTGAAGGAATCCCGTTGAGAATTGGTGGGCAGGAAGAACATCGCTGAAGCCGCCAGAAGGCCGATGATGCTCTCCGGAGCGTGGGCGCCGATCCATAAATAGGCAGGACTCGATGATCCTCGGTCATCTGAGGCCGCGATGAGTCCGGGCAAGATCCACAAGGCCACCGCTCCCAGGAACACCCCCACGACGTTCAACTGCCCTCGGGTCCAACTGCCCAGTTTGGCACGCTCCGTCTCCAGCCAATGGTGGTTGGTGGACAGGGATACGGCCGGCATCGGGCAATGTCGGCTGAAACGCCAGACCAGAAACCCCGTCAGAACGAGGGCAATTGGCAGTCCCAAGCCCATCCACTGGAAGAAAGTGATCTTGTATCCCAGGAGCCGCTCGATGGCTCCGATCCCGATGAGGTTGGGCGGGGTACCAATGGGGGTGGCTAAGCCGCCGACTGAGGCCGCGAAGGCGGTGATGAGCATGAGCCCTGCAGCAAATGGCGTAGCCTGATAATGGGTCATTCCTTGGCGCGCGCCCAATTCGGCCAGGATGGATAGGCCGATGGGCAGCATCATGGCCGTTGTGGCCGCGTTGGAGACCCACATGGAAATCACTGCCGTAATGCCTGCGAAGGCAGCGTACAGGCGGGTGGGGCTGGCTCCGACCCAGGGCATCGCCAGCAGCGTGAAAGCAAAACGTCGGTTGAGACCGTGTTTAAGCATCGCTTCGCCCATCATGAAACTGCCCATGAACAAGAAGATGACTGGGTCAGAGAAGGGCTTGAAGACCTCTCGGGCTGAGCCCAGCCCCGCCAGCACGCAGAGTGACGGTGCCAAGAGCGCCGTCGCCGCCAGAGGAATGGCTTCGGTGATCCAAAGTGTCAGTGCCATGCCGACGATGGCGAAGAGGTGTCGAGCTGGAACGGACAATCCTGGGAATGGAATGAACCACAGCACGACCAAAACCATTGGGGCTAGGTACCAACCCAGGCGTTTGCGCAGGCGCTCAAAGCGTTCCTCAGCCGGCGATACGTTGGCACTCAGGTTGAGGTCTTGGGTGGGTAGCGACATGAGTCAAAGCGAGAGCCTGAGCGTTTTTACGGGATCCCTTGAGAAGGGGACCCAGCCGGCCACCTGTCAATGCGGTGAACCGAAGCAGTAAACGAAACCGTCGTCACAGCTGATGACGATGTGGCCATCGACCACGGCGGGGGAACTTTGAATCGGTTGGCCCAGATCGTAATTCCAGCGCTCCTTGCCGTCGGCCAGAGAGACGATGTAAAGCCGTCCGTCGTCGGATCCGACGAGGACCCGGTCGCCGACCACCACAGGGGAACTTTCGACCTTGCCCCGGGTCTGGAAGGTCCAGACCGGCTTGCCGTCGGCGCGTTGGATGCAGTGGAGGCGTTTGTCGCGGCTGCCCACTAATACGCGGTCGGCGGTCACGGCGGGCGAGGACATGAAGGGGAAGGCTCGGTCGCGGTACTTCCAAAGAATCTTTCCTGCGTCGACATCGACGCAGAGCAATTCGTTTTCGTAGTGGCCGACGTAAAGCAGGTTGCCCTCCATGGCTCCGGAGGCCGCGATGTACGCGCCTGCTTCGATCTCCCGCAATTTCTTGCCGCCGATCACATCGACCACATGGACGATGGCGTCGCAGCCGCCGAAAGCGGTCCGTCCGCGGGAAATCGCTGGCGAGCCATTAATGTAGTTGCCCGTCTCGTAGACCCAGTTCGATTTCCCGGTGGTGGCTTCGAGGCTGTAGAGTCGGAAGTCGTAGCCGCCGACGAGGATGTTGGTGGAGGTTCCGTTGGTACCGGTGATCCAGTTGGCGCTGCTCTTGACCTTATCATCAAAGCCTCGGCTCCAGAGTTTGGCCCCGGTCTTGGCATCGAGGGCGAAGAAGTTGGTGAGGGTGTCGCCGATAAAGACACGCCCATCGAGGACTAGGGGCGAGGCCTCTACCGGCCCCCCGGTTTGGAAGGACCAGCGTTTGCTGCCGTCTGAAAGCGAAAGGCAGACCACGTTGGAATCGGTCGATCCAATGAAGACAGCCCCGTCGACGATGGCGGCGGTGGCGCTAACCGCTCCACCGGTCTTGAAACGCCACTTCAGTATCGGTGCATCCGGGATGCGCGCCGGGCTGACCCCACTCTGCGCCGGATCGCCCCGGAACATCGGCCAAGAGCTCCCGGTGGCAGCACGAAGGTCATCGAGACCTCCGGCACCGATGCCAATGGCCAGGACCAAGAGGAGGATGCGGATCATAGGGACAAGGTTCGGCGATTGCTCCAGGAAGGCAATCCAGAGACGCAGGGTCCGACGAATTCGCCAATGGGATGATGTAGGGAAATTTGAAATACCTCATTTCTAGGCCGTTCGAAGCGTTTCGATCGGCCTCAAGCGCCTCAATACAACCCTTCCTCGTTGGACCAAAGGCCCTTAACCTTCGGGGGTCGCCATGGCGTCTGACCTCTTTCCCGATACGATCCTCATCCGGCCCGACATTCTGAGTCGGCTCGATTTTGCCGTGCTCTTCGGCAACACCGCTCCGGTCGAACTGGAGTTGGGTGCGGGGGATGGCTCCTTCCTGCTCCAGTATTCTGGGGCTCACCCGGAGGTGAATTTCTTGGGTATCGAACGACTGTTTGGTCGGCTGCGAAAGATCGACCGGAAGGGCCGGCGTCAGGGATTGAAGAACCTCCGTGGGTTGCGCATGGAGGCGACCTACCTCATGGACTGGATGATCGCTCCGGCCTCTCTGTCGGCCATTCATGTGTATTTTCCAGATCCCTGGCCCAAGAAGCGGCATCATCGTCGCCGCCTCATTAATCCCGCCTTCGCCGCACTGGCCGCTCAAAGCCTCAGGCCTGGAGGGCGATTCCATTGCCGCACCGATGATGCTTCCTACTTCGAGCAAATGCTGGAGGTCTTCAATGGAGCCACAGAACACTTCCTTCCCGGTCAAGAACCGGAGGGCTTGTTAGAGGTGAAGACGGACTTTGAGCGGGAGTTCAATGCCCAGGGAATTCCCACCCGACACGCGACGTGGGTGCGGCGCTGACTGGGGGTAACCCCATGAGCGTTGCGCCGCGAAAAGTCTTGCTGATCCGTAATCCATCGTCGGCTTCATCCCGGCCGCAGACCGACCGTTTGGAGCGATTCGTGGCCTGTTTGGCCGAGGGCGGGGTTCACTGCGATATTCGAGTCACCGAATACGCCGGTCATGCGCTGGAATTGGCGCGCACCCATGGGGCCGCATTCGAGTGCGTGATTGCCGCCGGCGGTGATGGAACGGTGCATGAGGTGGCCAGTGGGCTGATTGCCGGAGGTTCCCGGGCCGCACTCGCGGTGGCCCCGTTCGGACGTGGCAATGATATCGCCCAATTGGCAGGAGTGTCCGGATCGGTTGGTCGGGACGATGAGGCCGCCATCCGCGCCATTCTGGAGCCCAAGCCGGTGACCCTCGACACGATCCGAGTCACGTGGCGCGAGAATTCTTCAGCGGGCACGGAGTCCGGAGGCGCTGCGGCCGAATCGATTGAGCGGGTCCGGCATGCCCTCCTTTTCGGCGGGGTGGGGTTCGTCGGTGAATTGCTCCGCAAGACCACCCCAGCCACCGTAAAATGGTTCGGCCCCCGTTGGTGTTATTCGGCCGGTTTTTTTCGAGCGCTGTTCTCGTTCCGCCCCCCGGTGCTTCGGGTTCGCTCGGAGCAGGGCGAGCAGGTGCTTTCCAATGCGGTGGCGGTGGTGGTCGGCAACGCTCCCTTCGCCGGCGGTGGGTTAATGCGCATCGGACCGGGAGCCTCAATGACCGACGGGGTGCTGGAGTTGACCTTGATCGAGGCGGTGGGGCGCTGGGCATTGGCTCTCCAATTCTTGCGCCTGCTGCGCGGCACCCATGTTCGTCACCGGCAAGTCCGGTTCTTTCGAGGGCATTGGTTGGAGGTGTCCGCAGATCCGCCGCAACCGCTTGCGTTGGACGGCGAACTCCTGGGAACTAGCCCGGTGCGTTTTGAGGTAAACCCGCGCTCCTTAACCGTGCTGACGGGGCCGGCGTCGGTGATGTGATGGGAGTTCAGCGCAACACAACGGTCGCCCACCCGCCGATTCCAGCGGGCTTCAGCCGGCTTCAGCAAACCTCAGCGTGCCGGGAGCAACGGCCGCAGCAGATCGGATATCTCCGCAGCCCCGGTATCATTGAGGTGGTCGTCGTCGGTGTAGAAGAATCGGCGTCCCTCGGCATAGCGCACTGATCCATCTTCCCGGTAAAAACGGGAGGCGCTGTCCACGATCCGGAGGTTTGGGAAGCGCTCCTGCAGGCGCTGTAAAATCTGCACGCTCTCCCTGCGGTAGGGTTCGCGGGCATCGGGCAGGATGCGGGGCAGTGCCTCGTCTGTCCCCCGCCGCCAATGGACCCAACCCCGAATATTTTCATTTTCGCCGACTCGCAGAACGGGGACTTGGGTCACCAAGATCACTGTTTTTGCCAAGGGACAAACCTCATCCAAAAATGCGCTGAGATCCCGCTCCAAATCCTTGCCAGACCAGGCGTCCCACCGATCGATGACCAAGAGCGTCTCGGGCCGCCATTCGCGGAGATACCGGCGTCGGGCTTCATCGAAGGCGGCCCCGTCGTCGCGTCCCGGGAAGAGCGGGCTACCCTCATTCACAAACAGGGCTGGAATGCCGTTGCCGGCGCTGAGGAAAGCCACCGGAACCCGGCGTTCACGGCACAGGTCATCGATTACTTTCGAATACATTAGCGCATGGGAACTGCCGAAAACAACAACCCGGGGGGTGATCGAATTTCCCGAAGTCTTCAGTCCGCCGGTACGCCACGGTTCAGGAGGTTGGTTGGCGGGAGGAATGGGGATGCGGCAACCCCAGTAGCGGGAGGATTCGCTCCAGTGGGGATCTTGCGGTGTCGAGCAGTCGTAGAGCCGGCCCGAGAAGGTCATGGGCTCGAAGCGATGGTCGGGATCGACCTCGGAATGCCGACGCCACGACAGCACGCAGAGGACGGTGGTGAGGGCCATTCCACCGGCTAGCCAGGCCAAGCGTCTTGGGCGGCTTCGGCTAGAATCCCGCAGGGGCTTTTCTATCCAGCGATACGCCGCGTAGGCCATTCCTACGCTCAAAATTCCTCCGGCCACTGCGCCGGCGGTCTCCGGCAGATTGCGGTAGTTGGCTAGGAGTCGGCCCAGCACGATGAGCGGCCAATGCCAAAGGTAGAGCGAGTAGGACATCAGGCCCAGTCCGACAAGCGCTGGCCACGACAGCGCCCGGGTCAGGGGATGGGTTGGTTGTTGGAGGCTAACCAGCACGCAGGCCGTGCCCACGGTGGGAATTAAAGCCATGGCCCCGAGTGACGAATCGGCATGGGGCGCCGCCACCAGGCTGCCCAGGACAAGGGCCAGACCGATCCAACCGGTAGCGCGTGGCAGTTGACGTGCGACGGGTGACGACCGTGCCCAGTGCGCCGCGGCCGCACCTAGCAGAAGTTCCCAAGCGCGGGTGGGCAACAAGTAGAAGGTCCCCGACGGATGGTGCCGCGAACCGTGGATCCAGAGGGCCAGGCTCAGGACAGCAGGTACGGCGAGGCTGCCGAGGTTCAGCCAGCGTTTGCGGTGCAGCAGGAAGAGCAGGGCAGGAAAGAAGAGATAGAATTGCTCCTCGATGCCCAGACTCCAGAAGTGGGTGAGCGGAGCGCTTTCAGCGGCATCGCCCCAGTAGCTCCCGAGGTGTTTCCATACGAAGAGATTGGAAAGGTTGGCCAGCGTGAAGAGGCCGTGTAGCCCCGGCTGGATGGCCGAATTGGGAGGCAGGCAGAGGTTCCAGAGCGCCAACGTGACGCCAAGGGTCACGGTGGCGTTGGGCAGGAGCCGTAAGGCCCGACGCAGGTAGAATTCACGGAAGGAAAATCGGCCCGACTCGAGGTCGGCTGAGACGATTCCGTGAATGAGAAAGCCCGAGAGGACGAAGAAGGCATCCACGCCCAGGAACCCGCCGGGCAGCAACGGCGGGTGCAGGTGAAAGAGCCACACCCCGAGCACGGCGATGCCTCGCAGGCCGTCAATGGCCGGATTGTAACCGGGTTTGCGCGGGGTGTCGGACATGGGCGGAGGTCGCGGGAGCGATTGAGAGCGGTGAACGCGTTAGCGTCCCTTGCGGTCCCGGCGCTGCAGTTCGCGCAGTGGGCGCCAACCGATTCGGATAATCTTCTCTCGCTCCACGAGGGCCTTGAGATCGGGATCACGGGTGAAGGCCTCGAATTCCTCGGTGCGGGTTTTCCAACTGCCGGTGATGGCCTTGAATTCATCGGTGGCCATGCCGGCATGAATGAAGAGTTCGGTGACGCCGGGTTTAAGGTCGGCCAGTTTCCGCATCCAATAGCCTTTGACGTCCTTGGGTTCGTCTTGGAGGTCCTCGTAGACGAAGTCGTCGGGGAACACGATGCCTTGGGCGGCAAAGGTCGCGCGCTGGGTGGGGCCTCCCATTTTGGCCAGAGTGGCTTGCGAGGCCATGCGGACGGGCAGGTCGAATTCTACGGCCAGCTTGAGGTACTGCTCGGCGTAGGCGGCATTGAGTTGCAGCGTCCCCATGTGGGAGTCGAGGTGGGTGACGTCGACTCCAACAGCCAGGGCTTGGCGGACTTGAGCCCGGGCCTCGAGGTAGGCCTCCTGAGGCGTGCCCTTGGCATAGACTTGTTGCACGGCCTGCCACAGGTAGCCGTCGGGGTCGATGAGGCCCGGAACCTCAGAGCGCGGGGCGACCGGACCCCAGCGATAGAATCGCCATTCCGAGGTCTGGGTCAGGTGCAGACCGAAGTCTTTTTCCGGGTGTGTTTTGGCGTAACTCACCATCTCGGGGAACCACGGGCAGGGGACCATCAGCGTGGCGCTGGTCATCAGGCCTTTTTCGAGGCACTCGATGGTGGCCAAGTTGGCCGTATGGCACATTCCGCAGTCGTCGCCGTTAATAATGAGGAGCTTGGTGTCGGCCGGGTAGCCCAGGCGGACGGCCAGCGGGGTTTCGGTCCGAGCGGCGGTGTCAGCCCCGGACAATCCGCAGGCCAGCCCGAGCATCGCAGTGAGGGAGTGGATCCATCGCATGATCCAGAGGTCGTACCCGGGTCGGCCCGGTTAGAACAGCGCATTTGCCGGCTGATCCTTCGCCACCATCTGGGTGGTGCGCTCCAGTCAGCCCCCCGGCGCTTCGAGGGTTTCGACCATGGACCGAGCCGTAGCAATCCAGGTGGGCAGTTGGCTGATACGGGCCAAGCGGTTCGGTCGGCTGAGGATGAGGCAGTCGGCCCGGCCTTCGATGCGCCATCCGGGATGCGCCCGGACCCATGACTCGAGGGCCTCGGCGAACGGACCGCTCGGCTGGGTTTCGCCGCCCTCCCACAGGCTGCGCCTCTTGCCGATGCGGAATGGAGCTTCGTCGAGTCCCGGGATCCACAGCGCGATGAACGTCTCCACCGGGATGGGGTCGGAAACCTCGGGTGAGCCGGTTTCCCAAGTGCCCACAGGGGCTTCGGTGTGGTACTGAAAATAGCATTCGCCGCGGTCTCCGATGAGCACGGTGGCCGTACCGATCGTGCCCGAGAGCAATTCCATGGGATGCTCATGGCCCGGGATTGGGATCGTGGGTGCATGGCCTGAATACATGGATCGGAGGCCAAGTTCCCGGCCCGCCTGGACCCAGGCATCGCCCCGATTCCGGGCTACTTTCAGCCAGGCCAGCCAGCCGGCGAAGAGGAGCAGGCCGACGGAGAACCCGATCTCCGTGCCCAGGTTTGGATCCAGAAGGTAGCCCATCGCGAGCGATCCTCCCACCAGCAGCAGGAAGGCGAGAAATCCCCGGGCGGCATGGATGGAATGATCGAGGCGTCGCATGGGAATCCTGGGGGGCTATAGGCGATCAAGCCTTCAATGTGGCCTTCAATCGGATCGCATCCGGATGGGTTTTGTAGAAGTCGTCGAGGGGGAAGCATCCGCTGACCAAGCCGTTGCGGGGGGCGGTGGTGCATTCGCTGAAGGTGCGGCAAACTTGGCGGCGTTGCAGGGGGCGTCCGGCCTGGATGTCCGCGGGCAGATCCGGATAACTCAGGACCATTCGGCCTAATCCGACGACATCCACATGACCGGCGGTGATTTGCGCTGATGCGACGGCCGGGAGCCATTCCTGAAGGTAGGTGTAGGCCGAACCCACCAGGACCAGATTTGGGAACGCAGCCTTGGCTTGGGCGACGGCTTCAATTTGGCGCGCCACGCCCACCAGCGGATCTTCCGGGGGCAAGTAGCCATCGCTCGGCGGAGTCATGGCCGGGCGCTGGAGATGCGGGTTGTAGTAGGGGCTGGCGGCGGTGAGGCAAACCAGGCGGATGCCCAGCGATTCCAGCAACGCCAAGAAGGCGAAGGGTTCTGAGAGATCCATCTCGAGGGCGTTGTCCGAATTGGCCCCGAACGCATAAGGATAGGGGCCGGACCACGGTGTGGGAGTACCAATGCCGTCGGGTCCTTTCTGGAAGGGGAAGCTATCGAAGAGGCTCAGGCGGACCCCAATGGCCAGGCCGGGGGCGTCGCGGCGAATGCCGTTCACGATGTCGGTCAGGAAGCGGGTCCGGTTCGCGAAGGGGCCCCCGTAGCGGCCGGGCCGGGTGACCGCAGAGAGGAACTCGTGGCCCAAATAACCGTGGCAGTGCTTGATGTCCACGAAGTCGAAGCCCGCCCGCTGGGCTTGGACGGCCGCGGCGACCATGTCGGCGACAAGGTCGTCTACCTCGGTGTCGCTCAAGACCGCTCGGTCGTCGGTGATGCCGAATCGGGCATCGAGCAGGGGGTGGCGGTAGGCGATCCGCGGCTCGAGGCGGACCTTGTCGTGGGGCCGGGCGAAGCGGCCTGAGTGTGTGAGTTGAAGGCCCACCAGCAGGTCGCCATCTTGGTTATGCTGTTCCAGGTGTGCCGCCACCAGTTCGGCTCGCAGCGCCGCCAGATCGGGCACGTTGGCCTCAGAAAGAACTAGTTGATGCGGGTTGGCTCTTCCGTCCGGGCGCACGGCCACGGCCTCGCCGCCCCAGATGAGTTTGGCCCCGCTTTGTCCAAAACGCCGCCAGCGCCGTCGAACCAAGTCGGTCGGTCGTCCGTCCGGGGTGCCGTCCCAGCCTTCCATGGGCAGGATGGCCCAGCGGTTTCCGATGGGTTTCGGTACCCCAATACCGGCCGGGATCACGCGGCCCAGCACCGCGGGTTGTGCTGTGTCGTCGACGGGCAGGGGGTGTCCAAGTCCTGCGAGCCGCTGGCGCAGGTCTTCGGCGCTCTTGAGGATCGCTAGTTTTGGGAATCGGAACGGAGTTGGGGCGGACATGGAAGTTTGGTCAGGGTTTTCAATGCATCAGGGCAGCGGCAGCGAGCAGGAGTAGGCCGGTGATCAATCCGGCGGCCACGTCATCCATGACGATGCCCCAGCCACGCGGGAGGTGCTGGAGGGCGCCGATGGGACCCGGCTTGCCGATGTCGAGGACCCGGAACAGCGTGAAGGCTGCCAACCACCAGAGGCTGTGGGTCGGCAGCACGGTCAGATCTCTGCTAGAAATCACCCCCAGCAGGCAGCCTGCCTTCAAGGGCAACAGGGTGAGTGGAATAGCCACAATTTCGTCGAGGACGACCGATCCTGGGTCGGTTTTGCCCAGCAAGGCCTCGGCTCGCGAGCAGACCGGAATAGCGAGGAAGATAGCCGCGAGGGTCACGGAGACCGCCATCCAGAGAGGCAGCGAGAGCACTGGGACGGTGAGAATGCAGCCCACGAGGCTGCCCCAGGTTCCAGGTCCTGGGCGTAGTCGCCCCGAACCGAACCCTTCGGCCAGCCAGAGGATGCCACGGTCGAAGAGGCGCATGTCTTAGGGACGGTATTCTTCGGGGTTGGGCCCTGTCTCGGGCAATTATCGAATCGTCGGGCCGTGGACTCTTGTGAGGACGATGGAAAGGGACTGTGGGAAAAGAAAAAGCGGACGCCTTGCGACGCCCGCCTAACCCAAACAACCAAACTAATCCTCCTCTACCAGTTCGCCTTTTGAGCGTTCCAGAATGAGGGCCTCCTTCGCGCTGTTGCGGCGGTTGGAAGGTCCTCGGGAGAACCAACGCGATCGAGCATGCCATGGGTTAGGCCGCCGGCCAGAGGATTTTTCGTACCCCTCCCTCTCGTCAGAAAGAAACAATTGGCTAGTTCGAGTGACATTCCTGTTTCTCTCCGGGCTTCGGGCTTTCGTTGTCCGGGATGAACCGCTTTGATTGGGGCATGACCATGCGGTTTCTACTTCTGATGACGTTCTGGGTCTCGTTCGTCCATGCCGAGTCCGCGCCGCAGTGGATCTGGGGGCCGGCCGGGGCGGAGAACGAAGTGCGCTTTTTCCGCAAGACCTTCACCGTACCGCCCGGTGCCATGGGTGGTGATGTCGTTTTCGCCGCCGACGACGAAGCCGAAGTGTCCGTCAATCGCCAACGACTGGGATCCAATAATTCTTGGAAGAAGCCGACGCGACTCAAGATTCGATCGGTGTCCCGAGGAGAGAACGTTCTCGAAATTCGGGCGCGAAACCTCTCCGGAGGGGCTGGCATCTTGGCCCGGATCGAGTTTTTGATGCGGGACGCTCCTCGCGTGGACATAGTGACGGATGGTTCTTGGGAGACCTCTTCCGACGGAGTGTCCGGTTGGACTCGAGTCCAGTTGTTGGGGGTGGTTGGGACGCCGCCCTGGGGGCCCATTGCGTTGGAGCCCGTGGCCACGCCGGTGGACGGCATTTCAGTGAAGGAAGGCTTTCGACTGGAGTTGGTTCACAGTGCGCGGCCTGGCGAAGGATCTTGGATCTCTATGACGCGGGACGATCAGGGGCGCTTAATCATCAGTCCTCAGGGGCCTGAGTCTTTGCTCCGCCTGACGATCGAGCAGGGCAAGTTGGCCAAGATGGAACGACTGGAGACCCAGGTGGGTGGGGCCATGGGCCTGCTGCATGCCTTCGGAGCTCTGTACATGAATGGTCGAGGCCCGGACGGGTATCACTTGTACCGGATTCGCGATGCCGATGGTGATGGCCGCTACGAGTCCACCCAGTTGCTCCGGCGCTGGACAGGCAGTGGCGGTGAGCACGGACCCCACGCGCTTGTGAAGGGCTCGGATGATCGGATCTATGCCGTTGCAGGCAACTTTACTGACGTCCCGAGCGATTTGGCGCCTCACTCTCCGGTCGCCCATTATGCCGAGGATCTGGCGTTGCCTCGACTGGAGGATGTCAACGGATTCGGAGCCGGGCGCAAGGCTCCTGGCGGCTTTGTGCTGAGTCTGGATCGGGACGGTCAGGATGCGCGGTTGTTCTCGGCCGGCCAACGCAACGCCTATGGCATCGCCTTCAACGCCGACGGTGAACTCTTCAGCTTCGATTCGGACATGGAGCGCGACTGGGGAACCCCTTGGTACCGGCCCTCACGAATTCAACACCTCGTCAGTGGTTCCGACCACGGTTACCGCGAAGGTTCCGGAAAGTGGCCCGACTATTATGCCGATTCAATGCCCCCAGTGGTGGATGTGGGTATCGGATCGCCGACGAGCATCCGATTCGGGACAGGGACAGCCTTTCCTGCCCGCTACCAGAAAGCGCTCTTCGGCCTAGATTGGGTTTTTGGGCGACTCATTGCTGTGCATCTCCAAGAACAGGGAGCCGGGTACACGGGTCGGGTAGAGACGCTTTTCAGGGGAGGCGCGATGAACCTCACCGATTTGGAGGTGGGACCGGATGGAGCCCTGTACTGCATTACCGGCGGACGTGGAGGCCAGTCGGGACTGTACCGACTGACCTTTGTTGGCAACCCGGCCTCCCAGCCTTCGGCCGCAGTGGTGGCGGGTGCAAAAGAAGCCCGGGCGCAGCGACGGCAATTAGAAGCCGTCCATGGACAAGCGAATGCGGGATGGCTGACCTCGGGTTGGTCGCAGTTGGGATCGGCTGATCCGATGCTGCGCCAGGCCGCCCGGATTGCGATGGAATCGCAACCAGTGGCCACCTGGGTCGAGAAGGCTTTGGCCGAGGTGAATTCTAAGATCGGTCTGACCGCTCTCTTGGCCCTGGCGCGATGCGGAGATGGAGCGCAGCAAGTGGCGCTGCTCAAGGCCCTGGGCCGGTGGCCCCTCGACGCGTTGGACGAAGAAGGGTTTCTGACCCAGCTCCGGGTGATCGAGGTGGCGTTCGCCCGCCATGGAATTCCGGCAGCCCTCAAGCCAATGGTCATTGAAAAACTAGGTCGTGCGTTTCCAGCCTCAAGCTGGCCTCGTAACCGCGAGTTGTCGCAGTTGCTCGTTGCACTGGGCGATGGAGAGGTTGTGCCCAAGATTCTTCAGCTGCGGGATGCCTCGAAGACGTGGCAGGAACGGATGCACTACACGGCCGCCTTGCACGGGATGACCCAAGGGTGGACTCCGGCTTTGCGTCAGCGCTACTTCGCTGGGTTTCGTCAAATCCCCTCGGGGTGGGACCACCTGCCGGCCGCCTACGATCAATGGTTCCTCGATGTGGACCAGAAGCCCAACCCCGGGGCCGGATTCGATCCGTTAATTAAACGCCTCGAGCAGAAGGCCTTCGCGTTAATTCCCGACGCGGAAAAAGGCCCGATTGCCGAGCTGATGAAGGCCCCGCCATCCGCCGTCCCCGCTCCCACGATTCCCACACCGACACCCAGCCGCCTCAACGGGAATCGAGTGTGGAAGTTTGACGACTTGGCCGATGTCTTGAGCACGCCCCTGTCGGGCCGAAATTACGCGCGAGGTCAGCAAGTTTATCAGCTCTCCCAATGCGGGGTTTGCCACCGCTTTCAAGGGGCAGGAGGCGCAACGGGACCTGAGCTGACCGGGGTGTCTAGCCGTTACTCCCGGGCGGACCTGTGGCGTTCCATTGTCGATCCCAACGCGGTCATCTCCGATCAATATCAGTCCATGGTCCTGACACTGAAAGATGGGAAGGAGATTACAGGTCGGGTGTTGGAAGATTCTCCGACCCAGATTGTTGTCGGGGTTGATGCCCTGACCGATCGAAAGGTGACCGTGCAACCCAGTGAGGTGCGTCACCGCGTCGTCTCCAAGGTGTCGTCCATGCCGGAAGGATTGCTCTCGGCTTGGGGGCGGGAAGACATTCTCGACTTGCTGGGCTACTTGGAGTCCAACGGGCAGGAAGAGTCTCCGATCTTCAAGCGGCGTTGAGCGCTCTCCACAGCACGTGGACAACCCAGAGGAGGATCATGCCGCTGGCGCTGGCCACCTTGACAGCGGTCCCGGCGATGAGACCGAGTGCCGCCCCGACGCCCGCGCTACCGGCCTCGCTCCAGGGGCGTCCTCCGATCCATTCGCCGAGAATGGCGCCCAGTAACGGGCCTACGATCCATCCCAACGGAGGCCACCACAACCCCAACAAACCGCCGATGGCCGCTCCCACCATGCCGCGCCAGGTGGCTCCGAGTCGTTGGGCACCATAGCTGGCCGCCGCGAAGTCTAAGACGGCCGAGAACACTGCGACGACGATGAGTGTGAGCAGAACCCATGTGGCTGCCCCGTTGTCCCCGAGGATCCATCGGTGCCCCAAGGCTGCGAGGGCAATCAACGGAGTGCCGGGGAGTCCGGGCAGGAGCGCGCCCGCCAAGCCGACGAGCATGATGAGGAGGGTTAGGGCGAAGGTGGTGATTTCGGAGGGGCTCACGGTCGTAGTTGGGATGAAGATACGCAGAGTGTCGGATCTGGGAATGAGGATGGCAGTTTTTTGTTAGACGGAGCCTCGATGCAGATGTTTTTGATTGGTAGCAGTGGTCGGAATTTGGGCTCAGCGGCCTGCGCAGTGACCCAGCAGCGGTAGCGCGAAATTCTCAGAGGGTCTCCGCCTCACCCTCTGCGCCAGTTTCTAACCTCGCTCGGATGGTTGAGAATGTTATTTTGAGCCAGTTGGCGGTTGACGCATCAAAAATCCCTGTTAAGTTGGCGGTGTTCTTTCGCAGCAGAGTTATAAAAGCGCGTTGATTTGCCTCCCTTGATCTTTCACTGGAGCGAGTTAATGTGACTTTTAATCGTAGGGCTGAAGTTTTGGTGCCTGACGTTTATCGGGGTTTTAAAGAGGGTTTTTAGGGAGTGGTTTTGAACCGTTTAAGGTTTGTTGGTTAGATCGTTTGTTAAAGTTTTCGATTTCAGAAAACAAAGCGTTCGAATCTTGTTCAACAAGGCGTTTAACAGAGCAAAATTAGTTTCAACTAAACAAGCGTCTTAAGCCTCGTCAGTCAGTTGCACTGTTCGTTTTCTGAGGCGTCGTTGTTCAACTCCTCAGGATCTCCACTAAGTCCTACAGAACTGATTCTGATTATTCCCCGGGGCGTACGGTCATCCTCTGACTGGCGCCCCGGTTTTTCTTTGGGCCTCCGTCGGAACGACGGGGGCCTTTTTTATGGGGCGCCCGGCAGGGCGCACTCCCCAACGGATTAGAGTTCCGAGCAGGCCCGACAAGGGGCAGAAGGGACAGGGGCAGGCTGCCCCACCTCACAGTAGGTCCTCGGGCCACATCCAGTGGTCCTCCCAAAACTCACCTCACCCAAGAACTTCCGAGGTAGGGCGATTTCTCCGAAAGCGCCATGTCCGCAGGCACGGACCACCGC
>CAJAHH010000124.1 GCA_903939515.1 uncultured Verrucomicrobiota bacterium
CTGCCCCCCTTGGCTCCACGGTCGTTACCCGCTTCAGCGCTACTATGAGGGCTCTGACTTCCTCCCCGCTCTCCGTCGCACCGGGGAGGATCTCAACACTTAACTGCTCGGCTTTCCCTGCCTTCTCATCCCACACACCATCGGAGTCCTTGGCGATCGTGTGGTCATGCTTGGTGATCGCTTCAGGCAGGCTCAGAGCCAGGGCTTCGCCTTTCACACGCAGGCTCGCCACTCCGACAAGCCGAATCGGATTCAGCCGTCTTGTTTGACTGCTTTGGGACGACAGGTTCGCTTCCGGTTGTTCCCCACCCCGCCTCTCGGCGACGCAGTTACCTTCAGCTACACGGCGCCATGCCAGCACCGTACTCGGTCTTTCACCGGTTAGTCGTTTCAGTTTCATGTTCACACGTAGGGCGATTTCTCCGAAAGCGCCACGTCGGCAGTGCCGGACCGCTCGGAGATCGGTCCCTACCTCGGAAGTCATTAGGCTTCGTCCAGAGAGTCCTGCCACAAACTCAGCCTCACTGTTGGCACGGGGAGGATTCTGTTGATGTTCTTACGGTCCGTGCTCGGTGTGAGCGAGGCGTTCGGGGGCGGACGGTGGGACACCATCCCTACCGGGGTGCGGACGGTGAGACACCATCCCTACCCCTATCGGGGGTCAGAATTGCAGGGATAGGCCGGCGTACACGTTGCGACCCACGGCCGGGTCGATGCCGTTGGCCCGGACACGCGACCAGTACTGACGATCGAAGGCATTATTGAGACCTCCGAACAGGCGGGCCCGCTCGGGCCAGAATTCCCACTCGGCCGTGAGGTCCCACACGGTGTAGCCCGGGATGCGGAAGTCAGCCGTGTTGTTGTCGTTGGCGAAGTGGTTGTCCACGAAGGTGCCCAACCACGCCACCTTCACCCGACGACCCAGGCGGTAAATGAGCCCGGTGCGGATGATGTGGTCCGGGGCATATTGCGGAGTCAGTCCCTGAAGCGGACCAGAGACAAATTCGGCATCCAACCACGACACGTTGCCGTACACGCTCAAAGCACCCCAAGATTTGCCAACCTCGGTGCCATGCAAGCGGTCGGACAAACCAATGAGATCCAGTTCGGTGGCGGCGTCGACGCCCTGATTCACCGAGCGACCGACATTTTCATAGCGCGTAATCCCCGCCGTGGTCACGGCACCGAAACGGTCGTCGTAATCGATGCGGAAGACACTCAGGTCGTAGTTCCAGAAATCGCCCGGACGCCCCCGCACGCCGGCCTCGGCCGTCCAAGTGTGTCCCGGCTGCAGGGTGCTGCTCACAGCGGTGTTGTTGCCCAGCGGAAGGGCATCGCCGTAGGTCTTGGCCTTGTAGCCTTGGCTGAGATTCGCGTAGAGCTCGGCGGCCGGGTTGAGCGTGTACGACAGGCCCACGGCACCCAACGGCACCGTGTCGAGGCCGCTGTCCCGCAGCAGGGGCGAAGTAGTCTTGTCGAGGTTCAGCGTCTCACGGATAGATTGGTGGATATTCTCCACCCGGAATCCCGGAGTGATGCTCAGGCGGCCGAAACGGAAGACATTCTCGGCGAAAACACTCCCGGCGGCCGTCTCGCGCTGCGAACGCTGTCGGGGCGTGCCGGTCTCGGCGGTGGCGCTGGCTCCGCGATCAACTTCGTAGGGAGCATCCGACGCATACGTCGACACGCCGCCGACCAGCGTGTGGTCTTGGTTCCAGGCCTGCCATTCGTGGCGGACCCGCGTCTCGGCCCCGAACGTGGCGTAGCGGTGAGTGTTGATGGTGTTGGAATCGATCAGGTTGGCCGTGTTGCCAAAGGCACTGCCGCCCGAATTGCGCTGACGCAGCGACTGACGTTCATAGGTGCCGCCCCAGGCCCGCGCAGTCATTAGCGTAGAATCGCTCCACCGATGCTCCAGACCGACACTGGGAATGTAGCGCTCGATGCGCAGCCGGTCGTGGAGGTTTTGGGTCGCCCGACGGTCGTTCCAGTAATTGAGCAGGCCCACCCCCGTCTTGAGGGTGAGGCCGCCGGGCTCACCGCTGTCCGAGGCCGTGGCATCCATGTCGAAGGTCCAGCGCGTCTCGTCCGAGGCGTCGTACACCAGGCGGATGGATCCGCTATTAATTTCAAAGTCTCCATTCTGCCGGCGGAAGCTGTTGCCCTGGCGGTGATCGAACGACACCAGATACCCCAGCTTGCCATCGGTGCCATCAATGAGGGTGTGGGTGGTGTAAAGCCCGTAGCTACCCAGCACGTGCTGAGTGCGTAAGGCGAAGGGGCGATCCCGGCGCGGTTGGTGGGTCACGTAGTTGAGTGCGCCCGAGGGCTGCGGGCCGTACATGAGCGACGCGCCGCCACGGATGAATTCGAGCCGGTCCACCGATTCGAAGGGCGGCGCGAAGTACACGGTGGGGTACCCGTAGAGATCCACCACGAAGGGCATGCCATCCTTGAGCACCAGCAAGTTCTGCGACTCGTGCGGATCGCCGATGCCCCGGTATCCCAAGCTGAGCAAACTGGCATTGGGCAGCTCGCTAACCATGAGTCCGGGGATTTGCGAAAAGGCCTGCCGGTAGTTGTCGCTCTGAATTTGCGGCAGCGCATCGAAATCCAGAATGGTCACCTTCTTGCCCGAGTACACCTTGGTGCCCTCCACCTCGGCCGGGAATGGGTGGGTGACCACATCGTCCGCGTCAGACTCTCCAACCACGGTGACCTTCGGCAGGGTGCCCCCCACCTCAGGAGACAACTCGGCAGCGATGGCCTGGACCGACGCCAAGAGCGCTAATCCCGGCAGCAGGGCCTGTTGGAACATCCAATTCATCGGCCGTCATCTTAGTGATGCGGCACTCTCCGTTGCTGCCGGCGGGTTGCGGAAGATTGCTGGAGACTTGCGGTGACGCACGCTGAGACCAACGCGTTGGCCACGAGCCCTCTGGGGTGGTGGGTATTTCCGAGAACACACCTCCTTTAGAAAATCGTATGGACTGGGAGGATTTGAAGCCGCCGCGGCCCTACCGAAAAAAGCCGCGGCCCCATTCTTTCGAGTGGTATGGACAACGCCTTGACCGGATTCAGTTCACCGAAAACCCTCCAACCACATCCATGAATCGATTCCTGCCCGCCGCCATCGCCGCGCTGGTGGCCTTGCTGCTCGCGCCGACGTCATCCCTCTTAGCCAAGGACGCCACCAAGACCCGACACATCGCACTCATCGCCGGACGTCCCAGCCATCCCTCCGGCATGCACGAGTTCCGAGCCGGGTGCCTGCTGTTCCAAAAAGCACTGGCCGGTGTACCGAATTTGGAAGTGCTAGTGTATTCCAATGGCTGGCCCACCAAGGTCGAAGGCGGTAAGACGGTCGACGACAACGCGGCCTTGGAACGGGTGGATGCCGTGCTCATCTACGCCGACGGCGGTGGCGGGCATCCGGCCATCAAGCCGGAGCGCATGGCCTTCATCGACCGGTTGTCCTCGCGCGGGGCCGGACTCGGCTTCGCCCATTACGGCGTCGAGGTGCCGGCTGGCGACCCCGGCGACGCCATGATCCGATGGATCGGCGGGCACTATGAGCACCAATACAGCATCAATCCGATGTGGAGCCCGAAGTTCACCACCTTCCCGAACCACCCGGTGAGCCGCGGCGTAAAACCCTTCTCCACCCGCGATGAATGGTACGTCAACATGCGCTGGTCGGAGAACGGCCGCCCCGTCACCTGGTTGCTCGAAGACGCTCCCTCCGACGCCGTGCGCAAAGGACCCTACGTCTACCCGCCAGGACCCTACGCCCACATCGTCGCCGCCTCCGGTCGGCGCGAGGCCATGATGTGGGTGCACGAGCGCATCGACGGCGGCCGCGGCATGGGTTTCACCGGTGGCCACACGCACAAGAACTGGGGCGACCCGAACCAACGGAAAATCTTCCTCAATGCCCTGCTCTGGCTCGCGCAAATGGAAGTCCCGGCCGGCGGCGTGGAATCGTCCATCACCGAGGCCGACCTCGCCGGTAATTTGGATCCCAAGAAGTAGGAATCCAGATCGCTCCAAGGAGGCGACCCCACGAGGGTTCTCGACGCATCGCCTCCCTCGCAAATCCGAAAAACCCTTACCGTCCTTGTCCCAGGGACGGTAGGGCATAGACTTTGGTCGCAATACATGGAGCAAACGGCGTCCCAGAAAAAAGCCCTGAAGATGGTTTCCTGCCCGGCGTGCGGGGCCAAACAGTTCATCCCCGGCGATCTTGCGCCGCTGGGCACGGTGGCCTGCACCAAGTGCCAAGCCTCAGTGATGATGCCCATGATGCTCCGACAGTATGAACTGCGCTCGGAGATCGCCTCGGGCGGTATGGGTACGGTCTATCGCGCCTGGGATACCGCCCTCGGTCGCGAGGTGGCTGTAAAGCTGATGAGGCGCGAGTTTGCCGAAGATCCGGCCGCCGTGAACAACTTCGCCGTGGAGGCCCGGGCCTGCGCCCAGATCAACCACACCAACATCATCCACATCTACACCTTTGACTACCACGAGGGCCTACGGTTCCTGGCGATGGAGATCGCTGATGCTGGGAGTCTGGACAGCCGGATCGAGTCGGAGAAAACCCTTCCCGAGCTCGACGTGTTGGACATCGGGATCAAGGTGGCAGGCGCACTACAAGCGGCCCTCAAGCGGGGTCTGCTGCACCTCGACATCAAGCCGGGCAACATCCTCTTCAGTGCCGACGGCGAACCCAAGGTGGTGGACTTCGGGCTCGCCAAGAAGGCCGATGCCGACACTGATGCTTATGCTCCTATTTTCGGCACGCCCTATTACATCGCACCAGAACGGGTGCGGCAGGAGGGCGACACCTTCCTGTGCGACATCTACAGCCTCGCCGGGACCTTGTACCACGCCTTGACCGGGCATGTGCCCTTCGAGGCGCCATCGGTGGAAGACGTGATTGCGGCCCACGTGGCAATCCCACTGCGCCCTGCAAACGAAGTCCTTTCGACCATTAGCCGAGCCACGAGCGATGCGTTGTCCAAGGCCATGGCCAAGAATCCCGGAGACCGTTTTGCCGGTTACGACGAATTCATCATGGCCCTGACGGCAGCACGCAGCCAGTTGCTGGTGCGTCAACTCACCGGGCGCAATTCAGAACCCGCAGCCACCTCGACGGCTGACGCTGCTGACTCCGCGGCGGCCCCGGCCTCAGGCCGGAGTTGGTGGCGACGCTGAGGGTTTGGATCCTGAGTCTTCCCCAAACAGGCCCCGTTCCCAAAGGCCTCGTTACAGAAGGTTATCGAGTCTTTCTGGGATTCACGCACCGCCCGACTGCAAGGCGTGCAAACGACCATAAAGGCCGCCACGAGCCAGCAGTTCGGCGTGAGTTCCCTGCTCGACAATGCGTCCGGCCTCCATGGCCACGATAATGTCGGCCCGCTGGATGGTGGACAGTCGATGGGCGATGCACAGGGTGGTCCGACCGACCATGAGCGTTTCGAGGGCGGCTTGAACGGCCCGCTCCGACTCGGCATCGAGGGCGCTGGTCGCCTCGTCGAGAATGAGGATGGGCGAGTTGCGCAAGATGGCGCGCGCAATGGCAATGCGCTGGCGCTGTCCGCCGGAGAGCGAATTACCCCGTTCTCCAACCACCGTATCGTAGCCCAGAGGCTTTTCGCGGATGAAGCCATCGGCATGGGCGGCCCGGGCCGCGGCCTCGATCTCGGTGTCGGTGGCCCCAGGACGCCCCATGCGGATATTGGCTCGGATCGTGTCGTTGAAGAGCATCGTATCCTGACTCACCACCGCCATCTGGTCGTGGAGGTCTGAAGAACTCACCTCACGCAAATCGACGCCACCGATCCGGATGTATCCCGTCTCCGGGTCGTAGAAGCGCAGCAACAAGTTGGCAACGGTGGTCTTGCCCGAACCGCTCTCGCCCACCAAAGCCACCAACGAGCCAGTCGGGATAGACAAGGAGAACCCATCAAGAACCGGTCGGTCGCTGTATCGGAACGTGATGTTCTCGAAGGAGACGGTCGCGCCCTGGGCCCGGAGCGCTCGGGGCTGGGAAGGTTCCACAACAGAACTGGCCGTCGCCAAAATCGGGAACAACCGCTCACCCGCGGCCCGGCCTTGTTCCAATTGGCTCCAAAGGCGGCTGAGATTCTTGATGGGCTGATAAAGCATGAACAGCGAACCAACGAACGCGGTGAAGTCGCCCGAGCTCGGTCGCTCGCCGGCCGGCAACCGCAGCACGTAGAACAACATGAGGCTGACGCCAACAGCTCCGAACGTCTCGATGACCGGACCCGGAATTTCGCTCCCGCGCACGAACCGCATGAACTGACCGGTGATGCGCCGTGAGGTGGCACTGAAGCGCTCGGTCATAGTGGCCTCCAGATTGAAGGCCTTGACCACACGGATTCCCGTGAAGGCCTCCTGCATGAGATCGCTCAATTCAGCCGTATGGGTCTGAGCCGCCTTCCATGAACGCCGCACTTTGCGGCCGTAGATCACCACCGGAACCACCACCAACGGAAACACAACCAGGGCCACCAGGGTGAGTCGGGTCTGCATGGAGAAGAGGTAAATCAGGATACCGACCACGGTCGCCGGTTCACGGGCGATGGTGGAGAAACCCTGGGCGATGCGCTGCTGGATCACCTGGGTATCGTTCATCAACCGCGATTGGAGATCCCCCGTTCGGGCCGTCATGAAGTAATCCAGCGACAGCCGTTCCAAATGGTCGAAAATCCGGACCCGCAGGTCATGAATCGTCGCCGTGCCCACCCAGGTCATGCTGTAGAGGCTCAGGTAGGCCCCCCCGCCACGGAGAACCATGGCCATCGGAACGCTGGCGATGATCCAAACCAGCGATCCCGAATTGACCTGGCTGCGCAGGGATTTCATGGCCTCCATCAGCGGATCTCGGAGCACCGCCGGCAGCATCCCAAGCGATTGAACTAAATCACGGGCTCCTTCGGTGGGGAAAATGGCATCCAGAACCAGCTTCACCGCCAGCAGCAACAGGGTGCCTCCTAGCGCGTAGATTAGGCCTGACAGGGCTCCCGCCATCAGTCGGCCACGATGGGGGCTATGAATGGCCAGAGTTGGCGAAGAAAATCTCCCATGCGGGTATCGGTTTTGGGTTCGGACTCTGGGGCGATTGATCAGGCTCAGCCCTTGGGCTTACAGAGCAAATAAAGCTGACTGGGCAATGGCGGCGTGGCCGCGGCAGTGATCATGGTCTCCATGTCTGAGAACCGTCGCCCGCGATCCGGGCTAAAATCCCAAGCCTCCAGGTCATACATCGGAGGCAGGAACTCGACCACCTGGCGCACGCTGCCCCCAAATTGCGGCAGGAACTGCGGATGAACCTCGATGAGTAGCACGGGCCGGTCGCGACAGAGAACCTCGCGGGCTCCCTGAAGGATTTTGAGTTCATAGCCCTCGCAGTCGATCTTCATGAGCGCGACCGGAGTATTAGCCAACTCCGTGTCGAGCGTGACCACGGGCACCGGAATAATCGGTCGGCGCTTGAGGGTGGTTTCGGCGGCGGCATCGAGATCAGTAGCCGGGGTTCTTGTGGACGCGGCGACAGCAGCGGCGGCGGCTTCCTCGGTCGACACGATGTTGCCATTGGGGCCGCTCTGAAAAAGCACCTCTCCGGGGGCATCCCCACAGGCTAGTCGCCTCAGTTCCACGTCCTTGAGTCCGCTGTCAGCCACGCTGATGGACGCCAACTCATGCAGGAAGGGCTGAGGCTCGAAACCCAAAATAGGCACTGCTGTTTCACGGCGGATGAGCAGCGGGAAATAGCCGAGGTTGGCGCCAACATCCACGACGGTTCCCTGTTTTAACGACCGCAAGATCGGAGCAATGAGGCCAAACTCGGGCAACAAGTGTTCCCCGGCCACCAGGAGAGTGGCAACCGCCTTGGTCCACGAGGCGGGATGAGCCAGACGCCCCGCACCAAAGGGCACCGAGACCCGTCCGGAGGTTCCATTAATCCAGCCCAGCAGCGCATGAAATTTCCGACCCAGGGGGAGGTTCCGGATTAGGCCCGCACCCTGGACCGGCCGGGGCGATGAGTGGGTATTGGAGGCAGTGAGCATCGGATTCTTGAGAAAGCGCATCCAACCAAGGGCGCGAAACGACGCTGCCAATCCCCCGGCCAGCAAGGGAGCGGCTTTTTGCGGGTTCCATGAATTGAGTGGAGCCAAGCGTGCGAATCTCGTTTGAATTTAAAACCTCACCCAACAAACCCCATTTGCCCGAACGCTCGCATTCCGGGCAGTGTCTCGGCCGCATGAGTTGGCTGTATCGCAACATCGCTCGCCCGTTCCTTTTTTCTCAGGACTCGGAGGCGGTCCACAACCGGACCCTGGGGCTGCTGGCCCAGGCCAGTCGCCTCACCGGGGCGCGCAAGTTGGCCCAGGCGCTCTTCGAGACAGCCCCTCTCCCGGTGCAAGCCATGGGCCTGCGCTTCCCCAACCCGGTAGGACTCGCTGCCGGCATGGATAAACAAGCGGTCGCTGTTCCGATGTGGGAAGCGATGGGATTTGGCTTCAGCGAACTGGGCGGGGTGACCGCCCACGCTCAACCGGGCACCCCCCTGCCACGGATGTTTCGATACGTTCCGGACGAAGCGCTGGTCAACCGCATGGGCTTTAACAACGGCGGTGCGGCCGCCTTGGCCGAACGCTTGGCTGCTTGGCGAACTCAAGGCCTGTGGCCCTCCCATCCCGTGGGCATCAATTTAGGAAAATCCAAGATTACTCCCCTGGATCAAGCTGCCACTGAATACGCCCACTCGTTCCGCACCTTGTGGCACTTGGCCGATTTCTTCGTGGTCAATGTGAGTTCGCCGAACACGCCCAACTTGCGGCAACTTCAGGACAAGGCGGCGTTGGATGACATCCTCGCGGCCATGCAAACGGTGAACGCCGAACTGTCCCGCGGCGGCCCCGCCAAGCCGGTGCTAGTTAAGGTGGCCCCGGACCTGACCTTCGACGCGCTGGATGAAATCGTCAGTCTGGTCGGCCCTCGCCAACTGGCCGGACTGGTGGCCACCAACACCACGCTCGCTCGTCCCGAACAGCAGGACCACCTGGCTCAGCGAATCTACCGACAAACCGGTGGTTTGAGCGGACGCCCCTTGGCTGCGCGGAGCACCGAAGTGGTGCGTCATCTTTACCGGCAAACCCGAGGCACCGTGCCCATTATCGGAGTGGGCGGGATTTTCACGGCCGCCGACGCTTGGGAAAAAATCACGGCCGGAGCCTCGTTGGTGCAGGTGTACTCGGGCCTCGTGTACGAGGGACCCGGGCTGGTGCGCGAATTGGTCGAGGGATTAGCCCAGCGCCTCGGCGGTGGCCGCTGGAGTGACGCCGTCGGCAGCGCGGCCCGTTAACGGATCGACACGGAAAATGCCTCCGATGCAATCTAGGACTCCTTAATGCCCCCGCTGACCATTGGAATCCCATCTGCTTTGGCCGTCCTGAGCTTTGGTATCGTCACCTGGCAGTTCATCGCGGCGCAGCGTTTTCCGCTGCATCGGCGAAGCCCTAATCTCGGGTTCGCTCCGGGCATCACTCTCCTCAAGCCCCTCAAGGGCTGCGATGCGGATCACTCAGAACGTTGCCTGACCAGTTGGCTAAACCAGGACTACGCCGGTCCCCTGCAGTTCCTATTCGTGGTGGCCGACGCGAGCGATCCCGTGGTGCCGCTGGTGCAACGCCTCATCGCAGCGCATCCCCACCGCGATGCCCGTTTGCTAATTTTCCCGGAGCAGGTGGGTGCCAATGCCAAGGTCTCCAAACTGGCGCAGGCCGAGGGTCAGATCGTCCACGAGTTAGTACTGGTCAGCGATGCCGACGTGCTAGCCCCTTCGGACCTTCTGTCCCAGATAGTGTTGCCGCTCCAAGACGGTGGGGTGAGCTTGGTCCACAGTTTCTATCGGTTGGCCAATCCCTCCAACACCGCCATGGAATGGGAGGCGACCGCCACAAATGCCGACTTCTGGAGTCAGGTACTGCAGTCGCGGACGCTGGCTCCGATGGATTTCGCCCTCGGTGCCGCCATGCTTCTCCGTCGCTCCGCTCTGGAAGGCATCGGCGGTTTCCGCGCTTTGGCTGATTACCTCGCCGATGATTTCCAACTAGGTCACCGCATTGTCTCGGCCGGGGGTCGCATCGAACTCACTCCGGTGGTGGTTGAGTGCCTCGATGCCCCCACCGGTTGGAAGACCATTTGGACCCATCAAGTACGCTGGAACCGCACCATCCGTGTCTGCCGGCCAGGTCCCTACATCGCCAGCATCCTCGCCAATGGAACCCTGTGGAACGCACTGGCCGCGGCCGTGGTGTGGTGGCATCCAGCGCTGTCCTCCCGGGAACGCGGACCTTGGCTCGGACTCTTCATGGGACTGATCATCGCCCGCTCGCTCATGGCGCAACTTCTGGCTCAACACATCGCAGCCGTGCCGGGGCGGCCGAGTCGTGGGGATTCCTTCGTCTTCGGAATGGCCGCCGCCAAAGACCTGCTCGGAGTGGCCGTCTGGGTCGCTGCCATCTTTGGCAACACCGTCCACTGGCGAGGTATCGACTACTCGGTGGACCGTGAGGGCCGATTGACCCCACTGGCCAAACCGAAGGGGTGAGCGGGAACGATTGCGTTGGATAAGCCTTAGCAATCTCAGTGGCCATCAACGACCTCGAGCGACCCAAGCACACAGCCACGGCCCCACCGCCAACACGGCATAGGCCAGAGCCCAGAGCTTCTCAAACCGCCCCCAACGAAACCAGGCGGCGAGCGCTCCGAGCAGGATGCCCCCAACAAAGCCGCCGGCATGAGCCAACACATCTGAGACTGGGTTCACCCCCAAGGTGAGGAAGAGGAACACTCCGGCTCCCAGGCTGATCCACACGGGCTTGGAGGCATAGCGACTGATGCGCCACCAAACCACGGCGTGACCGACCAGAAGGCCGAGGGCCGCCATCACTACACCCGAGGCTCCGAGGGCCCGTGCGGTCGGATCACGCAACAGTACTCCGGGTATATTGGCCGCGGCACCCGCTACCAGGCTCAGGCACAATGCGGTCCCGGGCCCATATCGACCCATAGCAAAGCCCAACGTGAGCGCACCCGTGCCCACGTTGGAGGCCAAGTGAGCCACATCGGCATGCAGCCAGGTGCCCGTGAACAGGCGCCACCATTGTCCGTGCTGACGAAGGGCCGCCACCTCGACCCAACCGGCCGAACGAAGCGCCATTGGCAGCAACGCATGAATCGCGCACAACACGAGGACCCAGGGCACCGCCGTGGGATTCCAAGACAAGGGACGCGCCACGATGGCGGTGCGGTGCCAGGCAAAGCGGCGGTTTTCGCGGCGATATTCCAGAACCACAGCCCGCGCTCGTTCCAGTGCATCGGGCTCGACCCGCAAACACCATCGGGAACGGCGAACACCCTGAGGTGATGGACCCGGATGAGGGGGATTAGGCGGATGAAGCCGATGATCCACGACCTCTTCGATCGGCTCTGCAGAAGCCTTTTCGGAAGCCCCTTCGGATTGCCTCGCCGAAACCTCTTCGCGGTCAATCACCGCGGGGATGCCTTGACTGATCAGGGCTAATCCCCAGTCCATCGCCTGCCGTTCCGACCGCGCGGTCAAGGCCGCCAGGAGCGGCGAGGCCGTATCGGAAGACGGGGGTGTCATGAGCCACCAATGTCGGGAAGCCCGGCGGGAAATCAACGGGCCGGCCGAAGATTTTCCGAGCGCCCGCGATCACCGATAGCAATCACCCGTTCTCGAACTTCGAACCCACTCTCTCTTTCAACCCATGACCCACGGAATGCATCCGCTCGAGGAAGGCCTCGCTCACTTACTGATTTGCCAGAAGCGGATACCCACGGGCTCGATCCGTATCGGATCTTGCTGGGAGTGCGGGAGCGGAGCATCACCCCGAGCACCGAAGATCCGGGCCGACCGCATCAAATCCGTCTCACTGTCGAGGGGCGCCTTCGGATTAAACAAAGACCACAATTTCGAGGCTTTAGGCTCCTTGAAGAGTCCACGAACCCAGCCTCCTTGCTCCGGGACCGACAGCACCTTCGGACCAGCGAGGGATCGACGGAAGAGTCCGCTTTCAATGACGAGCAACTCTTGCTGGGCCTCCTGAGGACTGACAGCGATCACCGAATTGTCGCCCAAGGGAACTGCAGAGGCTCGCACCAAGAGCACCCTCTCGGACGGTGGTGAATTTTGTTCACCGCCGTTGGAAGACACTAACGGTTTCGCTGCGACCGATGGCTTGCCTGCGTTGGAGGGTTTATCTTCAGCAGCCCAAGCCACTGAGGCCGGCCACAGCAAGGTCACCGTCACCAGACTCAGGTAGTTCGAAATCCAGCCTTTGAGTACGTTCATGGGAACCAGGGGTTGTTCGCCTTCTCTTCTTCGACCGTTGTCAGTGGACCATGACCGGGACAAACAAGCGTTGCCGCGGGCAGTGAGAAAATTTGTTCGCGAACTTTCGAGCGCGCCAACTCCAACTGATCCCGGGCCCCACCCATGGATCCGGCGAAGAGAGCATCTCCCACGATGGCCACGTGCGGCGCATCCTCCGGCCAGTTGCCCACGATGTAGGTGACCCCGTCCTCAGCGTGCCCGGGCGTGTCGCGATTGGTCACCCGCAGGCTGCCCAGCATGATGAAGTCGTTGGCACGAATACGCTGCTCCACCGGGGCATTCTTGGAATTGGTGTGAATGCGCGCCTTGGGGAAGCGTTCTCTCAGCCCTGCCAGTCCGGCCACATGATCTCCATGAGAATGAGTGATGAAAATGTGTTTGATCTGGAGTTGATGTTCATCGATGTGAGCGAGAATGGGGGCCGCGTCGAAACCCGTGTCGAAGACGGCCGCCTCGCGAGTAACTTCGTCCCAGACCAGGTAGGCATTAACGGCCATGCCATCGTCTTGAGTAGTGATCACTCGCAGCTCGCACCAACCGTTTATCGCCACCGGTTTCGGCAGCCAGCCTTCGGCAATTCGCTTGAGCTTAACCCCATCGAGCAAGAGTTTGGCGCCGAGTTCGGCGAAGCGGCAGCCGGCAGCCGGCTTTCCTGTTTCTTCCATGCGCTCATACTCCGACACAGCCAACCCAGCCGCCTGCGCTGCGACCACTGGCTCAGTATGGGTGGATGTACGAGCCTTACGGAGGATATCACCCAAAGAATCTTCGAGAGTCACGCCCTCAACATTGCTGAGCCACCGCTCAATCGGCAAGCCCCACCCACACTGCGGACCCCTTCATTCCCTCCATCCCGTTTCCAACCTGCGACGTATTAAAAGTATTTTTCAACGATCCAGCGGGGTTGCCAGTCGTCGGGTTTTCGAGATTGGCCGGTGAGGTCGCGCATCAGCGGCTTGGGATTGGGGACGGTCAATGGCTGGGTATCCCCCACTCGCTTCTGCCACTCAGCCATCTTCGCGAGCAGCTGGGCAATCACTGGAGCGTTGCCTGGATCGCCCGACACATCCACGCGCTCGTCGGGATCATGGGCCAAGTCAAACAACTGACGATGATTCACCGGCGGATAGCAAATGAGCTTCCACCGTTCGTCGCGCACGGCTCGCATGAGTCCCTGATAAGGCAGGAAGACCGAGTCACGGACCTGCCGAGCCTCCGCGGTCCACAGGGGCCGAAGATCGAAACCGGCCACTCCGGGAGGAACCGGCAAACCAGCAAGACCACACACCGTCGGGAACACGTCAAAGAGGTAGGTGAAGGCTGCCGTGGTGCCCCCAGCCGGAATGCCGGGTCCAGCGATGATGAGCGGGCATCGCATGCTGTGCTCATACACGTTCTGTTTGCCCAATAACCCATGACTGCCCAGGGCTAGACCATGATCGGCCGCAAAGACGATGACCGTGTTGGTCGCATGGGGGGATTTTGCAAGCGCGTCCAAGACACGGCCGATTTGCGAGTCTAAGTGCTCGATGAGTCCGTAGTATTCTCCCAATTGATCGCGCACCCATTCCGGCGGGCGCGGCCACGGCAGCAGATTCTCGTCGCGCAAGATCAACTCACCGTTGTCGAAGGGGTGCTGCGGCAGGTAATTGCGCGGCAAAGGCGGACGCTTGTTCGGATCAGTGACCCGCCACGCCTCCGGCGGATTGCGGGGATCGTGCGGCGCAGTGAAGGCGGCATAGGCCAAGAAGGGTCGATCGCCGGAAGGGTGTTTGAGGAAGTCGATCACCTCGTCGGCGAACTGCTCACTGGAGAACTTGGGAGCTGGCTGACGGCGAGTGAACTTCCCGTCTGCTTGGAGATCCTGAATGGCGGTTCGGGTATGGTCATCCATCCCGCCAAAGTGGATAGAACGCCCTCGCTCGAAACTGCGCAGGAAGGACGCCTCACCATTGTGCCACTTGCCGGTGGCGAAGGTTTCATAGCCCTGACGACGCAGGTGTTCAGGAAAGGTGGTCACACCTTGGAGCGTGTGGGGCAGACCAAACCAAGTTCGCCCACTCATGAGCATCGCCCGACTGGGGACGCACACCGCACCGCTATTGCCACCGAAGCAGTAGTTGCCCCGAAAACTAAAACCCCGCCCCACCAGACCGTCCAGATGCGGCGTGCGAATGTGGACGTTGCCCCAAGCACCGATCGTGTCCGCCCGTTGATCATCGGCGAAGAGGAACAAAATATTAGGCCGCACCGCCGCGGGCGTAGCACCCCGCACCCATCCGGCGGGAACCAAGACCATCAACAGCACCACCAGCGCACACCACCCTCGGGAGAACATGCCCCCATTGAACCGAACCCTCGCAACCACCGCCAACGCAAACACTCAAAACCTCCACGACGCAACGGGGAGCAACGGGGTCAGTCCAAAATATGTGTTATATGTGGGACCGACCCCGCAATCGACTCCCTATAATTCCCCTCGCGCGCCAGCGCGAAAGCTCCACCTGTCCCAACGTTCCCTGCGAGCGCAGGCACGGTCCCGCGGAGCGCCCCACCAAATACGTCAAGCGGAGCGGGACCGGGCCAGAGCGAGCGTAGGAACGTCGACTCCCTATAATTCCCCTCGCGCGCCAGCGCGAAAGCCCCACCTGTCCCAACGTTCCCTGCGAGCGCAGGACCGAACCCGCGGAGCCCCCACCAAATACGTCAAGCGGAGCGGGACCGGGCCGGAGCGAGCGTAGGAACGTCGACACACTATAATTCCCCTCGCGCGGCAGCGCGAAAGCTCCACCTGTCCCAACGTTCCCTGCGAGCGCAGGCACGGTCCCGCGGAGCGCCCAGGCACACACACCGGGCACCAGCCTTTGTAGAGGTCGCCGTTTTCATGATAGCGCGGCCTCTTTTGTGTAAAAATGCGGACTACTCCATTGGCCCCGTTGGCTAGGGCGAGGTGGATTGGAGCGCTCTCTGGGCGGCCTTTCGACTCAAGGCGGCCCGCAGATTCTCCTCCCAGAATTCACCACGGATCCCACTTGCCGATGAGTCACCACCGGCGGCTTGCAGAATATCTTGGGAGGCCTGCAGTTCGTGGCGAGCCTCGTCCTCTCGTCCCAAATGCGCACACAGTTCCGCGCGAAAATTCTTGAGCTCGGCGCGACGTGCCGGAAGGGACTCAACACCGGCTCGAACCACCCCAAATCCCCGCTGGGCCATGGATTCGTCTAGGAGTTTCAGGGCCGCAGGGTATCGCCCTTGTCGATGAGCCAACCGGGCACGCATCAACAAGGCAAAGTCACGGCTCCAATCTTGAGCCGCAGCAACTCGCTCGACCATCGCCGCGGCCACAGCCATCTCGGTGGCATCGCCGTTCGCGGCCAATAACCCGTCGGCTAAGAGCAGTGCATCAACACCCTCGGCCAACGACACGTAGCTCAACAAGCCCGCACGGCCCAACCGACGGATCGCCTCCGTGTCGTCCAGACTGAGAGCCAGGAACATCGCCCGATGCCAGTTACGGACGCCCGCCAGTCGGTTGATGGCCACCGCCTCCATCTGCAGTAATGCTTCGGGCAACCTCCCAGCGCGGGCCATCACCACGGCACGCTCGGACTCCAGGGCCAGTTGCTCAACTTCCGCCGCACCCCGTTCCCGAAACCCCTGACGTTGGTCTATCAGCCAGCGTTCGGCCTCGGCGTGGCGCGCCTGACCGCAAAGCGCATGAGACATCTCCGCCACCCACCGGATCCGCAGCCCTGGAGGTTCCCCAGCCAAATCGGCCGCAGTCGGGGCTCTGTCGCGGAGAATTTTTTCAGCGCGATCGAAACGCCCTTGCAAAGACAGCGCTCGAGCGTAGTCCGGAACACACCCATGGAGTCGCGCGCCCTGATCAGAAGATGGCGGCTCTAGGCGGCAAGCCTCCTGCAGTCGGGCCTCCGCTTCGGGAAACCTCCCTGCGAGCAGCAACCACGATCCCTGGGTGGCTCGAACTTCCCGGGCCATCGTTCGTTCCGGCGGCATGCGAGCGAGAAACGATTCGGCCAGACGATCCAACTCACCAAGCGCCGCCTCGGCCGCCGGCCCAGGCCCTCCAGAAGCCCAGAGCCGTGTGCCCGCGAGGAAAACCGCCAGCAAGTCGCGCTGCAACTGGGGGGCCGCCAAACGGATCTGCGGGGCGATGCGGGCGATGGCTTCGCTTTGACCCAGAGCAGCCGGATAATCCCCCAACTGTTCAATGAAGGCCTTCCAGAGGTGGACCCGGACCACCAACTCGGCGATCGGCGCATTGGACAACGAGGACGACACCAGTCGATCGGCCGTCGCGATGAGTTCTCGGGCAGCCCGAGAATCACCGCGCTGGGTGAGGGGTGGCAGGGAATCGGAAAGAAACTGGTGAACGAAACCCGTCACCGCCTCGGTGCGGGCGGCCTCTGTGCGACCACGTACCCACGCAGCCACGGCCAGAGCCATGCCCAGGCTTAACCCTAAGGTCACCGCCATTAGGGACAGGCTGGTGACCCGGTTGCGGCGGACCCATTTGCGAAGCCGGTCCTGCGCTCCCGGCGGCCGAGCCAAGATCGGTTCGTGGGCCAAGAACCGCCGCAGATCCGACGCCAAGGCGTCCACGGAGGCGTAGCGACGGGAGCGGTCTTTTTCGAGGCACTTCAGGAGAATCCAGTCGATGTCGCCCCGAACCTCACGCAACAGGGCCGCACCGTGGGTAGACCGCGCCTGGGCGATGGCTTCGCGCTCGTCGAGCGGCCTACTCGCCAGACGCTGGCTGGGTCGCTGCGGCTCGGTTTCCCGGAGGGTCCGCCGAAGCGCCTCCAGGCCGCCCTCCAACAGGGCACGCCCGTCGAACGGCGGTGACCCGGTCACCAACTCGTAAAGGAGTACTCCCAGGCTGTAGAGATCGCTGCGCGTATCGATGTCGAGCCCGCTCATGTCCGCCTGCTCGGGGCTCATGTAGGCCGGTGTCCCGATAAACGGATAGAGTCGGGTGCCGGCGGCGGTCTGCTTACCGAGGCGTCCCTCGAGCGCCTTGGCGATCCCGAAGTCGATAACTCTTGGGACAGGTGTCCCGTCTTCGTCGATCACCAGCAAGTTGGTGGGCTTGATGTCGCGATGCAGCACGCCCTTCTGATGGGCATGCTGCACGGCCCGACAAACCCGGATCGCCAGTTCGAGGCGTGCGGTGACACTCAAGCGGTTGCGGTCGCAGTAGTCGGTGATGGGTTGACCGGACACCAGTTCCATCACCACGTAAGGCCGACCGCGCTCAGTGGTACCCGCGTCGAGAACCTTGGTGATGCCGGGATGATCCATCATGGCCATGGCCTGCCGTTCGCCCTCGAAGCGGGCAATCACGTCGCGACTATCCATGCCCGGCTTCAGAATTTTGATCGCCACGCGACGCCGGACCGGATCGGTTTGCTCGGCTGCGAAAACCCGTCCCACCCCACCCTCACCCAGAAACTCGAGCAAGCGATAGCGACCGATGACTGTTCCAGGCTGTTCCTCCTGGGCCGTGTTCGGGGACCGGCGCGGGAGAGACTCAAAGAGAGAATCGGGGTGTCTATGCGCTTCAAGAAGAGACTCCACCTCGTGGCGAAACGCCGGGTCAGAACAGGCTTGGTCTAGAAACGAAGCTTGTGCGGCCGATGATCCTAGGGCGACCGCCGCGTCGAACACCCCTTCCAGTTCCAAGGTCGAGAATTGGGGTCTCTCGGGACCCACGACCCCAGAGGCACCGACGGAGTCGGCCGATTCGGTTGTTGGATGAATCTTCATTCGCGCTGCAATTCCCGGGACAACCATGCTTTCGAAAACACCCAATCCCGCAAAACGCTCCTTTCCGACAGCCCCAGCACCTCGGCGATTTCTTGCACCTCCATGCCCACGAAGACTCGCATCTTAACCACCTCCGCCTTGCGGGCGTCGATGAGAGCCAATCGATCCAAGGCCTCGTGAACCCGGAGGCACTTGTCGCCATCTTGAGCAATGGGTAGGTCGACGACCTCGGCGTCCACACGGATCCACTCTCCTCCATGCCGAATACGGGCGCGGCGACGGGCTCGATCGATGAGGATCCGACGCATGGCCTCAGCGGCAGCGACGAAGAAATGCTCAGGACTGTCCCACGGCCGGCGAGAGGAATGTCCAAGCCTCAACCAGGCCTCATGAACCAGCGCCGTGGGTTGCAGAGTCTGCCCAGGTTGTTCGTGGGCCATTTTCTGGGCGGCCAACCGCCGGAGTTTGTCGTAGACCACGGAGAGCAACTCGGAGGCATTGGGCTCTGTCTCCGGGTCAGACAACCGCTGCGAATCGGCGGCCGGGTTCGAAGCAACATCGCTCGCAGGCTGGCTCGCGATCGGATCGACGACTGGCGGGCCTTGTTTCATTGGGTCACTGGAGTCCTCCGGATACGGGCGGAGCCATCGACGAAACCTGCTTGAGGGTCGGGGGATTCCGATGTTTCCGACCATTCAGCAAGGCTCCCACCCACGTGTAGCGAACGCCCCATTCATACACCACCAGCAGGAGTCCGGTGACCCCAAGCGAGATAATCAGGCATTTGACCCAACCCGGAATCGGCCAGCCCACGATGGCCCCCTGAGCCCAAATCACCAGAGGGAGGTGGCCTAGGTACAACCAATAGGCCGAATCGGAGAGGTAGCGCACCCAAGGTTTTTCGCCCTGAACCCAAGCGCGAAAAGCCCCGATGCACCCGACGCTCATCCCCCAGGCATAGAGGCCTTGGAAGAGGACCGTCGCGGCATGAAAATGGCGGTCGGCCAGCAGACGCGATCGGAATCCCAAATAGCCCGTCGCAAACTCGACACCGAGAGGCAGCAGGACGAGCAAACTCACGGACAAGCTCCAGCGCCAGTGGCGACCCAATTGACCCACCTCATCCTTCGATTCGTAGTAGAGCACTCCGAAGGCGAAGAAGATCAGATAGTAGGCGAACACATGCGGCATGGGAACGAGGCCCATCGCGGTGTCGGGTCCGAAAGCCCCACCCTCCCAACTCATGAAGGCCTGCGGCACCCAAGTCAGCGGCAACCAGAGTAGCCATTTCAATGACCCCAGCGTCAGCCAACGAGGCGATACCGACCCACCCCAACGCTCGGCCACCCAGGCGTAAATCGAGAACGGCAACAACATCCAGCAGAGGAACCACAGAAACCACACAACGACGAATACCGGAGTGTTGATGAGCGACTGGAACACTCCCGCCACGACAGAGGGCTTGGGCTCACCCGGCTTAGAACTCGCGGGCGAATCGGTGACGCCCAACGCGGTCAACCGCCGGACCGCCTCCGCGCGACCGGCTTCAACCGCGGCACGGTCCAGTTTCATTGAGAACAGGCCCGCGATAAATTCGGTGGTAGGCCAATCGGCACGCGCCGGTTGAAGGACCGATTCTCCCTGACCATTGCGGACATGGACATTGACCCCATGTGAAACAAGAAGATCCACCACGCCGGTGCGCCCCAGAAAGACCGCCGCATGGAGCGGCGTATTGCCGTCCCGATTCGTCCCGTTCACCGACGCGCCCGCCTCGATGAGTTGCTTGGCCAAATCGGACCTACCTTGAAGAGCCACCATCGAAAGGGGAACGATACCCGATTCCGGCTGCTGCGCGTTCAAGTCCGGCTTCTTGGCCAGAACCCGACCCAGCACCGTTGCATCGCCCGAGGCCAACGCATTCCAAACTGAAGCCTCTGAAGAAGCCGCCTTCTGAACCTCCTGTGCCTGACGGAATCGGGCCCCGGCCGCAGCCGCGCTGCCGGAAGACCACCCCATCGCCGGCACCAGCGTCACCAAACCCAAGAGACACGGCACCAAAATGCGCAGCAGGCGATTCTTCCAAAGCGCCGCCAAACCCCGTCGTCGCCACAGCAGCGCCGTGAAGAAACCGCTCACTACAAAGAAGAGGGGCATTCGGAATCCATGGACCCCCGCCTGGAAGAGGTACACCAGAGAGCTCTGGCTCGGATCCTGGATCATCCACCAAGTTCCAGCGGCATAAGCCAACGCCGCATGGTAAACGATACCCAGCAGCATCGCCGCCGCCCGGAGAGCATCCAGGTCATGACGACGGGGATCCAATCGCGGCGCTGTGGGTGTTGGGTGTTCTTGATTCGGAACCGAGCTCATAGGATGGAACGATGACACCTTTATTGGGCGTCCTTTTCATCCCATATCGGACATCTATAATCCACCCGACTTTGCGGCACTGGACCAGAAAGCACCGCCACCGTCGACTCACCTGTGCCGAAGCGGAGCGGTGTCGGGCCGCAGCGAGCCTTGGAGGCGAACACCTCCGCCTCCTCGCGCAAAGCGCGAAAGCCCATCCTCCCCAGAGCCTACTCAGCGAGCGGAGGCCCGAGACCGCGGAGCCCACCCAAAACCCGAGCGGAGCGGTGTCGGGCCGCAGCGAGCCTTGGAGGCGAACACCCCAACCCCTCGCGCATAGCGCGAAAGATCCTCCTTCCCAGAGCCTACTCAGCGAGCGGAGGCCCGATACCGCGGAGCCATCGCAACGACAGAAGCAGAGTAGAGAGTGTCCCCTTTTGTGTAAATAGGTGGGACCGACCCCCAGGCGATTCGAGCGGAGCGGTGTCGGGCCGCAGCGAGCCTTGGAGGCGAACAACCTCACCCCTCGCGCATAGCGCGAAAGATCCTCCTCCCCAGAGCCTACTCAGCGAGCGGAGGCCCGATACCGCGGAGCCATCGCAACGACAGAAGCAGAGTAGAGAGTGTCCCCTTTTGTGTAAATAGGTGGGACCGACCCCCAGGC
>CAJAHH010000125.1 GCA_903939515.1 uncultured Verrucomicrobiota bacterium
CTGGGTAGGGACCCATCTCTAAAGCGGTCCGTGTCTGCGGACGCGGCGCTTTCGGAGAAATCGCCCTACCTCGGAAGTGCTTGGGTGAGGTTGGGTCCCACCACTCGCCCGTACCAGCGGCAGCGGGATCGGGCCGGAGCGAGCCTTGGAGGCGATCACCATCACCCCTCGCGCAACGCGCGAAAGCTTCTCCTCTCCCTGAGCCTCATCAGCGAGCGGAGGACCGATCCCGCGTAGCGCCAAAATACGCCAAGCGGAGCGGGATCGGGCTGGAGCGAGCCTTGGAGGCGATCACCAAAAAACCTCGCGCACAGCGCGAAAGCTCCTCCTCCCCCGAGTCTCCTCAGCGAGCGCAGGACCGATCCCGCGGAGCGCCCCCCCTTGCACTAACCCACACCAACGAGAGTCTTACAGGCTCTTAACAATTCTCCTGATTCCGCCCATCAACGCTTAACACAGCGGGTGTTTATTGAGGTCGAAACAAGGGCAGACCCACTGCCCGAAACAACAAAAAACAACAAACAGACACACCTATGAAACTCATCCACAAGTCCCTCCTCCTGGCCGCCGCTGCAGCCGCCCTAAGCCTCGCCGCAGCCGACACCAACTCCAACCCTCCGGCCCGGCCCGAAGGTCACGGACGCCCCGTGCCCCCCATCATCGCCGCCCTCGACGCCAACGGCGACGGCATCATCGACCCGGTAGAGATTTCCAATGCGGTCGCAGCCCTCACAAAGCTGGACGTCAACGGCGACGGAAACCTCAGCATGGATGAACTCCGCCCAGCCCGGCCCGAAGGCGGACCTGGCGCCCGTGGCGATCGCGAACACCGCGGCGGACCGGGTGGACCCGGCGGCAAAGACGCTAGCAAGCGCCGCGGCCCAGGCGGACCCGGCGGTCCGAATGGTGGCCCTGAAGGCCATGGCCGTGGACCTCGCCCGGAAGCCAACGCCGCCGAGTGACCCACCACCGCAGACCCGCAGAGGGCAGGACCCTCACCAACACGCAAACTCTAATCGCAACGAGCGTGGCCACCAAAACCAGGTGACCACGCTTCTTTTTTGATAATTAATACCCACGATTAAACAGTTGAACCCCCCTAGATAAATGCAAAATTAATTTTATTTGAGTGTTTAAAATTAACTAAATAACTATAAATCATCAAAGACCAACTACCAGCGATTCCTTGATTAATTATATGTGTTTCTGGATCAAAAGCGCAGACACCGGGGCGATCTTCGGACCCTTCACCCTCGACGAAATCCGCTCGCAAATCCAGGCGGGCACACTTAACTGGAAAGATCAAGTCCACGAAGACACAGGTTCGGAAGGAAAATTGCTTAACAGCAGCGCCGATTGGATCCCGATCTCCACATTGTGTCCCCCCGACAGCCTCCACCGGCCACCCACCCAGCCCCAGCACTCCAAGCCCGGACCGAAATTATCGGGCCCAGAATACCTCAAAGCCTTGAGGCGGAACACCTGTTATCCTCTGGCCCGAAGGCTCATCCAACTCATGACCACGGCAGCCCTCACCCTCAACGCGCTAGTCCTTGTGTTTAGCGTTTTTGCAGCCCTCTCTCAAACGAACCGAATGATGGCTAGTGGCGTGCCCTTGTTCGACACAGTGTTCAACACTGGTTTTTTCTACAGTCTCCTTCTAATTGGCGCTGCATGGATACCGATCCTACTGCTGCGGGAAGGACTCCTAATCCTGGTGGACATCGTAGATACGATCATCCGACAGAACCCTCGCTCTCGAGACGGTTTGCGATAAGCACACACCCTTTCCCCTCCTGCCACCCAACCCGACCCTGCTTCAGGAATTCCCCAGACTTTATTTGCAGGCAAACCGGACCGCTCCGAGTTGAACACCATCTAGGGAGGAGTCGACGACGGGGACTTCAACCTGGGGCTGCAGCCATTCATTCTAGATTCCATGGCGCAACCAAACCCCGGAAAACAGGGTCCAATGGAATCTCTTCAACCCGTCGTCCGAAGTCCGCTGGCGATGGCGTTAATGGTCAGTAGGAGTTCGGGCAATCGAGCTTGAGCCCCCTCGGTGTCGCTCGACTTGATCAACGCACGCCACTGCCGCAACAAGGTGATTTGCTGACGGTGGAGGGTCCGCAACGGGCCCACCCGCAGCGCGAGCGTTCGACCCAACCGAGGCCGATGCCGTGCAAACTCGGTGCCCAACACCCGGGACAAGTTGCGCTGCGTGCGATGCCACTCCGATTCGATGCGCTGCCAAATTCGTTCGCGCAGGACGACATCCTCCACGAGGAAGCTGTATTCGCGCATCACCTCCAAATCACTGCTGGCCAGCGACGTCTCGATGTTGGTGATGAGGTAGCGAAGGAAGGGCACCGTCCGCACCTGCTCCCGCAGCACATCCAAATCGGTCTCCGACAAGGCCGCGAGGGCGCTGCCCGCACCATACCATCCGGTCAGGTAAAATCGCGCCTGGGTCCAAGAAAACACCCAAGGAATAGCCCGCAAATCGGTGAGGCTTGCCTGACCGGTTCGGCGCGAAGGGCGGGATCCGATGCGGGTGTTCTCCAATGCATCCAGCGGGGTTGCCTGACGGTGGAATGTGAGAAACCCGTCGGTCTCCAAGAGCGAGCGGTACTCCCGGGTGGACTCCACGGCCAAGCGATCCATCAGCGGAATAAGCACCTCGGGGAAGTGTCCTCCACGGCGGTGGTGCCAGGTGGTGGCAGTGACACCGGCCAACAACAGCTCGAGGTTGTAGCGTGCGGTGCCCGGATTGCCGTACTTCTGGGCGATGGTTTCGCCTTGCTCGGTCAGGCGGATGGCTCCGCCCAGGGATCCCGGTGGCAATGCTTCCAGGAAACGGTGCGTCGGCCCCGCCCCACGGCTAATGGTGCCGCCCCGGCCATGAAAGAACTGCACCTGCACCCCAGCCTGTTCACCGATCTTGGCCAAACGAGCCTGGCCGCGTTGCAGGGCCCACTGGCTGGCCACAATGCCGGCATCCTTGTTCGAATCGGAGTAGCCCACCATCACCTGCTGCAACAACCGACCCGGACGTCCGGCCCGAAGCGCATGGTGCGAAAGACTGGCCCGGGTCACCGGGAATTCCAAGAAGGCCCGCAGCATCTCCGGACCCCGCTCCAAATCTTCGACCGTTTCCAGCAACGGCACCACCGGCAACAAACACACCATGCCCTCGGGATACAATCGCAGCAGCCCGGCCTCGCGGGCCAAGACATAGACGCCCAGCAAGTCCGAAAGCCGACGGGTCATGCTCACGATCAAGGCCCCCAATCCATGCACGCCATGAATTTTGAGATGTTCGGCCAGAACCCGATAAGTGCCCAGGACCGCATCGGCCTCTGGGCCCGCCGAAGCCGACGGATGCAAAAACGGGCGCGGTGATCGGATCTCGCGCTCGAGCAACCGCAACCGTTCGGTTTCGGTCCATTCTTCCCACTGCGAGGCGTCAATGCCGGCCGTGCACAACAACTGCCGCAGGGCCCGATCGTGGAAGGCTGAGTTCTGTCGGATGTCGAGATGGGCCAGGTGGAAACCCACGGTGGCGAGCACCCGGCGAACCGGGCTCACGTCGTGGTCGGCCAATCGACGCGCACCGGACTCGACCAATGAGGTCTGGAGAGTTTGAAGATCGGCATCTAACTCGGCGGGCTGACAGTAGCATCCGGGTGCATCGCGCACTTGGGCCAACAAACCCGGGTGAACCTCCACCGGAAGTCGGGCAGCCATGAGCTCGACGGTTTGCCGCCAGGGCTCTCCCGGATGCATTCGCAAGACCGGTCGAGCCGCCTCCCCCAGCAGCGCCACCATCCGGTCCCGCAAGGCGCACAAACTCGCAGGCGCTGGCTGGATCCATTCAGACAACGGCAGCCGATCGGCCAGTGTATTCAACTGGCGGTGCAGGACCACCAGCGCATTGGCCCGAAGGCGTTCCAAGGTCTCGGCCGTCACCTCCGCCGTCACCCCGGGATGGCCATCGCGGTCACCGCCTACCCAAGTCCCGAACCGCAAGGCGGGCACGCCGGGACCGGTTTCGAGCGCTGCAATCGGAAGACCCGCACATACCCAAGCGTTGCGGAGTCGACGGTCTAACTCAGGCACCACTCCCGGCAACACATCGCGCAAGTAGTTGAGCATGTTGCGGCGCTCATCGGCCACGGTGGGCTTTTCGATGAGGATCTCGCCCGTGCGCCACAATCGCTCGAGGAGCGCGGTCAATTCGACCCGCTGGGCTCTGCGGTTGCCAGATCGACCAGCACTCTGAAGCAACTGCATGAGCATGCGGTGCTGCTCAAGCACAGAGGCGCGCTTGGCCTCAGTCGGGTGGGCTGTGAAGACTGGCTCCACCTCGACGCGTTGCAGGGTCTCCAGGATGGTTTCGGCCGTGCCACCCGCCCGAACCAGCTCCACCAACTGGTCGGCCCAAAGCCCTCGTTCGGCCTCTGGCGATCCCGACTCCTCACGCCGCTCTCGTAAGGTCTCCGAAACCCGCTCTTCGACGGTGTTGAGGAGTTGGAAGGCCATAGCCAGTGCCAGACCCAATCGGGCCGGCGGTTCACCGCCCGCGGCGAGGGCCGGATCGGCCTGGGACGCCCACGGAATCCAGCGCGCCAGTTCGTCTTCTCCCAAGCCGGAAAGCACTTCTGCCAGCGAATCGGCCAACCATCGGATGTCCTGATCAATTTGTCGGAATCCCCACTCGATGGAATCGAGGGGCACGGAGGTCTCGGGCGGATTCATGGTCATGGGAGATCAGTGGAGGTCCGGGTGTTTGGGTTACCGAACTGCCCTGCCTTCTGCCACCAGTTGTGCCATCCGTCAAACGCGAGGCTCAAGAGCACCAAATCGAACCAAAGTCTCGCCAGGAAGGAAATCCCGGTTGCCGACTCCGGCCTCCAGGGAGTATCGCCAAGGCATCGGCCCCATTGGTTTTCTCGATGCCCGAATCCAGTTTATCAATTGGCTCTGCAAATCGCAGACCTTCAAAGTCCAACACCATGAACTCCGTGACAGGCTTCCTGCTATTCCTCTTGGCTTTTCTGTCGCTCGAGCTCTCCGCGACCGCTCAGGAACCCCGCTCCATCCCTCCGGCCTTGCGCGAGTGGGAATCCTGGGCCACCTGGAACGACCCACACCGCTTCTGCCCGACACCCTATTCGGATCCGAAAACCCACCGATGCTTCTGGCCCTCCCGATTGGACCTTCAGGTGACCAACTCGGGCGGGAGTTTTTCCCTGTCGGTGATGGCCTTCCATGAAACGTGGATCCCCCTGCCCGGAAGTTCCGAGGTCTGGCCGCAAGACGTTCAGGCCGGCGGCAGACCGATCGTCGTGGTCGAACGGGACGGAGTTCCTTCGGTGCGCGTTGTGGCGGGCGACACCCGGCTCGAGGGGCGCTACCGGTGGACCGAACTGCCCCAGAACCTCCGGATTCCCGCCTCGCTCGGAATCCTCGCACTCAGTCGAGATGGCAAGGTGGTGGAGAACCCTGCCTGGGATGCCCAAGGACTGCTCTGGCTCCGGCGTGATGGCACGACCGAAACCACTGAGCGCAATTTTCTGGGCGTGAAACTCTTCTCGGTCCTCGAGGACGGGATTCCCCTGTGGTGGCGCCAGGAGGTGGAATTGACCGTCGCGGGCAAGAGCCGTGAGGAAGACCTGGGGGCCTTGCTGCCCGAAGGATGGAAACTGGCGGCGATCCAGTCGCCCATTCCCGTGAGCGTGGATGATTCAGGACACGCCAAAGTCCAGGTGCGGGCCGGCACGTGGACCTTCCGCCTCGACGCCTTCCGTTTGGACAACCCCCGGGAGATCCAGTTCGCCCGCGGGACCCGCAAGCCGGTGGCCGACGAGTTGGTTGCTTTTCGAGCTCGGCCTGAGTTCCGAGTCATGGAGTTCGTCGGCCCCCCGGCCATCGATCCGTCCCAGAGCTATTTTCCCAAAGCCTGGCAGGGCCTGCCGGTGTACCGCTGGGATGTCGCCACGACCCTCAAACTGGTGGAACGCATGCGCGGCATGGGAACCCAGAAGCCTGCGGGCCTGAGCATTGTGCGAGAGCTATGGCTCGACGAAGGCGGACAAGGCCTGACCTTTCAGGACCATATTTCTGGCCAAATGCAGCAGGTCTGGCGTCTCGATGCGGCCGAAGGCCAGGAGTTAGGATCCGTACGCAGCGGTGGCGAAGGTCAACTCATCACCCGCAATCCGGAGAACGGGGCCATCGGTGTCGAACTCCGCTCCCGAACTGTCGACGTGGAAGCCATCGGTCGGTTGTCGCACCCGACTTCCTTGCCGGCGACGGGTTGGCGCTCCGATGCGGAATCGGTCCGAGTGCATTTGAACCTGCCACCCGGCTGGAGACTCTTCGCTCTCTTCGGGGCCGATTGGGTCCACGGTGACTGGCTCACCGCGTGGACGTTGCTCGATTTGTTCCTGCTGCTCATCTTCACCTTGGCGGTCTTCCGGATCCGGGGTTGGGCCACCGCACTCTTGGCCTTTGTGGCCTTCGGTCTCTCGTACCATGAGTACGGCGCACCCAAGTTCTTGTGGCTCATCCTCTTGGTGCCCATCGCCCTCGAACCCCATATCCCTCAAGGTCTGGGACGGCGTTTGCTGCGAATCGCACAAGTGCTTTCCGTCGGCACATTGCTCTTCTTCCTCGTTCCCTTCCTAACGCGGCAAATCCAGCAGGCCTTGTACCCGCAACTCGAACAGACCGAAGTCACACCCACGCCCATCCCCGGCGAAACGGTCGACGGCCTCAACGCTGCAGCGGTGTCGAACAACGCTGAGTTGCCCCGGCGTGCGGGGGCTTCATCGAAGGAGCTGATGCAACGCTACGGATTAACCACAACGGCTTCGAGCTTGTCCGATTCCCCGGCCGCCCCGGCCCAGTCGCAGGGGGCCTTCGAGAACCTCCGACAAGACGTCAAGGCACGGATCCAAACGGGCCCCGGGTTGCCGGAATGGACCTGGCGCTCGGTGAGCTTTGGCTGGAATGGCCCAGTCCAAGGTTCGCAGCGGTTGCACCCGGTGCTCATCCCGCAATCGATCGAACGGCTGCTCACCCTCCTTCGAACCGCCCTGCTGCTGGCCCTCGGTGTCACACTGTTGAGGCACGGTGGATCGGGGCGATCGGAGGCTCGTCCCACGAATCCGCCGGTTCCCATGGCCACAACAGCGGCTACAACAGTAGCCATCACCGCTGCCTTGTGGCTGGCCTCGACGCTTTTCACCGGCACGTCCTTGCAGGCGGCCGAGGCTCCGGTGCGGGTGAACCCACCGAGCCGGGCACCGGTCCAGGCACCTATCCAGCAATTGGCCGCTGCTCCGGTGGCGGCACCAACGACCCCTGCCGGGATTCCGGACGCGACCACCCTGGAAACCCTCCGACAGCGGTTGTTGGAGAAATCGGACGCCTTCCCGAATGCGGCCAGCATTTCGGCCGTCGCCATGAAACTCAGCGGCCAACAACTCCTGATGGACGTCGAAGTCCACTGCGCCGCCGAGACGGCCGTCCCACTGCCTGGACGCCTTCCGGCCTACTCCCCGCTCTCGGTGGTGGTCAACGGGCGGTGGGCTGCCGCACTGCGTCGGGACGATGGCTACCTGTGGACCGTGCTGCCTCCTGGTGTCCATCGGGTCCGCGTGGAGGCGTTGCTGTCCAACACCGGCGACTGGGAATGGAGTTACCTGCTCAAGCCGCGTCAGGTGTCCATCGATGCCCCGGACTGGACCGTGGTCGGAGTCCGTGCCGATGGGGTCCCAGAACAACAAGTCTTCTTCTCACCGAAACAGAAAGTGGCTGCAGCGGCCGCCACGTATGATCGCCAAGATCTCCAGCCAATCGTGGCCGTGCAGCGCCGTCTGGAGCTGGGCCTGCAGTGGCAACTCCAAACCGTGATCCAACGTCTTTCGCCCGTGGGCAAGGCGGTGTCGATGCGCATCCCTCTGTTGCCCGGCGAGAATGTCTTGTCGCAAGGACGGGTCGTGCAAGACGGCGGCATGGAGGTCCGCCTCGGGGCGCAAGACACTGCGTTTTCGTGGGAGAGCAGCCTGGCCCCGGTGGAGACGCTTACCTTAACCACCCACCCCACCGACACTTGGATCGAACGCTGGCACCTGGTCGCCTCGCCGGTGTGGAACGTGTCGCTGTCTGGCTTGGCTCCGGTCTTTGAATCCGGCAACACCCAACTAGAGCCCGTCTGGCAACCGTGGCCCGGAGAGACGGTGAACCTGAAGGTCCACCGTCCGGAAGGCATCGCTGGGGCCACAGTGACCCTGAATCGAGCGATTCACGAAGTGACTCTCGGGCAACGCCAACGCCTTTCCACCCTCCATCTGTCCATCCGCTGCAGCCTCGGCGAAGATTTTCTCATCGAGCTGCCCGCCGAGGCCGATATCACACGGCTCACCCACTTGGGCCGAGAAATCCCCGTCCGTCGGGAGGGCTCCAAGTTGGTGATTCCACTGCGGCCCGGCGAGCAGCTGCTTTCGGTCGGTTGGAAAGAAAACCTGCCACTGGGTTTCCAAGCCAATAATGGCGCCGTGCGCTTGCCGGTCGAGAGCGCCAACATCCAGAGTTCACTGGGTGTCGGTGAAGATCGCTGGGTCTTGTGGGCCTCGGGTCCCCGACGCGGACCCGCCGTGCGTTTCTGGGTGATTTTACTAACCTCGCTCCTCACGGCTCTCGCACTGGGTCGCATCCCAAAGTCTCCGCTGCGCTCGTTGCAGTGGATGCTTCTGATGATCGGTCTGACCCAGGTTCCGCTTTGGGCTGCCTTCACGGTGATTGGCTGGTTCTTCCTGCTGCAATGGCGCGGTCACGAGCGGTTCCAGACGTTGCCCTGGCTGGGGTACAATGCCTCCCAGTTGGGACTGGTGGCGCTGACGGCCACGGCTCTGGGCATCCTCCTCTTTGCGGTCAGTGCCGGACTCTTGGGTAACCCGAAGATGTTCATCCTCGGCAACGGTTCCACCAGCACCCTCCTCCGCTGGTTCCAAGCCCGAAGCGAAGGCACCTCCCTGCCGATGTGCAGCTGTGTCTCGGTGTCCATCTGGTGGTACCGCTTCGCGATGCTGCTCTGGGCGCTGTGGTTGGCGATCTCCGTGTTGGGTTGGTTAGGTTCAGCCTGGAAGAGCTTCGCCTCCGGAGGATTCTTCCGACAACCGACTCACCCAGCCCTCACGGCAACCATTCTGGCGCCCCCGACGATCCCGCCGCTCGAGACGTCGCCACTCGAAAAGGCCTCGCCGGTTCCTGCGCCTCCTTCGAAGGGTTCTGAGAATTGAAGCGGACAACGAACTCTCCATCGAATCGACCCCATCACGGCTCAAGATTGAAAGCGGCCGCCACTGAAACGTTCCAAGGCGAGGCCCGTCGTCAGTGCCAGAGATCGCCACCAGTCTCCCACTGTTCAAAGTTCAAATTGCCCTTCATTCTCAGACACACCCTGTGACTGGTTTTCGATACATGCCGAAGAATGGTCCTTCACCAAAAATGCTCGTCGTCTGGGTCCTCGCCTGGGCTATGGCCTGCGTCCTTCACGCGGCCCCTCGACCCGCGCTGGAACCGGGTTTCGATCAAGTGGTGCGCCCCTTCCTGAAGCAGTATTGCAACGACTGTCATGACGGGGTCACCCGCAAGGCGGAGTTGGATCTCGAGCGTTTTCGCTCCGTGCCCGAAGTGCTCGGCGAATTTGCTACTTGGGATGGAGTGCTGGACCGGCTCCGCGCCGGCGATATGCCACCGGTCAAATCCAAGACCCAGCCATCGAGCCTGGAGCGCCAAGCAATGGTGGCCTGGATCGAGGCCCTTCGGGAACGAGAGGCCCGACATCAAGCGGGGGATCCTGGCCCGTTGCCCGCGCGCCGCCTGAATAATGCTGAGTACGACCACTCCATTGCTGAGCTCACCGGCGTCGATTTGCGGCCGACGCGCAACTTTCCGCTGGATCCCGCCAACCAGGCCGGATTCGACAATTCGGCCGAGTCGTTGGCCCTGTCGCCGGCGCTCGTAAAGAAGTACCTCGAGGCGGCCCGGGAAGTGGCTAATCATCTGGTGCTCCAGCCCGAGGGTTTCACCTTCGCCGCCCATCCGGTCATCGCCGATACTGACCGCGACAAATGGGCGGTGTTCCGCATCGTCGATTTCTACCGGCGCCAACCCACCGACTTGGCTGACTACCTCGAGGCCGCTTGGCGATTCCGATACCGCACGCGGCTGGGCCTCGGCAACGCCTCGCTCGAACGGATCGCCTCCGACGCAAAAATTAGCCCGAAGTACCTCGCTCGAATTTGGAGCGCTCTGCAGCACCCCGGCGAGACGGTCGGCCCCATGGCCTGGGTTCAAGCCGAATGGCGAGCCCTGCCAGAACCGGGGCCACGATCAACGATCGGAAGCACGATTGAAGGGGGTGTTCGTCCGGCCTGCGAACGTCTTCGCAGCGAAGTGAATGCTCTGCGCTCACGACTGGTGCCCGATGTGGCCAACTTGCGCGCCCCACCCATCCACGACGGCTCACAAACGCTGGTGCTCTGGAAGAACCGTCAAATGGCCGCCAACCGACGGCGCTGGGATCCCGGTGCTTTGTGGTCGATGGACGGACAGACTCATGGAACGAAGCTGGCCGCCCAGATTGCAGTAAAGACCAACACCCCGGCTCAGGCTCCCCGGCAAAAGCCCGGCGCCCATATCCAAGCGCCCACGCCCAATATCGTGCAGCGAGGCGGCGTCTCTCTGGCGCCCACCTTGGTGACCCGTGAATCGTCAGCACTCACGCAAATGGTGGCGGCAAAGAAACGGGAGCGGCTGCCGCAATTGGAGGTCCCGGCTGACGCGGTGGATCGTGCAGAATACGAGGCGGCCTTCGCTCGTTTCGCCGACCTCTTCCCGGACGCCTTCTACATCACTGAACGCGGCCGTGTGTACCTCGACGCGGAGAAGGAGCAAGAAAACGCCGGCCGACTGCTCAGCGCAGGCCTGCACAGCATGACCGGCTACTTCCGCGACGACCAACCCCTCTACGACCTCATTCTGAGCGATGCCGGTCAGCGCGAGTTGGACAAACTGTGGGACCAATTCTGGTTCCTGGCGTCCGTTCCGCATCGCATGCTGACGAGTCTCGTGTGGTTTGAGCGAACCGACTCGGCTTTCCTGCGTGACCCAGAGTTCGACCCATTTCGGCCCGAAGACCAGTCGATCCATTCCACCGAAAAAATCCGACAACTTGGGGAACTCTACGAGGCCAAAGCCGCTCGAAATAACGCCAGTGACACCGCGCGGCAGGCCATTAGGGATCACTTCGCGGACACCGCGCGGCAAATCACCCGACTGCAGCTGCTGCACGAAACGGCAGAACAGAGCCACCGGGCATTCCTGGATGGCTTCGCCGAGCGGGCCTACCGACGCCCCCTGCGGGCGCCCGAGCGGGAAGCACTCCAAAATTTTTATCAGGATTCTCGAAGAAAGAACGGCCTCAGCCATGAGGAGGCGATGCGGGACTGCGTGGTACGGGTGCTCATGTCGCCCCAGTTCTCCTTCCGCCTAGACCTGGTCGAAGGGAGCGGTCGCACGATTTCAGGCCGTCGTGACGCATCAACTGCCGCGTCAGTGCCTCTCTCCGATGCGGCTTTGGCCAGTCGCCTCAGTTATTTTCTCTGGGCGGGTCCGCCGGATACCGAGCTGCGAGCCCGCGCAGCGGCCGGCGAGCTTCACCGCCCCCGGGAGCTGCGGGCTCAAGTTCGTCGTATGGTCCAGGATCCCCGCATTGTCTACTTTGCCGAGGCATTCGCCGGCCACTGGCTCGAATTCCATCGCTTCCAAGAGCACAACGGCGTGGACCGGGAACACTTTCCCGCCTTCAACAACGCGCTGCGCAGCGCGATGTACCAAGAACCGCTGCACTTTGTCGTCGATGTGATCCAGAAGGATCGATCGGTCCTCGATTTACTCGAGGCCCGGGACACCTTTGTGAATGGCCCGCTGGCCCGCCACTATGGCATCACCCCGGAGCCCGCGGGTTCGGACACCTGGGTCCATGTGGCGAACGCCCGCGAGCACGGCCGCGGCGGACTCCTGCCCATGGCCGTCTTCCTCACGGCCAATTCGCCGGGCCTGCGCACCAGTCCGGTGAAGCGTGGCTACTGGGTGGTCCGAAGGGTTCTCGGTGAACGGATCCCGCCGCCACCGCCCACTGTCCCCGAGCTCCCGAAGGACGAACGCAGCCTCGGCCAACTCACGCTACGCGAAGCCCTTGTAGCCCATCGAAAACAATCCGGCTGCGCCGAATGCCATGCCCGTTTTGATTCCATGGGTTTGGTTTTTGAAGGCTACGGCCCTGTGGGTGAGCGGCGGGCCGTGGACCTGGCCGGACATCCGATCGATGCGCGAGCTGAGTTTCCCGGCGGCGCTCAAGGCGAGGGGCTCGACGGATTGGTGGGTTATCTCCGACAACACCGCCGCGATGATTTCCTCGACACCGTGTGCCGCAAACTCCTGGCCTATGGATTGGGTCGGACACTCATCCTGGGTGATGAACCCCTCATCGCAGAAATGAAGTCCCACCTGAGCGCCAACCACCACCCCTTCAGTGGCCTGTTGGAAAGCGTTGTCACTAGCCGACAGTTCCTCCACAAACGCCTACAGACAGGCCCTCAGGATCCCGTGACTCGAAACTAAACGAACCATGTCTTCATCCTCACGAGAACAGCGGTTGAATCGCCGAACCTTCCTCCGTGGCACGGGCGTTACCATGACCCTGCCCTGGCTAGAATCGGTCCGGGTCTGGGGCGCGGCCACACCGACCGGGGAGGCTGCTGCGACGGCCTATCCACAGCGCTTCGCAGCCCTGTTTGTTGGAAACGGAATTAATGGGGACCACTGGTGGGCCAAGGGGTCCGGAGCCCAGATGGAACTGAGCAAGACCCTCGAACCGCTGGCGCCCTTCCGGAGCCGTCTCAACGTCATCCAGGGTCTCTTCAACCGGCCCGCCGTGGGAGTGGGCATCCATCCTGGGCAGACCGGCAACATCCTCTCAGGCATGCCTCTCATGAAGGGCGCGGTACTCCGGGGCGGCATTAGCATGGATCAAGTCCTGGCGAATCAAATTGGGCAGGACACGGTCCAACCCAGCCTCGTGCTGGGCTGTGAGCAACCCATCACTGGATACCACGAGAGCAATTTCTCGATGGCCTACAGCTCTCATATCTCCTGGCAAAGCGCCGACTCGCCGGTGCCGATGGAAGTGTACCCATCGCTGGCGTTCGACGCCCTCTTCGAGAACCGCGGCGACCAGCGCACCCGGAGTATCCTCGACCGAGTCCGGGACGACCTGTCGTCACTGAGTCGCTCGGTCAGTGCCGAAGACAACCGTCGCCTCGACGAATACCTCTCGAGCGTCCGCGAGGTGGAGAAGCGCGTGGACCGCATGCGCGGAGACACCGCCAAGGCGGCGGATCGCGCCCGTGACAAGGGTCGACCGATGGTAACCATGAAGCGTCCTGACAACGGTCTACCGGAGGACATCCGCGAGCACATGCGACTCATGTGCGACATCGTCGCCCTGGCCTTCCAGACCGACAAAACGCGCGTGGCTACCCTGGTTCTCTGCCGCGATCTCTCGGGCCTCTTCTACCCCTTCCTCAACGTCCGCGATGCGCATCACTCGGCCTCGCACAACGACCTATCCGAGTCCTACGAGCGCATCTGCCGCTACTACGTCGGCAACCTCGCCTATCTGGCGGGCCGCCTCGATGCGATGCCGGAGGGGGACGGAACCGTGCTCGACAACTCCTGCCTCCTGTATTTGTCCAACATGTGGTCGGGCGAACGACACGACAACACCCGGCTCCCGGTGCTCACGGTCGGAGGCCTTGGAGGTGCACTCCAAGGCGGGCGGGTTCTCGACTATTCCAAGGCGGGCGACGGCCACCGCAAGCTGTGCTCACTGCACCTGTCGCTGCTCGACAAGATGGGAGTCCGACTTCCGCGCTTTGGTGACGCCGACGCACCGCTTCAGGGCATCTGACCCGTCGGCAACTCCAGAGATTCGATGCGGCGGTGGGCCGCCTTTATTTTAGCGTGGCCTTGGAGACTTTTGAAGCCTCACGGGCCGCCTTGAATTCACTGCCCACATTCCACTGCGGGGTGCGACGGTCTTCAGCCAGGCGCCAGAGAATGTCGTAATACAAGCGCAAGTCCTCGGCAGCCCCGCTGAGGTCCCAGTCGGGTTTCACCTGATCGCTGACCTTGTGGTAATCGCGCTCGATGTACTCATTGACCTTGGCCTCGCCATATCCGGTCGGCTTGCCGAGGTAGTCATCACCGGCCTTGATGTACAACGCCGGCACACCGCCCTTCATGAGCTCGAAATGATCGCTGCGGTAGAAGCCACCGCGTTCGGGATGCGCATCTGGCAAGACCACCCGACCGCGGGACTTGGCCACGGAATCCAGGACGGCATCAATCGTTGAAGCACCCCGGCCGATTTGGCGAAGGTCACGAGTCCGGCCCCACTGGTTGGCTCCATCCATGTTGAGATTGGCCACCGTCTTGGCCAATGGGTAGACCGGCTGCGCCACATAATGCGCCGCGCCCAAGAGCCCCTGCTCCTCGGCCGTCACCGAGAGAAAGAGCATGGAACGTTTGGGTGCCTTGGAGGCGGTTCCAAACGCCTCGGCCAGTTCGAGGAGTCCAGCCGTGCCGATGGCGTTGTCGGCGGCCCCGTTAAAGATCTGGTCGCCCTCGAGGCTCGCGTTGCGGCCTAAGTGATCCCAGTGCGCGGTGACCACGACCCACTCGTCGCGGAGCTTCGGATCGCGCCCCCGAACCATCCCGAGCACGTTCTTGGATTTCAGCGAGCGGGACTCATTGTGTGCCGTGAACGCCGCCTTTTGCTTCAAGGTCACCGGCCGAAAACCGGGCTTCCTGGCAGCCTCCTTCATGGCCTCATAGGTGGTGCCATTGGCTGCGAAGAGCTTTTGTGCCCGCTCCAGGCTCATCCAGCCCGCGATGTCGCTCCGAGGGGAGTCATTGGACTCCAAATCGAAGCGCTCACGACCCCAAGAGTTGATCACCACGAACCACGGATACGCCGCCGGAGCCGTCTCATGGATAATTAACACCGCAGCCGCACCCCGGCGACCCGCCTCCTCGAACTTGTAAGTCCAACGGCCATAATAAGTCATGGCCTTGCCACCGAACCACTTCGGATCGAGCTGGTCAGGCTTGGCCGGATCAGGAATCGGCGGATCATTAATGAGGACGATGATCGTCTTGCCCCGCACATCCACATCACGAAAGTCATTCCATCCGTACTCCGGAGCGTGGATCCCGTAACCCATGAAGAGCACATCGCTTTCCGGCACCGCCACATCGCCACCCAGACGAGGGCTCCAGGCCACATAATCCTGAGGCCCCACCAGCGCTTCTCCCCCGAGAGTAAAGCCCACCGAAGACTTCACCCCCACGATGGGAACATCCTGAGTCCAAGATCCGTCAGGCATCCCTGGCTGAAGTCCCGCACGGCGAAATTGCTGCACCAGATAACCCACAGTCTTGGCCTCACCCGGAGTGCCCGGACCGCGCCCCTCGAACTCATCACTCGCCAGGACCCGTGTGTGTTCGAGGATTTGTGCCGATTGGATAGAAGCCACTCCCCGCGGATTGGCCGCACGACCCGGACTGGCCAACAATACCCACAGCGGCAACGTCATCACCGCCACCCGAAGTCTCCATAGAATCGACAGCATGGTCGTGTCATGGAAATCACAACTCGCCCCTGAAGCAACCTTCCCTGCAACGAATGTCCTGACTCGTTTGAAAATGCCCCGAGGTGGACTCGACAAGAATGACCCCTCGGAGCCGATCCCAAGGAGCCCCACCACCCGCACACCGCCATCACCCTCCGACGACCACACACAATCAACCAACACCCCTTTGGACCGACCGCGCCCCTGAGACTTCGCCCAGCCGCAGCGGCAGTGGGACCGGGCCGGAGCGAGCATTGGAAGCGATCAAGCAACCCCTCGCGCACAGCGCGAAAGCCCCATCCTTTCCAGAGCTTCCCTGCGAGCGCAGGACCGTTCCCGCAGAGCCCTTACAACAACAGTAGAGTATAGAGTGTCCCCTTTTGTGTAAATAGGTGGGACCGACCCTTTCTGTGAATTTGACAATCTAGGCCCGGCGGTTCGGTATTTATTATGAGAGAGGGATTGCACGAGCCCTCCTTCATCGGAAATTCAAACCCTCCTCGAAGGTATCATGACTTTGAACGAAGATCCCCTTTGGAAACGGTTGGTCGCCTTTGAATTGGATAACATCGGCGACGCGCTGAGCTTCACTCAACGACTGGCCCGTGAGAACGGTTGGCAGCTCGGATTCGCCCAACGGGTCGTCGAAGAATACCGACGCTTTCTCTTCCTCGCCTTGCGAGCCGGCCACTCGGTCACCCCATCCGATGAGGTCGACCAGGCTTGGCACCTGCATCTGGTCTATAGCCGCTCCTACTGGGACGAACTTTGCACCCAGGTGCTGCAACATCGGTTGCACCACGGACCCACCCGGGGCGGCCCCGCCGAAGACGACCGATTCCTAGAAAATTATGAGGCCACCCGCGCCAGCTATCGCCGGTGTTTCAACTCTGAACCCCCGGCCGACATCTGGCCGGAACCTTCCGTGCGTTTCGCTCCTCAGGCCCGCTGGCAACGGATCGATCGTGCCTCTCACTGGTGCCTGCCCAAGCGCGCTCTGCGACGAACAGGCTTCGGCCTGCTAGGGATTCTCGGACTCTCCGGCGCGGCGGTCGGCTGTTCGGAGGTCAATGGCGAGGCACTCATCGGCAATGGTCTGTTCGTCATGGCCTCTGTCGTCGTGGTGGCCGCAGGGTTGGGTTGGCTCATGTTCCGCACCGCCCGCGGCAGCGGCTCCGGCAGCAATTCCGCCTCCAAGCACGGTTCAAACGGTTGCGGAAGCGGAGGCATCGGGAGCGGTTGCGCAGCAGATTCGAGCGGCGGACATCACGGCCATTCGGACGGGTCCTCGGGCTGCGGATCCTCAGGGTGTGGGTCTGCAGGTTGCGGTGGTGGCGGAGGGTGTGGCGGCGATTGAAACCTAACCCTTCCACGGCACTTCCCCCCACGATGCCCAGCGAATCCCCAGACGAGCAACGCCTGCGCGAACTCGGCTACCGCCAAGAACTTGCCCGCCGGATGAGCGGCTTCTCCAACTTCGCCCTGTCGCTGGCCATCATTTGCATCCTTTCCGGCGGCATCACCTCATTCCATGTAGGCTTCAACAGTGCCGGAGGCGCCAGCCTTGGAATCGGATGGCCGCTGGTCAGTCTCTTCTCCCTGTGCGTGGCAGCCACCATGGCCCAGGTGGCCAGCGCCTTCCCGACAGCCGGCGGCTTGTACCACTGGGGCAGCCTGCTGGGCGGACGCGCCTGCGGCTGGGTCACCGCTTGGTTCAACCTCGCTGGTCTGATCACCGTGCTGGCGGCGATCAACACCGGCACCTTCGACTTCGCTACCGCAGCCTTCGGATGGACTCCGGCCGCGGAATCCGCTGGAACCGTCCGCGTCATCTCCGTGTCGGTGATGACCTTGTCTCAAGCCCTGCTCAACCATTACGGCAATCGCTGGACCACCCGACTCACCGACTTCAGTGGCTGGCTCATCCTGGGGATCGCTTCGGTGATGACGGTCGCCCTGCTGGTGGCCACACCGCACTGGGAATGGTCGCGCCTGTGGACCTTCACCAACTTCAGCGGTTTGCCGGAAGGTTCGCCCGTCTTCCCCAAACAAGACTCCCTACCCTGGCTCTTCTGCCTCGGATTCTTGTTACCCGCCTACACTCTCACGGGCTTCGATGCCTCGGCCCACACCTCGGAGGAAACGCTGGACGCCACCCGCAACGTACCCAAGGGCATCGTGCGTTCGGTGGCCGTGTCGGCCGGTTTCGGCTGGGTGATGATCGTGGCCCTGCTGCTGGCCATGCCCGACCTCAAGACCGGGGCCGCCAAGGGAATCGAAATCGTCCCCTGGATCCTTCGATCGGTCCTGGGAGAAGGGTTTGCCCTTGCGCTGCTGGCCGGCGTGGTGACCGCCCAGTACCTTTGCGGATTGGCCGCGCTGACTTCGGCCTCGCGGATGACCTACGCCTTCGCCCGGGACAATGGCCTCCCGGGCTCCCGTTGGCTAAAACGGGTCGACCCCACCACGCACTCGCCCTCAGCGGCCGTGTGGAGCAGCGCCCTAGCCTCGGTGGCTCTAGTGATTCTGCTGCGCTATGAAACCATCGCGGCGGTGTGCGCGGTGTTCCTCTACCTCAGCTACGTGCTGCCGGTAGCCGCGGGAGCCTGGGCCCACGGACGCACCTGGACCCGCTTCGGCCCTTTCCAGCTTGGACGCGCCTTCAAACCGCTCGCCGTCTTGGCCAGCCTGGGCTGCCTCTTTCTGCTGGTGATCGGCGTGCAACCGCCCAATCAACAGGCACTGCCTATCCTGCTGGGCAGCGCAGCGGTCATGGCCCTCATCTGGTTCGGCTCCGAGCGCCGACGCTTCAAGGGCCCACCGGGCGGGCGGCTATCCTAAATTGTTCCGGCTGAACGCCTCAATTCCCATCGCGCTGTTGGGCCTGATCAAAGGCGTCGGCCAAGGCGTTCCAACCGCCGGAATTGGGTTCGATGGAAGGCCGCGATGCCGGCCGATGAGGAGGACGCCCACCACCGGATTGGGGAGCCCGCGGGGCATTGGGTGCGGTGCGCTGCTCGCGCTGAACACCAATTTGCGGATTGGCCTTCATCGAGAGAGCGATGCGTTTACGGGGCAGGTCTACCTCGGTCACCGTCACCCGAACCTTCTGACCCACCTTCACCATCTCGGACGGATCCTTCACGAAGCGGTCTGCCAACTGACTGACGTGAACTAGCCCATCCTGATGCACACCGATATCCACAAACGCTCCGAAGGCCGTCACATTAGTCACGATACCCGGCAGCTTCATACCTGGCTGAAGGTGTTCAATTTTTTCAACACCCTCCTGAAAGGCGAACACCTCGAAGCCTTGGCGCGGATCGCGTCCAGGTCTGGCCAACTCCTCCAGAATATCCTTCAGCGTCGGTAGACCCACTTCGCTGGTGACGTACTTCTCCGGACGGATCTTGCCGCGAAGCCCCCCGTCACGCACCAGATCGCTCACAGCGCACCCGAGATCACTGGCCATGGCATCGACCAATTCGTAGCGCTCCGGATGAACAGCGCTGGAATCCAGAGGGTTTTCAGCCTCATGAATGCGGAGAAATCCGGCGCATTGCTCGAAGGCCTTCGGGCCCAGGCGGGATACCTTGAGCAATTCCTTGCGGGAGCGAAACGGCCCGTGCTCGTTGCGATGGCTGACAATGTTGGCGGCCAGCGATGGACCCAGACCGGACACATAGCTGAGCAATTGCTTGCTGGCGGTGTTCAGTTCGACACCCACCCGATTCACACACGACACGACGACGTCATCCAGACCGCGCTGGAGGGCATTGGGATCCACATCGTGCTGGTACTGGCCGACACCAATGGACTTCGGATCGAGCTTCACCAATTCGGCCAGCGGGTCCATTAGGCGACGACCAATGCTCACCGAACCCCGGACAGTCAGGTCTTGATCGGGGAATTCTTCACGGGCCACCTCGCTCGCCGAATAAATCGAGGCGCCGCTTTCGTTCACAAGCACCACAGGGATGTTCGCTGCCAGGTGCAGGGATCGAATGAACTGCTCGGTCTCACGGCTGGCAGTGCCGTTGCCGATGGCAATGGCCTCGATACCAAACCGAGTCACGAACTCTCGAACCTTCTCTCCCGCCTGCGCTACCTGCTGTGCTCCACCCGCGGTGGCGTAAATGACATCCTGATGCAGGAGCTTGCCCTGACGATCGAGCACCACCGTCTTGCAGCCCGTCCGGAATCCGGGGTCCAGAGCGAGCACGTTCTTCTGTCCGAGAGCCGGTGCCAGCAGCAGTTCCCGGAGGTTCTCGGAGAACACTCGGATGGCTTCTAAATCGGCCCGTTTCTTGGACTCAATGCGCACCTCGGCCTCGATGGAGAATCCCACCAGGCGCTTAAAGCTGTCCACGGCCGCCAGGCGTACCTGCTCGGCTCCGGGTGTGCCACGGGCCTTGACGAAGAGCCCCTCGAGGATGGCGATCGCCGACTCTTCTAGGGGCGTGATGCGAACGAGCAGAACCCCCTCCTCTTCACCTCGGCGCATGGCCAGCATCCGGTGACTGGGAATCTTGGCGACGGGCTCGGTCCAGTCGAAGTAGTCCTTAAATTTGGCCCCTTCGGTTTCCTTGCCCGTCATCACCTTGGATCGCACCTGGGCCGATTCCCAGTAGAGCTCCCGCAGACGCGACCGGGTTGCGGCATCCTCACTGAAACGCTCGGCCAAGATATCCCGGGCACCGGCCAGAGCTGCGACCACGTCGGGCACCAACTTCTCGGCATTCACAAAACCCGCTGCGACCGCCAACGGATCGACCGTGGCCTGTTCGTTGAAAAGCTGCTCGGCCAACGGTTCCAAGCCCGCCTCCTTGGCAATAGTCGCACGAGTACGGCGCTTCGGGCGGAACGGCGCGTACAAGTCTTCGAGGGCGGAGAGGGTATCGGCCGCTTCCACGGAGGCTTTTAACGTCTCGGTGAGGAGTTGGCGCTCGACCAACGATTTCAGGATAGCCTCGCGGCGTTGCTCCAATTCAGTGAGTTGGGCCAACCGGTCGCGAATGGATGTGATGGCCACCTCATCCAGGCTTCCAGTCACTTCCTTTCGATATCGGGCGATAAAGGGCACGGTCGCACTCTCACCCAGCAGGCGAGCGGTGGCCGAAACCTTAGTGGCCGGCAGGTTCAACTCGGCAGCAATGCGGGTGATGAATTGATCAAGCATGACGTCAGCGGGGGGCGCTGTTTAGAGCCTCCCCTCATTTCAGGAAAGCTCCGTGTTCTCCCAATTTCGTTATTCCTTCGTTTTCCGTTGCTGGTCTTCTCGTCGGCATGACTCGTCTGCGGAAACCCTTGGGTCGATGTGCGAAGTTCTCAGCCATCCTTGTTCTGGCTTTGCTGGGGGCACTGCCGGTGCCTGCCCTCGAACGGGAACGACTCTTCGGGCCCGAGATCAAGACCGGCGACTACAAGCACCCGGCGAGCTTCACCGAACTGCACAACGGCGACCTCTTCGTGGTCTTTTTTAGCGGTCGGGGTGAATACAAAGACAACCAGGCGGCTGTCTTCGGTTCGCGCCTGAAAGCAGGCACGCGGCGGTGGTCGAAACCGGTGTCCATCGCCAGCAACCCCTTCCACGCGCTGGGCAATGCGGTGGTCTGGGAGGCTCCCGACCATGTGGTTTGGCTCTTTTACGTCACCCGCTACGGCGAGCTTTGGAGCGACTCGCGCATCACCGCCAAGGTCTCGCGCGATGAGGCCAAGACCTGGTCCGAACCCTTCCAGGTGACCTTCGAGGCCGGCACCATGGTTCGCAACCGACCTGTCCTGCTGACAGACGGCCAGTGGTTGCTGCCGGTGTATCAAGAAATCGGTACCGACCCGGAGCTGGATGACCCGCGCAACCGTTCCTTCTTCCTCCGATACGATCCGACCAAAAGGACTTGGACTGAAAGCAACCGCATTGGTTCTCGCCTGGGCAACATCCAGCCCGCACCGGCAGTCCTCCAAGGCGATCACCTGCTGGCCTTCTGCCGGCGAGGCGGGGATTACGAGGGTCGTCCGGACGGTTGGATGGTGCGCACCGAGTCGCGGGACGGCGGACGCACTTGGAGCGAGGGCACCGACAGCGCGCTGCCCAATCCCAATGCCGCAGTGGATTTCTTGAGGCTGAACTCCGGACATCACCTGCTGGTCTACAATCACAGCTTCACGAACCGGACCCCACTGACAGCCGCCGTATCGGTGGATGGCGCGAAGACCTTTTCACGACGCCTCGACTTGGAGACCGATCCGAAGGGCGACTTCGGCTATCCCACCGCCCTTCAGACGCGGGATGGAAAAATTCATGTCCTTTATACCAGCGACGAGCGGACGGTGGTGCGCCGGATCGTGCTAACGGAGGCCGATTTAAAATCGGAAGAAACGGCACGCTAAAAGGGGCGGACTGTGCAGACCACCCGCCGTGTCCCAGGGGGGAGGTAAACGGTCTGAAATGGTTTAAGCCCGTTCACGGTGACGGGTCCGGCTCACGGATCGCCTGCGATTGGATCGACGACAGCGCAATGATTACGGCATGAGCCAACTCCGGCCGTTCCGCATTGACCACCAACCGAACCAAGGCATGTGAGGCCTCCGGATTTCGGATGCGTTCAATGGCCCACCCCAGCGCGGCTTGGGCCGTGACTGACGTGGTTGATGTGGCTGCCTCGTCATGAAGCCGAACCAACTGTTCGACCGTGGACGAACGAGCGCCGCGGGCGAGGGTGTCCACCACCGCTTCGATGAGGTCGATGTCTTGGGTTTGCACCAAGCTCATCGCCAGGGCCGCCATTTCATCTTCGGTGGAGAACCCTTTGAAGGCCTCCCGAAGGACTTCGGCTTCTTCAGGAGACTTCGGGTTAAGACTGGCTCGAGTCACGGCTTGGATGAGGGCTTCGACAGCAGCCGTTCCGCCCGAAGCGGCGATGCGGTCGGCCCACAGACCCTGCTGCTCAGGCGTGGCTGCCATTTCGAAGCCCTGAACCAGCGATGACAGGTCCTGCAGTGAAAAGTCCTGCAATGACAGGTCCTGGGATTCTGCATCCATCACCGATCCGGTGGATGGAGGCTCGGAAATCGGAGAAGGCGCCCACCGGGAACCGTGGCCTCGGCTTCGCGCATCAAATCTCTCGCTTGAAAAATTCGATGTGCGAACCGAATCGGATGGATGGCTTTCCATCGCATCCCCGGAGCGGTCCACATCGGCTGAATCACTCCGATCTGACCCCACTTCCGGACCCCAAGAGCGGCGCAGTCCGAGGTTCAGTCCCACGATTAGACCCAACAAAATGAAAATGGCTTTGGTGGAGTTCATGGCATTCGAGGCAGAGCGGTCGGTGTGACACTCAGAATTACTGGGTGATCTGGAGTCCGTAGGCGCCCGTCTCGGTGCCCGAAGAGCCCCGAACGAAGATATAGTAGGTCCCCGCCGACAACTTGCGGCGGATGCGGAAGTTGGAGCCGACACCCAGGTCGTCGTCTTCGGCTACCGTCTGGCCAATGGCATCCCACAAGGTTCCCCGGGTATTCAGCGAACCGGTGCTGGTCAGCGACACGGTGGCGGCCTGGGTCAAAACGAATCGGAAGACGTCTTGATCTTGGGCGACGTCGAGTCGAGCCGGGGTCGTCGAGGGTACCGCCACGCGCGTGGCCGTCCCCGGGGTGTTCCCCACATCATCGGTGCTAGAGGTTCCAGAGCCGACGATCACGAAGTCATACGGAGACTCGTTGGCATCATTGTTGGAGAGGCTGACCGACGCCTGGTGGCGGCCTACCGTCGTCGGATCGTAGGTGATTTGGAATGCGGCCGAACGACCGGCGGCGACCGTAGACGGCACCTGGGTGGTCACTCGGAATTGAGCCGCGCCCGAACCGCTGAGCTGCACAGTCCCCAGGGTGAGCGTGGCCTTGCCGGTGTTGCGAACGGAGAAGGAGGTTGAGCGGGAGCCGTTACTCAGATCGACCTCCCCAAAGTCGGTGCCATCGGTGGTCTTGGCTATCAGGGCCCCATCGGGGATGGGTGTTGAATTTAAACCGAGCAACCCGATTTCCGGAGCCCCGACTGTCACTGGCGCCGCCGTCCACTTGGCGAGGACTGTATAGGCGCCCTTCGATAAACCCGTGCCCGTCACTTTCAAGAAGTAGGTGCCTGCGGCCACATTGGTAACGATGAGGAAGTTGGGAGCCCCGGCGCTGTTGTTATCTTGGGCCAGGACGGCTCCCGAAGCGTTGATTAAGGTGCCTTGGACATCATTGGTCCCAGAACTAACAAGGTTCAGTGTCACCGATCCACTGGCTTCGAGGCGAAACCAGTCTTGGTCGCTGGTGGTTTCTAGAACGCCGCGGGTGGGTGCATTCCATACCACCGCAGTGGCCGTGGCGGCGGTGTTGCCGTGATCGTCGGTGGCTACCGAGACCGAGGTCTCGATTTGCTGCAAGATCCACGACCGGTAGTTAATCGTGTTGCCGTAAATGCCCGGGGTGCCATCGCGACCACAACCGTCTCCGAAACTCACCGTGCCGGCATGGCGCCAACCGCCCCGCCCATCGGAGACCACCAGTGGCCCGCCGCTGTCGCCCTGGCAGGTGTCCCGGCCGCCTCCGGGAACTCCGGCCGCGAGGTGGGCTTGTGACAACCCGGGATAAACCTGGGAAGCATCGGCCAGGCTGACGAGGTTCATGTCGACCTCCAACAAGATCGCCGACTGCCGGCCAGCCTCCGAGGTGGTGCCCCATCCCATGCCCTTCACCGGGGTTCCGGGAGCAACTTGGCTGGCGGCGTCCACCAGCGACAGCACTGGCACTCCGGTGAGCGGTTTAGAAAGCTTGAGCAAGGCAAAGTCGTTGACCAGAGCGCCCTTCACCGTGCTGAAGCGAGGGTGAATGATAATCTGGGAAACCGAGACCCGGGTGCCATCGCTGGATGACTGCAAGTCATAGCCACCCACCAGCACATCGACCGAAGAGGCCGACATGTCTTCGACACAGTGTGCCGCCGACAACACCCACTGGGGATGAATGAGCGCACCGCCGCAAAATTGCCCTTTGACCGGGGTTTGCCCTCGTAGAACTAGAGCGCTCATCCAGGGATACGCGCCTTTGGGTGCCGAGTGGCCACCGACAATTTTTGGCAGCGGCGAGGTGGTTGAAGAAGCGGCCATGAGGCGGCCACCGACCGGAGTTGCGTTGCTCGCCATTAAGGCCAACCCGAGAATAATCAGGCGGTGGCGAAGGTGGAGTGTGGAAGTCAGGAGTCTTCGAACGAGACCTTGGAGTTTCATAACACCTCCAGCATCGGACTCCGTTGTTACCACCTGATGACGCTCAAAGCGTTTTATCGGACCGGGTATTAATCTTCAAAGCGTTCGCCTTCGACGTGTTAGCTTTCGAAACGATATCCCACCTGAGGCACGGTCTGAATAAGGGTCGGACGATTGGGATTCTCTTCAATCTTGGAACGCAATGTGGTGACGGCGCGATCGACGCTGCGGTCGGTGACGGCGGCAGAGTCTCCCCAAACGGCATCGAGAATTTGCTCACGCGTGAGCGCCCGGCCGGACTTGCGGGTGAAGAATTCCAGCAGTCCGTATTCCTTGGGGGTCAATTCGATCTCCACACCCTCCCGGCTCACCCGCCGCGCTCCGCGGTCTACTTCGAGCGAACCGATGGTCACGACATCGGGGGTGACCCGACGGTGACGGCGCAACAGTGCGGCGATCCGCGCCATCAATTCACCGATCCCAAAGGGCTTGGTGACGTAATCGTCAGCCCCGAGATTCAGCCCCCGAACCACTTGGGCTTCTTCACCTAAAGCCGTCAGCATGACCACTGGCATCTCGAGCCCATCGACACGAATCCGGCGGCAGACCTCATGACCCGACAAGCCGGGCAGCATGAGATCTAGCAGCACCAGGTCGGGCCGCACGGTCCGCGCCAATTCCAACCCTTGATGGCCGTCGCCCGCCGAGCGCACCTCGTAGCCGGCGCGCTGAAGATTATCGCGCAGGCCAAAGAGGATGGCGGCGTCATCTTCGATCACCAAAATGAGTTCAGGTTTCATGGTGCCTTTCTGTGTCCGCAGCAACCACCGGGATATGGATGGCGAAGCGGCTTCCCTCGCCCGGCGTCGTCTCCACTTCCACCTGGCCTCCATGGGCCTCGACGATGGACTTCACGATATGGAGACCCAGACCCGCACCGGTGACAGGACTACCAGGCCCTTCAGCGCGGTAGAATTTTTCGAAGATTCGAGACCGCTGCCGAGGGTCGAAGCCGCGACCGTTGTCAGTGACCGCAAAACAGAGGGTGGAACCGGAGCGGGTAACGGTGAGCAGAATACGCTTATCGGCACCGGTGTATTTGTAGGCGTTCTCAAGCAAGTTCAACAGCGCGGTGGTGAGCGACGGAACATCGGCCTGAATCATGGGTAGCTCACGAGCGATCTCGGTGCGGAAGTCGCAGCCCGGAGACGCAAATCGTGGCTCGACGCTGCGCACCGCGGCCTCAACCACGGTTTCCGGAGCCGTGGGCTGGAAATCATAATTCATGCCGCCGCGTTCTAGTCGAGCGAAGGTGAGGTAGTCATCGACCAAGCGGCCCAGTCGAAGTGTTTCACGGGAGACGACTTCCAAATAGGCCCGGGTTCGATCGGGTTGAAGATCCGGGTCAGCCACCAGGGTATCGATGAGCATCCGAATGGAAGTCATGGGGGTGCGCAGTTCGTGAGAGACAGTGGTCAGGAAGTCATGGCGTACCTCAGTCAGGCGGACACGCTGCAGAAAACGGCGCACCGCCAGGATGCTCAAAACCGCTCCCAAGATCACCGCGCTGGCCGCCGAGGCGATTTGGAGGGCGGCTTGTCTGCGGGCCGATCCGGCCAGTTCGGCCGTCGCCACCGAGGTATCGAGTCGCAGCGCCCAACCGGGTAACGCCACACCCATGGACGCTTGAAGATTCTCCACTCCCGAAACCGGATCGCGCTGGGATACCAATTGCGCTCGGTATCCTTGCGGCCCCAGCGAGCGATTGACCCGGGCTTCCAATTCTCCATGAAGGCGCTCCCGTTTGTACAACCAGATCACACCGCCACCGGGTGCAGGGATCAGCCAAACCTCTGGTCCAAGACCATCGGCAGAAAGATGCACCGTCTTCGCGGTGGGATGTTCTCGGTCGGGCTTGCCTGCCAATTCCTGAACAACCGCCAACCCGAGCACCTCGGCCGATTCGGTGGGCAAGGTGGCGCGGGTCCCGAGTCGCTGGAGTTCACGCCAAAGAAATAATCGCTGACTGGCGGGCATGAGCGGGGCCGTATGCCGCGACACACGACGAGCCAGCGACTCGAGGGTGGGCTCGAACCGTGCATCGTCTCGGGACAGTTGCTGGAGCGCGGCCAACTCAATGGAGGGGAGGTACAAACGACCGGAGGGGGACCGGCTTCCTTCGAGCCCTTGCTCGACCCACTGGGCCGCCAATCCCAAATAAGCATCGCCCATCGACTGCGTCAGGAGGCGTTGGTGGAACGCTCCCATCAGAGTCTCTCCCCGAAGGTCGACCTCCGGCGGATTAATCACGCCGATGGCCATCGCGGGATATAATGGCGTCCCATCGGCAGCCAAGACCAACAACCCGTCTGGAGCCCCCTCTTGGAGCACCGCTTCTCCAGCATCACCCAGGAGATCCCGGAACAACACTCCCGCCTCTGAAACCTGGGGCGGAGTCTGGTGGCCCGCGCGGGACCCGCGTGCATTCAATTCGACGTCGAGCGTCCGAATGGCTTCCTCGAGCCGGAACCGGTGCAAGGTTTGCAGTTCTTGAGTCCAATCCCGGCGATCACGATCGAGGGTGCGGACTGTGGTCCAGACCCAGGCCACCGCCGGAAGAGCGACAGCCAATCCGATGCCCAGCAACGAGACGAACAGTTCGCCCCGCGGCTTAAGGCGGAGGCCCAAAGAGGATGGAAACAATCGCGACAACACGAGTTCAGGATTCCAGCGGAAGGGTGTTCACAGCTCGTAGGGCTTGAGCAACTGACGCGCCCTCAGGAGATCTCCGGCACCTAACGTGGTGCGGACGGCGGCCCAATCGTCTGCCCAACGCCGGAGTCGCTGAGCACTCGGGGAATTGAGGGCGACGGGGTTGACAGGATCGACAGACTGCTTGCTTTGAGACTTCGGATCCGAAGGTTGGATCAACCGAGCCTCAATCGCACGAACCTGCTCAATGGCCGCAGACAACAAAACCATCGGATCGTGAGAGGCGTCGGTGGACTCGATGGCCTGAAGGGCCTCATCGACCCCGGTGAGGACCGCCACTAATTGTGGTCGGATCTCCTCCGGAAAATCAGACAACCCCGACACATGCAGGGTGAAGGCACCAAAGGCACGGTTCAGCGTCCGGGAGGATTGCAACCAAACGGCCCGGGCTTCCCGAAAGCGCCCGTCCGAAGCCCTCAACGCCACGGCGGCGGTCGATTCCTGGATCAACTTCAAGTAACCCGCTGTTAGCGATTCCTCACCCGCACGCACGACCGGATCGGCCCACCGAGCCGCCCGACCGGCCTGCCTACGAATCTCGGCTGCATCCTCCGCAACCAAGGCTCTGGACAGCCGATCGCGACACTCCACCACGGCCGCATTGGCGTCGTCCGGCGCAAACAGAGAATCCCGGTCGAGCATCCAGGACCGGCCCGGGCTTTGCATCCACCCGGCGCGTATTCCGGCGGTTCTGGGACTCGCCAAGGACGCCTCGAGCAACTCCATCGCCCGAAGCGTGCGGTCGACCGATTGCAAGTCTTGGCCCAAGAGCTGTCGGCGCATCATGCGCAAGGCACCCATTATTTCGTTGGCGACCTCGGTCGCGCTGTGGATCTCCGAATGCGCTAGGGCTCCATCCAGCACCAGGGCTAAGTCGCCCAAGAATAGGCGCTCATCCTGAAACCAGCTGCGGTCCGACGGATTGGACTCCGGCGACAAGAGCAGGAGGTTGTGAGAGGCCTTCTGGGAAAACGGTTCGGTATCCGGAAACTCTCGAAGCAACTTAAGGAAGAGATTCACCGCCGGAATCAGGTTGCCTTTCATTGTGTAGCAAATGCCCAAACGGTGCATCGCCTCCACCCGGATCCGGTCCGGAACATTGGGTTGTTCTAGCAGTTGCTCGTGAATGCGGATGGCACCGTTGTAATGGCCCAAGACCTCTTCCCTCCACGCACCCTCTTCCAGGGACAGTTGCAGCGGCAGCGGCGGCGGCCCGGCCTGGAGTGAGCAAACAACCGCCCACCCCAGCAGGATCCATCCGAAAATCTTTCGATAGCCACATCGGTTCTTCATTCGACTGAGGAATCCCTGCCACGGCCCTGTTACCGCGCTATGACGGCCACGCTATTTCTCTACGGGCGATGGATTCAAGCGTTCCCGCTGGCCAGCCGGCATCCGGCTCTTCAATCATGCACCTACGATGACCCCTTGGAGATGCCTGACCGCCTGCGTGTGGAGCCTGTCGTTGGGACTGACAGCGGCCGAACTGCACTTGTCCGCGCCACTCGATTATCAGGTCGTTCAACGACAAAGCATGAACCGAGGCACGGTCACTTTGATCGGGACCGATGGCTCGCTGGTCGATGGAGCGATTAGCCTGGAGACCCGATTTGTGGCCGACGGCCGTCCGAGCCCTTGGATCCGCCTAGATGCCCCTACAACGAAGGGACAATTCCGGTGCTCCGTGGAACTGCCCGCGGGCGGCTGGTTCCGGCTCGAGGTGCGCCAGCGGAGGGGCGACTCCGTGGTGGCCCAGACCCACATTGAACACTTGGGCATCGGCGAGGTGTTCGTGGTGACCGGACAGTCTAATTCGGCCAACCATGGCGAAGAACTCCAGCAACCCCAGTCCGGCCTAGTGACCACCTTCGACGGCACCCGCTGGCGTCTAGCCTTGGACCCCCAACCCGGTGCCAGCGGCGGCGGCGGCAGCTTCCTGCCCCCCTTCGGCGATGCGCTGTCCCGACGGTTGGGCGTCCCGATCGGCGTCGTCTCCTGCGGCATCGGAGCCACCAGCGTTCGCGAGTGGCTGCCGAAGGGCTCCCGCTTTCCCAATCCACCGACCCTGACAAGCCGGGTCCGCCGGCTCGACTCCGGTGAGTGGGAAAGCGACGGCGCAGCCTTCGAAGGTCTGGTGGCTCGCATGACTCCTTTAGGTCCCGGCGGGTTCCGTGCGGTGCTCTGGCATCAGGGTGAGAGCGATGCCAACCAGGCGGATGCCTCACGAACCCTCGCCGGCGGCCGCTACCGGGAATACCTGAGCACCGTGATCCAAGAATCCCGACGACGCATTGGCTGGGAGCCGCCGTGGTTCGTCGCGCAAGTCAGCTACCATGTGCCGGGCGATGAGGCCTCGGCCGACATCCGAGCGGCACAAGCTTCTCTTTGGCAGGAAGGCATCGCCCTCGAGGGGCCAGACTCCGACGCCCTCAAGGGCCCCCTGCGAGACTCGGGCGGCAAGGGTGTGCATTTCAGCGGGCCCGGCCTTCGCGAGCACGGCAAGCGCTGGGCCGACAAGGTGGGTGCCTGGATCGCTTCACCGGCGGCGCACCGGACCTCCACGACTCAATAGGCGATGGCTCAGCGCCAACATGAGCTAACCATGAGCCAACCCAGAGGCGACAGGCTTCACCGCCTGAAGTTTCGAAGACTCCTCGTCACCCCGAAAACGCGGCTCGAGGGTGTGGATATCCCGGTTGTTGGCCTGCTCCACACGCGGGACAGCATTGGGCGTCATCCGCAGCGCTACGAACTGCGAGGACCCTATTCCGCGACCGGAAGCTGGATTTTCCCAACGCGGGGGCCGGGAAGTTTTACTTGATGCTCAGGCAAACGCCTTGGGACAGTAACATCTCATGAAGTACATCTTCGTTACGGGCGGCGTCGTGAGCTCCCTAGGCAAGGGCCTCACCGCGGCGGCGCTCGGAACCCTGCTGGAGAATCGCGGACTGACCGTCGCATTCCAGAAGTTCGATCCGTATCTGAACGTCGATCCCGGTACCATGAGCCCGTATCAACATGGCGAGGTTTACGTGCTGGACGATGGTGCCGAGACAGACCTAGACCTCGGGCACTATGAGCGCTTCACCAACACCAAACTGAGCCGGGCCAACGCGACGACGAGCGGACAGGTCTACGAGCAGGTGCTCAAGAACGAGCGCGATGGAGTGTATCTGGGCAAGACCGTGCAAGTCATTCCGCACGTCACCGACGAGATCCAGCGGCGCATCACCCATCTGGCCTCCAAGTCTGGGGCCGACGTGCTCATCACCGAAATCGGCGGCACGGTCGGTGACATCGAGGGGTTGCCATTTTTGGAGGCCATTCGCGAGTTCGCCCTCGAGGCTGGGCCGGGCAACGTGTGCTTCATCCACGTCACCTATGTGCCATTCATCAAGGCAGCCGGTGAACTCAAGACCAAGCCTTCGCAGCAGAGCGTGGCCAAACTGCGGGAGATCGGCCTGGCTCCGCACGTGCTCGTGGCCCGCTGCGAGTTACCGCTCGGCCAGGAAGTTCGCAGCAAGCTGTCGATGTTCTGCAATGTCCCGTTCAAAGCAGTGATCGAGGAGAAGGACGTCGACCACACCATCTACGAGGTGCCGTTGATGCTGCAGCGCGAGAATATGGACGACCTGGTCTGCCAGACGCTGCAGTTGAATTTGCCGCCGGCCAACATGGCCCACTGGCAGGACATCGTCCGCCGCCTGATCGCCCCCCAGCACCGGGTGTGCATCGGTGTGGTCGGCAAGTACATCGAACTTCAGGACGCCTACAAATCGGTCTACGAATCCCTCAAGCACGCGGGCATCGCCACCGATTCCGGGGTACAAATCGTCCAGATCGAGGCCGAAGACCTCGAAGGAGATGATCCGGCCAAGAAGCTCAAAGACCTCGGCGGCATTCTGGTTCCCGGCGGATTCGGTGACCGAGGCATCGAGGGCAAGATTCGGGCGGCCCGCTACGCTCGCGAGGCAGGGATCCCCTACCTGGGCCTGTGCTTGGGTATGCAAATCGCCACCATTGAATTCGCCCGCAACGTGCTGGGCTTGACGGGAGCCAACTCCACCGAGTTCGCTGAGAACACTCCGCACCCGGTGATCCATCTTCAGGAGACGCAGCGTCATGTGAAGCGCAAGGGCGGCTCCATGCGTCTCGGAGCCCAAGAATGCACGCTGAAGCCCGGATCGCTGGCACGGCGTCTTTATGGCAAGGAGATCGTCTCGGAGCGCCATCGCCACCGCTACGAGTTCAATAACGCCTACCGCGAGGCCTTCGAGGGCGCCGGATTCATCATCGGTGGCACTACGTCGGACAACCAACTGGTGGAGATGATTGAGATCCCCTCGCACCCGTACTTCATTGCCACGCAGTCTCATCCGGAATTTCTGAGCAAGCCCAACCGGCCGCACCCGCTCTTCGTCGGCTTTATTAAGGCGGCGCACGAACGGTTGCACCGGCGTGCGATTTGAGGGCCCGCCCGAAAATTCCAAGAGGCTCTGTTTTCGCTAAAAATAGTCCCGGGCGAAGCCCGAGGAGGGAACCCTTCCCTTTCTCGGGCCTTGATCACCCAGCGACCAAAGAATTAGCAACCAAGGCCGTCGGCTAAGACGCGGATCGGGTTTGGCCTGACTGGCCGGGGTGTGCTCTCGCGGAAGAAGAAACAGCCAGCACGACTCCTCCAATTGCATCGTTTCGGCTGAGGCATTTTGGGCACGTCTTGGGCACCTCTTGGGCACGACCCCGTACCTTCTGGACACAACCTCGTACCTCTTGGGCACGACCGCGTTGGAGGAAACCCCAATCTGGAATCTTAGAATCGGGTGTCTGCCTTCTTGAGGTTCAGTTCCCGGATCCAAATGTTGCGGTAGCGCACGTCGTGGCCTTCGTTCTGAAGCTTGAGCCCGCCGGGGGAATCGGTGATCCCCTTGCCGCCATCATTGCCGCCATCGATTCCGGAGTTAGCCCCGCCCCAGATTTGCTGGATGGTAATATTGGTGTGGACGAGTTGACCGTTGAAATACATGGAGACCAAGGGCTTCTCGACGAGCTTGCCCTCCTTGAAGCGGGCGGCTCGAAAGTTGATATCGTAGGCGTTCCACTTTCCGGTGCCATTGTAGGCGTGATAAGGTGAGGGCGTTTCGTTAATCACTGCGGCCATGCCGTGCGGGGTCTTGTCGCCATCGAGCACCTGAATCTCGTAACGGTTCTGCAAGTACACGCCGCTGTTTCCGTTGGGTTTTGCGATCCGGAACTCCACGTGCAGTCGGAAATCACGAAATTCTTGAACGGTCACCAGATCGGCCGTGCCGAACTTGCCGCCGTCGGAGACCCGGTCATCGGTCATCATCACTGTGCCGCCATCCACGGGGTCTTCGACGATGGGCCACTTGATCGGCAGCGAGGACTTGAAGCCGGGTCCCTTCCAGTAGGTCCACTTGGAATGGAGCATTTCCTTGGACCCATCAAAAAGCACTTGCGCGCCCTTCTCAGGTTTGGCTCCCACGCCGACATGGGGCGAAGCAGCCCAGGCACCTGCGGCCGAGGCGAAGGTGAGGGCGAGGACGGTAAGGGTTTTTAGGGCATTCATGGTGGGAGAAATCAGTACGAAACCCTCTGCCGCAGAATGGGCCAGAGTCAACCGAACGATTACTGGACACGCCGCAAGAAACCGACCGCGCCTTGCGTGCGGCCCGGTTGGTCGCACACTAAGTCTTGTTATGGGTGATTTTTCGGAGGCTGCACTGGTGCTGCTAGGACATGGATCAACGGTGAACGCCGACTCGGCGGCCCCGACTCATCAACATGCCGAGGAGTTGCGTCGGCGCGGGGTCTTCGCCCAGGTGCTGACTGGCTTCTGGAAGGAGCACCCGGCTTTTTCCGGGGTGCTGCGCGGAGTCTATGCTCCGCGGGTGTTCGTGGTTCCGTTATTCATCAGCGAGGGCTACTTCACCGAAGAGGTGATTCCGCGCGAACTCGGTTTGGCTGAGCGCGGTCAGACGCTCTTTCCGAAGGTCCAAGAGAGGAATGGTCGCCAGATTCATTACTGTGGCCCCGTGGGTACCCACGCTCGCATGACGGAGGTGATCTTGGCTCGGGCCCAAGAGGCGGTGGGTTCCGGCCCGGAGGTGCCCTCCCTGTCCGAGAGTTCTCTGTTCATCGCCGGGCATGGCACGAGCAATAACGAGAACTCGCGACGCGCGATCGAGGACCAGGTGCTGCTTATACGGAAACGAGGGCTCTACCGGGATGTCCATCCGATCTTCATGGAAGAAGATCCCCGCATCGCTGATGCCTACACTCTGGGCGAGACAGATAATCTCATCGTGGTGCCCTTCTTCATCAGCGATGGCCTGCACAGTTACGAGGACATCCCGGTCATGCTGGGGGCCTCGGCCGAATCGGTGCAGGAACGCTTCCGGCGCGGAGAGCCCACGTGGATCAATCCCACCACTATCCACGGCAAGCGGGTCTGGTACGGTCGTAGCATCGGAACTGCCCCCATGCTGGCCGACGTGGTGATGGACCGGGTACGCGAGAGTGCTGCAACGGTGTTGTGAGGCTCGCAATTTGGGGGATTGCCCGATGGGTCTTCCCCTTTTGCCTAGTGCAGCGAGTAGATTACCTTCAAGCCCGCATGAAGAGGTTTCCTTGGTTAAGGTCGGTATTCCTCGCTGCAGCCCTCGCTCTTGGCGGGGTTGGCTGCACGCCGGCGGCCCCCGCCACGGCGGGCGGTGGTTCTGCGGCTGAAGAAACACCGCGTGAGTATTCCGTCCGCGGGGTAATACGGCGGGTGGAGCCTGAGCGGCGTTCGGTGGTGGTGAAGCACGAGGAGATTCCCGGGTTCATGCCGGCCATGACTATGCCCTTCGATGTGAAGGAGCCGAAGGAACTCAACGGGCTCAAACCCGGTGACCGGATCGCCTTCCGCATGCTAGTTACCACCAATGATGGGTGGATCGACCGCATCCACGTCGTGGGCTCCGACACCAATGCCGTGGCCACTCCCTCGCCGGTGCGCATTACCTCTTCCGTGCCTTTGTTGGAGGCGGGATCGCTGTTGCCGGACTACACGCTCACCAATGAGTTGGGGAGGGTAATCCGTTTGTCAGAGTTTCGGGGGCAAGTGTTGGCCTTCACGTTCATTTTCACTCGTTGCCCTTATCCTGATTTCTGCCCGCGGATGACGGACCTTTTTGCTCAAGCGCAGAAGAGCCTAGCGGGCCAGCCCGACGCGCCGAAGAACGTGAAGTTTCTGTCTATCTCGTTCGATCCGGAGCACGACACTCCGGAACTCCTGCGAGCTTATGCGGAGCGCCACAATTACAATCCATCCCATTGGACGTTGGCGACGGGTGCCTGGGATCAGCTCGAGCCGCTGACCGGCCATTTTGGTCTGCTCTTCGGGCGTGATGTGCCGCCCGAGAAGATGGAGCATAATTTGCGCACTGTGGTGGTTCGGCCTTCAGGGAAGATCCAGGCGATCCTTCCGAGCAATGAGTGGCAGTCGGAAGATCTGATCCGGGAAATTCGGGCCGCGGCCGCGGAACCGACGACGCCGGCCCAGGGACGGTAAGCCCTTGATGCGCCAGGGTGCGGTTAAACTTCCGCTGAAGCCGGGACGGGATTGGGAGCCGGGGAGGTCGTGGGCCGGGTGGTTTCAGGCGGTAGGCTGGCTCTTCGGTGGATGCTCCGCGGGATCAATCCTGCGCTCGCAGGGAGACTCGTTGACTGATGACTTCGCGCTGCGCGCGAGGGGCTTTGTTGTTCGCCTCCTACGCTCGCTCCAGATCGGTCCCGCTGTGCATCGGTTTACTCTGCAGTCCTCTGATCCCTGACTTCTAACTTCTGAACCCTAACCTCTAACCCCTGACCCCTGACCCCTGACCCCTGACACCTGATCTCTGTCCCCTGACCTCTGTCACTGGCGCTATTGGGGCGAATCCGTCTGGGGAGTTCGGGAGGGCTCCGATTTGGAACCCTCCCGGGAGAACGATTTCAACCGATGATGGTGGACTACTTTTTCTTGCCGAACTTCTTGGCGGCAGGGGCCTTGAGGCGCTTGAACTCTTTTGTGAGGTTGGTCAACGAGGACTCAATTCCCATTCGCTCCAGGGAACTGGCTCCGACGAAGCCTACGACATCGGTGTTCTTCATCACGCGATCGGCGTCGGCGGGTGTGTTAATGGGGCCGCCATGGCACAGGAAGAAGATGTCTTTCCGGACTCGGGAGGCGGCGTCGATGATTTCCTGGGTCCGCTGGAGGGTGAAGTCCCAACTCACTACGGCGTTCTGGACGCCGATGCTGCCGCCGACGGTCGTTCCGACGTGGGCGATGATGGCGTCAGCCCCGGACTTGGCCATTTCCACGGCTTCTTCAGGGGTGCCGACATAGACGATGGAAAAGAGGTCCATTTTCCGGGCGAGGGCGACCATTTCATATTCCTTCTTCACGCTCATGCCGGTCTCTTCGAGCACGCCCCGAAAATGGCCATCGATGATGGTGTGGGTGGGGAAGTTGTTCACGCCGCTGAAACCCATCTCTTTGACCTTGCCCAACCAGTGCCACATGCGGCGGCGGGGATCGGTGGCGTGGACGCCGCAGATGACGGGCACTTCTTCGACGACTGGAAGCACTTCGTACTCTCCGATCTCCATGGCGATGGCATTGGCGTCGCCGTAAGCCATCATGCCGCAGGTGGATCCGTGGCCCATCATGCGGAAGCGGCCGGAGTTATAGATGATGATGAGGTCGGCGCCGCCCTTCTCGATGAATTTGGCGCTAATGCCCGCGCCAGCGCCGGCGGCGATGACGGCGTCGCCTTTCTTGATGGTGTCCATCAAGCGCTCGCGGACTTCTTTGCGGGTGTAAGGATTTCCTTTGCCGGTCCAGGGATTGGGCATGTTCTTAAAACGAAAACAGTTGGAACTTAACGAAGCCATTGAAGCGCTCCAGCGTCAATCTTGGCCATGCTGCGGAGGCACGCTTGCCTACTCCGAAACCAACGATGCGCTCGCGCTCGAGGCCGGCCCGGTCCAGGGTTTCCAACGATGAGCCGCATCGAATCCAAACTGGCCGAACTCGGCATTGCCCTACCCACTCCGCCGCCACCAGGCGGGAACTACCTGCCCTTTCGTATCGAGGGCAAGACGTTGTATTTACCCGGGGCGATCGCTAGCCGGGAAGGGAAGGTTCAATACGCCGGCAAGGTGGGTGAGAATCTCACGATCGAAGAGGGCTATGAGGCGGCCAAGTTGTGCGCGCTCAATTTGCTGGCCTGCGCAAAACTAGGCCTGGGCGATCTAGATCGCATCGACCACGTGATTTCCGTCAGCGGCTACGTCAATTGCGTGGCCGGATTCCCGGACAGCCCCAAGGTGATTAACGGGGCCAGCGATTTACTGGTGGCCTTGCTCGGAGACGATGGGCGGCATGTTCGGGCCGCGGTCGGCGTGGCGGGTCTGCCGGTCAACTCCGCGACCGAGGTGCAAATGATCGTGGCCCTGAGGTGAAGGGGGCGGGCTCAGAAAGAGGTAACTCCTCTCTGTGGGTGCGCAGACTTCCCGGGTCGATGGATCTGCGCAGAACCATTTAGCGCGGGAAGTGTTCGGCCAGCGAGATGGCCTTCCGCATGGCCTTCGACTTGTTGATCGTTTCGTCGAATTCAGCCTCGGGATCGGAGTCGTTGACCCAACCGCCACCGGCTTGGACATAGGCCATTCCGTCCTTCACTAGTGCCGTGCGAATGGTGATGCAGTGGTCGGCATTGCCATTGAACCCGAAGTAGCCCACGCAGCCGCCATAGGGCCCACGGGTGGTGCCTTCGAGTTCTGAGATGATTTGCATGGCCCGGACCTTGGGTGCGCCGCTGAGGGTGCCGGCCGGGAAGGTGGTTCGCATCAAGTCGAAGGCCGTGCGCTCGGGCGAGAGTTGGCCGTTCACCTGAGAGACGATGTGCATCACGTGGCTGTAGCGCTCGATGACCATCAGGTCTCGGACGGCCACGCTGCCATACTCGCAGACTCGACCAATGTCGTTACGGGCCAAGTCTACAAGCATTACGTGCTCGGCGCGCTCCTTGGGATCGGCCAGAAGCTCCTGCTCCAAGGCCAGGTCTTCCGCCTCATTGGCCCCGCGGCGGCGCGTGCCAGCGATGGGTCGGATTTCCACGGCACGCTCTTCGCAACGCACATGCAATTCGGGCGAGGCCCCGACCAATGCGAAGCCCTCTAGCTCCAAAAGGAACATGTAGGGCGAGGGATTGATGGAGCGCACGGCTCGATAAATCTCCATGGGCGAGGCTTTTACCGGGGCGCTGAACCGCTGGGAGCCCACGATCTGGATGATGTCGCCAGAACGGATAAACTCTTTGGATCGGACCACGTTGGCCAGGAACTGCTCACGCGGGGTGTTGGAAACAAAGGGAGCGTCGGGAACTTGGGTCTCCAGGGTCACCGGGCGGCTCGGGAGGGGTTGCTCCAGCAGGGCCACCAGGCGATCGATCTCGGAGACCGCATCCTCATAGGCGACGTCCGGATCACCGCCAGGGGGCACCACGGCATGCACAATCACTGTCAACGTCTGAGCCACGCGATCAAACACGAGGACCTGGTCGGCGATCAAAAAATACAGCGTGGGAGTCCCTAACTCATCTTTCGCCGGGCGCGGCACCACCGGTTCCACATCATGGATGAACTCGTAGCCCAAGAATCCCACCGCACCGCCAGTGAAGCGGGGCATGCCGGGAACCGGCACGGGAACGAAGCCTGAAAGCACTGCCTCAACCACCTGAAGCCCGTCGCGAACGACCTTCTCGCCGGGTTGACCCGGAGTGGGCGAGACGCGGTAGGTTTCGATCACCCGACCGTGTTCCAGGATCTCTACCCGAGCACCAATTTGGCGGATCACCGAACGGGGACCACAGCCAACAAAGGAATAGCGGCCCAAGTGCTCACCCCCCTCGACGGACTCGAAGAGGAACGATTCTCCCTGCCCTCGCAGTTTCTGGTAGGCGGACAAGGGTGTTTCAAAATCCGCGAGCAGGCGACGGGCCACCGGGATGCAATTGCCCCGGCGGGCCAGCACCGCGAACTCTTCTCGGGTCGGCGTGTCCATGACGGAACCGATGATAAGCCGAAACCCCGGTAGACCAGAAGCCCGAAGCGCGGGCGTCCAGCAGGTCGAGCGGGCGTCCTCATCGGAGATTTAGAAGCGGAGTTTCGCTGGCCTTGGAGCGGGTGACGGGCACTGGGCTAGGTGGGATCGAATAGAGAAGGGATCTCCGTCCCGCCGGACGGAACTCACCGAAACTGCTCGCGCTGGGCAAAAACCTTGGATTGGCTCAGTCGCACATGCCCTTAAACAACACCCTTCCTCCCGGCAACTTCCCGGCACCGCGAGAGATTGGATGCTTGGGGACTGTGCTGACCGTGACCGATCATCCGGGAGCGATGGACCTGTGCTGCCAACTGACACAGCAGTCCTTCCCGTCAGCCATCGAGTTTTGCAACACGCAGATCGTCACCCTGCGCCGATCCGATCGGGAATACCGCCAGACCTCCGAGTGCTTCGATCGCTTCATCCCCGATAGTTCCCCGCTGCTCTGGCTGCTCAATGCGGCCGGGGCCGGCATGAAGGATCGTGTCTACGGTCCGGCGTTCTTCCGGCATGCGCTAATTCATTCACCGCCCACCCTCACACACTACCTCTTGGGCGGATCGGAGGCCTGTGGTCGGGCGTTGGCTGAACGATTCACGCTCCTGAATCCAGGTTTACGCATAGTAGGCTCCTTCCATGGCCGCTGCGATACGGGTGGAGTTCTTGGGGCCGACGAGGACCGAGTCTTGGAAGAGTTGCGGCGTCTCAAACCCGACTTCATTTGGGTGGGTCTGGGCACCCCGAAGCAGCAGCGCTGGATTGCCCGGGTCAAACCTCTGCTCGAACACGGGGTGCTGCTCTCGGTGGGTCAGGCCTTCGACGTGAATGCCGGGCTGCGGGCCGATGCCCCAGGCTGGATGCAACGCTGCGGCCTGACTTGGCTCTATCGGATGGCCTCGGAACCGCGCCGTCTGGTCGGGCGCTACCTGCACCACAACTCGCTGTTTCTCGGCTACCTGCTCTGGGACGCCGTGCGGGGAGTGGTCTTCCGCCCCAAACCCAACATCCGAGGCGAACTGCGGGGCCAAGGTACACCCCGGCGCTGACTCCGAATTTGCCAACTCCGGCTCGCCTCATCAACGACGGCGGTGAGCCGGCCGGTTTCGCACACACCGGGACGATGCAGTTGGGAGGAACGCAGTGGCGCAGCAAATTCAGTCGCACGAGGAGGCGAGAGTGAGGCGCAAGCCGTGCTAAGGGCCGTGACGAACCAACAACCTTGCTCTCGCGAAAGAAGATGCAGAAAGCAGGATTCATCCCATCGCATCGTGGGCTCAGGCGACCGAAGCCACCTCGGCTTGAAACAAGTCTTCGGAGGCCGTTCGGCACAGGCCCAGAAATGTTTCCTCGGCCAAAGTCAGGCGGCGCGTGCGCCAGTGGAGGGCTCCCCAATCCCGGCGGGCCTTGCGACGTCCCAACGGCAGTGCCACCAGTGATCCATTGCGCAATTCGGGCGCGGCGACCCAAGGTGCCAAAATGCCCACTCCGAGGTTGAGTTTTGCTAGTTCTTTCAGGGCCTCGAAGCTGCCCATCTCGATGACCGTGTGGAGCACGATGCCCTCCTCCCGGAAATAGGCATCGAGGATGCGCCAGGAGAGGCTGCGCTTGCCATAGACGACCACGCTCTGCCGGGAGATCTCCGCCCGAGGCACCGAGCCGGATAGGGCCCAAGGATGCTTGGGTGAGGCGATGAACGACAACTCATCTGAGAAGAGCGGCACGAACTGGAAGCGTTCCTCGGACCTGGGCTCGAGCGTGAGGGCCAAGTCGGCCCGGTTCGATTCGATCATCGCCACGGCCGAGGCCGAATCGCCGGCTTCCACGCTGATGAGGCTCTGGGGGAAGCTTTCCTTGAACTCCCGCAATACCGCCGGCAGCAAGTAGGCGCATAGGGCGGCCGGAGCCACGATTCTCAGACGCCCCACCCCCCATTTGCCCAGTCGCTCGATGCCAGACCGGGCGCTGGACATTTCCTGAAGCACCCGATCGGCATGGACCAAAAGCTGTTCGCCCGCTTGGGTTAGTAAGACTTTCTTGCCCAACCTGTCCAAAAGACGACAACCCACATCGGTTTCCAAGGCTTTCATGGAATGACTGACCGCCGACTGGGTGAGGAACAGTTCGCGGGCCGTCTGCGTGAAACTTCCCGTTCGAGCCAGGATGACAAACGCGTGGAGCTGACGACTGTCGAGGGGCGCATTCATTCATGAAACGGGTTCATCCAAAACTTCAAAACTCAGAGAAGCAGATGACAGGCCGATCGCCCTCATCGACTTGAGGATGATCCAAGAAATGCAGCAACCACCTGATCTAGGTGATGCCGGAAACGCCCTGACCTCGGCCGGAGTCCGAACTATTCCGCGGGGAGATCGGGGATGACGTGGCGTCTTCGTTCGCTCGACGAGGAGCGAGCGAGGGTCAGGCCATCTGAGGCCGGCCTGGCCTGTGCTCATCGGGCCCGTTGAAGCTAAAGCTGGAGCTTTATTCCCGGCGCGGGTTGTCGGTCTCCTGGCGCCGCAGGCTGGGGTGTTGAGAAGCTCGGGGACCGATTCTTTCGTTGGGAGCCAGCAGGCCAGGGATGTCCCCTGCGGTTTGCCACTAGCCCCATTGATAATCTCACCGCCACCGCCACCGCCACCGCCGCCGGCCTCGGCCCGAGATGCCGAAGCCGTGTTTTCAGAGAGATCTGGGTGAACCGGCGAACCGGAGCCCCAGCTGTCCAACCCTTCTAGCCCCCGCGGGCGAGGCCTCCAAACCCCAAACCAAAACCCGCGGCGCTCAACGCGATTCCACCGACTTAGTTTTGCGTGATGCCCCGGAAGTGATCGGTCCGGAAGGGTGAGGCCGGCAAACCGCTGCCATTGATCAAATTCACAACAGGGAAATCATCCCAGCCGTAGCGGACATGGAGCGGGTGCGGCACCTGCGAAGCATGCAACCGAACACTGGACCCAGAGATTTCCGCCGTGGCCCAGTGCCAGACGCCGTCCTTGCCGGCCAGAGCAAAGCCTTTAGGCGCCGCACCATCCGAGGTCTTGAGACCCCGGGCGTGGTTCAGGTTCAGGATCAAGGTCGATCCAGAATGCCCCTGCGACGCATAGGTCGGTCCACTCGACTCTACCGATTTTCCATTGGCAATGGTCTGGGCCAGCAACGCGAGACGGGCACCGACCAGAGCTTTGCGGGTGGGATGGATGTCATCCTTGTCGCCCACGTCAGTGATGACCGCGATACCCACGTGGGGCAGGGTCTCGGCGACGTGGTTCTGGGCCTCGCGCAGTTCAGCCCAGTCGCTCTGGACAGGCTTTGCAGTAATGTCGGCGATCGAGCGCTTGCGGTTTTTATCCCAAGGCGCCAACTGGACGGCCAAGAAGGGGAAATCGCCCTGATTCCAATCGGAGCGCCAATTACGAATCATGTCAGCGAAGAGGCTGCGATACTGCCAGGCCCGACCCGCGTTGGACTCACCCTGGTACCAAATGGCACCGGCAATTGCGTAGGGCATGAGCGGGCGCAGCATGCCGTTATAGAGTTCGGCTGGGCACCACGGGGCTCCCGGAGCTCCTTGACTGAACTTCTCCCCCTTGGCTTCGGCTGCGGCCTTGGCGGCGCGCCACTTCGACAACGCTGCTTCATGGGCACGATGGATCGGGACGTACGGGTCGAGGATATCCCGGGTGTAGAAATGGTTGTCCTTGATCGACTCCTCGCTCATCCACACCTCGGCCGGGGATCCGCCCCAACTGGTGTGGATCAAGCCCACGGGAACCCCCAGAGCCGGCTGCAAATCTCGGCCGAAATAGTAGCCGACGGCGGAAAAGCGCCGGACCGCCTCGGGCGAGGCCGTGCCCCAGGCGTGCGCGGCATGATTGAGTTCAGTCTGCGGAACCGAGGAACGCCGCTTGGTGACGGTGAAGAGGCGTAAGTTCGAGTTGGCACTGGAGGCGATATCCGCCGCCGGCTCAAAACTGGCCGACAGGGGCCACTCCATGTTGGACTGTCCCGAACAAATCCAAACCTCGCCGACAACCACATCGCTCAGAATAACAGTATTGTGGCCGCGGACCTGGAGGTTGCGCCCCTCGGCGGTGGCTTTCAGTGCCTTGAGCCGCACCGACCATCGACCATTTTGGGCCACGGTCGAGACGCTCTGACCCGCGAACTCCACGGTCACCGTCTCACCGTCGGCCGCACGCCCCCAGACCGGCACCGGCCTGCCCTGTTGCAGCACTGCGTGATCGGTAAAGAGCGAATGAAGGGACACGTCGGCCCGAACAAGGCCCAGGCCCAAGGTCAGACCAGTGAACGCCATGAACGCGCCACGGAGGATGTTTGCGGGATGCACGAAGGCAGTTGAACCGCAGCCAGGGCACCACGGTCAACGCGGGATTTTGCTCTCGGAGGACCCACGACAGAAGCCGAAGGCGCGGTCAGGAGTCTGCTCGATGAGGTTCCGGGTGCTCCATCGCACCCGCTCCACCGACGAGACGCCGGTGACGGAGAGCTTCAACGAAATCCACTTCAAGTCCTTCAACAACGAGTCACAGAGCATGGGCCGCTTTGTGCTGAAGGGGCTCCCAACGCCGCGCTTGTGGCACTACTCCGACGTCTCCCTCGAGCGGGCGGGCGCAAGAAACGACTCCGACGCTCGGCCGATCCAGGGCCTCCTGTAAGAGCCTTAATGAACGCACGTTGCCCGTGGAGATCCGGACCGATGACTCCCCGGGGTGCGATTCCAGGATTGCGAAACGTTCACGTCACCGCGATGACCTCCGGTGTGAGCGATTCCATCCTCCCGCTATGGCGGGTCCTGAACCGTCGCAAGGGGCTCTTCCTGATCTCGGGCCCCTGCGTCATCGAGAGTGAACCCCTCTGCCTGGAGATCGCACGCACACTCAAGTCGGTGTGCGGCCGCCTCAAGATTCCGTATATTTTTAAGGCCAGCTTCGACAAGGCCAACCGCTCGTCGGGAAAGTCCTTCCGTGGCCCGGGAATGACCGAGGGTTTGGAAATTCTGCGACGCATTCGCACCGAGGTGGGCGTGCCGGTCTTAACGGATGTCCACACCGAGGAGCAGACGATCGCCGCGGCCAAGGTCTGCGACATCCTACAAATCCCGGCCTTTCTCTGCCGTCAAACCGACCTGGTCCAGGCCGCTGCCGCCACCGGCAAAATCATCAACATCAAGAAGGGACAGTTCTTGGCGCCGCAGGACATGAAAAACGTGGTGGCCAAAGCGGCCGAAACGGGTAATCGCCATCTCATGCTCACCGAGCGGGGCACCACCTTCGGATACCACAACCTTGTCACAGATATGCGCTCGCTGCCCATCTTGGCTGGGTTCGGCTATCCCACGGTCTTCGATGTTACCCATTCGGTCCAACTGCCCGGTGGTCAGGGAGATTCCTCCGGAGGGCAGCGGGAGTTTGGCCCGGTCTTGGCCCGGTGTGCCGTGGCGGCCGGAGTTCACGGACTTTTTATTGAGACGCATCCGGACCCAGAGAGCGCTCTGAGCGACGGCCCAAACATGATCCCCCTCGATCAGATGGCAGCACTGCTTCGGCAACTCCAGCGGCTCCAGCAGGCGCTGTGACCCGCAAGCCGGTCTCGCCGAGAAACGGGGGCCTGAAGAAGCGCATCCAGTTGGCCTCGCAGTGTGCGGCCAACTCTTCGATCGGAACTCCCAGGAGGCCAGACACCCCCTCAGCGATCCGGACCAAATTGACCGGTGAGTTCACCGGCCGTCCCCGCGTATCGGTCGCGGGATGAGAAACCCAGTCGTCGGGAGGAAGCTGATCGGGGGCGTCGGTCTCGATGAGCAGTCGGTCCGAGGGAATGGCCCGAAAGACCTCTGCTTGCCAAGCCTTCCGCGGATGGAGGGAGTGGCCCGAAATGCTGAAGTGGGCACCCAATCGAACCAACTCAGGCACCAATTCTACCGAGCCTCCATAGCTGTGCAGCAAGAAGCCCCGGGGAAGCCGCGGTCGCCCTCGGAGGCAGTCCATCAAGGGGCCCCAAGCCTGCAAGCAATGCACGGTGACCGGAAGGCCGCGTTCAGAAGCCAGCACGAGCTGCCGGTCGAACACTTCCAGTTGAAACTCCAGGGGGGCCGGACCCCGCGGGCCGATTCCCAGTTCGACGCACCGTTCGAGCGATTGATCGAGGATCCAACGGTCTAATCCGACCTCCCCCAATACGGCGTGAGGCGCCGAGTCCAAACACTCGATCAATGCGTCGCGCCACCGGGGGGATCGGGCCGAGACACGCCAGGGATGCAAGCCGAAGGCAGGAATCACCGAGGGGCAAAGATCCGCCAACCGCCGAACCTCCGGCCAGTCGCCCTCGCACGTTCCATGGACCACCATGCCAGCAATGCCCCGAGCGGCGGCGGCAGACACCCATTCCAGCGGGTCGTTGCCCAACCGGGGATCTTGCAAGTGATTATGGGCATCAAACCAACGCATGGAGACCTGCTGTGGGACCAGAATGCTCCAGAATGCTCGTCGGGGAAATCTTTGGATATCGGGGTCGTTTGAGTTTCAAAAGAATTGTGACATTCTGGTGTGTGCCGTTTTCGAAACTCAGTCGGACAACGGAGGCCGCAGTAGGTTACTTCGAACTCGGAATGAGCCAGTCGGCCTTGCAAGAACTAGATCAACTCCCCTCCGGAGACCAACTGGAGCCGGAGGTGCTCGAGTTGCGTGCCGTCATCCACCAGCAGACGGGGAATTGGGCCGAAGCGGCCAAGGCCTTCATGGCTTTGTGCGCACGTCGGGATGCCGATGTGGAGCACTTCATTGGGTGGGGCTGCTGCCTCTACGAACTCGGTACCTATGAAGAAGCCCGACAAGCCTTGCTCACGGCCCCGAAGGCCCTCCAGCACAATGGGCTTTGGAATTTCCATCTAGCCTGTTACGAGGCCTTAGTCGGCCTCCCGGAAGCCGCTCGAGAACGGGTCCAATTGGCCATACTCATCGACCCCTGCCTCAAGCACATGGCCCAACAGAATACCCGACTGGGTCCATTGCTGCGGCCGATTTCTTGAGTTCCCAGCGAGATGGGTGCCTTCGGCTCGCACGCGCTGGGGACAATTTCTGCGGTCGCTCCGGCCACGCTGCCTCAAGGAAAGCGGATCCACCCTCCAGAAGCGGGCGCATAAAACTCCGTGAATGAAAACTCTCTAACCAGATCCTGACTCAACGACGGCTCACAAGGGAGGCGGTGAAACCACGTTGGTGACCGCGGGAACAGCAGCAGCAGTGGCCGGCACACCCAAAGGCAGTGAAGCTTTTACCGCATTGGTGGCTGCCGCTGCAGGCACCGTGAGCGCGGTCGCCGTGGTCCTCGGAACCTCGCCCTCCACCCGCACAGTAAGACCCGGCCAGGCCATCCGGCGCAGCAACTCCGCATTCCAATTGGCCAAACGGAAACACCCATGGCTCTCGGTGCGACCGACCTCTTCGGGCTTAGGGGTTCCATGGATGCCATAGCCCGCACGATTAAGTCCGATCCAGGCGACACCCACCGGGTTATTGGGCCCCGGCGGAATGCGCAATTTGCGGCCTACGGTGAGCGCTTCCGGCGATTCGGGAAATACCTCAGGATCCCAAGTATAGTCGGGGTTGGGCACGGTCACTAGCACCTGAAGATCTCCCACCGGACGTTTCTCGACCCGGCGCGCAATACTGCAGGGGAAATGCGCGATCAATTCGCCGCCGGTGTCGAACACCCGCAGGAACCGCCCGGCAAGGTTAATGCGAATGAGACCCGCACGACGGGCGGGGATCGGCACAATGGCGGGCAAGGTCAATTCTAGACCTTCAGTCGGCTGAGCCCAGTCCACAGCAGGGTTGAGACGGCGCAGCAATCCCGGATGGGCTTGAAACCTCTCAGCCAAACGCTCCAACAAAGTCTCATGTTCTAAACCGGGCACCTGAGATTTGCCCACCCAGGTCTCCGGCAACGGGGCCAGACGCAGCAAGTCTTCGGCGCTGACACGGTAGGGAGCCCCTGGAGCCCGCTTGAGCATGAGAGCCTTGCGGGTGTTACGGTCTAGCCAACCGGTCTGTTCCAAGCCTTGCTGCGATTGAAAGGCTTTCAATGCGGCCGCGGTTTGCGCGCCTCCCACGCCATCGATGGAGCCGGAGGAAATTCCCAGGCCGGCCAGCGCGATTTGAGCCTCCAGATAATTGGTGGCCCCGCGAGGCACCCAGGCGGCCCCGCTGTTGGTCATCGACAACTCGGGCAGTGCCACCGCCGCGCGGAGGAGCTGAGTGGAAAGAACCACCGGAGCCGACGTGAGCCCCAACAGCGCAGGTGCGGCGTTGGAAATCGCGAGCAACGGGGACAGTGGGATAGCCGGAGCCGGAACCGGCGGAGCAGCCGGAGGCACCGGAACCACCGTTGGAACCACGGGCGCCTGCATTGGCTGAGCCGAGGTCGGAGTAAGAGCTGCAGCCGGAGTCGGAACTGGCTCAACGGGAACCCTGGGGGCTTCGTTGGCTATTCCGGAACCGGGCTTAGAGGCGGCGCTCCCTTCTGGCCCCAGCACCCGCCATACCCCCCAGGCCAACACCCCAACCAGCGCCAACAACAGCACCTTCGGCGCGAGAGCCTTACGGGGATGCGCTCGTGAAGATTGGGTTCGAGACTTCGAGGCCATGGATCCAGATCAAGATGGGGTCACACATCGATGAGCGGGCCGCCGCCGTCCTCATCTTTTTTCTTCGGCGGACGGCGTCCGGTCGATCCGCGGACACTGCCCTGGAACTGCACCTTGGCTCGACCTCCGAGGAATCCATTCACCACCAGCGAAACCAGGCTGATAATCACTCCACCCCAGAAGGCGGACCCAAATCCGTCCACGACAAATCCAGGTTGAAGCATGCCGCCGACGAGGCTCAGGAGCACCGCGTTAATAACCATCACGAACAGTCCGAGGCTGAAGATCAACAGCGGGAGCGAAATCACCATGAGCAGTGGGCGCACAAACGCATTGAGCAAGCCCAGCAACAGCGAGGCCTCCAACAACGCTCCGAAGGTCTGGTGACGGATCCCGTCCACCCAGACATCGGCTAACAAAACGCCAATGGTTGTGACCAACCAGCGTTGCAGGAACTTCACCAAACCCTCCGGCATGCGATTGATTATAGACCAAAACCCTCCCGAGTCAGTCGCCTTTCTTGCCGTTCCGAAGGGGAGCCTCCCCCGCCATCAACTCGAAGAAGTCCGTAGCGGTGACCACTCGGACCCGAGGTGGCAGCGCTTCAATCGTCCGGCCGATGGCCCCCATTGGTCCCCCCGAATCACGGAAGGACCACGCGTGGACATTGATCAACGCATAGGCCTCGGAACCGGCCTCCGCTCCAGACGCTTGTCTTTCGACGGCCTCAGCAACACCCGCCGGAAGCCAATCCGGCCGCAGCCCCCCAGAACGGTCTTTCTGTTCCCAAAGCAAATAGCGGTACGAGACACTGGGCTTGCCTTGATGCCAGTACACCGCACCTCGCCCGCGGTTGTAGGGCGCATAGTCCTTATAAAGGACTCCACGGATTTCTGGCTGCTCCAACCAGTCTATAGATGAGTCCTGAACTCCCCCGGCATTGAGCAGCGTTACCAGCGGCCAATTCACTCGGGCCACAGCCCGTGCCGTCTCGGCGGCCGCAGCCGGTCGATCCGGCAAGTGACCCGGGAACTGGTATCCATAGCCACTGGGCCCGGCGATGAAGTCATCTAAGGGTGTGGCCGTTCCGAGAATCTTCCCGAGGATTCGAGGGGCCATCACCCAGGCCTCCGGCGGCATCTCCCAGGTCACCGCAAAGCGACCCCGAAGCGGGCTGGCCCAAAAACCCGGATTATCGACAAAGCGCCCACCCACCCATTGCAAGTTGTCCCCGTCGCTCACCACAAAGGCCACCACCCGTTCGCCCGATGAACGAGCCCGCGGTATCGGCGGCCGGGAGCGGACCGGCCCCGTCGCCGGAAGATGACGGAGCGCCGACAAGTTCAGTGACCAGTCGGCCGGGATAACAGCTCCACCTCCCTGACTCACCTCGCGAACAAATTCCAACTCATCGCGCCCCCAGCCATAGACGCGGGTATGCGGACCGAGCGCCTGAACTTGACGGGTCCGCTCAGCGGCCGGTTCCTCGTAAACCGTCCAAGCGCCCAGACTAATGGCCAAATCGCGAAGGTGCAGCGCCTTCGATGGGTCCTGATGAATCATCACACCGCGAGCCACCCGGGCTCGGGTCTCGGCCCACACGGTGGCCATCGAACGGGAGCGGGCGTCGGTCAAAACAGGCCAACCCTCGGCCACCAATCGCTCGACCAGCGACGGGTCAGCCACCACCGCATTAGTCAAACCCGCCAGTGTGGTCGCGCCATTGAGTGATTCCGTGCCCACTTGACCGATGACTAGGCCTGAAAACGCCGCCCGATGTTCCCGCAAGAGCGGCCAAGGACCCCGTACCTCGCGCAAGACCCAACCCTCGTTGCGCAACTCGTCGAGGAGGCGCGCATTCATGCCCGGGCCCTTCACCCACACCACCGCACCAGTGCGGTTGAGGACTCCCTGGATCGATGCCAACAGGGCATTCTCCGGACCGTTCAAGCCTTGCGGATCGACCACCCACAATTCTCGGGCCCAGGCCGGACCCATTTGCAGGAGGAGAGCAAAGATCCCGCACACGAATCGACTCAGCGGAAGAATTCCAGGGTCCTTCATGCTTTGGGTGAATCACCGGCCAACGAGAGCAACAGGCGTCGAATTTCTTGCAGGCGCCCCTTGGCGTCGCGTTTGGACAGCCGAGGAAACTGACCACCCACCGTGACCAGAGTGCCTCGGTGCATGAGCTTCACCTTGCCCTCGGTAACCTCCACCGAAGTGACCCGACATTCGGCCGCGAGAAGCCGCAGCTCATGCGTCTGGAGCAACAAATCCACCGGCCCTGGCAACGGTCCGAAGCGATCCCGCAGTTCCTGACGCAACACTTCGACACCGGCCTTTTCGGTAACCTGGGCCAGCTTGCGGTAGACCTCGACTCGCTGGGACGGTTCCCGCACGTAGTCGAGCGGCAGGTACGCCGGAAACTTTCGCCCGTCGTCTTCGTCCAACGGACGCCGAGAGCCCGAAGACCTTCCCCGGGAGGGCTCTTCATCCGGATCGTCCCAGTAGGTGGCGACACAGCCGTCCCTGGGGATGGATATGTTCAGGGCAGGCTCACTGTCGGACTTAGAACGACGAGAGTCACTCTTAGCGGACCCTTCTTCACCCGGATTGGTGGCCAGGAAATCCAGCGATACTCGGACCTCGATCCGAGTTCGAACCGTTTCACCCTTCAACACCGAAATACTCTGACCGAGCAACTGACAATACAGGTCGAAGCCCACCGCAGTGATGTGGCCACTCTGCTGGGAACCGAGCAAATTGCCCGCACCGCGGATCTCCAAGTCGCGCATGGCGATCTTGAAACCGCTACCCAGCGCACTGTACTGCTTAATGGCACTCATCCGTTTGCGGGCCTCGGTCAGCAATTGGGCGTGGCGTGGCAACATCAGGTAGCAATAGGCTTGGTGCTTGTAGCGACCCACACGGCCGCGGAGCTGGTACAGTTCGCTCAGACCAAAACGATCCGCCCGATCGATGATTATCGTGTTGGCATTGGGAATGTCTAAACCGCTCTCGATGATGGTGGTGCTCACCAACACATCGGCCTCGCCGTTGACGAAGCGCGTCATGACCTTCTCCAGCTCGTCGTCGGCCATTTGCCCGTGCCCCACCAGAATCCGAGCATCGGGCACCAGTGCCTTCAACTTGAGAGCCACGTCCTCGATGGTGGAGACCCGATTGTGCAGGAAGTACACCTGACCGCCCCGATTCAATTCCCGCTGGATGGCGTCGCGGATGACCCTTTCATCGTAATTGCCCACGATGGTCTCCACCGGCAGGCGATCTTGCGGCGGCGTTTCCAGAGTACTGAGGTCCCGCGCCCCCGTGAGGGCCAGGTACAGCGTCCGTGGAATGGGAGTCGCACTGAGGGTCAGTACATCGACGGTCCGGCGCAGCAGTTTGAACTGCTCTTTGTGCTTCACGCCAAACTTCTGCTCCTCGTCCACGATCACCAGGCCCAGATCCTTGAAGATCATATCCGCGGAGACGATCCGGTGGGTTCCGATGACGATATCCACCGCACCAACAGCCGCTGCCTCCATCACTCCTTTCTGCTGCTTGGCCGTCCGGAAACGGCTCATCAATTCGATGCGCACCGGATACTCCGCCATGCGCTCGCGGAAATGGTTGTAGTGCTGCTGGGCTAGGACCGTGGTGGGCACCAGCAACGCCACCTGCTTGCCTCCCATGACCGCTTTGAACGCGGCCCGGATGGCCACCTCGGTCTTACCAAAGCCCACGTCACCACAAATCAGACGGTCCATCGGCTTAGGGAGCTCCATGTCGACCTTGGAGGCCGCGATGGCCTTCACTTGGTCGATTGTCTCCTCGAATTCGAAGCTCGCCTCAAACTCCCGCTGCCACGGGGTGTCGACCGAGAACGGATGACCCGGCTGAGTGGCCCGCGCCGCCTGCACAGAAAGCAGTTCAGCCGCCAAGTCCCGCACCGACCGCTGGGCCTGCTCCTTGGCCTTGGTCCAACGAGTACCACCGATGTTGCTCAACTGCGGACGCGCCTTGCCCGCGCCCACGTACTTGCTCACCAGGTGCGCCTCAGTCACCGGAACGTAGAGCTTGGGTGCCTCATCGTGGCTGGAGCTCGCGGCATATTCGATCACCAGGCATTCCTGACCACCGCCGGAGGTGCCGGCTTGCCGAGGCGGCAGCGTCTTGAGGCCCCGGTAAATGCCAATGCCGTACTGGAGGTGCACCACGAAGTCCCCGAGGTCGAAGTCGGTGAAATCTACCTCGAAGGCGTTGCGCACCGACTGAGCATGATGGGACTTCAACCGCCGCGGCCGAGACACTTTGTAGCGCCCGTAAATCTCCGCGTCCGAGACCACGACTCGGCGGGAGAGTTGGCACAGAAATCCTCGAGAAAGCGCACCAGTCAGGACTTCCGGGACCGCTGAGGGCATGGAACCCTCAGCGGCCTCGCTTCCGTTGGAGGGCAGGAGTTCGCGCCAGAGCTCACCGAAGCGTTGAAGCTCGCCGGAATTGTTGCAGAAAACCTGAAGGTGGTAGCCTTGTCTCAACCACCGCTGCATTTGTTGGAAAAACGTCCGTCGCTGCTCCTCGGCGACCTGAGTCGCGGGCAGGGTTGCTCCGATGGGACGGAACGCATCGAGGGATTCAATGAGCAGATCATTCGGATCGCCCACAAATTCCGAGACAGAATCCTCGACCCGGACCCAGACGCCTCCGGAGGTCTGAACCCGCAGTTGCAAGGCCTCCCAGGGCTCATGAAACACATCCCCCTCTCGGACCTGACTAGCGTGGTGTTCTGCTTGGAGAGCCAGCGCCTGCGGCCCGCAAAGCACCACCAGTGCATCTTGGCCCCAGTGCGCATCGAGAGCGCTCACCGGGGGTGACGGCGCTTCGGACCCAGCCTTGGGGCGCAGGAGGCTCAGCTCACCGGCCGGTGGAACCACGCACGAGTCGATGGCTTCTAAACGGGTCTGGCGGTGGGGATCAAATTCACGAAGCGACTCCAACTCATCCCCGAAGAACTCCAACCGAACCGGCCAGGGGCGATTGAGGGGCCACAAATCCACAATGCCACCGCGCCAAGATAGCTCCCCTTTATGGGAGACTTGGGCCTCGGGCTCATAACCCTGCGATTCAAGCCATTCGATGAGGTCCAGCGGGTTGACCGTTTCTCCCCGACAGAAGGTCCGAGTCCTCGAGTTGAACTCGTCCGGGGTAAAAGTGGGCTGCTGCAAGGCCGTCACCGAAGTGATCACCAGTCGGCTTTTCGGAGGAACACCTTCTACCCGCCGCAGGGCAATAAGCGTTTCGAGCCGTTCGCTAATAATGTCGGCATGGGGCAATCGGGAATCCTGGGGCAATGTCTCCCAAGCCGGAAAAAACTGCGGACGCTCCCCATCCAGCCAAGTGGCGGCATCGGCGTGCAACTGTTCTTGGGTTTTCAGCGTGTCCGTGATGGCCACGACGTGGCGGTCCGGATAAATCCGATGCAGCACGGCCACCAGCCATGCCTGCGCCGCCGGAGCCACACTCTCCAAACTCACGACCCCGCCGGCCTCGACCTTTTGGCGCAACGACTCAACGACCGGCGATTTCAGCCAGCCTTGCAACACGGTGGGAGATGCGGGATCCAAGCCCGCAAAGAATGCCCTGAAATTGTCGAATGGCGATTTTGGAATTGAGCCGTCGGTCGATGCGTTGCCCGATTGCCTGATGTCATCGACTGCTTGTGTAGAAATCCGGGATCAAACCGGAGCCATGGCCCAAGTGCTGCCCGAGTTGGGTGGGTGGCTCGTCCGGTATCAGAGACCCCTCCCCGGCCATGGCCTCGTGGAAGCACTGCATCATGACGACGCGGTCATTGCTCGATATCCCCGCGAGATGTGGGCGGGCAACCCCCTGCTCTTTCCAATCGTGAGCTACAACCACGTCCCCGGCGCCGACCACCATTATCCCTGGGCCGGTCAAAACTATCCGATGCCAGCGCATGGATTTGCCCGAAAAACTCCCTGGAAAGTCACGGCCCAAGAAACCGATCAAGTCCAACTCGAACTCACCGACAGCGACGCCACCCGGGCGGTGTTCCCCTTCGCCTTTCGTTATCGCCTGACCTACCGGCTTCAAGAAGGTCGCCTGCATTGGCAGCAAGTTATCGAGAATCTCTCCTCTGAACCCATGCCCTTCGGCGTCGGGTTTCACCCCTATTTGCCGATGCCGCTGAGCGCAGGATCCAAGCGGAGCGACTGCGTTATCCGTATTCCCCGAGCCACCCGCTTCAATCCGATCGGACGCGGCGACGCCTATTTTTCCGAACCGTTCTCCGAACAGGAGTTACCAGCCACCGTGGACACCGGAGCCACTCTGCTCTTAGGAAACCTCCGGAGCCAAGAACTGGCCCTGGTGGACCGGGCAGCCCGCCTAGAAGTGGTCGTCAACTGGGAAGGGGCACCGGCCTATCGCTTCTGCGCGCTCTGGTCGCGGACGCCCTCGGAAAATTTCTACTGCCTAGAACCCTGGACTTGTCTGCCCAACGCCTTCAGCCGACCGGAGGATCATGAGCTTCAAATCCTGGCGCCCGGTCAATCGTTTGAAGCATCGATGTGGATGGAAGTCCGTCCCTGCTGACGCACCCTCTCCTCTGACCAAAACGCCCGGAACGGCACAAAGCCATTCCGGGCGTTTCTAATATTCCCGATCCGGAATCGTTTAGATCCCGTGGAAGTTCGGCAGGTGCAGCTTCTCACCGCCGCGCATCGCACTCTCGTGCGCCAGAATGCCCACGAGCGTCCAATTCACCGACTGATGCAAGTCCGGGAAGCTCGGGCGGTCCTCGATCACACTCATCACAAACTCGTGGACCAAATGCGGATGGCTGCCGCCGTGGCCGCTGCCTTGAACGAAGCTCAAGTGGACATTCTCACTCATGTCATAGACGCCCTTCGTCGTGAACGGACGAATGGCCTCAGGCAGCAAGTGGGCATAATCCGGAATCTTTACCTTTTCCACCGTCTCACCACCGAGGTGCAACACCGGGTCATCGTGCTCGGTGAGCTGCCACTCGAAGGAAGTCTTGGAACCATAGCAGTCGAAGCTCTCCTGATACTGGCGTGCAGAATCGAACAAGTACCGGGTGACCTCACCGGCCACATCCTGGCTGCGCACCTTGAACTGGGCCGTCTCAAAGGAGAACGGTGAACCATACTTGGCGATGCGGGACTCGGCGATACGGCCCGAACCCAGACACGACACGAACTCTGCCTCACCGTTGACGATGCCCAAGCAGGGGCTGACGCAGTGCGTGGCATAATGCATCGGAGGCAATCCCTCCCAGTAGCCGGGCCACCCATCCATGTTCTGAAGGTGGCTGCCGCGAACAAACTGGATACGTCCCAAACGACCGGTATCCCGCAGTTCCCGCACATACAAATACTCCCGGCTCCAGACCACCGTCTCCATCATCATGTACTTCTTCCCGCTCTCACGGGCCGCCTTCACGATCTCACGGGCTTCCTCCACGGTGGTACAAGCGGGCACCGTGCAAGCCACATGCTTGCCCGCGCGCAGAGCGGCGATGGCCTGCGGCGCGTGCAAGTGAATGGGCGAATTAATATGCACCGCATCCACCAATGGATCGCGGATCAAGTCCTCAAAGGACGTGTAGCGCTTCTCCACTCCGAAGGCATTGCCCACCGCATCCAGCTTGTCCTGGGAGCGCTGGCAAATGGCGTACATCTCCGCATGGGGATGGCGTTGATAAATGGGGATAAACTCGGAACCGAATCCGAGACCGACAATGGCGATATTGAGTTTGCGGCTCATGATAGGGAGAGGGTGAGGCACGGCGTGTCGCTGATGAAAACCGCGCTGAGAACTGCCTCAAATCAAACGCACCCACCCCCCGCCCGGCAACGCGAAACTAGATCCTAGATTTTAGATCCAACCGAAACCTCCCCGTCGGATCCGATCCAATTCAAACCCTGGAACGACCTGTCCCACCCAACCGATCACCCCGGGCGGCCGCGGGACCGTTCCCGCGCAGCCCCCCCGAAGGACACCACTACAGTTTGAGGTGGCACCTTTTGTGTAAATATGCGGGACCGACCCCCTCACCGACCCCCTCAACTCCGCAACCACCTCGAGACCCACTCAACGTCGATAAGCCTCGGCCAGCAGAGTCACCGGATGAGCCACCCGCAACTCAAGCCCCCGATCCCGACACCCGTTGATGAGTTGGAGCAAACAACCAGGATTACCCGTGGCGACCACCTGAGCCCGCGTAGTGACAATGTGATTCACCTTCCGCTGCAGCAACTGGCCCGCCATTTCGGGCTGCGTCAGGTTGTAGATACCGGCACTGCCACAACACCACGCAGCCTCGGGCAGTTCCACCAAACGCACCCCAGGAATCGCCCTCAACAATGACCGAGGCTGCGCAGAGATCTTCTGACCATGACAGAGGTGGCAAGATTCGTGGTAGGTCACCACTTGCTGCGGAGCACCCGCCGCCACCGGAGTCTCGATACCCGTGAATGCCAACCATTCGTGAATATCCTTCACCTTCGCATCCCAAAGCTTGGCCCTTTGCACGTAGCGGGCGTCATCGGCCAAGAGTCGCGCATAGTGCTTGAGATGAGACCCGCAGCCTCCGGCGTTGCTAATAATCGCATCGAAGGATTCGGGCGGGAATTGGTCGATATTCCGCCGGGCCAATTCCTGCGCCAACTCCCACTCGCCATTGTGCGCGTGGAGCGATCCGCAGCAATGCTGGTCGGGCGGAGTGATCACCTCGCAACCATTGCGGGCAAGGACTTCGGCCGTGTCGCGATTGACGTCACTGAAGATCAAGTCCTGAGCGCAGCCGGCGAGCAGCGCGACTCGGTAACGACGAACCCCCTGAGCACGAGTCACAGGCGCAACCAGGTCCTCGGTCCACTGGGCTTGCACCGGTGGAGTCATGGCTTCCAGTTCCCGCAGACGCCGCGGCAGCAACCGAGTCAGGCCCAGAGCCCGTACCGCCGACTGAAGCCCCAGGCCCTGCCAAAGTTGCATCACTCGGCCCAAGAGCTTCAACCGGTTCAAGTCCATGAAGAGCCCCCGAAGACTCAGGGCCCGGATCAACGACCGACCAGGTGTGGCCAACACCCGAGAGGCCTCCGCCTCAGCCCGCGCCCGCTCGAAGAGTTCCGCATAGTCCACCCCCGCCGGACAGGCCGTCATGCAAGCCAGACATCCGAGACAATAATACATCTCGTCGGCAAAGGTCTTGGTGGGCTCTAAACGATCATCGGCGATCGCGCGCATCAAGGCGATCCGCCCTCGCGGCGAATGCCGTTCGAGCTTCGTCACGTCGTAGGTCGGACACGTCGGAAGGCACAGCCCGCAATGCATGCATTGCTGGACGACCGAGTAATCCAAAGCTTTGAGGTGCGAGGACGACGACGGTGAGGAAGCCATGAGAACGGTGGTTTAGGATTGGGCTGTTTCAGGATTGCGCGGCAGCGGCTCGAACCGCCTCCAATTCTTCCCAGCGGGAATAGAGCGTGGCCACCCCGGCCTTGGCTGTCTCCAGCTCGGCCATAAGCGTCTGCATCCGGGCTCCATTCTTACGGATGAAGTCCGGATCCAAGAACTGCGCCTCACGCTCAGTCACCTGAGCCTCGGCCACTTGGATCACCGCTTCGATCCCCTCCAACTCCCGCTGTTCCTTGAAGCTGAGCTTTCGGATCTTACCCGCCTTCGGTGTCGAGGCCGACCCCGCAAGCTTGAATTCACGACCACCGGAACTCGAAGCGACCCGACGCCGTTTCTCCAAATAGTAGTCGTAGTTGCCCTCACTGAAGACAACCCGACCCTCGCCCTCGAACGCCAATATACCGGTACACACCCGGTTGAGGAAATAACGGTCATGGCTCACCACCAGCACGCACCCGGGAAAGAACGTCAGCGCCTCCTCCAGAATTCGCATGGTCTGCAAATCCAGGTCATTGGTTGGCTCGTCCAGGACCAGGAAATTGCCGCCCCGCTTGAGCACTCGCGCCAATAACAGCCGGCTGCGCTCGCCCCCGCTGAGGTGCTTTACCTGGGTGGTGATGCGATCATCAGTAAAGAGGAACCGCTTGAGGTAGCCACGCAGGGAGAGTTTTTCCTCACCCCATTGGACCCATTCGGTGCCGTCGCTGACCTCTTCCAGAACGGTCCGTTCTTCGTTCACCCGAAGTCGGCCTTGATCGACGTAGTTAAACCGCGTCAGGGATCCGATGCGCACTTCCCCCTCGGTCGGCGGCATCTCACCCAGCAGGATTCGCAGCAACGTCGTCTTGCCCAATCCATTGCGGCCGGTCACTCCAATGCGAGTACCACCGGCGAAATTCAGGCTGAGATCGGAGAAGAGACGACGTCCCCCGAACTGCATGCCGACGCCCTCTATTTCCACGACCCGGTTACCCAGCGGCGGCGGCGGTGGGATGACCAATTCCATCTCGGATTCGGTGGGCGGCGGACCCGCACTGTCGGCGGCGGAAAACCGATCCAGACGCGCCTGACTCTTGCTCGTCTGGGCCTTAGGACGACGACGCACCCACTCAATCTCGCGTCGCAGGAACATTTGACGCTTGTGTTCGGTGACCTCCTCGGTGGCCAGCTTCTCGGCCCGCTGGAGCAAGTATTCCGAGTAGTTGCCATCGTAGCGTTCAAACTTGCCGTTGCGCAGTTCGACAATGGTCGTAGCCACGGAGTCGAGAAAATGCCGGTCATGGGTCACCACCAACAGGCCGCCCGGATAGCCCGCCAGAAACTCCGTGATCCATTCCACCGATTCGGTGTCCAAATGGTTGGTCGGCTCATCGAGCATCAGGAAGTCCGGCCGGGCGATCAGGGCCCGGGCCAGAGCCACACGACGCCGTTCTCCACCGGACAATTCGCCAATTCGCCGATCATCCGGCGGGCAGCCCAACTGATTGAGGGCCGTGCGAACCCGCGAATCGACCGTCCAGCCCTCGAGTTGCTGGATACGCTCTTCCAAATGGTCATGCCGACTCGAGTGACCCGGGAGATTCTCAAACTCATGGATGAGGGAAACGACATGCCGTGCCCCATCGCGCGCGGCCTCGAGGACTGTGATGTTGGAATCCAGTTCAAAGGCCTGGGGCAAATAACCGGTGACCAGGTCCCTGCGCCGGGTGATCACACCGTCATCCACCTCGGCTTCACTGGCCAGGATTCGCATGAAGGTCGATTTGCCAGCACCGTTGCGACCCACAAGCCCGATGCGATCCCCCGCCGACAAGGCCAGTGAGGCCCGGTCCAATAGGGCTCGGTCGTTGATGTTCAGGACCAAGTCCTGAGCGGAAATAAGCACGCCTTCGTTCACAATGAGGAATCGAAGCTACACGAGAACGGGCCGCGGAGCCATGCACGCTTTCAGCTTTCCCGCCGTCCGGATCTGATCGGTCCCAATTGGGTTCCAAGGAATGAGTCCACTCCACCGCCTCGACATTGAACGAGGCGGTGCGACGCTTGGTCTTTAAGCATGGCTCACCGCCCCACCACCGACGATGCTCCGCTTCGCTCCTGCCTCTATGAGGCCCGAGTGATGCATCATCGTCTGGAGCCCCGCGCGCACCATTTCGAGTACGGGATCTTCCTCGCGTGCCTCGACCTCGACGAATTGGACACCCTCGATGCTCGCCTGCGGTTCTTCAGCCGCAACCGGCGCAATTGGTTGGAGTTCCGAGATTCCGACCACCTTCCCAATCCGGAGGAGTCTGGACCCAAGAACCAAGAAAATGAGCAACAGAAGCCCAACATCAAACGCGCCCTTCAGGCTTGGCTCAGGCAACAGGGAGTGAGCCTCGCGGACAACGACCGCGTCCTGCTGCTCACCCTGCCCCGGATCGCTGGCTACGTGTTCAACCCAGTCAGCTTCTATTTTTGCACCAAGGCCTCGGGCCAAGCGCTCTGCGCCGTGGCCGAGGTGGGCAACACTTTTGGCGAATTGAAGCCTTACCTGGTGCCCCTGAGTGCCGCCCCAGACGGCCACAACGACCAAGACGGCCCCGGATTCCGCTGCGTGGTGCCCAAGCATTACTACGTCTCGCCCTTCACACCGCTGGATGTCTGCTTCGATTTCCAGCTCCAGACTCCAGGACCCCGCCTGCGCATCGCCGTCAACGACGTGAGCCAGGGGCGTAACTTGCTGCTCACCACCTTGACCGGATCCCAGCGGCCGATCACCGACCGAGAGATCCTCCGCTTAAGCCTCCGCTACCCGCTGGTGACCCTCAAGGTGATTGGCGCGATTCACTGGCAGGCCCTCCGACTCTGGTTGAAAGGGGTTCCTTGGTACGCCAAGTCTCAGGGCACCCACTTGCAACGGGGAGTCTTTCGGGCCCACTCGTCGATTGCCCAGACTCAGGCTGATTCTGGTTCCGGACCCAACCCATCGACCGATCCGAGATAACGCAAATCCTAAGGGGCCTACCGCAAATCCTGCGGTTGTGGTTCTGACAATTGAGTCCAACGTTAGAAGTTACAATTTCACCATGAGCCGCACCCATCCCGAGTCGATCCTTCCGACGATTGCCACCGCGTCCGGCGGAACCCCCTCCGGCGGTATCTCGGAGGCTGCTCTGAACCTGACGACCACACCGCCGCGGTGGGTGGAGTCCATCGCCCAGAATCTGGTAACTTCGCTCTTCCAGCCCATGTCCGAGGGGCATCTGCGGATAGTGTGCCCGGACGGATCGACCCGCGAATTTGGAACTCCTGGCCAGACTCCGTCCGCAGAAATTCACCTGCGGCGTTGGTGTTTCTTCACCCGCTGTGCCATCGGCGGTGACATGGGCTTCGGTGAGTCCTATCAAGACGGGGACTGGGAGACGCCCGACTTGGCCGCAGTGATCGCCTGGTTCTGCGCTAATGTGGAGCAGGCCCCTTCGATGTCGGGCTCAGCCCAAAAGCGACTGCGCTTCACACTCCTGAATGCCGCCAATCACTTGCGGCACTTCTTTAACCGCAACTCCCTCACGGGTTCCCGCTCCAACATTGCGGCCCACTACGATCTCGGGAATGCGTTCTACTCGCAGTGGCTCGACGCCACCATGACCTACTCGGCGGCCTTGTTCGAATCACCCGATCAATCGTTGGAGGCCGCCCAGACCGCCAAGTACGAGCGGCTGGCAAAAGAACTGAGGCTCAAGGCGGGGGATCATTTGCTGGAAATCGGCTCCGGGTGGGGCGGAATGGCCAGCCATGCGGTGCACCGTCACGGGGTTCGAGTCACCACAATCACATTGTCCGAGGCACAAGCCGCCTACTGTCGGGAACGCTTTGAGAGAGAGGGGATCGCCGACCGGGCAGAAGTGAAGGTCATCGACTATCGTTTACTGACCGGCCAGTTCGACAAGATCGTCAGCATCGAGATGATGGAGGCCATCGGCGATCAGTACCTCGAGACGTACTGCCAAAGCGTCCAACGCCTGCTCAAGCCCAACGGAATTTTTGCTGCCCAATTCATCACCTATCCTGACTCGCGCCATGCCGAGTTACGCCGCAGCGTGGACTGGATCCAGAAGCACATTTTTCCAGGCTCCCTCTTGCTCTCGCTCAACCGCGTGAACCAATCGATGCAGCGGACCGGCAGTCTCCACCTGCACAGTCTGCACGACATGGGGCTCGATTATGGCCGCACGCTGCGCCAGTGGCGCGGGCGCTTCAACCAAGGCCTCCACGAAGTGCGCGCTCAGGGTTTCGATGATCATTTCATCCGCACCTGGAACTACTATCTGGCCTACTGCGAGTCGGCCTTTCTTTGGCGGAATATTACCGTGGTGCAGGCCACCTGGACGGCCCCCAATAACCGTAACCTAATGTCGGCGTGAATCGGGAAGGGCTCACTGCATGAACCTACCCACCCCACTAATTCTGATCCTTCTCGGATTGGCATTTGTGGTGGCAGAGATGCTGGTGACCTTCCAAGTCGCCCGTCGTCTTCGGAACTTCGGGATTGTGGACATCGTGTGGTCTGCGGGTTTCACCCCATTGGTACTCCTCTACCTGCTGGCCACGGCTTGGCAGGAACACGCGGCGACCGCCAGAGGGAGCGATTTGCGTGAGGCACTCATTTCCCGACTGCCCCTGACCCTGATGGTCACCCTCTGGAGCCTGCGCCTCGGCCTGCACCTCCTCATCCGAGTCCGGGCACACCATCCGGTGGAAGATGTCCGCTACGCCCAACTTCGGAAGGAATGGGGAGCACAAACTGACCAAAAAATGCTCGGGTTCTTTCTGCTTCAAGGTGGCCTGCAAGTGGTCCTGTCGACGCCCTGGCTTATTAGCAGCCTTCGACCGCCCACAGCGTTAACTGGATGGGTCGGCGGTTGCTTGTGGCTTGGCCTCCTGCTCTGGGCCGTGGGCATCTTGGGTGAGTCCCTGGCAGACCACCAATTAGCACGATTCCGTGCCGATCCCGCTCGTCGCGGGCAAGTCTGCCAAGAAGGGTTTTGGCGGTACTCCCGGCATCCCAACTACTTCTGCGAATGGCTGGTCTGGCTGGGCTATGGCGTCTTTGCACTCGGCAGCCCCTGGGGCTGGATCGGACTCTTGGCACCGGCGCTAATGTATCACTTCTTGGTGAACGTCACCGGCGTCCCCATGACCGAGGCATTGTCGGTGAAGTCCAAGGGTGATGCCTACCGTCGATATCAGCAGACCACCAACGCGTTTTTCCCAGGACCGCCCCGCCGCGGATGACCTCCGTCTGCCACCTCTTTGGAAGAACCCGCGACCCGGGTGGGCATCAAGTTGAGTGAAACCAATGCTCTGCCCCATTGACGACCGTCCCCATGGGCCGAAGCTTCGGACTTACCTACAGCGCGACCATGAGCACCGTCACCATTGCCCCGCCGCCCACAACCTCGGGACCGCCCATGCAGCGGGAGACCACCGCCGGGAATTACTTCGTTGCCAATTATCCCCCGTTTGCCTTCTGGAATGCTGAGGCCGTTCCAGCCTTCCATCAGACTCTGGATCAGGCCCCTCAACCCGGAGTACCGCTGGGACTCTACGTCCACATTCCCTTCTGCCGGAAGCGATGTCACTTCTGCTACTTCCGCGTTTACACCGACAAGAACGCCGATGACATCAAGGCCTACCTGGATGCCTTGCTCAAAGACCTCGCTTCCTTTGCCCCCAAGGCAGTGATCGGCGGGCGAAAACCCCGCTTCATCTACTTCGGTGGAGGGACTCCGAGCTACTTGTCTCCGGACCAGCTCCGCTATCTGACCGAGGGCATGAAGCGTTTGCTTCCGTGGGATGAGGCGACAGAAATCACCTTCGAAGCCGAACCTGGAACGCTCACCGACCACAAGCTCCGAGCCATCCGAGAAATGGGTGTCACTCGACTCAGCCTGGGCATCGAGCATTTCGATGACGCCATTCTGGAGATCAACGGTCGGGCTCATCGCTCCAAGGAAGTCGAGAGGGCCTACGGCTATGCCCGAGAAATTGGTTTCCCCCAAATCAATATCGACCTCATCGCTGGCATGGTGGAGGAGACGCCCGAGAAGTGGCAGGAAACCGTCGCCAAGGCAGTGGCCATGGAACCCGACTCCGTGACCATCTACCAGATGGAGGTGCCCTACAACACGGGCATTTACCGGCAAATGAAAGCCGAGGGGAAGCTGGTGGCACCCGTGGCCGACTGGGACACCAAACGGCGTTGGGTGGACGAGGCATTCCGAGCCTTCGAGGCGCGTGGCTACACCGTGACCAGCACCACGACCGTCGTGAAAGATCCCGCGCGGGTGAAGTTCGAGTACAGACACGGGCTCTTCAGTGGAGCCGACCTCTTGAGCATCGGTGTGGCGAGCTTCGGCCACCTCAACCAGATGCACTATCAGAACCACCACGACTTCCAACCGTACGTCGATGCGGTCAATGCGGGGCAGCTTCCCACCCATCGCGCCTATGTCCTTCCGGACGACGAGCGCTACCTGCGTGAGTTCATTCTCCAACTAAAACTAGGCCGCGTCAGCACCGATGCCTTCACCGAGAAATTCGGAGAAGATCCCCGGACTCGATTCGCTGTTCCCTTGGCGATCCTCAAAGGTTGGGGGTTCTTGATGGAATCGAGTACCCACCTGGAATTGACCCGCGATGGGTTGCTGCAAGTCGATCGTCTGCTCCAGGAATTCTTCAAGCCCGAGCACCGCACTGGCCGCTATGCCTGAGTCCGATTCCACGATCACCCCCTCAACCCCACCGACCAACACGGGCGCGCGCCTGAGCCATCTGGACGAGCGCGGCGAGGCTCGCATGGTGGATGTCTCGGCCAAGCCCGCCCTGTTCCGGGAAGCGGTGGCCAGCGGGGAGATTCGCGTGTCTTCCACCACGCTCGACTTAATGGAGTCCGACCGCATGGCCAAGGGCAATGTCTTGGCAACGGCCCGCATCGCCGGGATCCAGGCGGCCAAACGCACCGGAGAATTAATCCCGCTGTGTCATCCCTTGCCCATTTCCCATTGTGAGATTCACTTTGAAATACCCGAAACGCGGGATCGGATCCGGATCACCGCATCGGCCCGGATCACGGCAGCTACGGGTGTCGAAATGGAAGCTCTGACTGCAGTATCCGTTGCAGCTCTGACCGTCTACGACATGTGCAAGGCGGTGGACAAGGGCATGGTCATCGGCGACATCCGCCTGCTCAGAAAAACCAAGTCTGCGCCCCTGGCGCCTTGAATTTGCCCCACTGAAGTCTTCGGGCAATCGAGTCGCAGAATGTCGGTGCCTCCCGTGCAAAGAGACCAAGAGAAACCGTGGCCAGAACCCATTGGAAAGCTCTGCCCGGCGTAAAAATGCCCGGCGTAAAAACAAAAAACCCGACGAAATGATTAAATCATCTCGCCGGGCTTGTCAGAAAATAGTGTCTCGAATTGAGACAGTTTAGATCAGCGGAAGAATCACCCAAAGGTGATCAAACCGCGGACCGTTTTAGATTACGGACGGTTCGCATCTGCACCGGCGTAGGCGCTGATCTTCACGGGAGGCGCCACGGCGTTGCCCTTGCTGTCGGTCACGGGGGTCGTGGTCACAGCCACATTGCCCGGGATCGTGATCGTACCACCCTTGGAGGTGACAGAGGACTTGGTGGCGCGGCGAGCCTTGGCCAAGGCGACCTCGCCACGGACTTCAGACTGCTGGGCTGGAACGAGGCGATCGGCCGTCGCGAGAATCACTGCGTCCTGACCTTCGGTGGCGAAGGTAGCGGCGGCAACAACGGTGCGGGCCATCTGGGGAGCGACCTCGAGGCAGGCGGCGACAACGGCTTCGGTGGCTTCAGGAGCCTTGCGAAGGATCGCGCCCACAACGGTGGAGAGAGCGGTCGGATGGTTCTTGGCAACGGCAACCACAGCAGCCTTCGCGGTCTCGATGCGGTCGGCCTTGTCGGCAGCAACCACCAACTTGGCGGCAACCAACGGCATATCAATGACCTTGGACGACAAGATCTTCTGGGTCAGAGCCTGCGACTCAGTGGAAGTGAGGGCGAAGGCCGAGTTGACCAACAGCGAAGTAGCAGTGATCAGGACAGATTTTTTCAGGAGATTCATATACAAGGCTCAATGACTTAATTTGTGACACGAATAAATCCGAGGATGGAAAACACGTCAACCCTTTAACCGAAAAAGTTTTTCACAATCCCCAGCCGGTTTGTTCATGCCGCTTGACGTTGCTCCCGACGCTGAATCACCGGAGGGGTCTCTCGACGGACCACCGCGCGGTTAATCTCGACACCGATCACGTCATCGCTGTCGGGCAATTCAAACATCAAGTCGCGAAAAAGTTCTTCGGTCAGAGCCCGAAGGGCGCGGGCACCAGTCTTCTTTCGGGATGCCATGCTGGCCAACTCCGCAACGGCATCGTCGGTGAAACACAGCTCTACCCCATCCAGAGACAGCAGCTTGGCAAATTGACGGGTCAAGGCATTGCGCGGTCGGGTCAGCACCTCAGCCATCTGAGACTCGGTCAACTCATCCAGAGCGGTCACCACCGGCAAGCGGCCGATGAACTCGGGGATGAAGCCAAAGCCCATGAGGTCTTCCGGCTCCACCCGGTGCATCAGAGGCTGGTCGGCCTGAACCAACCGGGACTGGGGCGAAAAGGTATCATCACGAATTTCGGTACCGAAACCAATGGATCGCCGTCCCAGACGCCGCTCAATGATTCGGTCCATCCCGACGAACGCGCCGCCGCAGATAAAAAGAATCTGAGTGGTGTCAATCCGGATGTACTCCTGCTGGGGATGCTTGCGCCCCCCTTGTGGGGGTACATTGCAAACGGTTCCCTCGAGAATCTTCAGCAATCCTTGCTGCACGCCTTCACCGGACACGTCGCGGGTGATGGACACGTTCTCGGTCTTGCGGGCGATCTTGTCGATCTCATCGATGTAGACGATGCCCATCTGGGCCCGACGCACATCGAAATCGGCCGCCTGAAGCAGGCGCAGGATGATGTTCTCAACATCCTCACCAACATAGCCGGCCTCGGTGATAACCGTGGCATCGGCGATGGCAAAGGGCACGTCGAGCACCTTAGCCAGCGTTTTGGCCAACAGCGTCTTACCGCAACCGGTCGGCCCCAGCAGCAGGATGTTGCTCTTCTCAATTTCCACTGCACCCGGGTCATCGGGGGCTGCGGACGTCGTCTCGCCACCGGCCGCGGACCGAGCTGCCGCCGTGACCCGCTTGTAGTGATTGTACACTGCGACGCTGAGGGTTCGCTTGGCTCGGTCTTGCCCAATGACATGCTGATCCAACTGCCGCTTGATCTCTGAGGGTTTTGGGATCCGGAGGGTGGGTGCCGATTGCTTTTCAGTCTCGGAACGGGACTCCTTCTCGAGCACTCCGCTGCAGACGCCGACACAGGCATCGCAAATGTACACGCCGGGGCCCGCGATGAGCCGTTTTACCTCGGCTTTCGATTTGCCACAGAAACTGCACATTGTGATCTGGGTTGCGCGTGCCATGAGCCTTGAAGATCGGGTCTCGGACCAATACTGCCAATGAATTCCTGCTGAATACGCAACCCGGATGCCGTGCCCGGCGAGCCAACCCGATAGGGGTCTGGAGTCTTGGGTCTGGGGTTCACCCGAGAGCACGGCACCGGAAATTCGATCAGGCCTTAGGATCGGGGGTGATGGGATCAGGAGTGATCAAGGTCGGAACTTCCTTGCGGCTGCTGACCACCTCATCGACGAGACCAAACTGACGAGCCTCCTCGGAGGACATGAAGTTGTCGCGGTCGCAAGCGCGCTCCACCGCCTCGTAGGGCTGACCCGTGTGCTTGGAGAGGATGGTGTTTAGACGCTCCTTGAGCTTCAGCATGAACTTAACACGGATCTCCACGTCGCTGGCCTGACCTTCTGCGCCGCCGAGCACTTGATGGATCATGATGTTGGCGTTGGGCAGCGCGAACCGCTTGCCCTTCGTGCCACCGGCCAGGAGAACAGCTCCCATGCTCGCAGCCTGACCGATGCAGTAGGTGTTCACGTCACAGGTTAGCCATTGCATCGTGTCATAGATGGCCAAACCCGCGGTGACACTACCGCCGGGGGAGTTGATGTAGAAGTGGATGTCCTTCTTGGGATCGGTCATCTGGAGGAAGAGGAATTGAGCCACGATGACGTTGGCCACCATGTCATCGACTGGAGTTCCCAGGAAAATGATCCGGTCGACCAGGAGGCGGCTGTACAGATCGTAGCCCTTTTCACCGCGGCCCGTCTGCTCGATGACGTACGGAATATTGACAAAATTGCGCATGGTTAGTCTTTCAGCTTCCAAGGCTAGGGTTGACCCCGAAGAGCGTCAAGGAACCCGGCCCTCCGTATCGCTCTGCCTGCCTAGAACCTTTGGGATCGACCCGCAGACGCCTCTCACCACACTCTGCCCCTGCAGTCAGTGCGGCTCTGAATTAGGAACCGCGCCGAACCCAATCCCTGAACGGGCCCATCCTCTCTGGAGTGACCGTGTCCCAAGCCTCCTCACAAACCCTGTCCCAGCCGCTCCAACTGCGGCATGCCTACGGGTTTGCCATGTTCAACGCGCTGTCCTTCCAAGTGATTCTTGGCGGGCCGATGGTCCTCTACGCGAAGTCCCTCCACGCCAACGCCACCATTCTTGGGGTCGTCGCCGGAATGATGCCCCTGCTCACCATCACCCAGATTCCCGCGGCCACCTATCTCGATCGCATCGGCTACAAGCGCTTCGTAGTGTCCGGATGGACCGCGCGCATCGTCTTCGCTTTCCTGATGGCCCTAACTCCCCTCAGCGGGGCTTGGATCGGTCACAGCGGACAACTCATTCTACTTCTGTCCCTGCTCTTCGGCTTCAACCTGTGCCGCGGGATCGCCAGCAGCGCCTGGCTGCCATGGATTACCGGCTTAGTGCCCCTCGAGTTGCGCGGACGCTATCTAGCGGGTGACCAGGCCGCTTCCAATGGGGCCAGCCTGCTCTGCTTCCTGATCGTGGCCACCCTTCTTGGGGCCGGAAGTTTACTCCCATCGCCAGCGCAACCCTGGCAATTCATGCTCGCCTTCACGTTCAGCGGAATCATGGGGGTGACTAGTCTTCACTTCCTGCGGCAAATGCCCGACACGCCTGTGCCACCGCACGAGCGCTCCGGAACCGCACGAGTTCCATGGGCGGCCATCGCAGCGCACCCGCCGTTCCGAAAACTGCTCGAACTCAATGCCGTGTGGTCGCTGGCCTACGGCGGACTCACCACGTTCGTGGTCGCCTTCCTGAAAAGCGGGACCGACCTTCCCGATGGATCCATCTTAGTCTTGATGGCAGTGCAATTCCTCGGCGGACTCGGTGCCTACTGGTTCGGCGGCCGCCGTTTAGATCTCCATGGCAGCAAGCCTGCTTTGGGCTTCATCATGCTGGCTGGGGTCTTGGTCGCCGGCGGTTGGTTCCTCATGGCAGCCGGGGTTTGGATGCCCCGCATCCCGTTGGTGCTGACATTTATCGTGCCACTGGGATTGCTCAACGCCCTGCATTCGGCGGCTAACAATCGATTGGCCATGGCCATCGTGCCGCGCCTGGGCCGAAACCACTTCTTCGCCCTCTTCATGGTGGTTTGGCAGGTGACGCTCGGCCTGTCTCCGGTGCTGTGGGGATTGCTCATCGACACCGTCGGTGGATTTCGGACGCTGGCCCTCGGGCTAGAATGGAATCGCTACAGCCTGTTCTTTGGTCTGGTCATGATGAGCTTCCTGGCCGCCTTCCGGGCCAGCCTGCGGCTGGAAGAACCTCAGGCAGCGGGTGTGGAAACCCTGCTGAGAGATCTCTTCATTCAAGAACCCCGACGGCTCTTCACCCGAGCCTTGGGTCGAAATGACTAACCGGAACGAATTCTTTTGGGGAGCTAAGGAAGGGCGTGGCGGATTCTTTTGCACGATGAGGCCAGCCAGAATTTGTCCCTACTAAGGCCCGTGCTTGAGACCCATCACGAGCGGACAAACAACGCACTGGCGGAAGACGGCGCGGCCAGCACGACCGATCTGATGGAATCATTCCGGCCCACCGGAGCCCCCCCGCAGTCGGCAAGACCGGCCGGCCGGACCCGGCACGAGTTTCCCAGACCCATCCACCCGGGCCAGGGAAAAACCCCAGAAATGCCCTGATTCACGGCTTGGCATCCTCGGTGCTTAACCGGGTTTCACTGATCATGATGAATCGAGCGTACGCCAACGACCCGCTGTGGATCTCCCTCGTCGACCAATTTCGGGAGGCGTGTGTGCTGCGGCGCAACGGCCGACACGACGAATCCGAGCATCTTTTCCAGACCGAATTACCCAACAAGATTGCTGCCTGGTCCAAGCAACCCATGCCGGTGGGCACCGATCGCCGGAGCGCCCTCGAAACCATGTTCCAAGAAGAACAGCGGCGGGTCGAAGAAGCGTTCTTTGTGCAGAAACTCGTCGCCACGCAAATCGAGGAGCAACTTTTGCCCAAGCTCTGCTTCATGATCGCCGAGGAGATCCGAGACGTAGTCCGGGCGGAGGCTCAGGCCGGAAAAGGATTAGTCGAAACCCTATCACGTCGAAGGACCCAGTCCCCCGCCCGCCCCAGGGTTCAGTTCGACGATGTCTCCTCAGAAGACGAATCCCAGCTCCAGGCGGCCTGAGCGAATCGATGGCTGGGGTTTGCGATGGCGGGAATTACTAAATATCCCCAAAAGCCATCACTCGATGAATTTCTTTCCTAGGGCCCTTCTCAGGGCTCTTCTCTGAGCCCGTTTATTCTGGGCCCTAGGATTTTGCCGGCGCTGTCTGCGGTCCTAATCCTGGCAAACCGATTAGTCGACTGTGTCCATCTGGACACCCGGGCAGAACTCTGCCGAGGCCATACGACGACGGCTACCGGTCACGCGGGTCTCGTTCACCGGGTTGGGCCGAAGCATGCGCTTCTGACGTTCGCGGTCTCCCGCTCCCCGGACCACCGGAATGGGCAAACCAGTGTTGATGTCTAGCCCGGTCACGTACATCGCAGCCGATCCGGTCATGGGCAGGGGGATGAAGTCCTGCACCTGCTGGAGGTTCCACTTCTCGTCTTTGAGGAACTGCTCCACCGCTCCCATTTCCTTCTCGGTGCATCCAGGGAAGCTGGAGATGAAGTAGGGTACGAGGTACTGCTCCTTGCCTGCCTGCTCGCTCAGATCAAAGAACTTATCCATGAAGGCCGGAAAGTCTCCGGCCGGTTTGCGCATCCGACGCAGCACAGCAGGATCCATGTGCTCCGGTGCCACCTTCATGTGACCCGAAACATGGTTCTGAACGAGCTCCTTCATGTATTCCGGGGTCCGCAGCGCGACATCCATGCGAATGCCGGACTGGACGAAGACATGCTTTACCCCGGGCTGGGTGCGGGATCCCTTGAGGAGATCGAGGCCGGCCTTTTCGTTGATCTCGAACACCGGGCAAATCGAAGGCCAGAGACAACTGGGGCGGTGACACTTCTTGCACTCCTCGGCGTGGCCGTTGCGGGCGCCGTAAAGATTGGCCGTGGGTCCACCCAAGTCGGACACCGTTCCCCGGAAAGTGGGCGAGGACGCCAGCTTGCGGATTTCCTTGAGCACCGAGTCGATGCTGCGGCTGGAGAGGAACTTGCCCTGGTGGAATCCGAGTCCGCAAAAGGTGCACCCGCCCGGACAGCCCCGCGATACAATGATGGAATCCTTGATGGTGGCAAAACCAGGGACGGGCTCCGTGTAGCTGGGATGCGAGGTCCGCATGAAGGGCAACTCATACAGGGCGTCCAGGTCGGGGCCGTCGACCGGGAATGCAGGTGCCTCCTGCAACAAGGCCCGTTTGCCGTGCATCTGCACCAACCGACGACCGCTGTACGGGGTTTGCTGGGCCTCGACCACCTTGGTCAGGCGCATCAAGTGGTTCTTGTCGGCCTGAAGCTCCTCCCAGGAAGGCAGGATGATGCAGTCCGAAAGATCTGCTGCAGCCGCTGCCTTGCTGCCCAAAAAGAGCGCCGTGCCGCGGATGCCGGAGAAGTCCCGATCGCCAGACTGAAGGCGGCTGACGATCTCACGCACCGCCGACTCCCCCATGCCATAAACCAGCACATCGGCCTTGGCGTCGGCCATAATGGAGGGCTTGAGTTTGTCTTCCCAGTAATCGTAATGGGCCACGCGGCGCATGGAGGCCTCCATGCCACCCAACACCACGGGTGCACCAGGAAAGGCCCGACGGGCCATCTGGGAATAGACCACCGCTGCATGGTTGGGGCGACGTCCCGGAACCCCGCCAGCGCTGTACACATCGTCCTTCCGACGATGCCGGGCGGCCGTGTAGTTCGAGAGCATCGAATCGAGGTTGCCCGCGGTGATGCCGACGAAGAGGCGGGGCACCCCCATGCCCTGGATCGACTGGATATCCTTCCAATCAGGCTGAGCGATGATGCCCACGCGCAGGCCCATGTTTTCCAGAACTCGACCGATCATCGCCGAACCGAACGACGGATGGTCGACATACGCATCACCAGTAATGATGAGCACATCCAGTTCTGACCACCCCTTGGCGGTCATTTCCTCGCGGGTCATCGGCAGGAAGCCGTTGTCAGAAATCTGGGAACCGCGTGCCTTGCTGGGAGTCACAGCCATATTCGCCAGAGCAAAGCCCACCGCCGCCCAGATGGCAACCAATAGAAGACCAAATTAGTCTGATTCAAACGAGGTCGGTCCCACCTATTTACACAAAAGGGGGCTGTCTCACCTATTTTTAGAGTGGCAGAGTCGCGGAGCTGGCGCTCGGGATAGGTGCCTCGAGGGGGCTCCGCGGGATCGGTCCTGCGCTCGCAGGGAACGTTGGGGCCAGTTGGGCTTTCGCGCGGCCGCGCGACGGGGCTCAGGATGTCGACGTTCCGAAGCTCGCTCCGGCCCGATCCCGCTGCCGCCGGTGGGCGGTTCGAACCGCAGGAGAACAATTTCAGAAGGGGCCTACGTTCGGCGAAAGCATTCCTGATGCAATCGGCTCCGCCCGGGCGAAGGCCTATTGGAAAAACCCGCGGATGGCCGTGATCACCCAATCGACCTGGTCGTCGGTGAGTTCGGGATACATCGGCAACGGTTGGATGCGCCGACTGACCGCTTCGGCCACCGGATAATCGCCCAGCTGGCCGCCTTGATCGGCGTAGCAACGCTGGAGGTGCAAGGGCACCGGATAGTAGATGAGCGTGGGAATGCCCGCGGCTTCGAGGTGCTTTTGAAGGGCATCCCGTTGATCGGTGATCAACGCATACACATGCCACACGTGAGTGTTTCCGGGGGCGACGACGGGCAACTCGACCGGCAGGCCGGCCAATCCGGCGGAATACCGAGCGGCGATTTCACCGCGGCGTTGATTCCAACGGGCCAGGTGCGGGAGCTTCACGCGGAGGATCGCCGCTTGAAGTTCATCGAGCCGTGAATTGAACCCGTGCAAGTCGTGGTAGTAGCGCTTCTCGATGCCGTGGACGCGCAACATCCGCAGCTTCTTGGCGAGGGCCGGATCTTGGGTGATGCACATGCCACCATCGCCGTCGGCCCCGAGGTTCTTCGTGGGATAAAAACTGAGGCAGCCTATACGACCGATGCCCGCCAGTCCGCGGCCCTGCCACGTCGCACCGATGGCTTGAGCACAATCCTCTACCAGCGATAGTCCGTGGCTTTGACACAAAGGCAACAAGTCCCCAAGCGGCGCGGCCTGACCGAAGAGATGCACCGGCAACAAGGCCTTGGTGCGCGGCGTGATGCGCCGGGCCACGTCGGCGGGATCGAGGGTGAAGGTCCGTGGATCGATGTCGGCGAAAACCACCTTGGCCCCCAACTGATGAATACTCTCGGCCGGGGCAATATAGGTGAAAGGCGTCGTGATGACCTCGTCGCCAGGACCGATGTCGAGGGCCTTAAGGGCCAGCGTCAGCGCGTCGGAACCAGAATTAACCCCGATGCCATGGGCGGCTCCGCAGAAGGTCGCGACCTCTTGCTCGAGGGCTGCGACATTGGGGCCCAGAATGAAGTGGCCGGCATCGATGACCGCAGTGACGGCGCGCAGCAACTCCTCGCGCAACGGCGCGGTTTGCGCTCCGGGATTCAGGAAGGCAATCGGTGTCATCGGTTAAGACCTCTATGGAGGGGGCGGCCGGGGCAAAGGGATTGACTGAACTGCGGCGACACGCGTCTCAGAAATAGCCCGCCTTCTTGCGGTCTTCCATGGCGGCCTCGCTGGCCTTGTCATCGGCACGGGTACCCCGCTCGGTCACCCGGGCGGCGGCCACCTCGCCGATGATGTCATCAACCGAATCGGCCGGGCTCTCGATCATGCCCGTGCTAATCATGTCAGCAATGGTCCGCACCCGAACCACCAGGGACTGGACCGGTTCGTTGGGCTTGGGGCGCCCGCCCAAGTAGGGATCGGGACGGGACACGTCCGTGTGCGGCGGCGGAACCGGCAGCCACTGGCCCCCTCGACGGAAGCAGTCGCGACGGTGGCTGAAGTAGATGTTGGGTACCTCGAGGCGCTCTTGGCGGATGTATTCCCACACGTCCATCTCGGTCCAGTTGGACAACGGGAACACGCGCATGTTTTCACCCGGGTTGAGCCGGGCGTTGTAGAGGTTCCAGATTTCCGGGCGCTGGTTCTTCGGATCCCATTGGCCGAAGGCGTCGCGGAAGCTAAAGAAGCGCTCCTTGGCCCGGGCCTTCTCTTCGTCACGGCGTGCGCCGCCGATGCAGCAGTCAAAGCGGAACTCTTCGATGGCACCCAACAGCACCGGGATTTGTAACTGGTTGCGGCTCAACTGACCCGGCGTCGGGGTGACGAAGCCTTTAGCAACGCCGTCATCGACGGTGCGAACGATGAGCTTGGCCCCCAGTTGCTGGGCACGGCGATCGCGAAACTCGATGAGTTCAGGAAATTCATGGCCCGTCTCCACATTGAGAAAAGGCATCGGCAGGTCAGAAGGCCGGAAGGCTTTCTCGGCCAGGCGCAGCAGGCAGATGGAATCTTTGCCGCCGGAGAACAGCAGGGCCGGACGTTCGAATTCGGCGGCCACCTCGCGCATGATGTGGATGGCCTCGGTCTCGAGGTACTGGAGGTGGTCGAGTTGGTAGCTTCTCATGGAAGGCAGGCTCAGATCTGAATTGGACAGTTTCTTAGATAGGTTCAGACCGAGGCGACAGCCTTGCCACCCCAGGCGGCATGCAATCCGCACTCCCGTTTGTCGTCGGCCTTGGCCGGATCGAAGTAATCCCACTCGTTGGGCAAATCGTTCTCCTTCAGGTAGGCCTCCATCTGGGCGTCGCTCCAGTAGAAGAGCGGGCTCAGCTTGAGCGATCCGAAATTGCCGTCGGGGCTGACGATGTCGAGGCCGGCCCGGTTGGGGTTCTGGACTTGTCGCAACGCGGTGATCCAAACCGTTGGCGCCAATTCGCGCATGCCTCGCTGGAAGGGCTCGAGTTTCATTACAGTGCTAAAGGCCTTGATGCGCTCCTCGTTCTCCGGGGTGGGCTCGGGCATGCCGCCGTCCACCGCGTCATAATGGGCGGCTGTCTTGCGCGGCAAGTAGGCCTTGATGTTGAGCTTCAGGCGCGCTCGGAGCACCTCGGCATGATGGTAAGTGGCCGGACGGTTGTAGCCGTGATCGACCCACAGCACGGGGATGTCGGGCTGGAGCTGGGTCACCAAGTGCAAGATCACCGCCTCGTACGGACGGAAGTTGGTCGAGACGATGGCCCGTCCGCCCGAGCGCTCCAAACCCCAGCGGACGATGTCCAGCGGGGACTGGGACTTGAGGGCGGCGTTGGCGGCGTGCAGTTCAGCAGGTGTCATCACCGGATAAGGCAGAGGTGCGGGAAGGCTGGAGGATCGTCGCCGTGAAGTCGTTCAGGCGGTGACGGCGTGAGTCTCGGTCGGCTGCTCAGGCCAGAAGACTCGGGCGACCCAATCACCAAATCGTTCACCCACGAGTCGCTCTGCCTTGTAGCGAATCAGGAGCGGCCCCAGTTCGGCCTCGGTGTCGGTTTCCTTGAGGCTTTCCTTCCAAACGCGGTTGAGACGCGTTCCGGTGCTGTTGCCTCCCAACCAGACTTGATAGCGGCCAGGGCCTTTGCCCACGAACCCAATCTCAGCCATGTACGGACGCGCGCACCCGTTGGGGCAACCGGTCATGCGGATGATGATCTCCTCCTCGTTGAGGCCAACTTCGGTGCACAGGTCTTGGATACGATCGAGCAGCGAGGGAAGGAAGCGCTCCGACTCGGCCAACCCGAGTCCACACGTGGGCATCGACGGGCAGGACATGGCGGCCGCATGCAGCACGCCGGCCTGCTTTTCAGTCTTCACGCCATGCTCGTGCAGCAAGGCGGTGATAGCCTCCTTGTCGGCATCGGTGACATTGGCCAGTACGACATTCTGGTTGGCCGACAGGCGGTATTCCACGCTGTCGAACTGCTCGGCCACGCGGCGCAGGGCCGTCTTCTGGCGGCGGGTCTCGGTGTCCTTCACGCGGCCCGACTCGACGAAGAGGGTCAGGAACCAGCGGCCATCCACGGCCTTCTGCCAGTCGTAGGCGTCGGTAGTGGTAACAAACTGCACCGGCTTGGCCGGCTGAAATTCAAGACCCGCCCGACGGGCCACCTCACCGCGGAACCACTCCACACCCTTCTCCTGCAAGACGTACTTGAGACGGGCGTGCTTGCGGTCGGTGCGGTCACCGAAGTCGCGGAAGACGGTGAGCACGGCCTTCGACACCTCGACCAGCGCCGAGCGCGGGAAGAAGCCGACCACATCGGCCAAGCGGGGATAGGTGATGGTGTTGCCATGGCTGCGACCCATGCCGCCGCCGGCGATCAGATTATAGCCGACTAGCTCACCATTCTGAATGATGGCGATGAGTCCCATGCACTGGGTGAAAATATCGATGTCATTCACCGGCGGGATGACGAAGCCCACTTTGAACTTCCGGGGGAGGTAGGTCTTGCCGTAGAGCGGGTCGACGAAGTCCTTGTTCTCTGGCGTGTCCAGGTTGAGCTGCACTCCATCAATCCAAATGGAGTGGTAAGCCTTGGTCTGCGGGAGCAGGGCCTCGGAGACTTTCTTGGAGTCTTCGAACACTTGCTGGCGGGCGGCACTGATCGCGGGCATGGGGGAGGCCATGACGTTGCGATTCACATCACCGCAGGCGGCCAGGGTATCAATCATGGCCTGGTTGATCTCGCGCATGAGCGGGCCGAGACGATCTTTGACGACACCGTGGAATTGAACGCTCTGCCGAGTCGTGAGGCGCAGGGTGTTGTTGGCGCGCTGGGTGGCCAGGTCATCCAAGGCAATCCACTGCCGGGCGCTCAAGACACCGCCGGGAATGCGACCGCGGATCATCCAGATGTACTGCTTGCCGCTCTTGCGGAGGTCGCGGTCGTCCTGCTGGTAGATGCCGTGGAACTTGAGGAACTGCTCGTCGTCTGCCGAGAAGCAGGCGGCTGCTGTATCGGCAAGCGTGGCGGCGATATTCCCAGCCAAGGTCGGGATCGCCGTCTTCAGTTCTTCGTTGCGGCTGGGCTTTTTCTCAGGGGTGGCAGCGGTGCTCATTTCCAAAACGCCTGTTTTTCGTGAAGCGACAGGCGGACACATCATCGCTCATGGCGGCTCCGAATCAATCGCGGAAAACACGAATACCCGATGTTTTCAGTAGGGTTTAGGGGATCTCTAAAAACTGTGGCAGAACCTTCGAACCGCGAGAGTTGAGTCTGGGGGGCAGCGGATATCTCTGGCGGGGGTAACGCTGTTCCTGCCGAATTTCGGTTTGCCGCTGGGGACGCCCGTCCGCCAGATTGTCGGCATGCAATCGACGTTCACGGGGCCGGTCTATGTGGTGGGAGACAACATCGACACCGACCAGATCATCCCGGCGCAGTTCCTTAACTTGATACCGACGATTCCCGAAGAGTACGAGAAGCTCGGTGCGTACGCGCTGTGGGGACTGCCCGATTCTCTCTACACGACACGATTTGTGAAGGAAGGCGCGTTGGACACGGAGTTCCCTATCATCATCGCGGGCCGGAATTTCGGATGCGGCAGCTCCCGCGAGCATGCTCCGATCGCGATGGGTTCAGCCAACTGCGAGGTCGTGGTGGCCGAGAGTTACGCTCGCATCTTCTTCCGGAACTGCGTGGCGACGGGTGAAATTTATCCGGTGGAAACGGAATTTAACCTCCGGGACCAGTTCAAAACGGGCGACGTGGCCACGGTAGACATCAACACCCAGACCATCCTCCATCACGGGACCGGAAAGAGCTATTCGCTCAAGTCCCTGGGCGAGGTCCGGCCGGTGATTGATGCGGGCGGGATCTTCGACTACGCCCGCCAGAGCGGCATGATCGCGCAAAAGGCCTAAGCTTGGGACCACTGAGGACTGAGGATCCAGCCACACGCTGTGCTGGGATTTTCACTCAAGGGCACGTCGTTCAGCGGCACGTCACTCAAGGATACGTCTTCGGGGAGCTCCGCGGGTCGGGGCCTGCGCTCGCAGGGAAACTCTGGGGGAGGATAAACTATTCGCGCTGTGCGCGAGGGGGTTTGGTGTTCGCTTCCAATGCTCGCTCCGGCCCCGGCCCGCTGCCGCCGGTGACCTCTTCAGGCATGGGCTCGTCACCCTTCTGGGAAACGGATCTGTTCCCGTGCTTTTAGACAGTTGGACGGTTTTGCTAGGAGGGCTTCGGCAATGCTCTGTAGAGCTGATCTCGCTGCCGCTGATGGTTTGCTGACGGTACCTTTTAATGGGCCGCGCCGAAACCACGACTTACTGGAACGCTCACGCACTCGGATCTTCCGTCTGTTTCTTTGGCAAAGTCTTCAGTGGGGCTCTGCGGGGCGGGGCCCGCTGCCGCTTCGTGGAGGCGCAGGAGGGCTCTGGGGAGGTGAGGCGTTCGGAGTGCCCCAACGGGGCACCGCATGTGTGAGCATGAAACTGAAACGACTAACCGGTGAAAGACCGAGTACGGTGCTGGCATGGCACCGTGTAGCTGAAGGTAACTGCGTCGCCGAGAGGCGGGGTGGGGAACAACCTAAAGCGAACCTGTCGTCCCAAAGCAGTCAAACAAGACGGCTGAATCCGATTCGGCTTGTCGGAGTGGCGAGCCTGCGTGCGAAAGGCGAAGCCCTGGC
>CAJAHH010000126.1 GCA_903939515.1 uncultured Verrucomicrobiota bacterium
GCACCCCTTCTTTAAGATTTTTGCCGGCCCCTTTGGCCCACTGTGATAGAGGCCCATGCCTACGATGGGGCGAATTAAAGCCTGCTGCCTGGGTGCCAAGAGCCGAGTGACGGCTGCGACGAAGGAGCTGGCGGCCCGAGGGGGCGAGGCGGCTGGGCGGCGGGCTGAAATGAGCCTGGGATGGGGTTGGTACTGACAATTACCCATGCTGCCGTGAAGGCCGCCGGGGTATCTCCGGCGTGTTTTTAAAGGTCAGGCTTGACTGTTGGTTGGGGTGACTGGGAGCCAATGGCGTCTCTGGCGTCCAATCTTTAACCCACTGCGACCGGTGAAGGCATCCCCCAGCCCGTGGGGACGTGCGCTGGGTACAGCGACGAGGGCTCCCACACGGGCTGGTACTGGGTTTAGGCCCCGGTTGGCGCGGTGGGTGGGGTATCGACTGTTATTGGGCTTGATTTGAACTCGTGGGTTGCGGCTTATCTTTAATCCTTAGTCACCTTAGATACTTCGGCCCAACTTTATGGTGGATTGCGGCTGGAATCTTTTCGGCTGGTTCGTGCTACCTATGAATACCAAAGAGTGGATTGAAAAACTCAGTCAAGACAATGACACCCCAGTCCGCGAACGGCTTCGTGCGGCGGTTCAGCCATCAGGAATTCTTCATTCTTTGGATGTGTCCGTGGACCGTTTGGTCGAGCGCCTGAAGCAGCCCGCCTTGCCCAGCGGTAGTTTTCTGTGGTTGCAACTCAGTCCTGGCCTGCGCTCCCAGATCGACAAGCAACTCCAGAAGGGTAGGGGTTGGATTTCTAATGGCACAGCGCGCGACCTGGTTGAGGAGCTCAACATGGTCCTTTGTCAGCGGCAGCTTTGGCTGGAGAAGGCGTTCAAGAAGACTCCTCTTCGGAAATCGACGCAGCGGTTGTGCAGGATTGCGGCCGACCTTAGATCGAGAGGGGTCGCCAATAGGGCGGTCCTCGAAGAGGTATTTCCAGACTGCTTCGATCAGCGCGATTCTCACGTCCTTCTTGAGGAGGACATCGCTCTTGAAAAGAAGGCGCAGGCTGCATTGCAGTCCGAGCTCGAGGCCAACTGGTGGCACTTGCTGCTTCGCTGGGATTTCCAAAACCTGTTGGATCGCGAAGGCTCAGGAGCTGCGCTGGATTTTTGCCGCCAGAAACACAACATCCGACTCCCCGGCTGTTTTGAAATCCGGACTTGGTGCGAGCTGCGCGCCAAGACTCCTGCCGGCCGGAAACTTCTCTCCTTGCTAGTTTCACCTCGCTACCTGGTTCAGCGGAAATCGACCGCTGTAGACGAGGAGGAGGACTTGCGGGGAGAGACTATAAAGCCCAGCAAGGATGCGCGGTCTGGCGCGGTGCAGGGGGGGAAGATCAGGCGTAGATTTCCATCTCCCCTGTGGCGGTTTCACTTTGTTCAGCGGGAGCTTCGCCGTGGACAAATCGGTGCGTTGTTCTTGAGTTATTTCGGTGACTTGAATGTTTCCCGCCTCAGTTTGATTCGCAGCTTCGAGTTCAGTCCCCAAGCACTTCAGGCTGTTGCGGAAATTGGGCGACTGATTAACGAGGATGCCAGCCAATGTTTCGCTGAAATCACGAGGTCAAAAAAGAAGAATGCCGGTGAGGGTTTGGTCGTTAAGCCAAAGAGAATAATCCGCCGAGGGAGTGGCCGGATTCCAGTCGGTGATGTGCTTTTGAAACGGGAGGATTACTTCTCGCGGGCGTTGAAGAACCCCCGCTTCAAGGCCTCGGGTTTAATTAAGGATGTGTCTGGACACCCAGACACGGAGAGGAAGCGCGCCGACGAAATGATCGCCTTGGCGAAGAGGACCCGTGAGGTCCTTCGCGGTCCGTAGGTGTTCGCTGACATGGGTCTGGTTTGAGCTTCACGCGTGGGCAGTCACCCACGCGTTTTTTCTTTCTGGGGGGGATTTTGTCCGGTTTCAGAATTATTTCCTCACCTATTCTCCCCAACTACCAAGGCCTCACCTGGGGGTCTTTTCTCCAATCGTTCGCAGGCTCACCCTGAAGCGAGAAGTGAAGAAGTCGGCACCTGTTGTGCCGGCGACATCGACCAGCCCGGCGGCGTTTTCCGCCTTGTGGTCATGCGAGTATCCCTGACGGGAGCTCAGCATTTCATCGATCGCCCCTCTGGGTCGGTTTGCGCTCAACGCGAAAGCTTAGTCCCCATGAACAGTAGCGCTCCAAACAGCTCACCAGGTAAACCCCCCACCGTTGGTGGTTCCGAGTTCCTGAAGGCATCCGCCGAGGTGCAGCAGAATTACACTAAGGCTCCCTTGACCGGCGCCTTTAAGAATCCAGCGGGCACATCCACCGCCACAGGTGGTGGGTCAGCCACCCAAAAATCCGAGTCGGACTGCCATGACTGTAAACCGGCAGTTCAGTCTTGCGGGTGCTACATCGGGGTGTGCGACGACCATTTTGACGAGTTGCACCTCATCCGCAGTGTAGTCGATATCCTCTTCGATTGGGTTCTGACGCTTCAGAAGCGCCAGGATCGGGCCAAGCTGAAGGCCGAATCCCAATCGCGGCCTTGGACTCCTGGTAACCGTGAAAGGACAAATGGCCGATAACGAAATGGTCGTGCCTTTGGGAGATCATTGGGCCTCTACCACCACTATTGGGTGTAACGCGGCTGCGGCGAGAGCTGCGCTCGTGACCCAAGAAAACGAGTCAACCAGCCTAGGTGAGAAGCCGGCTGATCTGACTGCAGGGCTCCCCACCGCGAGCAAAATCGTCATCCTCGAGTCAACGGCGAACCTCAAGCGCCGAGCGTCCATGATTAACGCCCTCCTCGTGGTGGCAGAGCAAAACAAGGCGAAGGTTGCTGCCACCAACGGCCGGCCGTTCTCTGTCGGTCAGGCCCACATCGATAGTCCCGCATCGTCCAAGTATGGAATCTCGCTAGCCGCCGGGCTTTCGGTCAATGGGATTGAGCGCTTGAACCGGGGTGACTTAGTCCAAATCGAAATCGGTCGTGGTGACACTTGCTATCAACTGACCGGTCGGGCTTCGAGAAAAGCTGCGGCCTACTTCGCGAAGACCGACCTGGCTCAGGCCGGTTTCAAGGTGCACACGCCGTTTGAATACGTGGTCCTTAATGTGACTTCTCCATTTCAGGTGGAAGGGGGCCAACCATGACCTGGTTCGAAGCCCTCGACATCCTTGACGGTTGTGCCGTCGGTCCTATGCGAGATAGCCGGTATCACTTTGAAGCACTTCGAGTCATCGCCGGCTATCCACCGGTTGGTGATAAGACGGTGCCTTTGCCCCACATGGAGGCCCCCAAGATCCTGCCCGAGTAGTCCGAACAACAAGGTGCCGGCTAGTGGGCCAACTGCTGCTGGCCGGCACCTCTTTCTCCGTCCCTTTCAACCGACCGAAAAAACACGTCTGGGCCGTGCCATGCCCAAAACCATTTTCCGATGAAGAAAAAAGCCCGCGGTAAAACTGTTCGTACAAAGCGACTGGATTCAAACCAGTCGGCGCTGCGCCAGGAGTGGCGTGGTATCTTGGTGGCTGCCAAAGCCAACCCGCTCCCCCCGGCAAAACTGTACCGGCTAAGCCCGCCTTTGCCGGCATCCAACGAACACGACGGGCATCTGTTGATTCGCCAGTTCGAATCGAGCGACGTGGTCTGGCTTGGCCCCTCCCAGAAATCCCGAAGCCTTGGTCGCTTGGTGGTGGTGCGCGAGCTGTTGCGCATCCTGCCGGGTCGCGACGCCTTTATCATCTCCAACGCCTTTCATTCCACCTTTAGCACGCCTGGAAAGAGTACCGCAGTTACCCGGCGCTTTCTCACCCTTTCAGCCCCACGGCAGCCCTTGGAGGTCCAGTGTGCTCTTCTACACCGGCTTCAGGAACACCTTCCCTTGGTTGCCATCGTCGCTGCAGGCGTTGGCCGACTTGAGGGCTGGTACCGGTGGAAGCAGGGGTGGGACGAGCCCGCCGTCCGCGACCAACTCCAAGAGCGCTTGGCCGGCATTGGCTTTGGCGACAAGTGCCTGAACCCACTTCGTGTCTGGCACCTCCCCGGTGTCGTGAACCCGCAGACCAACTTCACCCAGAGCCTCCTCTACCTCAATCCCCAGCCATGAGTAGCACTCCTGCATCTGCGCCCAATCCGGTGCCACCGCCATCTCAGCCTCAACCCGAATCGTCATCGTGGTTTGACCCGTTTGCCGACGACGAGGAATCCCTGGCTTCACTCCTCAACGTGGCTCGGTGGCTGCCCATGCCTGCTGATCCTGATGAGGTGGAGCAGGTACGTCTAAAGTACCGTGCAAAGACCCAGGCCATTATCGAGGGTTGGGCGTCCAACGCGCCGGTGCTCCGCATTGAACCTGGCGACCGGTTTCGTCTCCGCTTTTTGCGCTTTGGTCTCGATCAACGGTTTATCTCCACGATCTGCCATCACCAGGTTCATCGGAACCGTCCTGAGGTATGTCCTCGGCGCACTGATACAGCCCTGGGGGGTGATCCCAGTGCGGAGTGTCCGCTTTGCGATGCCATGGGATTGTTCCATGGGAATCATCGTCCCGGCCTAGTCACCAGCTACTGGGCCTACGCGGTGGTCCTAGCCGGGACTTTTCCTGAGCGTTCTAGGCCTAACAATCCGGCCGGTGATGCTTCAACCCGCGGGCGTAGGCCCTACCTTACCAGGGAAACCGATCAAATCTGGCGGCCTTACCGGCTTCGCTTGAGTGCTGGGGCTGTCGTCCAACTGAAGTTTATAGCCCGTGATGAGCCGACAATCTTCAGCTGGGACTGCGGCACTGATTTCGAGTTGGCGGAAACTTTGACACGTTATCAGACCCTTCGGCGGCTGGGGCGGGGTCCTCTCCAGCTGACTCAGGATGCCCGTGGTCAGGAGCGTCAGCGGCTCTCAATAGAGAGTCACCTTGGCGAGCCTCATCTCTACGTCCCCCCGGAGCGAACCATGCATCCAGATGAGCGCAGGTTGCTGCTTCTTCAGGCCGATGCCCGGTTAGCAGCCTTGGGTCGGCTGAAGGGGCGGTCTTTTGGAGACGGCCACCCTGACGAGCCGGGCAACCGGGCACAGCGTCAGAGGCGCGTGGACGCAATGTCCCTTGAACACGATCAAGAGTACCGGGACCTCTACCAACCCGGCTCGAGCGATGGTTCGTCGACGAACCCGCTGCCAGCCAGAGGTCGCACACATCACCTTCAACATCGGCTCCAGACGTTGCTCCAGTACCGCAATGCAATGCGCCGATCCTCCAGGGCCTTTTGGGAGCAGTTCAAGTCTCACTGAGCACCGTTCTACAGCCCTTGAAATCTCCATCGCTATATTTCCAATGAAGCCATCCACAACCGATTCCGGTCCTGAGCGAGAGGCCTCCAGTCCTTACTCCGTTGCGCCTGACCTCAAAGGCAAGTCCCGACGAGGAAAGGCCGATGACGCCGCAGCCAGGTCCATTACGGAGGCCAGGGCAAAGAGCCTCCTCAAGGTCGCTACCCTGCAAATTCAAGAGGAGCTGGGCCAGCGCCCGCTCTTCCCTGATCCCCATCAGCAGTTCACCGCTGCCTTGGGTCGGCTTTTCCGGCCTGACGAGTTAGTGACCGTGATCAAGCACTTCCAGGTCGATGACTCCAAGAAGGTCCGCCCGGATGGAAAAGGCATCACGCGATCCGCTGCTGAGTGGATCCAGTCCGGAAATGAGACGTGCACGGTGCCTCAGTGCGACGCTGGTGCCTGGATGATGGTCAACCCCAGCAATGGCCAGGGGATCGAAGATCGTCATGTCACTGACTACCGCTTCCTGCTGCTCGAGTCGGACGGGCTGCCCTTGGAGCTACAGATCGCCATGCTGCGACATCTGCCCCTGCCAATCATCTGCATGACCATGTCAGGTCGCCGATCGATCCACGCAATAGTCGAGGTCGGCGCTCACGATGCGGGTGCCTACAAGGACATTGCTGATGCAATCCTGACCCCACTGAAGGAGTTCGGTTTTGATTCGAGCTGTAGGAATCCCTCCAGGTTGACCCGTGCTCCAGGAGCTGTGCGAAAGCTGGACGTCAAAGCGCCGACTGTGCAGGAGCTGATTTACCTCAGGCCGCCAGCAGTGGGTCCTGCAACTCCCATCGTTGAACCTATCAAGGCGTTGCATGAGCTTTTGAAAAAGGTCTTCGAGTTTCGCACCACGCCTCAAAACCCGAAGCACCAGTTTTACTACGATGGTGGAAGTCGGCTGTATTGGCGGCAGGACAACAATGGCGTCTACCTCGCCGTGGATGAGAAGAGCGTGATCCGAGCCCTTGCAGTTGAGATGGGGTTAAGCCGTAAGAGCGAGGGCCAGGGAAGCGAGGTGGAGCACATGGTCAATCGGCTGCAAACCCACTTTAATGTTGCCTACGCTGGACCACTAGCCGGTTACCCTGCTGGCCTTCATAGGGAGGGGAATCGCCGCCTCCTTATCACCGAGGGGCCAACGCTGATCCAACCACTGGAGGGCGAGTGGCCTCTGATCACTCAGTTGTTAGGCCGCATGTTCCAGTGTGGTGCAATCGACCAGCGCCCCTACTTTTACGGCTGGCTTAAGTGTGCCGTGGAGTGTCTTCAGTCCGGCCTTCGGCGACCCGGCCAAGCCATCGTCCTTGCTGGTCCACCTGGATCTGGAAAGTCCCTCATTCAAAGCCTGATCACGCAGGTGCTCGGTGGCCGGTCCGAACGGCCGTTCACCTACCTGGTTGGGGAGAGTTCCTTCAATGGGGAATTATTTTCCTGCGTTCATCAACAGGTCGAAGATGAGATATCGACGCGTGATATGCGCTCCCGCCGCCGCATTGGCACGGCCATCAAGGGCATGGTCGCCAACGAGACCCAGCGGTGTCGTCGCATGCGGACTGAGGCCATTGCGCTAAAGCCAATGTGGCGGATCTCGATTTCACTGAACGACGAGCCAGAAGACCTCTTGGTCCTGCCGCCGCTCGACATGGGCATCCGGGACAAGTTCATCCTGTTTGCCATCACCGATGGACCCCCACCGATGCCTATTAACAGCATTGGTGACCGCGATGCGATGTGGAAAGCCCTCGTCGCAGAGCTTCCGGCTTTCCTCTGGTTTCTGCAGCAATGGGAGATCCCACAGGACCTTCGTCACCCTCGCTATGGAGTCCGGGAGTTTCATCACCCACAGCTCTTAGCTGCCCTCCGCCAGACTGCACCGGAGGAGCGCCTTCTAGAGATCATCGACATCACCGTCTTCAACGGCATGGACAGCAGCATTGCCGAGCCTTGGCAGGGTGGTGCTCTGGAATTGGAGCAGGAGCTTCTCCGGTCAGATTTTCAGCGTGAGGTCACCGCTCTGTTCAGCTTCAACGGGGCGAGTGGGACCTTTCTGCGCCGGTTGTCCAACGATCATCCAGACCGAATCAGTTCCACTGTGGTTCGTGGACGGACTCGGTGGGCAATTCGGCCACCTGCTGCATTAGCAACTGAGGTCAACGAACTGCCGCTTACCAAGCGGCCAATGCCAGTGCTTCCGCAACCGCCTGACGAGTCAACAGGGCTGGATCTCACTGAGTAAAACCAAGGCCACTCTTGTCGTTCCTCTACCAGAGGAAGGGTTCGCCCTTTCATTGGATATCGTACCGCCACCCCATCACAGGGGTGCGGGTCTCCGAGAGCACTGGCTTGAAGGTGTCGAACCGGAACGAGACCCGCCAAGCCCATGCCCGTGCCTTAGAACTGACCACGAAGGAGTTGGCCTTGGGCCGTATCGTAAAGACTGAGGCCTGGAGCTATTGGGTGGAGCCATTCTTGAATGGAAAATACTCCACGGCCGCGCAGCTGAGGACGCTTGAGCGATACAAAACCAGTTGGCGAAATATCGTGCCGTTCCTTGAGGAGCGTGGCCTTCGATTCCCACGTCAGCTTCAACGCGAGGACCTTTACGCCTATATCGAGTATCGAAAGATCACCCGCAATGAGCGCGTCCGGCCCTGCTCCTTTAATACTGCAAGGCATGAGATCAAGATGCTGGGGATGATTCTGTCCGAGGCCGTTGCCCGCGGATACTGCACCCGTAACGTGGCCCGTGATCTGAGCCTTAAGAAAGAGAAGCCTGCCCAGAAACCAGAGTTCACAACAGAAGACATCCTTGAGATCCGCCGCCGCCTTCAAACCGAGCCAGAATGGATGCGCCTATCATATGAAATTTCGCTCCACCAAGGTACTCGCCTCCGGGCAACACAGGTTGATCTTCATCAGGATGTCGATTGGGTGGCTGGCACCATCACCTTCCATGAGAAGGGCAACAGACTACTCACCGTGCCGATTGCCCCGGAGCTGCGCCCACTGCTGGAGCGCCGCCGTGACGAGGGCCACCGGTTCTCCTGCCTCCTGCCAAGGGCTGCTTCAACGGCGTGGAGGTCGTTTTTCAACAAAATGGGTCGTAAGGATTTCTGCTTTCACTGCTGTAGGGTGACCACTGTAAGTCGCCTTGCCCGTGCAGGTGTCTCAGAGGCGCTGGCCACTCGCTACGTGGGACATGCCAGCACGGAGATCCACCGCTCCTACCAGCGACTCAGTGTCCGTGATCTTGTCGCCTGTCATGTCACCGTGGCCGGAACGGTGGGGTTGGATTCCAGCGCCTGGACGCAGGCCTTTAAATCGCCAACGGAGAGCCTGGTGTAGACGCGATGCACCGTGGTGCCAGAGTGGCCGACAAAGCGCATGGTATGCCGCTCTGGGACGCCTGCTCTAGCCAACCTCGTAACCACCGTGACGCGGGTGCAATGAAAGGACAGGTGCGGCAGGTCGATGCTTCGAAAAAACCTACGCCACTCTTTGGAAGGCCTATCAGGCATATCCAAGGTGGTCCGCCGTCCCTCCGCACGAAGGCGTTGAATCAGGGGCAACAGTTTGGGGGGCAGGGCAGTGGTGTGTGGTCTTCCACCTTTCTGGATGAAGTGGATGGCCCCGGCTCGTTCGTCGATATTGCGCAGCTCGATGACGGTCTCTCGAAGGCGGCAGCCAGTGGCCATGGCGATTTCAAAGGCCGTGCCCATCCATGTCGGCCAATCAGGCAGGGCGTTGCGGATCCGCATTTCCTCGATGACGTTGATTTCAGGCTTTTCTCTGGGTCGTGTTTTAACCAGGCCCAGTCCACGAGCTGGGTTGGTCGTGATGAACCCACGCCTCATTGCCTCGCTCATAATAAGGCCGAATGTCTTGAGGTCGTAGATCGCCGTGTTCCGCCCACAGGCATAGACGCCCTTGGTCTTGGGATCCTGCCGCCAAGCGATGAAGTCTTGGCAGTGGACGTGGGTCACATGCATCGGCAGATCCAGTCTCAGCTTGTCGAGGTAGATCATCCACGTCCGCCACGTGGTTTTATATCTAGCCAACGTCTTCTGCCGATCTGCGTAGCGCCCCTCAAGAAACTTCAGAACCCAGAGCTCCCAGCGGCTCTCACCACCGACTTTGCTGACCGTGAGTTCCTTGAGGGTTTGCTTCGCGCACTCCTCTCTGGCCTTGCGTGTCTCGGCCGAGACCGAGTGCCTGAGGCCGGTGCTGCGTTTGTTCCAAGTATTTACTTGCCTAAACTGTATAAACCAGAAAGGGCTTCCCTTTCTTTTAATGAGGCTGGCCATGGTAGTGATTCTTAAACCAGCCATCATGCTGCGTGCGCTCTCCCCACGGAAACTGGTAAGCGAAATCAGGCTGAAAGTAATCCGTCGACCACCCGCTCAGGCGTCACCAAGAAGCCGCCGAAAGTGGTCATTGGGATGGCCGTGGAATCTCATGGTGGCGCTGTAAAAATGCGTCGGCCGATTGTCATACAGTGTCATACGGATGGCCCCCTGGTGGCTGACAAATCGCGCATTTTGCGCCCATTTTCGATGATCTTGGCTGTTCCTACAGAAACGAGGGTTCGATTCCCTTCACCCGCTCCACTCCACTTTTCCTCGGTTTTCGATGGATTCCTGAGTTTAGTGCTAACACCAGTGCTAACAAATCCTCCGGAATCCACCCTCGTCCGCTGACTTCCACAGATAGTTTCTGGCCTTGGCCCACCTGACCGGATACCGAGGCTTAGCACTCTGACTGCGTCGATCGGGGTTCACTGATCTGGGCAGCCACCGGCCTTCTGGTTTGATAGTCCCTGAAGCGTGGACACCCGGGGAGGGGGTTCGGAGATCGATGCCGACGACCGCAGGCGACGGATTCCTATGGGAAAAAAAGTGAGAAAAGGACAGAGCAAGACCAAGTCTGTTCGACCAGTCAGCCGAACCAATGCAGGGACCCCGGCGGGATCTCTGGCTCCCGATAGCTTGATCAGTGATCTGCCGCTCACTGGAACCCCCATTAACTGGGAGGCGGGCGTCAACAAGCCTGTCTCAACTCAACTGGAATCTGGAAGGCGCAGTAAATCTGGACAACGGAAACCAGGGTCGCCGATCAAACGTCCCCCGTCTCCTCAGAGCAACAGACCCAAGACAAGTGTTCCTCAAGGCGATATATCGCTAGAGAAGGTAGGATGGCTTGAGGCGGCGTTGGAGGTCCATGAGTCCACGGATTCAGAAGTGGTGAAGGCTGATGCAGCTCAGTGGATTAGGGTCGTTCTCGATTACATTGATGATGCAGAGCGCCATCAGCCTTTGATCTACGGCGTGTCAGTGTTGAGTCAGCCTCAATTGGTCGTCTGTGGGTTGAAGTGGTATGCGCAATTCTTTCCGGACTTCTGGCATTGGTACGCGGCCCACACCGAGTTCGCCTGTGAACTGATTGCTGCGATCATCCGGTGGGAATCCTGTCGAGGAGACAGCAGCGAGGAGCGGATCAAGAAGTTCCTAATAAACAGACCGGGCATAACTGTTGGCGGCCAGACGTTCATCGTTCACAGCGGCTTTTCTTCAGGAGAGGAGTCGTTGCCTCAAACAGCGACCGATCCGCAGATCTGTCAGGCGTTCAAGGAGTTCAAGGAGTTCACCAAACAAGTCGTGGATCCCAAGTTGGTTAGCAATGCGAGGCAGCGTTGGTTTGGCAAGGACCAGAAGTACAAGGCTGACCTCATCCGGCGAATCAACCGATGCCTGAACCGATATCCAATTCCTCAGATACCCCCTCGCTAGGAGGAATCGCCGATTTGGAAAACCGGTGAGCGTGGGGACTGTGAACAACACGTACGATAACTCTAAAACGCTCCTGGACATCGCGAGGCGCCACACCGCAACCGCGAGAGCCGAGGCTCTGCTCAACGACCGGATCGGACCCATCCCGGTTTGGATCCGTGCCCCAAAGACTGGTGCTGAGACCTACACCGGACTAACCCGGTCGTACCTCTATCAGGCCGCTGCGCAAGGTCTGATCCGGACCGTCTCAATCCGGGAGCCCGGCAAGGAACGAGGCTGCCGCCTGTTCCACCTCCAAAGCATCCTCGAGTTCATCTCCCGTCACGAGCTTGGCGCACAGCAGGATTCCAAGTGAGGACATACAGAGCGGCTAAGGGCCGCCCGAGGAGCCGCCGGGGCATCTCAGCCTCAGGACTGCGGAAGATTGAGAAGATCATCAATGGAACGTGGCCGCCCTCTCGATCCAAGGAGGGGAAGCACCAATGATGACCTTGCCCGAAGCCATCACGGCCGTCAGGGCCGGACGCAAGCTTGGCAAGGTTCGTTGCCCAGCCTCACGCAACCATAAGCATGGCGACCGAAGCCCAAGCCTTAAGGTGTTCATCGGCACCGACGGATGGGTTGCTTTCAAATGCTGGTCAGCAGACTGCACCCGGGACGAAGTGCTCGCTGCCGCCGGGCTTAAGGTCCGCGATCTTGGTCCCGACCGACCCTTTCAAACAAGGCAAGCACAGGTGCCCCGCAATCGCCCCACGGCAGCGCCAGCAGCCCTGCCAGCACGGTCCACCCCACCGGACCTGGAAAAGGCCGCCCAGCGGGCTTTATGGCCCCGCCTGATGGTGCCCGAGGTTCATGTTGTGAAATTACTCGCCGACCGCCGCGGGATCCAGTTCGAAGGTCTCGAACTGGCCGTCACCCGTGGAATCCTTCGGGTCTGTTACCACGACGATTCGACAACGATGGAAACCCTTCCGTCGTGGGTGGTCACCGACGACAGCCGCTGCTCCGCTCAGGCGCGCCCGTTCACCCGTAGCACCTGGCACGGGCCGGACGGTCCCAAAGCTCTATCGCTGCCGGGATCCGTGGGGAAGTGGCCGATCGGCGCTGCGGCGATCAAGCCGGAACACCATTCGATTCTATTCTGCGAAGGCGGTCCGGACCTTCTGGCAGCACACGCCTTCATCTGGGCCGAGGGACGGGAACACGATGCCGCGGCCGTCGCCATGCTCGGGGCCTCCTCTCCGATCGCTAATGAGGCACTCGAACTCTTTCGCGGCCGAAGGGTGCGATTCGTTGTCCATGCCGATACCGCCGGTGCCAAAGGCTTAGCTCGATGGGGACCCCAGCTTCGAGGCATCGCCGCCAGCCGGGACAGCATCTGCTTCAAGGGCCTGCACCGGGCTGATGGCGAATACGTGAAAGACTTGAATGACGCTCTCCTGGTCGATGCCGATACCTTTGAAAATGCCCGAATCCTTTGGGGGTTGGTACCATGAGCGACCTAAATCAACTCACCGAGGACCCAGGGAACCCTCGGCCGGTGACTTTCGTTGATCCAGATTTCGAGCCTTCGTCCGCAAGTGTTTCAACCACCAACGCCGCCGCCGATGTCGGGTTCCATGAGCAACTAGTCGCCAGCGTTGAATCCACCCGGTTCCACCCGGACAACCCACCACCCGAGGAGCCCTGGGCCTTCAAGCTGGCCGGGGTAGAGGTCGCACATTGCGGTAACATTATCACCATCGCTGCCGCAGTGAAGTCCGGCAAAAGCTCCGTCATCTCCGCGATGATGGCTTCAATGATGAGCAGCATCGGACAGGATTACCTAGGCTTCGAGGGCAACAACCCCGACGGAAAAGCCGTCCTCCACTACGACACCGAGCAGAGTCGGGGCGACCATTACCACATGATGATGCGGGCCCTTCGCCGCGCAGATTTACAAGCGCCACCAAGTTGGTTTCGTAGTTACTCGCTGACCCTGCTGGATCCTGCAGAACGTCGTGCAGCCATAAGCGCAATGGCTCGCAAAGCTGCTGCCAATCGTGGGCTCCATTCGCTCTTCATCGATGGAGTCGCCGACCTCGTGTTCGACGTGAACGACCTGAAAGAGGCCTGCAGCCTTGTCACCGAGCTTCACCAGTTGGCCACCGAGACCGGCTGTGTGATCGTCACTGCGCTGCACCACAACCCAGGTGGGGAAAAGACGCGCGGCCATCTCGGCAGCCAGATCGAGCGGAAGTCAGAGTCGGTTCTAGTTCTCCGGAAGGAGGGCGAGACTGTCTCCATCTCTTGCCAACCCGCCCGACGCCAGGAAGTCAGTGGCGACAAAGCTCCGTGCTTTGCATGGAACAGCCAGGCCGCGATGCACCTACTCACGCAGTCCAAGGCCGCCACCGCCGATGACCGTAAACGCATAGAACTCGGCACCCTCGCCGATGAGGTTTTCGGGGATCAAAGCCATCTGAAGTGGGTCGCGCTGAAGAACGCTATCATGGCTGCTCGCGATTGTTCCCAAAACACAGCCAGCACCAGGATCAATGAGATGAAGAAACTAGGGGTTATCAAACAATCCATCATGGGCAATTACGAGAAAGGCCAGCCATGAACCCCAAACCCCAAAACCACCCCAATTCTACCCCAAATGGGGTTTGCCCAGCTCTGCTACCCCAAACCCCAAGCCCCCTATATATAGGGGCTGGGGTGCTGGGGTTTGGGTGGACCTACTATTCGACCCTTATCGAAACGACTATCAGCCATTGTGGAACACGCTTTGCACGATCGAAGCCAGTCCGCCCAACTATCCCATGAGTCTCCTTGCTCCCTCTTAGATAGAGGTGGAAGCGAAAACACCATTCTTCCGATGACCGGGCCTCACGGACATTTGTCAGCCCTGCCCAGCAAACGCCTTTCGCACCTGTCAGCGCCACCGACTGGAATCGAATTGTCTCGAGCCGCTGGTGGCGTAGCTTGAGCCCATGCCTCGCAACAAATCTGCCCTCCTTCTCGCTGCGTGTCTCGCCCTGGACACCACCTTGATGGCCCAATCCAAGACTGAGAGAACCACCCTGACGGACGGCAAGGGGCGCAGTGTTGGCTCGGCGACCACGCACACCACCGGCACTGCGGAGCGGACCACGATCCGCGATGCCTCAGGCCGAACCGTCGGAACAGCGACAACACGTCCGTCGGGCTCGGGAGCCGAGCGAACCACCTTCACCGATGGCCAAGGGCGCAGCACAGGCACGGCGACAACCCACACCATCGGCACGTCGGAGAGGACGACCTTCCGTGATGCGGCAGGTCGCACCACTGGGACCGCGACAACCCGCCCTACGGGTTCGGGGAGCGAACGGACTACGCTCACGGACGGCAAGGGGCGCAGCACAGGTTCAGCAACTACTCAGACCAGCGGAGGCACGGAGCGCACAACCACTCGAGACGCGTCAGGTCGAACCACGGGTACCGCCACTAAACGGCGTTAATAGGCCGGTGGCTGATAGGGTTGGGCGCCCAACCGGTGCGCCTATCGCATGTTTTTGGCCGGGTGAAACCAGCCTTGGTAGACTTGTCGAACATCCTTGCACGTAACGGGGTAGACGCCCAAGGGTGATGCCTGATGAATCTTCGTTTTCTGCCGCTTATCTGGGTGGTGGCTGCCTTGATTGCCATACCAACTTGGGGCCAGACCATTATCCCCAACCCACGGCCAGGTGCGGTGCTGTGGACCAAAACCGTGACGAACATGACGGATGGGTCGCAGCTTTACCTGAGTGCGGATGGACGATCAGCGGTCGTTGGGATTTATGGCGGCCCTAACAATCCATGGGTGCCTCAAAGTCTCGATGTGGCCACTCAGGACTGGAGTTCTCAAGGGTCAGCCGACCGCCTGGCGGGTCGGTTGGTGACCTTGACGGATGGCGGGGAGGTTCAACAGCCAGTGAGAGATGGCGGTAGCGATGGCGTTGAAATGGTTCGCCGCGGAACCGGCGGTTGGACTTACAGGGCGAATGGCAGATCCATCCCTGCTCCTCGCCGCGTCCTCGCCACAAAACGGAATACACTTTTCGCTTGCGCTGACACTGGTGCCACCACCGGGAGCGGAACTGAATACCTGCTCGAGATTGACGGGACGACTGGATCGAGCAGGTCCAACAAGGTTGGCAACTTCCCACCATCCAAGCTGTGGGAATTAACCGGCTTTGTTCCCAGCGGTGACGCGGTCTTTTTCTCTGCACCTCGAGTGATCAACGGCAGCTATCGCCGAAACGCCCTCTACCTCGCGAATACCGAGGCATTGAGCGTTGGTCCGATGATTTCGTGGGACCCATCCTGGGAACCATTCATCCCGCCAAATTCCGCGAAAACTACCGTTGTGACCACCGCTGACGGTTTGATCGTCATATCAGCTGTCAGGGCCGACGCGAGAGAGACATCCGTGGGTCTAATCGTGATCGATCCCGACCGGGTGAGGCCCCAGCGGATCATTGAACTACCGTTCGGACCGATGCGGGTCACCGGTATGGCTGTGGGCCGTGATGGGATCGTGTACTGCTCGTTGAGCAACCTGAGGCAAAGTGTCGAACTTCGCGGTGGCGTCGCCCGGGTTAACCTGTCGACCGGAGAAGCCGCTCTGATTGGAAATGTCGTGAGCTCCGTCGAAGCCCCGCCGATAATTACCAAGGCAGGGGTTCTGCTGGTGGCCAGTAAAGCCTCCTGGTTGGGCGGGAACGGAACCATCCATGCCATCGCCACCAGCTCCGTGGGTGGCCTTGCGCTGAGCCCTTGGCCTCGGAGCACCGGCGACAACTTCGACTCCTATCGAGAGCAATCCTTGGAGGACACCGATGGGGATGGTTTGACCGATTCCGAGGAACGTCTGAACTACGGGACCGACGCGCTCAAAGTAGACACCGACGGTGATGGATATTCGGACCTGGTGGAGGTCCAAAACGGCAGCAATCCGAAGTCGGCCTCTGATCTTCCGGAGATCATGGAGGTCAGGCCGGCCGTGCAGATTTACTTCGGTACCTCACTGGGCCGTCGCTACCAGCTCCAGTATTCCACCGACCTGATCCAGTGGACCGATTCTGGATCCGTTTTAACCGGAACCGGGACCAAGCAATCCCATTTGGTCGAAGCCGACCAGGCCAACCGGTTCTGGAAGTTGCGGAGGCTTGAATAGGTAAATGACAGAATTGCGCAGGATCGAAGCTTCAAGACCCTAGTCAAATTGGAATCACAGGTGCGGTGCGTCACCGACCGGGAGTTGGTTCGGTTCGCTGAAGCTCTGGAGGTGAATCCGTCTGAGCTACTGAAGCCGACAAAATTCTGACGGGTTAGGGGGCGGAAGAGGATGGGCAGGAGGTTTGCTTTTGAGGCCCTGCGGTCATAGAAAGCTATCTATGATCGGAGTCGGTCTCGCGGTCTCGGATTCTCTATCCAGTCTCAACCTACCCCAGAAAGCCCACTCCGGACGTCCCTCCGTCTGGTCCTGGAATGGCATCGTGTTGACCACTTTCTCGTCGTCGGTCGGTCCTGATCCCCGCCAAACAAGGTGATCGGCCATGTTGTTTTTCATCAAGCCCGTCCGCAGCCCCTAAGCCCGAGTCTCCCGCTCGTCCCTCGCTCCCGACTCCGGCATGGCTCACGGTTGACCTGGGGGTAAAGCAGACCGGAACCCGTCGTTGTTGTTCCTGAGGGCAGGGCCGCTGATGCTGCTGCGGTTCGATACTCGGCAGCGCTCAGCATCGTTGTGCCAACTGCCACCGCGAATCACGCGGTACGAGCCCGAACTAGGCCCTCGCGGGTCAGTCTGTGCAGTCTGTGCATACTGACCCCAATAGTCCCAAGTCCACTCCCACACATTCCCAGCCATATCATACAACCCATACCCATTGGCTCCATACGATCCGACAGGTGTCGATCCGTTTTTATTCTGAGCATAGTTCGCCAACTTAGCGCTGATCTCATCCGTCCCCCACGGATACAACTTCCCCGCTACCCCTCCACGTGCCGCATACTCCCACTCAGCCTCCGTGGGCAATCGATACCCAGCATTCCACTTCACCCCAGCGGGTTCCTTATCACCACTCCGATACACTTGGGTCATCGCCCCATCCACATAATACGCCGGCACCTTCCCTTCCTTCTCAGACCGCGCATTGTTCCACTTCACCACATCCCACCAATCCACACTGTGCACTGGATGGTTGGCCCCATCACTCCCTCCAGCCACCAAATCATATCCTCGGGCATTGCCCCACACCCGGACACTCTCCCACAATTCAATCGACACCTCCCATTTATCCATCGCAAATGCTGACACCATAACCGTATGTACCGGAACGGCGTAGTCTACCCGGTCATCTCCCATCTGAAACGGTCCCGCCGGAATAAGGGCCATCCCCGCTGGGACCACAGGGGCTGAACTGAGGACAGGGCGGAAGCCTAGAACATTGCCCCGATTGCCCGGGTCGACCCAGGTCCGATTGGCTGAGCGAACGAACCTGGCGACGTTGCCCGAACTGCCCCCTCGGCACACGCGGGAGGAGCCCGAACTCGGACCCATCGGGTCCGTCACGCTCCCGGTCGGGTACCTCTCAATCCAGTCCGAACACCACTCCCACACGTTCCCGAGCATGTCATACAATCCCCACGCATTGGCTGGCTTCTGCTTCACAGCCTGCGTCTTAGACCCAGAGTTCTCTCCATGCCACGCAATCGCATCCGGCTCCCCATATCGCGCCCCCGCCGTTCCAGCACGCGCCGCGTATTCCCACTCCGCTTCCGTCGGCAACCGATACGCCTGCTGGGCCGTAATCCGCCCCGCCGCTCGTTCCCGCTCCGTCATCTTCTGGCAGTAGGTCACCGCATCGTTCCAACTTACTTGCTCCACCGGCAAATTCAAACCCCTCCAATTCGACGGATTACTCCCGATCACCGCCTCGTACTCCGCCTGCGTCGTCTCGTGGTCGCTCATCCAGAAACCCTGCGTCAACGTCACCGTGTGTTGGAACTCGTCACTGTCGCGGTCGGCTTCGCTCACCGGACTCCCCATCACAAACGTCCCAGACGGAATCCACACAAAACCGGCAGGGCCGACAGGCTGAGCTTGAATCACCGTCAGCTTCGCTACCGAGCTAGTCACGTTGCCGGCCGAATTGGAGACTACGACCTGGTAATCCCCAGTGTTCGTGGCTTGGGCATTGGTGAGAATCAACGTGGCCTGCCTCGATCCGAGAATGGCAACCCCATTGAAGAGCCATTGGTGGGCTAATGTCCCTGTTCCCGCGGTTTCTACGGTGAAAACCGCGTTGCTTCCCTGTTGGACGGTCAAACCCTCCGGTTGCTTGATAATCACGGGAGCACTCGAACCTGAATCGGCCTGCCGCAGGCGAAAGAATCGGCGGCTGGTCGGTTGGCGCGGCACTCTCAGACTAAACCTTGGTTGATTCGCCAGAAACCGAGACACTTCTGACCAGGTTCCGAGTATCGTCGAATCCTCCAAGACCCACTCGCGGCCAGAGGGCGCATCGAGATCGAAATCTAGGTCTCCCCCCACGATCTCTCGAAATCCGACAATTCGGGAAACGATTGTTTCTGGCACTACGGTTACTGTTACCCGTGCACTCAGCACCTGACCCACCGAGTTGGTAACTGCAACCTGGTACAATCCAGCATCCGTCAGAACGACGGATGGCTTGACCAACACTGACCCATTGCCACCAAGAAGGTTGACCCCGTCCTTGCGCCATTGGTAGCCAGGTTCGGGATTGCCGTTGGAGATCACCTTCAATTCCAGCCGTTGCCCGACCACCAGATTGGTTCCCTGCGGTTGCTGAGTGATCGTTGGTAGGTACTCCGGGGCCAGCACGGCGACAAATGCCGGTGCGCTAGTCACGGAGCCTCTTGAATTGCTGACAACCACTCGGTACTCCCCCGCATCGTTCAGCGTCGTGGATCGGATCACTAACTCCGCTCCTGTGGTGCCTGGGAGGTTGGCTCCATTCCGCTGCCATTGATAGGAGAGCGGAGAACTGCCTGCCGCTTGAACAACCAAGGTGACCTGCTGCCCCATCCGCACCGCAGCGCTGACAGGTTGGGCGACAATGGTCGGAGCAGCCTCCGCCGGATTGACCGTCAACTGGACAATGGCGCTGACGACACTCCCGACAAGGTTGCTCACGACCACCGAGTAAGCGCCTGCGTGAGATGCCTGAACGGAGGCGAAGGACAGCGTCGGACCATTCGCACCGCTGACGCCGCCGACATTCAAGAGCGGCACCCCATTCTTTCGCCACGAATAGGACAACACACCGCTGCCTGAGGCTTGAACCGTGAAAGACACTGCCTCTCCGACGGTTTTGGTCTGACTCCCGGTTTGGACCGAGATCATCGGCGGCGATTGAACCACTGGTGGATCTGATAAATCAGGGACCCCATCGCTATCAGAATCGTTGGTGTCCACAATTTCGAACTGCCATGCCGTGTAATCAGGCCATGAGGTCACCCGATTGCCATCTTCAAAATCAACGCGTCCCAAGTATCGATTGCCAGTCCTTTTTAGGACAAACGGTTTGGTGAAAACGTCGAGCTGATTCGGGCTGGTGAATTTACTGGCGGCGAACGATATTGTATTAACGTCAGTAACACTATACTGCAGAGAACTGGTTATTGTATAAAAAAGCCCCCTTTCGCTCTCTAAATCCGCCTCAACTATTGCCGTGCTATTCGTTCTGTTATATTTTAATTTTCCAAGCAGATTGAGCAGATATAAGGTTCCTCGATAGGTGATGTCTCCAACTTGTGGGTCGCGACCGGTGGCAGAGTATGTCCCTCGAATACTGCCAGCAGATCTCAGCATCTGGCCTGAAGTTGCGATCTCAGGCAAAAGAGATGGAAGCTGGCGAGTAAGCTTACCTGAAGCTGACCCGTTGCCCGATTTGTTTTTTTGCAGGAAATCAGCAATCCCGTTTTGGTCGGCGTCCACCGTGGGTAATGTCATCGATATAGTCCCTGCTGCATTGTACTTAGAATTTACATACAGTGCGTAATCCGTTCGGTAAACCCCGGGTTCAAAAAAACTTGGCGACACTTCATTACTGAATATAGCATAACCCGAAGCGTCAGTATCAAATAGCAGGCTGGATGCGCTACCATCATAAGATGTAGATAGCATCTCGAAATTAAAACCTGCACTTGATGCGGTCCCAACAAGAAAACTTAACGAGTGACAATACCCGTTGAATACTGATTCTCTCGTTTGACC
>CAJAHH010000127.1 GCA_903939515.1 uncultured Verrucomicrobiota bacterium
CAAGAAATGCAGCGGGCCACCATGGAGTACATGCTGGAAAACCTACCCCACCCGCCTCGCAGAAAGCGGCTCACCAAGAAACGCCTAGGCCTTAACTAACTGCCATTCGGGACCGACCCCGCGACCACAAGAGCCTGTCCCTAACATGAATCCAAGAGTCTGTCCCTAAAGCCCGAACGCTCCCGCACTTGCGGGAATGCCCGCGCTCTCGGCAGGATTTGCCCCGTGATCGCCGCTTCGCTGTTGCCCGCCCCAAAATTGTCCCCCGTTCTCGATCCGGGATTCCGGCCCGCCGCCCTCGCTCGCCGCGCCTTTGCTGCTGAGGCCAAAATCCCCGTCCTGATCGCCCTCGAACAGGCCGACGGCTCCGTCTTCCACCATGCGACCGCCGTTCTCGAAGCCTCCCACCCGCAGGCCCAAGCCAACGGGTTTTTTATCGAACGACTGTGCAAAACCCTCCTGTGGGCCTACGGCGGCCGGCGGATTTGGATCAGCGGACCGACTTCCTTAGCCACCCACCTTCAGGCGCACTATCGCGATACCGCCGTCGGTCGCTTCGACTCAGAAATTATCGGAGAGCGAATCTATGGCGGCCCTATCGACGTCATCCACACCGATAACCCGCCCCCCGCCCGAGCCACATCAGCACCCCTGGGACGCCATCTCGAAGGCTGCCGTATCGGTTTCGACCTCGGCGGCTCCGATCGTAAAGTAGCCGCCGTGCACGACGGCAAGGTCGTCTTCAGTGAAGAAATCGTCTGGGATCCGTACTTCCAGTCCAACCCCCAGTATCACCTCGAGGGCATCCAAGATTCCCTTCAGCGCGCCGCCGCCCACCTGCCCCGTGTCGACGCCATCGGCGGCAGCGCCGCCGGCGTATATGTAAACAACCAGGTCAAGGTCGCCTCGCTCTTCCGCGGCGTCTCGAAAGAAGACTTCGATACCCATGTCCGAGACCTCTTCCGGACCCTCCGCCAACAGTGGAACGGCATTCCCTTCGATGTAGTGAACGATGGCGAAGTCACCGCCCTCGCTGCCTCCATGTCGCTGGGAGTCAACTCCGTGCTCGGAGTCTCAATGGGCACCAGCACCGCCGGCGGCTTCGTCACCGCTGAGGGCAACATCACCAGCTGGCTCAATGAACTGGCCTTCGCCCCAGTCGACTACCGCCCCAACGGACCTGCCGACGAATGGAGCGGCGACCGCGGCTGCGGCGTACAATTCTTCAGCCAACAAGCCGTCGGACGCCTCATCCCCGCCTCGGGCTTGGATATCGCCGCCAGCCTGCCCCTCCCCGAGCGCCTGGTAAAAGTACAAGAATTCATGACGGCCGGTGACGACCGAGCCGCTCGAATTTATCAGACCATCGGCACCTGCTTTGGTTATGCCATCGCCCACTGGTCCGACTTCTACGACCTGCGCCATGTGCTCATCCTCGGACGCGTCACCAGCGGAGCCGGCGGTGACATTATTTTGCGTGAGGCCCAGTCGGTGTTGGCGGCCGAATTTCCGACCCTGGCGGCCCAGGTGCGCTTCCACATGCCCGATGAAAAAGACAAGCGCCACGGCCAAGCCATCGCCGCCGCCAGCCTGCCGGCCCTAGGATGAAGCCTTTTTCGTCCGCGTCCCATTCCGCAGACCCGACGCCCATTCCCATTGACCCCATGCAAGTCTGGTCCACCGTTTGCAGATGAACACCCGCGGGGGCACACTTTTCGACCCAGCCTTTTTGGCTCAGCCGGAATGGAACTATTCAGTCTCTTCAGACACCATGGTCTCACTTCAGACGCTCACACCCATGATCTGCTCGTCTCCCCGTTGAGCAGCCCCATGACTTTTTGAACCTGCGTCTCCTCTCCGGAATCCACGAATGAACGTCACGCTCTTCATCCCCTGCTTCGTCGATAGCTGCTTCCCGCAGGTCGGCATGCACATGGTTCGCATCCTCGAACGGCTGGGCCACCGGGTCACCTGCCCCGAAGCGGTCGCCTGCTGCGGCCAACCCGCCTTCAACTCCGGCTACTGGGATGAAGCCCGGATCGTCGCGGACAAAACCCTCCATCACCTTCGAGATGCCGAAGCCGTGGTCATCGCTTCTGGTTCCTGCGGTGCGATGCTCAAGGTTTTCTATCCCCAACTCTACGCCGGTCGGCCGGAAGAAGCCGCCGCTCAGCGACTCTCAGAACACACTTGGGAGTTCTCCGATTTTCTAGTCTCCAAGCTGGGAGTCACCGACCTCGGCGCTCGTTTTCCAGGCAAGGTCACCTTCCACGATGGCTGCCACGGCCTGCGCGAATTGGGCATCAAATCAGGCCCTCGAAAACTCCTCGAAAAAGTCCGCGACCTCGAACTCATCGAAATGGGCGATGCCGAGACGTGCTGCGGCTTCGGAGGCACCTTCGCCGCCAAGTTCCCGATGATCTCCACGGCCATGGGTGAAGTGAAGTGTGCCAGTGCCGCAGACACCGGAGCCGAGTACATGGTGTCCAACGACTCCAGCTGCCTCATGCACCTACAAGGGTTGCTCAGCCGTCAGGGCAAGCCACTGAAGACCCTCCACCTGGCCCAAATCCTCGACTCGCAATGAGCAACGCCGCCCAACAGTTCCTCGAGGCCGCCGGGACCATCACCCGCAACCTGCGCCACCGCGGCCTCATCCAAACCGCCCTGCGCAAGTACGAGGTGGCCCGGGACCGCAAGAAGTCGGCCTTCAATGATTGGTCGGCGGCTCGTCAGTCGGCCGCCGAAACCAAGTGGGATGCCATCAACCACCTCGACACCTACCTGACCGAGTTCGCCTCGAAGATCGAGGCCCGGGGCACGAAGGTGCATTGGTGCACCACCGGTCCAGAAGCCCGCGACACCATCCGCGGCATCATCAAGGACGCGAAGGCCAAGTGCGTGGTGAAGTCCAAAGCCATGACCGCCGAGGAAATTCACCTCAACGAAGCCCTCGAGAAAGACGGCTTCGAAGTGGTGGAATCCGACTTGGGCGAGTTCATCGTCCAACTCCGCAAGGAACCGCCTTACCACATCGTCTTCCCGGCCATGCACCTGACCCGGGATGAAATCAGCGACCTCTTCGAACGCGAACTGGGCAGTGCCCCCACGCGGGAACCCGAGGAGTTGACCATGATCGCCCGACGGGCCTTGCGTCGAAAATACATCCAGGCCGATGTGGGCATCACTGGGGCCAATTTTGCCATCGCCGAAACCGGCATGGTATCCATCACCGAAAACGAGGGGAACGCCCGCCTCACATCCGCCCTGCCCCGGGTGATGGTCACCCTTCTGGGCATTGAGAAGATCCTGCCCAAGCTCGAAGATCTCGCGCTATTCCTGCCGCTCCTGGCCACGGCCGGGGCTGGCCAGACAGTCACTGGCTACAACACGCTTTATGGCGGTCCTCGGCAACCCGGCGAATCCGACGGCCCCATCGAGTGGCACGTCGTGTTGCTCGACAACCGTCGCACCGAACTCCTGGCCGATCCCGAGCAGCGCGATGCCCTGCACTGCATTCGTTGCGGGGCTTGCCTGAATGTGTGCCCGATCTTCCGCAATGTCGGAGGTCACACCTACGGCACCACCTACAGCGGGCCCGTCGGCAGCGTGATCACGCCGCACCTCCGCGGAATGCAAGAATGGAAACACCTCAGCAATGCCTCCTCGCTCTGCGGGGCCTGCACCGAGGCCTGCCCGGTAAAAATAGACCTGCACCACCACTTGCTGCAGAACCGCCGCAATGCCGTCGGTGACTCCCCTTCCTGGATCGAGCGACTGGCTTGGCGAGCCCATGCCTTCGCGGTCAACACCCCGGCCCTCTACCAGTTTGGCCAAGAAGTGGCACGCATCGTGGAACCCTTGCGCCTGCGCCTGCAGGGCACCCCGTTGGATCCCGTAAAATCCTGGACCCGCACTCGAGATCTGCCGCCGGTGGCCCCGGAGAGTTTCAAGGAATGGTGGAGGAATCGCCGATGAACGCCCAAGAACGCATCCTGGCCCGCATTCGCGAGGCCCTTAAAGTTCCTGCACCCAAGCCGGGATCGCACGGACATGGCGGGCATGGCCGCGACGTGGCTCCTGCACCTGTCTTTGCGTTTCAGGGGCGTCCGGTCCAAGTGGCCCGGTCTTGGTTGCCACCGGGCGGTTCAACCCCCCAAGAGCATCTCACCCGCTTCGCAGCGGCCTCGGCCGAATTGAAGACCGACTTCCGGTGTGTGGAGTCTGAGGCTGAGGCACACGTGCAATTGCGACAAATCGCCGACTCCGAAGGTTGGGCCCGCGTGGCCTCTCACCACTCACCGTTGACCGACGCGGCCACCACCGCGCTGGCGCGTCCCACCTTGTTCACCGATGGCGGCTATGTCCCCGACGAACTGGAGGTCTGCGATGTTGGCATCACGACCTGTGATGTGCTGGTGGCTCAAACCGGCTCTCTGGTGGTCAACAGCCGCACTTCGGGAGGTCGGGCTCTGAGCGTATTGCCGCCGCACCACGTGGTGTTGGCCCGAAAGGATCAATTGCTGGGTGACCTGACGGATGCTTTCCAACGGATAGAACAACTCCACGGGACCCACTGGCCTTCGATGATCTCTCTGGTGACCGGCCCGAGCCGGACTGGCGATATCGAGCGGATTTTGGTCCTCGGGGCCCATGGCCCGAAGAAGCTCACGGTCTTAATGTGGTAGCCTAGGGCCGGGCTCGAAATAGGGCTCGCAACGCGGTCTTGGAGTGGGTCTCAGCCCCTCCAGACCGTCTCTCGGTACCGTCCTCTGAACCGCAGCTTTCAGCGCAACCCTTAGATTCCCAGGGGAATGGCAGCATATCAGCCCGCAGTACCACCCTCTGCCCCGTTGGGGTGGCTAGGAATGCAAGCCAGAGGACAGTCATAGAATCCCTTGGAACCTCTAACGCGGGTGGGTGAGCGGATTTCTATCACCGCTGCTACCTGCGGTTCTACCGGTTGACCGGTTTGGCGCCGAGGGTTGTCCGGACCAACAGCTCCATGGCCAAGGGAGCCAGACCCGGCAGGTCGGTGATATTGGTCATTACCCGCCGGTTGATGTTCAAGGCCGCCATCTTTTCCGACAGGGGATCTTTGACGTCCACGAAGCGGACGCGCCCCAAGGTCAACTCCAGTCGATCAATACCGCGAAAGGTCGCATTGCCCACCCGCTGGGCGCGGTCGAGGTCTACGCGGTTAGTGAGTTCACCAATACGATTGGTGTACGCGACGACGAGTTCCGAATAGCCCTGCAGGCGCTGGAACATGTTAGTCTGCCCGCCGGCGAAGCCGTCCATTAAGGTCAGCTCATTAATTCGGATGCGCACCAACCGGAACTTCAATTCCTGACGCTTGAAGGCGTCCCGATCGTACTCCACACGCAGTTCCGGCAGATCGAGCAACTGCACACCCCCGAATTGGGACTGACCAAAGACCTTAAGGTCGCGCACTTCAAGGTGGGGACGGAACAGTCCAATATTGAGGCTACCGATCTCCACCTCGGCCACTCCACTGGCGTTGACGCGCGATTGGATGATCTGCTTGACGATCCAATCGAAACTCAGCAGACCCACCAACAGCAAGGTGGCCAAAACCGCTACCCCTCCCAAGACGATCTTGAGGCCGATCCGAAGCCATCGAGGCATCCGCGATGCGGTCGAAGGAATTGAAATCTCAGAGCCCTCCTTCACAAGACCACATCCTCGGGGCGCACCTCCAAGCACTCATCCTGATCTTCCCAAATCACGGCCGCGTACGACTCCAAAAGCGGCGGCATCAATTCGGTGGCCGCCTCGATGAGAAGCTTCTCAGCATCTTGCGCCGCATCTTCGAAGGCGGCGTCATAGTCCTTGGATTTGCGCCGCTGTTTGTCATCCCAGTGGGCGACCTGATGGACCTCCTCATATTGCTCAGCCCAGCGCTCGAACCGAGGTCGGAGTGCGTCGGAAACTTCCTCGAACGGCACGCACGTCTCGCCGCAATGGTGGCACCGCAAGCCATTGGCGACCACATCCCGGGTGAAGAGCGGCAGCAGCGGAGCCCGGCAACACGGCGACTCGATGTAGCCGGCGGGAATGCTGACCAGACGCTTGAGCCAAATTTGACGATCGTGGGCCAACTGAGATCCCAATCGGTAAGCGCCCACCAGCGGATGAGACAGTCGCCACACTTGCCCGTGAAGCTGCCCCAAGGTCTGGGAGCACCATCGGGCCAAGGTCAGATCGTCGAACTGTCGGAAGGTCCGGGCGTACTCCTTCCAGAGTCGATCCAACGGTGAGTCTTCCTGCAATTCGGACATAAGTTGGAAAACCTAGCGGATCGGCAGACGGAATCCAAGAACGCTCGACAGAAGCGATTGGGGCTGAGTTTGGCCCGATGGAAGGCCGTGGCGTGGGTCTAAACCAGGGTCCTTGTCACCGATAGAACGAAGACTTGGAAACTCACAGAAATGGGCGATTCGAGCGACACCGCATCTCGGGCTTCATTTACCGAACTTGAGAGACCTCTGGCCTTGGGCCTCACGGGGATTGTATCGTTGGCCCAGCCCCCGACCCGGATCCCTATTCGAACACCCACCGACTCTGCTGCTCCCGACGGTCCTGCTTACATCGCTGACACATGGTTTTTCAACGCCCCACCCCCTGGCTTCGATTTGTTCTGGGAGGCCTGCTGGCTCTCGTTGGGGGCCTTATGCCCTTCAACCGCTTGTGGGCGGGCGATTATGAAGCAGTGCTGAAACCCCTGCTGCGGGAACGGTGCGTGTCCTGCCACGGGGCACTGCAGCAGAAGGCTGGCCTGCGGCTCGACACGGTGGCGGGAATGCTCCGGGGCGGGAAGCACGGTCCGGTGCTGGTGGTCGGCAAGGCAGAGCAGTCGGTGATGGTTCTACGGACGTCGAGCGCCGACGCCGACGAGCGCATGCCGCCCGAACACGAGGGCCAACCCTTCAGCGAGGCTCAGGTTGCGTTGTTGAAGCAGTGGATCACGGACGGAGCGAGCGCCCCTGCGGGCGAAACCCCCGAAGCGGATCCGAGGGATCATTGGGCATTCCGACCCCGCCAACGCCCGCCCGTACCGACAGTGGCTCGCGGCGATTGGGTGAGGAACCCCATCGATGCCTTTATCTCCCGGAGCCATGAAGCCGCGACTCTATCCCCACGGCCCGAGGCCCCTCGACGCCTCCAAATCCGTCGCCTGTACCTCGACCTCATCGGGTTGCCGCCCACCGAAGACGAGATGCGGCAGGCCCTGGGCGACCCGTCTGAAGAGGGCTACGCACGCACGGTGGATCGACTGCTCGAAGACCCTCGCCACGGGGAACGCTGGGCCCGTCATTGGATGGACGTGTGGCGCTACAGCGACCCGTGGGGCCTCGGCGACCAACACCGCAACAGCGCGCGGCACCTGTGGCACTGGCGTGATTGGATCGTCGAGTCGCTCAATGCCAACCTGCCCTATGACGAGATGATCCGCCTCATGCTCGCCGCCGACGAATCGCACCCCGACGACCTCGAGCAATTGCGGGCCACCGGTTTCCTGGCCCGAAACTACTTTCTCTTCAACCGCAACCAATGGCTCGACGAGACCGTGGAGCATGTCGGCAAGGCGTTCCTGGGGCTGACGCTCAATTGCGCCAAATGCCACGACCACAAGTATGATCCCCTGCCCCAGACCGACTACTACCGGATGCGGGCTTTTTTCGAGCCCTATCAAGTGCGGATGGACCTGGTACCCGGCGAGGCCGACCTGGCCCGCGATGCCATTCCGAGGGCCTATGATCGGGATCCTGAGACGCCGACTTATTTGTTTGTCCGGGGTCAGGAGACTCAACCGGACCGCTCGCGCGTGATTGCGCCCGGCGTGCCCGCGCTGCTGGGCGTCACGCTTCCGGACATTCGGCCCGTCGACCTGCCACCGACCGCTTGGCAGCCCGAGCGGCGGCCCTGGGTACTCGAGACGCAAGTGAGCGCAGCCCGAAAGGAACTGGAGACGGTGCGCGCCGAAGCGGCCCGGGCTTTGGCTAAGGCTGCGGCTTCGACCAACGCCGCGGCTTCGGTGAGTTCGTCCGCAAAAATCGCCGTGGCCGAGGCGCGGTTGGAAAGCGTCTTCCGGCGCGCCGAGGCCCAGCGTGCCTCGTGGAATAACAGCCCGACTTCGGCCTCCGCCGCCGAAACAACCGACGCTGCCCGACGCGCCGCCGTGACGGCCGAGCGCCGCGAGAAGCTCGCCCGCCATCGACTGACCTTGGCCGAGACCGAGCTGAAGCGGGCCACCGCGGAGGCCAGCAAAAAGGACGCTCTTACCAAGGAGTTGGCGACGCAAACCGAGCGACTCATCGCACTCGAAAAAGAGGCCGCTCAGGAACCCGCCTCGTCGGACACCTTCTCGCCATTCCCCGGAATGGCCTGGGTCCCCACTCGATTCCTCGACTCAACCAAGGACGACCCTGCCGTGCCGCCTCAGCATCACAGCACCGGACGCCGCACAGCCCTGGCCAGCTGGATCACCGATCCAGGCAATCCTCTGACCGCACGGGTGGCGGTAAATCACCTGTGGAATCGGCATTTTGGTGCGTCCTTGGCGCCGGCTCTCTTCGACCTTGGTCGCAAGGGTGGCACGCCTGAGCACGCCGAACTGATCGACTGGCTGGCCTGCGAACTGGTGGACCACAATTGGAGCCTCAAGCACCTCCACCGGCTCATCGTCACCTCGGCCGCCTACCGGATGGACTCCACGCTGGCCGGTGCCAGTGCGGAACTGGCGCGCGATCCGGACAATCGCCATTGGTGGCGACGGACACCCATCCGCCTCGAATCGCAGGTCATCCGGGATGCACTGCTGACCCACGCAGGACGTCTCGATACGACGCACGGTGGGCCTACGGTCGGTTCGTCAGATCAGGCGCAATCCCGCCGACGGAGCCTGTATTTTCACCATTCCAACAACGACCGAAACCTCTTCCTCACCACCTTCGACGAGGCCTTGGTCAAGGAGTGCTACCGGCGCGAGACCAGCATCGTGCCCCAACAGGCGCTGGCCCTGCTCAATGGCCGACTCGTTGGCGACTGCGCCCCGGACATCGCGCGGAACTTGGCGTCCACGTCCCCGGACCCGAGCGACGAGGCCTTCGTGCGCCACGCCTTCGAGCAGCTCCTCGGGTTCGAGCCCGGGCCCGCCGAACTTCAGGCGGCCCTCGAGGCGCTGCGTGGGCCTTTCGCCAGATCTGCTGGAGAGGCGGGTGGCAAGGTCGGTCCAGCGACGGGCGCATCAGCCGTAAAGGCTCAGAAAACTCAAGCTCAGGCGCAGCAGGACGTCCCGATGCCAGCCCGAGCCCGACTCGTGTGGTCGCTGGTCAACCATGGTGATTTCGTGACGCTCCGATGAACTCTATTCCAATCATCTCGTCTATCCCGACCATGACTTCCGCTCCGTTGATCGGTGCTTCGCACTCGCTGCCCCCTGCCGATGGGCAGACGCCGCTGCGCCCCCGCCGGGCCTTCCTCGCCGACCTCGGCATGGGCTTCACTGGTCTGGCCCTGGGCACGCTCCTCCAGCGAGACGCCGGAGCGGCCAGCTCGGCCCTGTGGACGCCCCCCGACGGTCGCCCGCATTTCACGCCGAAGGCCAAGAACGTGATCTGGCTTTTCATGAACGGCGGGGTCAGCCACATGGAAAGCTTCGACCCGAAGCCCATGCTCACGAAGTACGCGGGCAAGACCATCGCCGAGACCCCGTTTGCCTCGGTGCAAGATCCGAAGAAGCTGGCCCTCGAACGCCTGGTGGTGCCCGACGCCAACGGCAACCAGCGCAATACTCTCTTTCCGCTCCAGGTGGGCTTCCGCAAGCACGGGCAGAGCGGCATGGAAATCAGCGACTGGTTTCCCCACATCGCCGGGCATGCTGACCGGTTGGCGCTCGTGCGCTCGCTGTGGACCACCGACAGCAACCACGGCGCGCAAACGCAGTTCCACTCCGGCCGTCACCAGAACGACGGCGACTTCCCCAACCTCGGAGCCTGGGTGCATTACGGGTTGGGATCGCTCAATGAGAACCTGCCGCAGTTCGTCTCGATGGGCACGCGGGAGTACTGGAACCAGCGCGACGGCCACTACCTCGGACCCGCCCACGACGCCGTGCCGCTGCGGATCGATCCGGACCGCCCGCTCGACTTCGCCCGGGCCGAGCACACCTTGGTCGGAGCAGGCCAACGCGGCGGCATAGACCTCATCCGCCGGCTCAACGAACTGCGGGGCATCGAGTACCCCGACGATCCGGCCATGGCCGCGCGGATCGCCTCCTACGAACTGGCTTACCGCATGCAGTCATCGGTGCCGGAGGTGGTCGACTTCGCCAAAGAAACGGCCGAAACACAGGCGCTCTACGGCCTGGACCTGCCGCACTGCCGCGAGTTCGGTCGCCAACTGCTCGCTGCGCGCCGAATGGTCGAGCGGGGCGTGCGGTTCATCCAAATTCAGCATGGCGGCGGCGGCGCCGGAGCCTGGGATGCGCACTCGGGCCTCAAGGCCAACCACGAAGGTCTGGCCCGGGCCGTGGACCAACCCATCGGCGGCCTGCTCACCGACTTGCATCGCCGCGGATTGCTCGACGAGACACTGGTGGTCTTCGCCACCGAGTTCGGCCGCACCCCCGGCACTCAGGGCTCCGACGGCCGCGACCACCACATCTTCGGCTTCAGCGTCTGGATGGCCGGCGGCGGGCTGCGACAAGGCATCGTGCATGGGGCCACTGACGAGATCGGCTTCCACGCCACCGAGAATCGCCACTACGTCACCGATATCCACGCCACGATCTTGCACCAACTCGGCCTCGACTCCCGCCGCCTCGAAATCCCCGGCCGCAAGCGCCTCGACATCGACCACGGCCAACCCATCCGCGAACTCATCGGGTGACTGTGATTCGTCCGGCACCCACACGGGCCACAGCGATCCGACTCGGCGGTCTACGCTCCAAGATCCGTCGGAAACCGAAGATCCTGTTGCCGGGGACCCGGCGCGGGTAGTGACCCATGGTGACAACCAACCTCTGTTCAAGGCTTCGAGTGGCGAACAGCAGCCAAGTCCGATTCGGAAAATCATTCCCTGACCCCGATTCGCCGATTTCCCGAGTGGTGGAGGCGGGTTGAAATCATCCGCAAGATCGGTCAGATTAACAAAGGCATGCGAATCTCGGGCGACGATACAGACCGGCCGTGGCGGAAATCCCGCCTCGCTGCCCGCATCCTGTTCCGGAAGGAGGCTGGGCGCATGACGGCCCGTGATCAGCGCATCGGGCGACTGCTCGCTCACGATCCGGAAGTCACCAACCGCCTGATCCAACAGGGGATTTATTCCATCCGATACCAGGGACGCCGCATCGGAGACCGCAAACATGAGTTCGACCAAAACTTGGGACTGGTGGCGCGGTGAGGTGGATTGGAGCACTCCGGCCGGGCGGTTGCTTCGCACCTTTTTCGACGGGCTGCCAACCGACCGCAAATTCCACTTCATCCTCTTCGGCTCAGCGCCGCTCCAACTGACGCTAAACCGTTCCTGGACCAGCGCCGACGTGGATTTGTTTTCCAACGACGATGAGGACCATCATGAGCGAATCCGCAGCCTGGGTCTCGGCAAGGGACAGGCCGATCTCTACCTGGAACTCGGCTACCGGCTCAGTTTTCGCACCACCCAATTGATGGCTGAGCGGGCGAAGGTTGTATCCTTGGGGCACATCACGGTGACCATTCCGCATCCCTTGGACATTCTGATCGCCAAATTGGCGCGCCTCGATGCCAAGGATCTCTTGGCCTTCCGGCGGGTAATCGACCTCACCGGGCACCCCACCCGGGAAGAATTAACCCAAGAATTGCAGAATGCCGTGGACCTGTTTCGACCGGCGTTCGAAGAGGAATCCCCCAACCTGTATCCCACCAATTCGGTGCGCCTGTGGCGGGAACTCTGGCAGGCCCCCTTGGATGTCGGACGGGATATCGTTGCTCCAGCCTTGGCCCGTCGTCGCGCCGGTTATGGCGATCCGCCCCCGGACTACCAACGGTCCTTGGCGGATTGAGGTGCAAGATCGAGCGTCACCCACTTCCGGACTTCGCAAGGGGCAAACTCAACGTCGCGTCGCCGAGGGTGGTGACCCCGGCAGAACATCCATTGGCCTCTTTGATTTAGTAACAGCAGCTGAGTCTGATCGAGTAATCGTTCCCTGATCGGGATTCCGAAGAGTTGCGTCCCCGGTCACTTAGTTTCAGGCCGGATTCGAAACCACGGAGTTCACCGTGCGTTCACCTTGAAGAGAGACGGTGAGGGTTTAGGGAGAGGGCCAACGCTGGATCTCGACGCCCGGGTCATCGCGGATGACGACGGACATGGGCGCGACGATTGCAGAGGGGAACAGGACAAAGTTGAAGCCTCTAAATCCTCGCGCGCGTGCGGCGTCGGATGGGAAACGGACGGCACCGAATCTTTGCTGTCGGGCTACCGCATCGCCGAAACGTTGGAGCTTGGTGGGAGCAGGCTCGAACTCCCATGGGGCCTGCAAATCGGCCTCGGTGAGTTGGAGTGCGGCAAGGACGTCGAAATCCCCGAGGTCAATGACCGGGACACTCAAGTCGATGAAGTAGAGAACTTGGGTGAGCAGGCGTGGAGATTTATTGGCATGCCGCTCCCATTCCGCTCCTGCGGTGGAGGCATCCTCCGCGCCGTAAAGGGCGAGCGAGGCGACGGTGTTCACCCGATAGGCATAGCCGGTGGTGTAGAGGAAATTTGGCGGGGTGCGGCTGGAGAACGCATCCTTGGAAACGAAGCGCCGTAGCTTGGCCGTGATCGGGGGGCAAACCGGAAGCGCCTGAAGAAGCTTGGAAAAATCAGGCGTCATTCAGGTAGGTTGGCCAGAAAGGATGCCGTAAACGAAGCCAGCGACATCCAGCACGCGGCCTTCGCGAATCCACACGATGGGCGCACGGTTGCGCATGTTCTCATTGGGTGCGTTGAGCCACTTTCTGAATTGCTCGTCGCCGAAGTCGGGGGCTCGAAGCAACGCGATGTCGGAAAAGGGCTGAAGCAGCTCTTGGAGCGAATCGGCGTCGGGGGTCTTGCTGAGCGCAGCCTTGTTGTTGCGACCGATGAGGCGACCGATCTCGATGACATCCATACCGAAAATCCCAGCAATAGGCTTGATTGAGAGGCGGCCGCGCACGGAGCGGAGGTCGGCGTTGGCCACGCTGACGACCGGAGCGACCGGCTTGATGGCGGATTGGATCCGCTTAACACGGAACTTGCGCTGGGCGCGGAACTTGGCAAACGCGGCTCTCAGGTCGGGCTGGCCGACGAGATCAGCGACGACATTCGACGGGTCGTGGAAAGTAGCATAAATACGCTCTACCAAGGCCTCGTGCACGGCCACAGGCAGCGCACTGCCGGAGAAGAAGAAGAAAGGATGTTCCCGCTTGGACTCCTGCAAGCCGGCCAAGTGCGTGAGCACGCTTTGGGCAAAGGCAAGATTCAGCTTGGGAGCCTTACCGAAATCAACCCACATGAAGTCAGGCGGAGTGGTGAGTTGCGCGATGGCATCAAGCTTGCAGGATGTGACATGCCACTCTGGGCTGGGGAGGGCCTTCGTTACCGAAGCGGGCAAAGTGGCGCGACTGGGCGCGGCATAAGCAAATTCAAGATGAGCCACGATCTGAGAGTAATCCTATAGTTTACCGTTAGTCTACCTATAGTTGAAATTATCCACCGCCGAGGTCCGGTGCCGTATTTCGCCAGCAGATCGCTCAGATTATTTCGGCTCCTGTGCCGCCGCAACACGCCTGCCACCAATCATTCGATGCGAGTGCTGGTAAGAGTGCTCGCCCCAGTCTTCGGTCCAGTGAAGCCCACACCCTCGAGGCTCACGCCTTCGGGAACGTGAGGCGGTGGGTCTTTTGGATCTTGTCCCGCCACTCATCGGGGACTCCCGCCTCGGCGGCGAACTCCGGCCAGCGTTTCACCGCAGTCTGAACTTGTTCCAGAATCGTCGCAGCGCGCCCGCGCTTCATGAGCGCCGAGCGGGCGCACTGCACGAAGTCTTCCCGCGTAAAACCATCCCGCTTCCCGTTCAACGTCATCTGGTGGGTGCCGGTCCACGCGCCCGCCGGATTGAAGCTGTAGGTCACATCAAAAGCCGGTGCGAGCGACCACTCACCGAGTGGGTTCATCAGGAATGCGATGTTCTTCACATGGTCGTCCTGATTCCGCGCGACGACGTTGAACACCATCCGGCGGAATTGTTCCTCCACGGCCGCCATCGGCAGCTGGAGCCGACGGATCGCCAGCAGCGCCTGCTCGTAGCCGTAGGCTCCGGCCTGGTTGAAATCGAAATGGGCCAGGGCGCACAGCGACTGCAGATGCAGTTTCTGCCCGTCCGCCAGCCGGTCGAAACGGCGGGTCATGAAATGCCGCCGCCCATTCTCTTCCAGCAGCCGGCACTCGCTCATGGTGATGCCCGCCGCTTCCGCCATCCGGTGATAGGCAAACTCCACGGCCCCGTAACCCTTCGGGTCGTCCCGTTCCTTGTCTCGGTTCCCATCCACACCGTCGAATTTCAGCAGCCAGTACTCGAAGCCATCGCCCGCCGCGATCTGGCCTGATCGCACCTCGTGGGTTTGAGGGTTCCACGCGATCACCGCCTTAGCCCGCGCGCCACCGGCAGACGTTCCCACGGTCAGGATGTCGCGCAGGGCCTTCGCTTTTCCCGCCGCATGAAGATGCCCCTGCAACTGCCCGCGATGTGTTAGCACCTCGCCCGCCAGCCGCACCAGCGCATCCACTTCCAGCTTCGAAGCCTTACGCGGCTTCGGCCCCAGCACCGGCGCAAACTCCAGCGCTCCCATGCCGCGCGTGCCGGTGTAGCAAAGTCGATCCACCGCGCTGAAGCTCTCCGGCGAACGCCCCTGCGTGGCAAGCCATGCGTCGATCAGCGCATTGCCGAACTTGTCTGGCAGCGAATCTGCGAGCAACCCCGGCAGGCCGTGGAAGGTATTCCGTGGCAGCTCGGGAAACTGATGCACTTGCCCGCTCAGCGGCATCACTAACGGCGACAGTTGGATCCCGCTGCGGGCGAATTGAGAATCGTACTCGAAGGCCGCGACATTGCGCCCTTCCTCGAGCGAGACCGCGCCAATCGTCCGACCCCAGAGCTGCACCTTCGCGATCATGCCCCCTCACCCCATGTCCATGGGCCCGTCAGGGAGGGCGCCGCCGTGTTGCCCGAGGCACGCCGCCGCTTCCGGCCGGCCTGCTTCAACTGCGCCATTGGGCTGGCCACCGCCTCCGGTATGAGTAAATCGAGGCGCTCCACCAGCCCCAGCACTCGGCAGACCCGCAGAAACCCGGACAACTGCGTCGCGGACGCACCCAACTCCAGCCGCTGCACCGTCCGCAAGCCCAGGCCCGCCTGCTCTGCGAGTTGCCCCTGCGTCAAATTCTTCGCCAGCCGCAACTGCGCCAGCCGCTCACCCAGCAGCTGGAGCAACGCTTGATCATTGATGTTTTTTGATGCATTCAAACACGCCAAATATGACGTACTAAATCCTATTTTCAATTTTAAACGCCATTAAAGGCGCTTTGTTTTGTTATTGAGACATTTTTGAGGAGCTAAGGCAGAATCGGCTGATTTCCAGGCCGAAGGTTGCCGCCGCCGCGACCACCCCCCGATCCACAACCCTATCGGACGAGAATAACCGTCATTGCGCAGACTGCCGACCGACCGCTGATTCCACTTCATCCTCTTCGGCTCGTCACCCCCGCGATCGCCCTCGGCCCCAAGCCCCCGGCCGCATCGTTGCCCGACGACGGGTGGCTTGCGAGGGTAGCGCTGATGCGGACCTCGACTACAGCCCCTCCCGACACGGCAGGCCTGCGGCTGCCCGAGGCGCCTCAGTCCATCGTGAAGGGCAGTTCCATGGCGCTGCTCCTCGACCGCGAGGCCATCGAGTGCCTTGCCCACAACGTAGCGCTCGTTCATCCGGGCTTCGATGCCGCCGGGTTCCAACGGGATGCCCACGAAGGCCTGGCCCCGTTGTCGATCCTTCGGCGCGGCGAACACCTGGCATGCGTCCTTCGGCGGCATCTGCCACCGGCCTACGATGACGCCATCGCCGTCCTCTCCCTCTCGCTCACCCCGCCGCTGGCGCGCACCGAAGGGCTCGGGTTGGGGGTGTTCTTTTACCTGCCCCACGTGTCCTTCGTCGCCTTGTATGGACTCGGCCCGGCAGAGAACGGCGGGCGCGATCCGTTCGAGACCTCGATGACTGCCCAGTATGAACTGACCCGCCGCTTCAGCGCGGAGTTCTCCATGCGCCCCTTCCTCATCCAGTGGCCAGAGCGAACCCTGGCCCGACTGTTGGAATGGACACGGGACCCCGATCCGCACGTGCGCCGGCTGTGCAGTGAAGGCACCCGCCCTCGACTCCCTTGGGCGATTCGCATCCCTGCCCTAATCCTAGATCCGCATCCGATGATTCCGATTTTGGAGGCGCTGCGGGACGATCCAGAAGAGTACGTCCGACGCAGCGTGGCTAACCACTTGGGCGACATCGCCAAGGATCATCCCGAGCTGGCCTTCGAGATTTGTGAGCGCTGGGTGTCCGGTGCCAGCGAAGAACGCAAGTGGCTGATCCGGCACGCAGTCCGCCATCCCGCCAAACACGGTGTCGCGGCGGCCTTGCGACTGCGGGAGCTCGCCAAGGCGACCTTGCGGGCGCGGTAGGAGCGGTTGCTTTCGGACGGCTCATTTCAAGGTTTTCGTGGGCATTCCCTGTTTCTCGTCTTGGCTCTGGGAGTCGTGGGGGCATGATCGGAGGACATTCCTCATGAGCCAAGAAACCAACACGGTCGCCTGGTGGCGGCTCCTGAACCGCTACCAGTGGTTCGTACTTATCATTGCCGCCGCGGGCTGGTTGCTCGATTGCATGGATCAGCAGCTCTTCAACCTGGCCCGCACACCAGCCATGAAGGAACTGCTCAAGGGCACCTTCGCGCCCGATGCAACACCCGGCCAAATCGCTGCCTCAGTCCAGGAACACGCGGGCTATTCGACGGCGATCTTCCTGCTCGGATGGGCCACCGGCGGCCTCATCTTCGGGGTGCTCGGCGACCGCATCGGCCGCGCCAAGACGATGCTCATTACCATCCTCATGTACTCGGGCTGCACCGGCTTGAGCGCGCTGTCGCAGGCCTTCTGGGACTTCGCCTTGTACCGCTTCATCACCGGCCTCGGCGTGGGCGGTGAGTTTGCCGTGGGCGTGGCGCTGGTCGCCGAGGTGATGCCCGACAAGGCCCGCCCCTACGCACTGAGCCTCCTACAGGCCCTGTCTACCGTGGGCAACATCGGGGCGGCCGTCACGAGCATGAGCCTCGGCCACTTGGAGACGACCGGCGTCTTGGGGTCCCTCGGCGGCTGGGCGGCCTGGCGCTGGATGTTCATTGTCGGAGCCTTCCCCGCCCTGCTGGTGGTGGTTATACGCCGCAACTTGAAGGAGCCCGAACGCTGGTTACAAATGAAGGCCTCGGGCATGGACATGAAGAAGCTCGGCGACTACGGCGAACTCTTCGGCAACCCGAACTGGCGACGGCCCGCGTTAGTGGCCGGACTGCTGTTGCTCACTGGAATTTTGCTCGGATTCCTGGGACCCGCGGCCTGGAGTAAGATCATGGTTCTGCCGGGGTTTTCGCTCATTAAGACGGTGGTCTTGGGCTTCTCGCTGGCGGCGCTGGCGGCGGGTTTGTGGGTGGTGTACGGCGGTGGCGGCGACACCCGCTACCGGAGCCGTGCCGTGGTGGGGCTGCTGCTGGCGCTGGCCGGCGTGATCGGCGTCTGGGGTATCGCCTTTTTCAGCTTCGAACTCGTGCGGATAGTGCTGAACCAGAAGTTCCAGGCTGAGGGCCTGAGCGGAGCACAACTGGCCGGCAAATTGACCTACTGGACCGGCATCACCTCGATGATCCAAAACATCGGTGCCTTCTTCGGCGTCTACAGCTTCGGACTGCTCGCGCAGCGAGTGGGGCGCAAACCGGCCTTCGCCGTGTCGTTCGTCTTGGCCATGACTTCCGTGGCCTCCACGTTCTGGTTCCTGCGGGATTTCGGCGACCTGTGGTTGGTACCTCTGATGGGTTTCGGAACGCTGTCGGTCTTCGGCGGGTATGCGATCTACTTCCCGGAACTCTTCCCGACCCGACTGCGCAGCACGGGCACCAGTTTCTGCTACAACGTCGGGCGCTTCGTGGCGGCCAGCGGGCCGGCCCTCTTGGGGCTGCTGACCGGGGTCGTCTACAAGGACACCGGAGCCACCGACCCCGCCATGCCGCTGCGCTATGCCGGCGTGACCATGTGCTCGGTGTACCTCATCGGCCTCATTGCTCTGAACTTTGCCCCAGAGACCCGGGGTCAACCGTTGCCCGAAGAAGAACCCACCCATTGAACCAGCGCTGAAAGTCCCCCGATCGACCACGGATCACTTTCTTATTCCATTACCTCGTCCACTCCCTCCTCCCCATGTCTGAATGGCTCTTTGCGGTTTTGCTCGGCGTCATCGAAGGCGTCACCGAGTTCCTGCCCGTCTCCTCCACCGGCCACCTGCTCATCGCTGAACGTCTGGCCGGTCGGCACTATTCGGACCTCTTCAACACCGTGATCCAAATTGGAGCGGTGCTAGCGGTGGTCGCGGTCTTCTCCGATCGAGTCCGCAGCCTGCTGACCCGCTGGAGGGAACCAGCCAACCAAGATTACCTTCTCAAGCTGGCCGCGGCCTTTGTGGTCACGGCCATCGGCGGACTCGCCCTGAAAAAGGCAGGATTGAGACTGCCTAAGACACTGACTCCAGTGGCCTGGGCCACGCTGACCGGCGGACTGCTATTCGTCGGCCTCGAGCGCTGGCTGTACGGGCGACGCACCACCGACCGAGTCACCTGGGCTATCGCCCTGGGCGTCGCAGCTGGCCAACTCATTGCCGCGGCGTATCCGGGTGCTTCCCGTTCCGGAACCACCATCTTGATTGCGCTGGCACTGGGCCTCTCACGGAGCGCGGCTGCCGAGTTCTCCTTCTTGTTGGGCATCCCGACGCTCATGGCTGCCGGGGCCAAAGAAACCCTGGATGCTCTCCGCCAGGGCGACGCCCACGAACCGTGGTCCATGATCGCATTGTCCAGTGCAGTCGCGGCCCTAACGGCCTTCGTGGTGGTAAAGTGGCTGCTGGGCTACGTGCGCTCCCACACCTTCACTGTGTTTGGATGGTACCGAATCCTAGCGGGCGCGGCGTTGTTGTTCTTGGCCTATCGGGGCTGAACTCCGAAGCCACTGTCTCCGCGTCATTCGGCCCGCACACTCACCCGCAGGAATCGAGCCTCGGAGACCGGTTCCACAGATCCCGTCCAGGTGGCCGATCCCACGGACGGATAGCTCAAAACGCCAGAAGCCGGCACCCACGTTGTCAAATCGACACTGCGTTCGACCGAATAAATTCGGTTGGGCCGAATTGCAAATTGGAGCGTTGGTTGGGTAAGAGGACCCGTGAGGGTGATTCGAAAGACTTCTGCGGACGACAGCGGATCGGTTCCGGCCGTCCATTCAGACAAATTCGAAGCACCGTCCGCGTCGGGATCTCCCGAGGCCACCTGAGCGAGGTTCCCGAAACGCCACAGTTCCCAATCATCGGGCAACCCATCGGCCTCCGAATCGGTTGGCCCGACAACGAACCCTTCCAATTCCAGAACGGGACCAGGAAACAAATTGTCTTCGCGAGTGGACCATTGCGGATAAGCGCCGCTGCCGCCCAATCCAGTGCCGCCCGGCGTGACTTGCTTGGCCGGCGAGAGCGAACTCACCATGAGCGACAATCGACCGGAGGCCAGCGATCGGGCGACGTAGCCAGCGATCTGCGGGTCGGACAAATTGAGATCGAAGGTGAAGGTATTACCCAAGGGCACACTCTCGCCCGGGTTGACCCCGACGGTCTGGCCCACGGCCCAAGGCCGGGCCTCGAAGGGCGGCTGTGTCCACGCGGCATTGGCCTGCCCCACATGGTTGGCGATATCGATGAGTTCGCCCTTCGGGTTGAACACGGCCGCGAACGAATTGCGGGTTCCGATGGAAATGGTGTTCGAGGTAAAGGCTCCAACCACGCCGAAGGAGCTATCTTCCGTGTAACCCACCGCATCGAATCCATTGCGGAAACCCACTCCAAAGATCTCGACCGGTCGGCCCGCATCGTCATCGGTTTGATGAGCCGGGTCCGAGTCCGGAAGGTGGGTCCGGTAGCTGTCGAACGAGGGGTCGTACAAAAACGTCACTCGCTCTCCGGTGGCATTGTTTACCAAGTCCCGCCCCACCGTGAGGTTCAGGCGAACGCGCTTCAGGACGTACCGGCTCGGGACAGCATTGGTGGGGATCACCGTCTGAGTTTGCCAGCCCAAGAGAAACTCGGCATCGCGGGTGTCGAAGCGGGGATCGAACGAGGCGAACGTCGGGGCCACCGGTCGGGAACCTCCGGTCCCGAACTCGAAGGGGTACATCCATTTGTCCATGGCTGGGCCCAGCTGGGTCTTGAATTCGCCCGCGAGCGCCCCAAGCGCCAGCGCCGTGACCCCTGTGATGGCCATGCAATAGCCCCGTCTGCTGCTCAATCCACTCGGTGTTCCCAAACGCATGATTCCCTCAACCATCGGGGCATGCCTCTGACCCGCAAGTCTGGGATTAGACCCGAATCGAATTCGCTGGAGAGACCGCCGTGAATAATCGACTGCGCCGCAGGCGGCTGGAAGTGGTGGAGGGCCGCCGAAATCGCCTCCACTTCCAGTGCCCTGCCAACGTCTGGGACGGGCTTACTCTCTAGGAGGGGGCTTTACTTATCGAGGACGGGGCTCGAAGCGCAGGTAGACGGCCTTGAGGTACCGAGCTTCGTCGAAGGTCGCGGGATGATCTGGGGCGTGCCCGGTGTAGACTTCGTCGCCGAAGGGTCGACCACTGCGTCGGGCCGCCTCGGTGACGGCGGCGTAGAACTCCTCGGGAGTTACGTGGGCCGAGCACGAGGCCGCTAGGAGCAATCCGCCGGGTCGCACCCGGGCGATAGACTGCATCGCCAACCGATGGTAGGCATCAATGGCACCAGCTCGCTCGGTCTCGCGTTTGGCCATCGACGGTGGGTCACAAATGACGACATCGAATTGCTCCGTGCTCCGTTCTAACCAGGCAAAGGCATCGGCCTGCACCGAGTTGTAACGGGCGGCAGCCATGCGAGCATCGGCCGCGTTGAGTTCGAAATTACGACGGGCCGACTCGAGGGCGTGCGGGGAAATATCCAGATCGGTCACGCTGCGTGCCCCTCCCCGGGCCGCATGCAGAGAGAACCCGCCGCTGAAACTAAAAGCATTGAGCACGTCCATCCCGGCGGAGCACTGCCCGATGCGCCGACGATTGTCCCGCTGGTCGAGAAAGAAGCCGGTTTTCTGACCCTTGACCACGTCGGACCAAAACTGAATGCCATCTTCTAGGAAGACCACCGAACCCGAGGTGTCGTCGCCCCAGAGGTTTTGACCATCTTGATAACCGGCCTGTTCGAAGCTCGTGGTGGCGTTGCGGCTCAACCGCAGCACAATGCGTTCGGGCTTAAGAAATTCTCGCAGCCAACGGGTCAGGTCGGCGATGCGCGGCAACCAAACGGCCGAATACAGCTTTAGAACTAAGGTGCGGGCGTACTGATCCACCACCATGGCGGGCCAACCATCCGATTCGCCATTAATCCAACGCACGCCGTTGGTCTGGTCGGTCACGACGCCTTCACGGCGGGCCAAAGATGCTGCCATGCGGGCACGCCACCAGTCGTCGTCGACCATCACCGGTTTGCCGGAGTAGAGAGTGCGGAAGCGGATCGGAGAATCCGGATCGTAAAGTCCGAGTGCCAGGAAGCGGTCTTTGCGGTCGTACACGACGGCGATTTCGCCGGAATCCCCTTCCCGATTTTTTTCGCGGATGCGTTCGGCATACACCCAAGGGTGACCGGTTCGGATCGCGTATTCGGCGGCCGGGGTGAGTCGCAACCGCAGGCGGGGCTTCGATGGACTGGCTGGAGACGTGGGGGATGAACTCATGCTTGGAGCGAGGCAAGGACCTCGGGGTCACGGACATCGACCCAACGGCCGGCAATTTGGAGGCCCGCGAGCAGCCGTCCCTCGGCTACCATCGCCGACAGGGCGTCGGTCAGCTCGTATTCGCCGCGCGGCGACTTCTCCAACCGGGCCGTGTAGGCAAAAAGCGAGGGCTTGAAGAGGTAAATACCCGCGTTGTACCAGACAGGTTTGCCAGGGCAGATCCAGCCTTCAGCGCGGAGGGTCTCCAACTGGGAGGCGCTGGGCTTCTCGACCAACCGGGTCAGGCAAAATTGCGCGTCATCAAAGAAGAACAGGCCTCCCTTAGTGACGTCCTCGGCGGCGGTCACCGTGAGCACACCGTCGAATCGACCGGCTTGCCAGCGTTCGATCATGTGGCGGTAAGTCTCGGGCTTCACCAGGATGTCTCCGTAAGTCAGCACGAAGTCGTCCTGCCCAACAAACTCCTTGGCCAGTTCCGGGGCTTTACCGGTGCCATCTTGCACCACCTGCCGGGAATAGCTCATCTCGACCCCGAAGCGGGATCCATCGCCGAAGTGCGACTCGATTACCTCGGCGCGCCAACCGGTAATCAAATGGAACTGGCGAATCCCCACTTCCTTCAACCCTTCGACAATGTGCTCCAAGATGGGACGCCCCTGCACCTCCAACATGGGTTTGGGGATCTCCTGGGTGAGGTCGCCCATTCGGGTTCCCTTTCCGGCGGCGAGGATGACAGCCTTGGTCATGATGGCTGACAGTGTGACCGGACCGACCTCGGGAAGGAAGCTTCGGAGAAACAAGCCTGCCAAAAAGCAACAAAGCCAGAGAGAGCCTGCAGCCCTCTCTGGCCTTGTCTCAACCGTCGGAAACCCGCGACCGGTCAGGCCAGTTTAACGGCTTTTTTGAGCTGAGCGCTCTTGACGGCCGCATCGACGATTTCTTGGCCGATCCGGCTGATAGCAAGGCTCACCGGCCCCTCCAGCGGCACATTCTTGTCGAGGCAATGCAGCAAGTACTGCACGGGGTTCTGGTGGGGTGCTTTGGTTGCCGGAGCGGCCACCACGTGCGGCACAGGTTGCTTGCGGGTTTGCACCGTGACGTAGTCGTCGTAGTCGTAACTACTCACCGAGCCCTCGGTGCCCAGGATCACGAATCCACACTTGGGCTGCGGCTGGATGATCCACGGATCGGTGAAGGTGCCCCAACGGGTCTCGAACTTGGAGAGGCCATGGGCGTAACGGGCTACCACGATGCTGTGCTCATCGACTTCGAGCCCGGCGGGTTCATCGACCACGGCCGTGACTTCGATGGGCCGACGGCCCCCTTGGTACCAGGTGCCCAAAGTGGTTCCGTAACCCAAGTAATCGAGAAGCGAACCGCCGCCGTGAGCCTTCTTGTAGAACCAGGAGTTCGGCTTCTCTTTGGCGACTTGCGCGGGTGTCTTCTCATCCTTGTCGGCGCCATGGAACAAGGGCCCCCGATTGCCACCGATGTGCCACACGTTGAGCACCTCGCCGATTTTTCCGCTCGAGACCAGCTCGTAAGATTTGCGATGCGAGGCCACCCACTGAAGCGGCCAATTGATCATAAGGCGCTGATCCTTGCCCATGCATTTGACCATGGCATCGGCTTCCTTCAGCGAGGCCGCGAAGGGTTTCTCGACCATGAGGTGCGCCCCGTACGGAGCCACCTTCTTGACCCATTCACCGTGCTTCGAGGCCGCCGGGCACAGCAGCACCACGTCGGGCTTAGTCTTTTCGAGACACTCGCGGTAGTCGGTGAACGCCTGATCCCGGGTCACCAGTCCCTTGCGCACCGCTTCTTCCATGCGGGCCGGTTGTTCATCGCTAATGCCGACGATCTCGGCATTGGGATGCTCGTGGGCGTACCGGAGCAAATCGCCCATGTGGAAGTGATCGAAGTTGATGCCAGCAATTTTCCAGGATCGTTTTTTCATTGGAGACGCGGGCTGAAATCTGGTGCCAAAGACGCCATGAGCGAAGCGCAAAATCAGCCATTGAGGAACGGCTTAGGGTTCCAATCGGTAGAAGCCCAACTCGCTCAGCATGGACTGACCTTCCTTACCCCGCATCCAGGCCACCCAGTCTTGGACCGCGCCCCGGTCGACCGGCACATGGACATACACGTAAAGCCGCCGCCACAGCGGATAGCGGCCGTTGCGCACGGTGGCTTCGGTGGCCTCCTCCGGGGGCTGTCCGGGCCGCTGGGCCAGGCGCAGTCGTCGAGTTCCAGCACCGGGCAGCCCGCCGGAAAAGCCCAATCCTCCGGGATCGGCCGCCACCGAGGCCGCGACCTGAGCGCTGCCCTGCAGTGGCTGCAACGACGACGAATAGTTGCCCCCACGGAGCACCGTTTCCCGGAAGAACTCGTAGGTGCCTGAGCTGCTTTCCCGCCCATAGAGGACTACCGGCTGATCCTTGCCGCCCACTTCCTTCCAATTCCGGATCCGCCCTGAGAACAGGCCCGACAATTGGTCGAAATCGAGGGCGCTCACCGGGTTGGACGGATGAACATGCACCAGCACCGCATCCAAGGCGACCGGGTACTCCCTCGGTCGAACTCCGAAGGCCCGCACATAGGCCTCCACCTCGCGGGCTCGGATCTTTCGGGAGCACGTCGCTAGGTCGGCCGTCCGGTTCACCAGCGCCGCCACCCCGATCCCGGAACCGCCGCCGCTCACCTCGATCCGCAACCCAGGATGACTGCCCATGTACGCGCTGGCCCAACGCTGAGCGAGCAACACCATGGTATCGGAACCCTGAACCGACAGGTCTGCGGCACTCGTCCCACGGGACACGGCCAGCATCCATCCGATCCAGAATAACCAAGCCCAGGGTTTCATCGGGCCGCATTGCCCTCCAGCGGGTGTCCAAAGGCAAGCCCTCCTCAAGAGGACTGCGCTGAATTTGGCCATTGATCCCAGTAGAGAATTCAGGGATTGGACGCGAGTGCGGATGAAACGTTTTCACTGGATATCCCTGATCGTGACGGGCCTGACCGTGGCCGCGTGTGCGGGGCGGCGGGGCGGGAACGAGGGTTCCGTGGCACACTCCACCCCTGCGACCCGATCCGGGAACAGTATCTACCGCGAAGACTGTGCCCGTTGCCATGGCCCTCAGGGCGAGGGAGTTGCCGGCCAATACGACGAGACGTTGTACGGCGAACAGTCCGTGACATCGCTGGCCCGGTACATCCACCGAACGATGCCCGACGATCGCAAGGAAAAGACCTCGGAGGCCGATGCGCGAGCGGTCGCTGAATTTATCCACGGAGCCTTTTATTCGCCCCAAGCCCGCGCCCGAAATACCCCCGCACGGATCGAGTTCAGTCGCCTCACCCAGCGACGCTACCGCGAATCGGTCGCCGACCTGCTGAGTGGTTTCACCCAGACCCGTCAGACCGAACGATCCGGAGGGCTTCAGGCCGAATATTTTCAGTCGAAGGGAATGAACAAGAAGGACAAGTCGGCCCTTCAGCGGATCGATCCCATCGTCCGCTTCGACTTCGGGACTAACTCTCCGACCCCGGACATTACGGCCGACCAATTCTCCATCGCTTGGAGCGGATCGGTGCTGGCACCGGAGTCGGGCGAATACCAGTTCCGGGTGACGACCCCCAATGGCGCACGGCTTTACGTCAACACGGACCTGGCGGCGGGCGACAGCAATCGACGGGATGATTCAGACGCCAAGCGCGAAGTGGCTCTGGTGGATTTGTGGGTCAGTTCGGGTGGCGTGGAACGTCAGGGGTCGGGGACGTTGTACTTGCTAGGCGGACGCAGCTACCCCCTGCGCTTAGATTACTTCAAGTTCAAGGAGAAGACGGCCGCTGTGAGGCTCGAGTGGAAGCCACCGCATGGGCCCTGGACGGGAATTCCCTCCTCGGTTCTGTCCCCGGACGCATCCTCCGCAACCCCGATCATCGGCACTGCGTTTCCGGCCGAGGACTCCAGCCTAGGCTACGAGCGCGGGCATTCGATTTCCAAAGAGTGGTGGCGGACCATCACCCGAGCCGGAACCGAGACCTCAGAACTAGTGGCTGAACGAATCCCTCGCCTGGCCAGTCTCCCCGCCGACCTGACCAACCGCACCGAACTCAGCCGACGGATGCAGGACTTCTGCGCCCAGTTGGCTGAGCGCGCGTTTCGGCGGCCTCTCGATACAGAGCTGCGTCACCGCACGGTGGACCTCTGGTTTCAACCCGGCGTCGCTTTGGAAGACTCGGTGAAGCGATCGGTGCTGGCAGTCATGACTTCCCCGCGCTTCCTCTACCCGGAGTCGGAGGGACGTCAAGACAGCCATGCGACCGCGGCACGTCTGGCTCTGGTGCTGTGGGATTCGCTCCCAGATGAAACACTCCGGAAAGCCGCAAACCGCGGTGAAGTCGTCACTCCGGAACAAATTCGCGCCCAGGCCCGACGCATGATCCAAAACCCACGGGCTAAGGCCAAGCTGCGAGGGTTCTTTGACCATTGGCTCGATGCGGAGGCGGCCGATGACATAGCCAAGGATCCTAAGTCTTACCCGGGCTTCGATGCCGAGATGGTGCAAGATTTGCGAACCTCCCTGAACCACTTCGTAGATTCGGTGGTGTGGAGCGACGCTTCGGATTACCGACAATTGTTGTTGTCCGACGAGATCTACCTCAATGCCCCACTGCGCCGGTATTATGGGGTCGAAAGTTTGGGGAGCACCCAGCGTGGGGCGGGCGGAGGTGCTACCAACGCCCTTGACGACGCCTTTATCCCCGTGCGTTTCAACCCAGAGCAACGAGCCGGGGTGCTCACGCATCCGTTCCTCCTCTCGGCCCATTCCTACTACCGGTCTTCCTCACCAATCCACCGGGGCGTCTTCCTCACTCGCAAGGTGCTCGGCCGTTTTCTTAAACCACCGCCGATGGCCATTGAGTTCATGGACGACCGATTTGATCCGTCGCTGACCATGCGCGAGAAGGTGACTCAACTGACCGAAAAACCGCAATGCATGGCCTGCCATGCGACCATCAACCCGCTGGGCTTCAGCCTGGAACAATTCGACGCGGCCGGGCGGTTCCGCTTGGAGGACACTCGGAAACCCATCAACGCCACCTCCGAGTACCAGACGGCCGACGGCAAGACGCTGACTCTGCGGGGCCCGCGAGACCTCGCCCGCCATGCCGCCGAAAGCCCGGATGCCCGCCGCGGGTTCGTTCGACAACTTTTCCAGCACACGGTCCAACAGACACCCGACGCCTATGGGACGGGGTCACTCCAGAAGCTCGATTTGGCCTTCGAACACTCCGGCTGCAATGTCCGCCAACTGCTAGTAGAGATCGCTGTCCACACCGCCACCTTGGATCCGAAGAACCCGTCACGGAAATGAAGCCCTCCCTCACCTCCTCACCGCGTCGCCGCTTCCTCCGAGACCTAGGCCTCTCCGCCGCGGTCTTGCCGTTTTTGGGCGGATTGCCCTCGCTTCAGGCTGCCCCGCGCAAACGGTCTGCCCCGCGCATCGTCTTCGTCTTCACTCCCAACGGCACCGTGCCCAATGAGTTCTGGCCGGAAACCGCGGGCACCGAGTTCCAGCTCAAATCCATCTTGGAGCCGCTGGCTGCCTACCGGAACCAAATGCTCATTCTCAAAGGATTGTGCAACCGGGTCCGCGGCGATGGCGACGGGCACATGCGCGGCATGAGCTGCCTGCTCACGGGCATTGAACTGCTCCCCGGCAATATTCAGGGAGGCTCCGACACGCCGGCGGGCTGGGCTAGCGGGCCGTCCATCGACCAAGAATTAAAAACTTTCTTGCAGGGGCGACCAGAAACGCGGACCCGCTTTGGATCCTTGGAGTTGGGAGTGGGTGTGCCTCATCGGGCCGACCCTTGGACACGCTGGACTTACGCGGGATCCAATCAGCCGGTCGCTCCGCTGTCCGATCCCTACGAGGTGTTTGAAAAGATTTTCGGCCAGGTGAAAGACCGCGAGAACCTCGGCAGTGTCCTTGATCAGGTGCGTTCGGATCTCCAACGGGTTTCGCAAAAACTGGGCCGAGAAGAACGAGCGATCTTGGAACGGAATGCGACACTCGTCCGCGAGATGGAACGGGAGATTTCTGAAGCCGGTCGCCAGAAACTGCGCGTGGCCGCACCGGTCCTAGAACCGGGCATCGGCAATGAGAACGACACCATTCCACAGGTTTCGCGCATGCAGGCCGACCTGCTGGTCAATGCCTTCGCCAACGACATGACCCGAGTGGCCTCCCTGCAATACACCAACTCGGTCGGGCAAGCCCGCATGCGCTGGCTGGGGATCGATGACGGCCATCACTCGCTCTCGCACGATCCCGATCTCAACACCGGTTCGCAGGAAAAACTGGTGAAGATTAACCGCTGGTTCGCCGGCGAAATCGCCGCGCTGGCGCAGAAACTCGCGACAACGCCCGATCCGGATGGCAACGGATCCCTCCTCGACCACACCACAATTCTTTGGACCAACGAGCTGGGTAAGGGCAACAGCCACTCCCATGACAATATTCCCTTTGTGCTGGTGGGTGGTGGACTGGGGTTTGGCACCGGCCTTTGCCTGCACCTCGACAAGACGCCCCACAACCGCCTGTGGTTATCGATTGCCCAGGGCTTTGGACATGATCTGACAACTTTCGGTAATCCGACGCTCTGCAGCGCTGGGCCGCTGCCGCTCGGCTGACCCCAAAAACAGCCTCTTGGGGCCTCGGATACCAGCCGGGCGTCTGGACAGACGGCTTACAGGCGCACTTGACCCAGTCCCAGTCCAATCTAGGATGCAATCCGAACCGCAACGTCTGCCGTTGGAGTCTTGCCCTTCTGCTCCGCCCTCAGATTTTCGCGGAAGAGTCACATCCATTTGAATCAATGAGCACTGCTGCTTCTCCGCAATCTTCGCCCAAGATTTCAAAAATCTCCGAGGCGGTCATCCGTATCGCCGGCAATTCACAGGACGGTATCCAGGCCATCGGCGGCTTCCTCGCCCGCCTCGCAGGCCGTTCCGAGCAAGAGGTCATGACCTTCATGACCATCCCGTCCACGATCTCCGGCGGACCCTCCATTTTCCAGGTGCGCATTGGCTCCGGCGAAGTGCTTTCGGCCGGTGATGAGGCCGACATGCTGTTGGCCTTCTACGATCACAGCTACAAGGCCCACCTCAGTTCTCTCAAGCCGGGCGGCATCGTGATTTACGATTCCGATCACATGAAGGCCGAGGACATCTCGGTCGAAAACCTCACCAAGTACCGCCATGTTGGCGTGCCCATTTCCTCCCTGACCGTCGAGGCCATCGGTGGCACCGGCCGTGACAAGGGTAAGAATGTTTTCTCCCTGGGTCTGCTCGCCAAGATGTTCGACCTGAATGTCACCAAGCTCACTCGCTTGCTGACGGAGCGTTTCACTGGCAAAGACCCCAAGGTCGCCGAGACGGCCCTGAATGCGTTCAATGCGGGTTACAATTACCAACTGGCCACCGCGCCCGAACTTTTCCAGTTCAACCCCGGTGAGAATGTCGGTCTGAGCCAGGTGGTCATGAGCGGCAACGAAGCCCTTGCCTACGGCCTAATCGCCGCGGGCGTCCGCTTCGGTGCTGGTTATCCGATCACTCCCTGGACCGACATCATGGAGCTGTTGCGCCGCGAACTGCCCAAGTACGGCGGCAGTTTCCAGCAATGCGAAGACGAAATCGCCTCCATCTCCATGGCCATTGGTGCCAGCTGGGGCGGACGCGTGGCGGTGACCGGTTCGTCCGGCCCGGGCATTTCGCTGAAGACCGAAGCTCTGGGATGGGCTGTGATGGCCGAGATGCCCTTGATCGTCGTGGACGTCCAACGCGGTGGCCCCTCCACCGGCATGCCGACCAGCATCGAGCAGTCCGACCTGAACATCGCCTGCTTTGGCGGCCACGGTGACAGCCCTCGCGTGGTCATCGGGACTTCCTCGGTCGAAGATTGCTTCTACACCGCGATCGAAGCGGTGAACATCGCTCGCAAGTACAGCACCCCGGTCGTGATCCTCACCGACCAAGGCATCGCCACCCGGATCGAGGCCTTCAAGGAGCCCGACCTCCAGAAGATCGTTCAGGACATCTCCCCCGATCTCACCCCGGTCACCGATCACAAGCCCTATGACCTCTCGGCCCCGGATGGCATTACCCGCCATCTGGCACCGGGCACTCGCATCGCCAGCGGCAAATACCCCGTCGTGACCGGCCTCGAGCACGATGAACTCGGACACCCAACGGGTTCTTCCAAGTTGCACGTCCAAATGGTCGCCAAGCGCCGCAACAAGCTGAAGAAGCTCGCCTCGGAACTGCCCGTGCCCGTCGTGTACGGTGCGGCCGAAGGACAAATCCTGCTGGTGAGCTGGGGTTCCTCACAAGGTCCGGTTCAAGAAGCTGTCAAGTTGGCCCGCGCCGCAGGACACGCGGTTTCCGCAGTGCACATCAAGTACGTCCACCCGCTGCCTCCGGGTCTCGAGAATATCTTCGCGGGTTTCCGCCACGTGTTCGTGGTCGAACTCAACGACGAGGGATTCGCCGGCATCGGTCAGATGGGCGCCCTCATCCGCACCTACATCCCGGACGCCAAGATCCGTGGCATCACCAAGACCGACGGCCTCACCTGGAAGGTGAAGGACATCGTGGATCGCGCACTGCAAATGGCCAAGTAAGCCGCCCAGGAACCCAAGAACTCTCTTTATCCATTCATCATGAGCGAAGTTGCCATCCTGAACCCCACCACCTCGCGCGGGGTCAACACCAACACGACGCCGGTCGCGCCTCTGCTCGACGCCGACCGCAAGCCGCTGACGAAGAAAGAAGTCTCCGCCGATCACCCGACATGGTGCCCCGGTTGCGGTGACTTCGCTGTCCTGGCCCTCTATTTCAAACTGATCGAGCGCCGCAAGCTCCACCACGAGAAGATCACCACGGTGGCCGGCATCGGCTGCTCGTCGCGCTTCCCGTACTTCGTGCAGGCGCACGGAGCCCATTACATTCATGGCCGCGCCCTGCCCTTCGCTTCGGGCGTTTCCCTGAGCCGGCCTGACTTGCAGGTGTGTGTGTTCGGTGGCGACGGCGATGCGTTCTCCATCGGCGGCAACCACTTCACCCACACGGCACGCAAGAATGTCCGACTCACCTACGTGGTGATGGACAACAGTGTGTACGGCCTGACCAAGAATCAGACCTCGCCCACCTCGCCCATCGGCTTCAAGTCGAAGACCGACATCTGGGGTTCCAAGGATCGCCCCATCAACCCGATCAAGCAGGCGATTTCGGCGGGCGCGACCTTCGTGGCTCGCACCACGGCGACCAACCCGAACCACGTGCTGGCCATGATGGAAGCCGCCATGGATCACGATGGGTTCAGCTTCATCCAGTGCCTGAGCGAGTGCGTGGAGTTCTATCCGGGCGCCTTCGATGCCGCGACACCGCGCAAAGGTGGCGTGTTCAACGAGATCCCCAAAGAACACGACGTCACCGACGAATACGCATCGTACAAGCTGGCCGACACCGAGTGGCCCGGCCTGTTCGGTGTGTTCTACAAGACGCAGCGTGCGACCAAGAACGCCAACGAGCAGTCAATCATCGATGATTTGCAGGGCAAGAGCGCGGGCTTGGAGCCGTGGCAGATCCTCAAGAAGAACTTCGACCGCATGAAGTAAGCGGGCCCACCGGCCCGTCGGCTTTTCAATCAGGAGCAGGGAGTCCGAAAAGACCCCTGCTCCTTTTGTTTTGCCCAGATCACTGGTCCGCTCTGCACACCGGCCTCAACCGCCGTACAAAGGCTCATCGATTATTGTGCGGCCGCCACACGAACGAGCGCGGCATCGGTATTGTCCGACCACCGACTGCCCCACTCGATCAAGTAAAGGGCCCCATCGGCTCCCAGTTGGAGGCAAATGGGGCGGCGGAACTTCTGTCCAGGCAGGAGCGGTTTCAGTCGAGCCAACCCCTCCCGATCATCGAGCCATGCGCCGAGAATCCAGCCCCGTTCCCAGTCGAAGAGGAAGGTGGCCCCATCCCACTCCACCGGCAGTTTGCCGCGGGATTGGAGCTGAGCAGAAAAATGATAGGTCGGCCCCGCCATGGCAGATCGGGGTCCGGAACCCACCTCGGGCCAGCGCGCCGAAGGACCCGGCGGATACCAGAGAAAGGCCGGCCGAACCGGTGGCAAGTCGCGCAGCCCCGTGTTGAATGGGGATTCATTGACGGGCCGCTCCGGGTTCCACGGTTCCCCGCTCGCCTGAGTCGCAAAGTCAAAACGCCGGTAAGGCCGATTATCGGCGATGAAATAAGGCCAACCAAAATTGCCCGCCGTGCGAGTCACATGAAACTCATCAAAGCCAGCAGGCCCTCGGGCTGGATTGGGTTGGGTGGCGTCGGGGCCCACATCGCCCCAGAATAGCCGACCGGTGGGTCCATCCAGGCTCAGGCGGAACGGGTTTCGGCACCCCATGGCGTAAATCTCAGGCAATGCCTTGGGATCACCCGGGGGAAACAAGTTGCCCGCCGGAATCGTGTAGCCGCCCTCGGGCTCCGGGTGGATGCGCAAAATCTTGCCCCGCCAGTCTGCAGTATTGGCAGCGGTGCGCTCAGAATCGTTGAGTTCTTGACCGGGGCGATGGTCCAAGGGAGCGAAGCCTTCCGAGCGGTCCGCGTAGGTGTAATCGCCAGTGCCCAAGTAAAGGCATCCCGCAGCGTCGAAGGCCAACCCACCTCCCGAATGATTGGGCTTGGGGATGCGTGTGGGCACCCGCAGGAGGATGCGCTGCGAAGCCAAATCCAAGACACCGTCTCCACGCAGGGTGAAGCGGGACAAGCGATTCTCCAGAACTCCCGGCGTGCCGTGGTAACAGAAAATCCACCCATTGGTGGCGAACCCCGGATGCAGGGCCAACCCCAACAATCCATCTTCCGGGCCCGAAAAGACGCTCAATACACCGGCCGTTTCCAGGCGATCACCGCGGGGATTCCAGACAGCGATCCGGCCCCGACGTTCCGCCAAAACAACGCGCCCATCGGTCGCCACATCGAGGGCGATGGGCTCGCGAAGGCCTTCGGCCAACACGGTGCGCTCCAGTCGGGAGGAAGGCTCTGCGGCTCCCACATTAGCCACAGCGAACGCGCCAGCAGCGAGCAAGGAACCCAGCCATCCTCTCCTGCAACGCGGCTGCATGAACACCTTCTCAGGGAATCGGACGCACCACATAACCGCCGCTCTTGGCATCGGCTTCCATGTCGATGAGGCCACGCTTCTTGGCCTCAATGAGCAGGTCGTTAAAGGAGCGGAACCCACAGGCCCGCTCGTTGAATCCCGGATTACGGCGCTTGATGGCCTGCTTGATCATCGAACCCCAGATGACGTCGTCTTCGTCCCGCTCTTCGGCGAGGTCTTCTACGGTCTCGACCACCTGGTCGAACGTCTTTTCTAGCAGGGACGCTTTGGCCTCCACCGCAGACACAGGCGCCGCCTTGGCGGAGGACGCGGACGAAAGACCGGTGGTTGCCACCGGCGCCGGCGCCTTGGGGCGGACTCGGGATCGGGAGGGCGTCACGCGAACCAAATCATCATAGTAAATGAACGTGTCGCAGTTGTTGATGAAGAGATCCGAGGTGGAGTTCTTCACCCCAACACCAATCACGGTCTTGTCATTTTCCCGGAGCTTGGAAACCAGCGGGGAAAAATCCGAATCGCCGCTGAGAATCACGAACGTATCGACATGCCCCTTCGTGTAGCAAAGGTCGAGGGCGTCCACGACCATGCGGATGTCGGCCGAATTCTTGCCGGACATGCGCAAGTGCGGGATCTCGATCAACTCGAAGGCGGCCTCGTGGAGGTCTCGCTTAAACTCCTTATAGCGGTCGAAATCACAGTAGGCCTTCTTGACCACGATGTGGCCCTTCAGCAGGAGACGCTCCAACACCTTCTGGATGTCGAACCGTGGAAACCGCGCATCACGGGCTCCAAGGGCGATGTTCTCTAGATCGAGAAACACAGCCATGGTTGAATTGGGAGCGGAATGGCTCATAACGCCCCTAGCCTACCGAGATCAATGGCCGGGGATAGAGTTTCTTTCCCAAGAGAGACCCGGCAATCTCGGCTTCCCCGCCGAGACCTCGGTCATCATTTTCCCACCCGGCGCCGAGACCCATGAACAAAGCGATCCTCATTCAGCACATCGTTGAAAAACTGACCGTGGACATTTCGCTCTACCTCAAGGCAGCGAGTGCGGCACGGGCCGAAGCCACCCACGAACAAAGCAAGGCGGAGAACAAGTACGACACGCGCGGTCTTGAAGCCTCATACTTGGCCCGCGGACAAGCACGCCAGGTGGGCGAATTGGAGGCCTCAATCCAACAAATTCGGACGATGACCCAGCGTCCCTTCAGCACGGAGAGCCCCATCGACCTTGGGGCCTACGTGGAGACCGAACGTCGCGGTATCCTGTCCGCCTACTTGCTGGCGCCCCGGGCCGGCGGCACGGAAGTCACGGTCGAAGGTCAAGAGGTCATGGTGATCACGCCGCAGTCCCCCTTAGGCCGTCAATTAATCGGCCACCGGCAGGGTGATTCGGTGAAGATCGACTTGGCGGGTCGCTCCGAGACCCATCGGATCCATCGGGTGAGTTGATCATCTCTCGGGAGGGGCTTGCCGAAGCCTCACCCACTGAGGATGGTCTCCCTATGTTGATTCGGCACCTGGCGCTCCTCGCCCTGACTGTGGCGTTGTCGGCGGACACTCTTCCGGCCATCCCACCTCGGCCGGAGGCCCTCAAGTTTCCGGCCCTGAACTACGAGCCTCCGGACCCCCGACAGTACCGGGTGGCCCTGAAGGCCGGACCCGTGGCGTATGTGGTTCCGGATCGGGAACTGCCGCTAGTGACGGTTTCCATTTTGGTGCGCTCCGGCGCCTACCTCGACCCGGTAGGGCAAGAGGGCCTGGCCGCGTTCACCGGCGGATTGCTGGTTCGGGGCGGAACCGCCACCAAGACGGCGGAGGCCTTGGACGAACGCCTGGCTTTCCTGGCGGCGCAAATGGCTGCGTCCATCGGTGACGACCTCGGCATGGTCAGCCTGAATCTCCTCTCCAAGGATTTGCCGGAAGGCTTGTCACTCTTGCGCGAAGTGCTGACCCAACCCCGATTCCAGGCCGACAAGCTCGAACTCCAACGCCAGCAAACCCTCCAAGCTCTCCAGCAGCGCAACGACGATTCCTCCTCCATCGAGGCCCGCGAACTGGAATCTCTCAGCTACGGGAGTCAATTTTGGGCCGCGCGCCAGCCCACCTCGGTCAGCGTCAACTCCCTGAAACGCGAAGACCTCCAAGCCTTCCATCGACGCTGGTTCCATCCGACCAATTTCGTCGTGGCCGTCAGCGGCGACTTCGATCGTGACTCAATGGTCCAAGCACTGGAAAAACTCTTCGCTGATTGGCCGTTCCCAGGAGAAGTTCCGCCACCGATCCCCACGAATCTCAAGCCGGCCGCCCCCGGGGTCTATGTGGTCAACAAGGATGTTCCCCAGGGCCGTGTGTCGATACTGCTGCCCGGTGTGCTGCGCGATGACCCCGATTATCCGGCAATCTTGCTGATGAACGACATCCTCGGCGGAGGCGGTTTTACCTCCCGGATCATGAACCGTGTGCGCAGCGATGAGGGTTTGGCCTATTCGGCCGGCAGTTCGTTTCCCGCGGGCGTCTGGTACCCCTCGACCTTCCGGGCGGGCTTCCAGAGCAAGAGTCGCACGGTCGCCTACGCAACGAGCATCGTGCTCGAGGAAATGAAGCGCATGGCCTCAAGTCCCGTGACCGAGGAAGAACTCCAGACGGCCAAGCGATCGTTCATCGAGAGCTTCCCGGAGAACTTCAACACCAAGTCCAAGGTGGCCGGGATCTTGGCACGTGAAGAATTCACCGGCCGCTTTGCCAAGGCCCCCGACTTTTGGAAGGGATTCCGAGCGCGCCTCGAGCGCGTCCAACGCGACGACATTCAGCGAGTTGCCAAACAACACCTGCATCCGGAACGAGTCTCGATCCTGGTGGTGGGCAACCAAGAGGAAATCCTCAAAGGCCACCCCGACCACCCTATCTCGCTGGACAAACTGGTCTCGGCCCCGTTGACCGAATTGCCTCTGCGCGATCCCTTGACATTGGAACCCATTAAGGCTGAACCGGAGGCCGGGACGGCGAAATAGGCGCTGAGACGCCGGGAGCCGGAATCCAGACCGTGCCGTCGGGCTGAAGGCTGCCTGGGCTGCCCCGTTGCAAGTCCAAGATCCACGGATTATGCCCAAACCAGCGGACCGACTCCGAAGCCAGGTCTGCCGTCGGATCAACCACTGGATTGAAGGGCCGACGATTGAGCGACAACTGAGTACGGGCGCGAACCTCCGGGCGGCGTCCCTGATCCGAGGCCCATGCATCGGCCACACGCTGAGCATAGCGGCGCAGCAAGAATGGCTGAGTGCTAATGTGCATGCCTTTGGACGGGCCAACATCCCGGAAAAGATTCCAACGAAACTCAACCCTTGTTCCGTCGGCTTCCGTCGATTCGGTCACATACCAACGCGGTAGCAAATCCCCCTCTCCCATTCCCAAGGGTTCGTGGAATACCCGCATGAGCCCCGCGGTCGCGGAAGCGCTTTCTTCGCGCCAGACAACCGGGTCAATTCTTGGCGGGAGAGAGGATCCTGGCCTCATGAGTTGGCGGTCTTCGATCACCAGGAAAACCCCAGAAGACGGGCGCGTGGCCGTCATAGCAAATGGATCCATGCGGCGCAGCACCGGCATGAGTTTGCCGTCACCGAAGCGCCCATTGAGGGTATTGAGTGCGTCCAAGGTTTCTTGAGGATTGCGGAAGGTATACCCCCGAGCTCGCATGGAGCGCTCGTAGCCTTCGAGGATGCGAGCCAGTGGGACGCTGCGGTTGACCGAATCCGGGAGGCGTCCGTACCGCTGTTTCCAGAGTTGCGAGATGCGAACCTTGGCGGCGGATTCAGACCGATCGGTGACGGAGGCTGAAAGAGTGTTGTAGAGAATTCGGTCCCCGGTCCAAGGGTCCAACACCACGACCACTTCCGGCAGCATCGCCCAATCACACTTTCCTGATTCCAACGGATGGTAGATCACCGGATCTCCACCCCAGGCTTTCCAGTCGATGCTTCCGGCTCCGGTGCCCGACGTGGAGGGCTGGATCACCGGATCGCGCAATGAAATCTCCACCGGAGTGCTCTGATACACCTCGGCCTTCAGGCGCCAACTCCATTCCAGACCTTCGAAGGTAACGCGGACATCCCCCGGGATCAGGACGTGCCGGATCGGGAATAGCCCCTGAAAGACAGTCCAGACCACCATTCCACTCACCGTCCACGCGTTCAGGGTGAAGGGCTTGGCCCACTTCCCTACCGGGACCGAAGACTGGCCCTTCCAACCCAAGGCGGCCCCAACTCCGGGCACCGCCACTAGGCCGCCCCAAAGCCAAGGCCAGTCGGGTGTCGGAATGCGCGGATTGCACAGCCAGCGAAACACTCGGGAAGGCCAATCCGGCTCGAGGAAGATCAGGGCCGTGGTGACCCCGAGCAGCGGAAACCAGACGATGTCATTGAAGAGGATAAAGTGATTAATCCCATGAAAGATCCCCATCAGGACGATTCCCAAAAAGCGGGTCCGACGGACCAGCAGCAACAGGCCAATAGACAAATCAAAGACGGCTCCAATCCAACTGAGACCCAGCGCCAGCGCCGAGGAATGAACCCACCGCTCGATCATTCCCGCCCAATCATAGGGCAAGAGAAACTTCAAACGCGCCGTGACCCACGGTTTTTCCAGGAAGATTCGAATCGGATAGGCATCGACCATCCAATCGGTATTCAGCTTGGCCACTCCGGCATAGAAATAGGTGATCACCAATTGCGCCCGGAGAAGCCAAATAGGCCAAAATGGGATGAGCACCGTGCCGGTACGCACCGTCTTCGAGGCATCCAAACTAAACCGGGCTGCAGCCGGCAGAAACGGCATCAGGAAGAGCACCAACAGCTCGAGGTAGTAGTAGCTCATCCAGTAAGTCCGCGTGGACTCCACCGCGTACAAGTAGCCCCAGGCCAAAAAGGTCAGCACGGTCGAGGCCCGGTACCGGAAACCCAATCCCATGCCAATCGCGCCGAGGCCCAGCAACACTCCGACCCCCTGAATCCAGGGCGTCGGGAGGAGCGGCAACCATCCGAACCCGGCATAAGGAAGATGGAAGGTCACCTCGCGACCGGCGTAATAAACCTCGAGATGAGACCGCCCGCCGGAAGACTCGGAAGGCAGGAAGAGCGAAATGGCCTCCAACAGCATCACCAAGCCGACGGCGATGCGGAAGACTGCCAGGGACTCCGCGCTCACCGCGCGATCCCACCCGAGGGCACGAGCCCACGACTCCCACCGGGCCCGCCAACCGGTACTGGCATCCAAAGGCAATGAGGGACCCACGCCTGATCCTGAAGCAGGCAGACTCATTGGATGACGGTAGGGCCGTTGCTCAGCGGCCCTGAAGCCTCACTCCTGCAGCTGCTCACAGGGAATTGAGCGAGAGGAAACAATCCAACCATTTTCCGTTTGGTTGAACCCCAGCAAAATCCATAGCGTTCACACACGACCCCTCGAAGGGCCCTCTGACGATGTACACCCGAGCCTACGACTGCCCCAACTGCGGTGCCGCCGTGCCCTTTCCCTCGGCCATCGTGGTGTTCGCGGTCTGCGGATTCTGTCGCTCGAATGTGATCCGCAGGGATGCGGATGCAGTGCTCGAGCACTTGGGCCGACAAGCCCAACTTCCGCCGGACTTGAGTCCGATACGGATTGGTACCTGCGGCGTTTACACATGTCATCGCTTCACAGTGACCGGTCGTATCCGAGTCGGTTACGAACAAGGTTCTTGGAATGAGTGGCTCATCGATTTTGGGGAGAATCGATGGGGTTGGATCGCCGAAGCGCAGGGGTTCTATGCGGCCAGCTTCGAAATCGCAGCGCCACCGGACCTCCCCGAAGCCAGCGCACTGACCTTGGGAGCAATCCTTCGAATCGGGGAGGTGGACTACAGCGTCCGGGATATTAAATCGACCCAGATACTGGGCAGCGAGGGGGCCCTCCCCATGGTCGCGGTACCGGGCCGCACCGCAGTGAGCATTGATCTCGGTGCACCCAACCGGCAATTCGCCAACGTGGAGTTCTCCGCGGACGGGGTTCGAGTCTTCATCGGACACAGCCTGACCTTCGCGGAACTCGAGTTCACCGACCTGCGCCCACTGCCGGGTTGGACGACCGACCGGTTGGAAAAAGAAGCGGCCGGCAGCGACGCTCTCAACTGTCCCACCTGCGGTGCAGCACTAGAATTGCAGGCGGCCGGCCAAACCATGCGAGCCTTGTGCGGTCATTGCGGATCGCTGTTGGACACCTCCCACCCCCAACTCCAGTGCATTGAACAGACCATTGCGGCCCAACCGACCCTCATTATCCCCATCGGCCAACGCGGGCGTTTCGATGGCGTGGACTACGCCTGTATCGGTTTCGTCCGCCGAAAGGATACCGAAGGCTATTCGTGGCAGGAATACCTGCTGTTCAACCCCTTCGCGGGATTTCGGTGGCTAGTCGCCTACGACGGGCACTGGAGCTGGATCACCCTGCTTCAGGAGGAACCACGCATTGTCGACTCAATACCCGTGCACGATGGCCAAGGATACCGCCTTTTCACATCCGGTTCAGCAACAGTGACCGAGGTCTGGGGAGAGTTCTACTGGGCGGTGCGTCTGGGCGAACGCACCCTTCTTTCCGACTACATTGCTCCGCCGAACATACTTTCCTCGGAGCAGTATCCAGAACTAACTGAGGAGACTTGGTCACAGGGCCACTATCTGGAACCAGAGGTGGTCTTCAGCGCCTTCGGCCTGACCGGACCTCCGCGAGAACGCTCAGGAACCTACCTCAACCAACCCAACCCGCATGCCGAAAAGGGCCGCACCCTGCGCTGGCTGCTGCCGGTGTTCGGGATCCTCTGGCTGCTCATTTCGCTCATCAGTGCGGGCACCAAGGCCAATGAGTCGGCCTTCCGGGAGGAGTTTACCTTCGATTTGTCCGGCACCAATAAGACGCGGGTCTCGGCCCCGTTCCGTATCGCTGGCAGCCACCCTCAGTCGCTGCAATTTGATTTCATTACTCCAGTGAACCAATCCTGGGTCGAACTGGACGTGGATCTGGTGAATACCCAGACCAAGGCCGTCCGCGAGCTGAGCCTCGGGGCAGAGTACTGGAGCGGCGTCGACGAAGGCGAATCCTGGTCGGAAGGCAATCAGCAGGCCACCGAACTCATCCCGGCCGTCGAACCGGGCGAGTACCAACTAGTCATGGACATCGACGGTTCCCCCGAACTGGGCCAAGCCGAATTCCGCCTCGAGATCACCCGCGATGTAATGGTTTGGAGCAATGTCCTCCTCGGTCTGATTCTGCTGTTTGCCTACCCGCTCTTCCGCTGGATCCGCGAACATGCCTTCGAGCGGGAGCGCTGGTCCCTCAGCGACCTCTCACCTTACACCCCCATCACGACGAGTTGGGACAGCGATTCGGACGACGACTAACCGGCCCCCAACCTTCCCACCATGCGCATCAAAACCCCCGTTTACCTGGCCTTTGGAACGGCCCTTTGCCTTTATCTGGCGGCTGCCGGACGCAATGGCTACAGCCTCATGAAGACCTTTTCCCCCTCACGCCTCCTGCCTCACTCTCCTGCCACCCAACACAAATAACCCATGAGTCTCTTCGACTTCGTCCCCCCCTTCGCCACATTCGTACCCGCCCTGGTCAACAGCGTCGTGTTCTCGGTCATCGGCCTGGTGACCTTCTTGGTATGTTTTTTCATCGTCGACAAGCTGACTCCCGGAGAACTCTGGAAGGAATTGGTGGAACGGAAAAACACGGCCGTGGCCATCTTCTTTGGGTGTCTGGCCCTCGGGATGAGCCTTATCATCGCTGCCTGCCTCCACGGATAGTCGGTCCGCCTTTTGGCACCGCATGAACGATCGCGCCTCTCGCCTCCTGCTCCTGGGGAGCGTGTTTGTCATCGCCACCTGCGGGTTGGTCTATGAGTTAATTGCCGGCACCATCGCCAGCTACCTCCTCGGCGATTCCATCACGCAGTTCTCCACGGTGATCGGCGTCTACCTGTCCGCCATGGGAGCGGGCTCATGGCTCTCCAAATTCATCGACCGGCACGAAGGGTGGATCTTTGTCCAAGTCCAACTGCTCATTGGACTCATCGGGGGCTGCTCGGCGGCCCTGCTGTTTCTTCTATTCCCGATCGTCACGTCCTTTCGGGTGCCGCTGTACGGGCTCATCTTTCTGGTGGGCATGCTCGTCGGACTGGAGATCCCCCTGCTCTTGCGCCTGCTCAAAGACCGCATCGAATTCAAGGACCTCGTCGCCCGGGTTTTCACCTTCGACTACATCGGAGCGCTGCTGGCATCATTGCTCTTCCCGTTGGTTCTGGTGCCGCATCTGGGACTAGTCCGCTCCAGCTTCCTCTTCGGTATGCTCAATGTGGTCGTGGGGCTCATGAGCGCCTGGCTGCTCATACCGCGCGGACCAAAACGCCGCCTCCTTTCAGTGAGCGGATTCCTGCTGCTGGGGGGCCTGTTGGTGGGATTCATCGCCTCCGAACGCCTCATGGCGTGGTCCGAACGCTCGGCCTACACCGATACGGTCATTTACGCCAAGTCGTCCCCCTACCAGCGCATCGTGCTCACCCGCAACGGGGCGGACCTTCGACTGCACCTCAACGGCAACTTGCAATTCAGCTCGCGCGACGAATACCGGTATCATGAAGCATTGGTGCACCCGGGATTGGCCCGACTGCACACGGCCCGTTCAGTGCTCGTGCTCGGGGGCGGTGATGGATTGGCAGTCCGTGAAATCCTCCGGTATTCCAACGTGCAAAAAATCACATTGGTAGACCTCGACGGGGACATGACCCGCCTCTTCCAGACACAACCCCTGCTGACACGACTTAATGGGAATGCGCTGAACGCGCCGACGGTTTCCGTGGTCAACGCCGATGCCTTCACCTGGTTCGCCACCAACCGTCAGCGCTTCGATTTCGTGGTCGCTGATTTCCCAGACCCCTCGAATTTCAGTCTCGGAAAACTGTACACCACCACCTTTTTCCAACGCGTCCGTTCCACGTTGGAACCCGGCGGAGCCTTGGTTGTGCAATGCACCTCACCCTATGTCGCCCGAAAGACCTTCTGGTGCGTGAACGAAACCCTGCGAGCCTCCGGTTTTTCGCACACGGCCCCGTATCACCTCTACGTGCCCAGCTTCGGCGAATGGGGCTTTATCCTCGCTTCTGATCAACCCCTAGTCGCCCCGCTGCAACTGCCGACCGGACTGCGCTACCTGACCGAGAACTCCGCTCGGAACTTGTTTGATTTTCCGCCCGACATGACGGCGGTCCCCGTCGAGGTGCATCGCCTGAACAACCAAATGCTGGTGCGCTACTTCGAGGAGGAGTGGGCCCACTATGTCCACTGACTGGAGCATGATCCCGGCATCGCCCAACAACGACCGCCCCTCCGCACACTCCCATCGCTCGACACGACGGCAATTCCTCGCCACAGCGGCGGTGGGTGCGAAAGTGGCCGCAACAATTGCTGCAACGGCCACGGGGTCAGCCTTTACTTGGGCCGGATGCACCGGAGCTCCGTCGTTTGGGGGCGAAATTGTGGGTCCGGATCGAGTGTTGGGGCACCGATTGCGCGATCGAGACCTGCCGGCGCCCGATACTTCCGAACGGCACAACGTAGTCATTCTGGGTGGCGGAATCGCCGGATTGTCCGCCGCACGGTCGTTGGCTCAACGCTCCATCCGCGACGTGGTGGTGTTGGAACTTGAAAGCGAAACCGGTGGCAATTCTCGCAGCGGCATTACTGCCGTTTCAGCTCATCCGTGGGGAGCCCACTACCTGCCCTTGCCCGGTCCGCAGGCGCCGGAAGTCCTGCAACTCTTGCAGGAACTGGGGGTAATCACCGGTCACGATGCTCTCGGACGCCCGATCTACCGTGAGGAATTTCTCTGCCACGATCCGGCCGAACGACTGTTCGTTCACGGACGCTGGCAAGAGGGTCTCATCCCCCAACTGGGTCTCGACGCCGGCGAGCGAGATCAAGTGAGTGCTTTTCTGGCCCGCATGGAGAGCTTGAGGCGAAGCCTCGGTTCAGACGGCCTTCCGGCCTTTGCCATTCCGGTCGACCGAAGTTCTCAGGATCCCAGCCTGCTGGCGTTGGACCGCATCACCATGGCCCAGTGGATGGACCGCGAAGGATTTCGCGCCGCGCCCCTCCGCCGTTATGTGAACTATTGCTGCCGCGACGATTTCGGAACCGGCCTCACCCAAGTCAGCGCCTGGGCCGGAATTCATTACTTTGCCGCGCGATCCGGGGTCGCGGCCAACGCACCTGCTCACTCGGTGCTCACCTGGCCTGAAGGCAACGGGTGGCTGGCGGCGCGCCTGCGGGAACAGGTGACACCCGCCCAGATTCGCACCAGGCACGCCGTCTTCGGCATTCGGCCCCATGATCACGGAGCCGAAATCGACGTCTTCGATGCGACCCTCGGACGCTCCCTGCGCATCGAATGCCGGGCGCTCATCGTGGCCACACCGCGGTTCGTGTACCGCAGGCTCCGCGGCCTTCCGCCGGATTCCGTGGCTCAGTACCCACCGTGGATGGTGGCCAATCTGACCCTGCATTCCCGGCCCGAGTCACACGGCATGCCCCTGTGCTGGGACAACGTGATCGATGGATCGCCCGGACTGGGCTACGTGCATGCCGGCCACCAAAGCTTGAGCTCTCATTCGAAAGGAACGGTCCTGACGTATTATCGACCACTGGACCATGCGGAGCCCTCGATGGCCCGAGGTGAGGCCCTCAAGGCCGACTGGTCGCACTGGAGTGATCTCACGCTCGCCGACCTTTCGGTGGCCCATCCAGATCTCCGTGGCCGACTCGAACGCCTGGATGTCCACGTCTGGGGACACGGCATGATCGCACCATCACCGGGTTTTCTGTGGGGACACCGCCTCACCGCCATGACCCATCGCGACGGAGTGGTGCACTTTGCCCACTCGGACATGTCCGGTATCTCCCTTTTCGAGGAGGCCTATATTCGGGGCCTCCGCGCCGCCGATGCGGTCTTCCAACAGCTTCAGACCACGGCCTGAAATGAACCCCATCGCCCCGATCTCCCCGAAACGCCGTTCCTCCCCGAAGGCCCTGTGCCAGCACACCTTGCTCGAATTCCACGGTTGCGATGCCGAGGTCTTGAGCCGGGTGCGGACCATCCGTGAGCGAATGCTGGCCGCCGTCACCGCCGCCAATGGAACCATCGTGAAACCCGTCTTCCACGAGTTCAGCCCCTGGGGGGTGAGCGGCGTGGTGGTCATCGCCGAAAGTCATGTGACCATCCACACGTGGCCAGAACACGGCTATGCGGCCGTGGACATTTTCTCGTGCAGCCGAAAGCTGCGCCACGCCATGGTGCGCGAGACCTTGCGCCGATCATTGAAGGCGCAGTCGGTCACCGCCCAGCGATTGAGTCGCGGTCTCGTTCCACCGGGATCGATTGCTCAACGACTCACAGGCAAGGCGAAGGCCACATAGGCATCGCCGCTGGGCGTGCCCATCTTGCCACCGCCACAGGCGATCACCACGTACTGACGTCCGCCCACCGAGTACGTCGCCGGGGTGGCATAGCCCCCGGCGGGCAGAGGTGCTTTCCAGAGTTCTTGCCCTGTCTTGCGGTCGAAGGCCCGCAAGTGCGCATCTCGACTGGCCGCGATGAAGACCAATCCTCCGGCCGTCACCAACGGACCGCCGTAGTTTTCGGTGCCAGTGGGCGGCACTCCTTGCGCAGTCAATTCCTTGAACTCCCCCAGCGGCACCTTCCACCGAATAGAACCCGTGTTGAGATCGATGGCATTGAGGGTTCCCCACGGCGGCTTGACCGCAGGATAGCCATTGGTGTCGAGCCAGCGGTTGTAGCCGGTCATAGAATACGGGATGAGCCCCAAGGCATCGGCCCCGCCGGCCCCGGACCGCCCGCCACCCGCCGAAGCCCCCTCGGCCCCAGCCGGCTCCGCTTCGCCCCGCACGAAGGCCACTAGACGCGCACGCTGCCCTTCGGTCAGAAAATCAAAGGCCGGCATCACTCCCTTGCCCGTCTGAAGCAACTTCAGCAGGTCAGCGGTTTGGAGACGTTTCTCGACCCCGACCAATGACGGGACGTTCTGGCCTGGATTGCCCTGCCGTTCCGAACCGTGACACACCGCACAAATCTGCTGGAACAACGCCGCGCCGGAGGCCGCCGATTCCCCGTCCTTCCGGCGAGTTTCCACCATGGTCAGGATCCACGGCATCTCGTTGCCGTTGACGTAGAGAACCCCGTCCGGATCGGTCGCCGCACCGCCCCATTCCGCACCCCCATCGAAGCCAGGGAATACAATGGACCCCTCACGGCTGGGCGGTTGGAAGGGCGCATGCGGCCGGATCCGCGAAAACCGTTCTAAGACTTGCCGGTGAGAACTCGGCGAAATATCGGTGATTTCGTTGTGGGTAAACAACTGCCGCGAGAACGGCGGCGGACGCAACGGCACCGGCTGCGTGGGCCACGCCGATTCGCCGGAAAGGTCGGAGCTAGGCACCGGGATTTCCTGAATCGGGAACAACGGTTGGCCCGTCTGGCGATCGAAAACAAACACATGGCCTGATTTGGTCACCTGCGCGACGGCATCGATGCGTTTCCCCTGATGGGTCACCGTCACCAAATTGGGAGGCGCGGGCAGATCTCGGTCCCAGAGGTCGTGGTGAACGAACTGAAAATGCCAAAGCCGCTGGCCCGTCTGAGCATTGAGGGCAATGAGGCAATTGGCGTAGAGGTTCTGTCCCATCCGGTTGCCTCCCCAGAAATCGAACGCTGCCGAACCCGTCGGGCAGAACACGATCCCCCGAGCCTCATCGAGGGCGAAGCCCGTCCACACATTGGCGCCGCCGACGGAGCGGTAGGCCTCGGACGGCCAAGTCTCATGGCCCGCCTCGCCGGGCTGGGGGATGGTGTTGAAGCGCCACGCCAGTTTTCCGGTGCGGATGTTGAAGGCTCGTACCGGACCCGGAGCCGCGGGAGCGGGACCTTCGCCCAGACGCATGCCCATGATGAGGAGGTCTTTGAAGACCACCCCGGGAGTCGTCGCCTGAAGGGACAGCCCCGAAGCATCGCGTCCGAGTTCCTGCTTCAAGTCGATAGAACCCTCCTGACCAAAACTGGGAATGCGCTGTCCGGTCACCGCATCAATGGCATGAAGAAAGTGATCATTGGCGTAAAGGATGCGTCGGTCGGAGCCCTCGGCCCAATAGACCAGCCCCCGATTGACCCCGCTCTTGGTGATGCCCTTGCACGCAGCCGGATCAAACCGCCATTTCTGAACACCGGTGGTGGCATCGAGCGCGAAGAGTTTGAGGTCGGGCGTCGTGCCATAAACCACCCCATCAATCACCAACGGATTGCATTGGATTTGCGAACGGTTCTGCGCGTCTGAACCACCGCTACGGTAGGTCCAGGCTACTTGCAACCGCGCGACATTCTTGGCTTGGATTTGCTCGCTCCGCGAATAATGGCTGCTGGCCGCATCCCCCAAATACACGGGCCAATCCACGGTGCCCGGCGAGGCGCCCGCCACGCGGAAGGCCATCACCATCGCACACATCCCGGTCATCCATCCTCGTCGTTGTTGCTTCATACGAAATTAATTCAGTCGATTATCCCGGAACCACGCCGCACTGCCATCGAGCATCAGCCGGTTACGGCCGCCCCGGTGCGCGGACTGCCCCGCCAAGGCCGCAGACACCGCGGGAATCGTCCGAGGAAAATACGGATCCACGGCCAACTCCACTGCGGAGAGTCCATCGGGCGGTGGCGTGGTGGAGTTGAGCAGCGAGGCCCTGAAACCCTCCAGCGCCGAATCCGGGGTTTTGTTCCAGAAATTATCCAGCGACACCACCGCGTCGGCCCGATCAAAACGCCAAAGCCAGAACCCGGTGCGTTGGCGGATGCCATTGCTCGAAACCGTCTGAAGCACCTGAGTCGCCTGACCGAGCGGACGATTGCCCAAGGCGGGGCACATCCCTGCCCCGCCTCCCGATTGGGCGAGGGCCTCGAAGGTCCAACCCGCGCGCGGATCCGATGGGGGCCAGTCGGTCCAAGGCCGGTAACCCAACGACAACTTCAAGTCACGGCGATCGGGCAAATGGTCCTGCTGGTCTCCCAAGTACAAAGCAAAACCGAGGCCCAATTGGTGCAACTGAGACAAACAAGCCACGCGCACCGACTTGGCCCGCGCCGCCGCCAGAGCCGGTAAAACGAGGGAGGCCAGCACTGCAATGATGGCTACCACGACCAGCAGTTCGATCAGGGTGAAGCCATCCTTGCCGTTCCTGCCAGCCATCGGTTTAACGGATTGGGGATCAGTCAAAGATTTGTGACAGCCTTTGAGCGGACGGCACCAAAAGCAATTCCCTACCCGGGAGTCCGCCCACGGGCCCGGCGGGGTCAATACCCGCCGCCACCCAGGCTAGATGCGGTGGGCGGCACCAGAGTCCCGGCCGCCACACGGCGCTGGTATTCGTCGAGCATCGCGGCCGTGGCCGTGGCTCCGCAACGCGAGGCCCCCAAGGCGCGGACCCGCAGCAATCCATCGAGATCACGAACGCCGCCGGCGGCCTTGACCTGGACATTCTCGGAAACGGCCGCACGCATGAGAGCCAGGTCGTGCTCGGTGGCTCCCTCATAGTTGTAGCCACCTCCCGGTTGTTTCACGAAGCCGAACCCCGTGGAGGTCTTGACCCAATCAGCACCCGCATTTTCACACCGTTGGCAAAGGGTGCGCTTGAGGGCGTCGCCACTGAGTCCGGCACCGCCTCCACCGAGATAATCGTTCTCTAGGATGACCTTCACACGGGCTCCGTGACGGTGGGCGACGTCGCAGACGCCGCGGATTTCCGCCTCCACATACTCCCAATCGCCGCTGAGGGCCTTGCCGACGTTAATCACCATGTCGATTTCTGAGGCCCCATCGATGCAGGCCAGGTCGGTCTCGCGCCATTTGGATTCCGGGGAAACGCTGCCATGAGGGAACCCGACCACAGTCCCTACTGCGACACCGGTGCCCTCGAGCCATTCCACGGCCTGGGCCACCGCATAGGGCTTGATGCAAACCGAGGCCACGCGGTAGCGGGCCGCCAGGGCGCATCCGGCCTGCAAATCTGCATCAGTGAGCGTGGGATGCAGCAACGAGTGGTCGATCATCGACGCCAAGTCTTCGTAGGAAGGGGTCATGGGGGTCACGTTTTGCCCCGGTATGAACCGCCCATCTCGAAAGGCAAGCCCGGACAAGAAACATCTGTAAACTGCAACAACCCACCCCTCACCGGAGGTCTTGCCGATCCGACGAGGCGGGGCAGTCTCTGGGCATGGCGACACGCTACTGGTTGGTAAAACAGGAACCCGAAGCCTACCCGTGGTCTCAATTGGTGGCCGACCACAAGACCGCCTGGACCGGTGTGCGCAACTTCCAGGCCCGCAATCACCTGCGGGCCATGAAGACAGGGGACAAGGTGCTGTATTACCACAGCGTCACCGGCAAGCAAATCGTCGGTATCGCCGAGGTGGTCCGTGAGTCGTATCCGGATCCGACGGCGACCGAGGGCGACTGGTCGGTCGTAGACCTCGCACCGTTCCAGCAATTGAAGACTCCGGTAGACCTAGCCACGCTGAAAACCGACTCCGTGACGAAGGAGATGCCTCTCATCCGCCAGTCCCGTCTCAGCGTCATGCCCCTCGAAGAAGCGGTGTTCCGGCACATCCTCGAATTGTCCCAAACCCGCTGAAAAACCGCTGAGCCCCCCTCGGAAGCCCCGCTGAATCCACAGGCCCCAGGCACACCGATTAACCCTGAGAATAGCCCGGTCCAGACCGGCCCAGCGACTCGTCGACAATCAACCCATCGACCAAATTCACCACCCGGTCTGCCCGGTCGGCCAACCGGGAGTCATGCGTCGCTACCACCAGGGTCACTCCCCGCTCCCGCCGGATTTCTAGGAGCAACTGGACAATTTCCTCGCCGGTCTTCGAATCGAGATTGCCCGTGGGTTCATCGGCCAAGATGAGAGTCGGATTGTTGATGAGGGCCCGTGCGATAGCCACCCGCTGCTGCTCACCCCCGGACAACTCGCCGGGCCGATGATCCAGTCGATCAGCCAACCCCACCCGCTTGAGCAAGGCGTCGGCCTCGGCCTGCACCTCGGCTAGCGGACGCCGGGCCATTCGCCCCGGGAGCACCACATTCTCGCGAGCATCAAACTCCGGCATGAGGTGGAAGGCTTGGAAAATTAACCCCACATCCCGATTGCGGTACCGGGCCAATTCGGCAGGGCCTAACGATTGGAGTGCCACCCCTCGAATCTGAATCGTTCCCTGATCCGGGTGATCCAGCCCACCCATGAGGTGCAACAACGTGCTCTTGCCCGCCCCAGAAGCCCCCCTCAACGCCAAGAATTCACCGGCTCCGACGCACAAATCCACACCGCGGAGCACTTCGAGTCGGCGGCGGCCCAGGGAATACCCCTTGTGGATGGATTGGGCTTGGACGAGCAACTCACTCATGGCGAAGGGCTTGAACAGGTTGAAGCCAGGCGGCGCGCAACGCGGGAACGACCCCGGCCAACAGGCAGATCACCAGCGATCCCCCGCAAATGATCACTACATCGGACGTCACGATCCGGGCGGGCAACTCCCGGAACTGATAGAGTTCTGGGGGAAAGAGGTCGAGGTTGAAGGTCTCGTTCATGAAGTGGAGGAAATCGTTCCGGAATCGGATCCCGGTCCAGCCCAACGCAAAGCCGCTAATCACACCCACCACACCCACCACGAGGCTCTGCGACAAAAACACCAAGGCCACTTGGACGGGCGTGGCCCCGAGGGCTTTGAGCATCCCAATTTCCCGGGTCTTCTGAACCACGAAGGTGATGAGCGCGCTCATAATTCCGAAGGCCGCTACGATCACGATGAAGAACAGCAGATAGAACATCATGTTTTTTTCCACCACCAAGGCACCCAGGAGTTGGCGATTGTCCTGCATCCAGGAGATCACCTGAAACTCGCTCCCCAGCGCCGCTGTGAGTTGCTGATGCACCCGGGTCGTCGTGGGCATGTCTGGCTGATGCAGCATGATAGTGATGCCCGTGACGTTGTCTTCGATGCCGTGTAAATCCTGGGCGTCTCCGAGGCCGGTTAGCATCGAGGACATCTCCAACTGGTACAGACCGGCATCAAAGACTCCAGCGACGTGGAATTTCTGCGGCGGATCCACCTCTTTGCGCCCGGCCTCCCAGGCCTCATGCATTCGCTTCAAGGCCGGGAGCGAATAGACTGCCAGCGAGTCCCCTACCTTGAGTGCCAAGGCTTCGGCTAACGAAACGCCAATGAGAACCTTGTTCGGTCCGACATCGAATTTTCCAGAAATCATGCCCGCCGGAACCTCCGAGACCCGGGGCTCGAGGAGCGGGTCCACACCCCGCAGCACCGGGGCAAACGGGCGGGGATTCCCCTGCTCCGGCTGGGTCTCCATCAGTACCTGAGTATGGACATAGGGGGCCACCGCCCGGACCGAAGCATTGGAGGAAATCGTCGCCGCGACCGTGCGCCAGTCGGACAGGGGTTTGCCGGTTGCCTCCACTCGAATATGGGCGTTGAAGCCAAGGATGCGCTCCCGCAACTGCTCGCCGAAGCCTGTCATCACGGCGATCACGATCATCAGCACCGCCACTCCCAACGTCACCCCCAGCACGCAAATGAGAGTAATGATCGAGACAAAGGTCCGCTTAGGCCGCAGGTAGCGGAGGGCCAGAGCAATTTCATAGGGCAACGGCGACATGATCGAGACTCAACGGTGGCAAGCCCAACCCAACCTGACAAGGCGTGAGCCAATAGTTGGAGCACCGCGGCCCCAGCGACACCCTTGCTCGGTCCAGCCAATCGGCTCACGGTTGGGGGGTCGATGAATTCCCTCATTGCGAAGATCGAAGAGAGCGCCCGCAAGCTGCTCGTGCTGCCGCCCCTGAGCAAACCGGCCGACGAACTCCCTCGCTACAAGCGCTTTCTGAAGGTCGAGAGCCATCGACTTCACCTTCTGCATCGAGGCGGCGCCAGCGGACTGAACGTTTGCCGCGCCCGATCCGCGATGATGGATGTGCTCATCCGAAAATTGTGGACGTCCATCCAGAGCGTCTTCCCAGCTCTCACGGGAAAAGCTCCCAAGGTGACGTTGGTGGCCTTTGGCGGTTACGGACGCGGTGAACTCAATCCCTTCAGTGACATCGACCTCATGTTCCTGCACGCCGAGGGGCTTAGCCCCGAGGGTGCGGAACTGAAGACCCTCGCCGAGTGGACCGGAGGGTTGCTCTACACCCTGTGGGACATCGGACTCAAGGTGGGTCACGCCGTGCGTACGGTGGAAGACTGCGTCCGCCTGGCCAATGAAGACATGCAGGCCAAGACCGCGCTCATTGAGGCCCGCCGGGTGACCGGCGATGAACCCCTCTTCGAACAACTCCAACGCGAAGTGCAGAAGCACTGCGTCCGCCGCCACGAAGACGAATATATCGCCCAACGACTGGCCGACCAGGCCACCCGCCGCACCAAATACGGCAACTCACCGGCCTTGCAGGAACCCAACGTCAAAAACGGCGTCGGCGGCCTCCGTGACTTTCAGAACCTCCTCTGGATGGCTTACTTCAAGCACGGGACCCGTTCGCTCATGGACCTCCAGAAAGCCGAGTTCCTCAGCGCCTCCGACCGCAAGCAAATGGAAGCGGCCTACGACTTCTTGCTGCGCACCCGCAATGAGCTGCATTACGTCGCCGGCCGGGCCGCCGAAACCCTGACGCCCATCGTCAAGCCGGCCGTCGCGCTAGGCCTGGGATTTTCTGACCGATCGCCCAGGGCCCGCACCGAAGCCTTCATGCGGGAGTACTACACCCACGCCCGCAACCTGTACCTCACCACCCGCACCCTAGAACAGCGACTAGCGCTGGTCCCCAGCCCGGGAAACTCAAAGACAGGCAAAACCAAAGGTGGAAAACCCAAACGCGGCGCAGCGCCCGCAGAGGAGTTCGATGGATTCCGAATCTTGGACGGGCAGCTCCACATGGTGGACCGGGGCATTCTCCGTCAGGATCGAGGCCGTATTCTCCGGGCCTTCCTAGAGGCCCAGAAACGGGGGCTGCAAATCCACCCGGACCTAGCCCAATTACTCCGTCAGCAAGTGTCGCTGGTCGATCGATCCTTCAAGGCCAATTCGCACTACCAGGCCACCTTCCTCGAGATCCTCAACCAGCGTGGCAATGTGGCTCCCTATGTCCGGGCCATGCACGAGGTGGGTCTGCTCGGCCGATTCCTGCCCGAGTTCGGCAAGATGACCAACCTGGTGCAGCACGAGTTCTACCACCAATACGCCGTGGACGAGCACACGCTCACTTGCGTGGCCAAACTCGATCAAGTCTGGGGCGCCGAGACTCGCCCCTTCGCTGGCTACACCGAACTCTTCCACCACGTGGAGCGCCCGTTTGTCCTGTACCTAGCGCTGCTGCTTCACGATTGCGGCAAGGCCTTCCCAGGACGACGCCATGAATTGGTCGGGGCTGAACTGGCCCTGAAAGTCTCCAAGCGGTTCCGACTCGACGGCACCACCGCCCACACACTTTCGCTCATTATCGAGCACCACCTCACCATGGTGCAGACCTCGCAGCGGCGGGACCTCGACGACCCGGAAGTCATCCAAACCTTCGCCGCCCAAGTCCAAGGAACGGAGAATCTTGACCTACTTACCCTGCACACCTTCGCCGATTCGATGGGCACGAGCGACACCCTCTGGAACGGCTTCAAAGATTCCTTGCTCCTCACCCTCCATCTGAAGACGACACGGGCACTCCAAGGCACCACCGAATTCATTGAGGCCGAAATCCGACAACGGCAACTGCTGCGCGAACAAGTTCAGAGCCTGTTGCCCAAGACCTTCTCGGAGGAGGAGTTCGCGGCCCATTTCGAGGGGTTACCCGCCCGATACTTTCAAATCCACTCGCCGCGGCAAATCGCCCGGGATCTGACCCTCGTCCACCAATTCATCCACCTCCAACTCACTCAAGAAGACCGAGCCCTAGAGCCGGCCGTGCTCTGGAACGAGGAGAAAGACCGTGGCTGGACTCGCGTCCACTTCTGCACCTGGGACCGGCCTGGGTTATTCACAAAATTCACAGGGGCTCTCACCGCCGCTGGGCTGAACATCTTTTCCGCGCAAATCTTTACCCGTTCCGACGGCGTTGTGATCGACAGCTTCTATGTCACCGACGCCCGGACCGGGGCCGCACCCGACCCCTCCGTGCGGGAACGCTTCGAGAAGCTCATCCGGGATGTCCTCGCCAAGGGCACAGACGTCCGACCCGCCGTCCGAAAAATCGCTGCCCAGACACGCCCCCTGTACCAGGCCCTGGCGGGCGAACATTTGGAGCCCAATATCCGATTTGAAAGCTCGGCTCCCAATGGAACTACCATCATTGACATAGAAACCGAAGACCGAGTGGGCCTGCTCTTCGCCCTGTCTCAGGCACTCAGCGAACTCGGACTCAACATTGTCCTTGCCAAGATCGTTACGGAGAAAGGGGCGGCCATTGACACATTCTATCTCACCGAGAAGAACGGCTCACCCGTCATGTCCCCCGAGCGCCAGAACCAGATCGCGACGGAGCTGCGTCGTGTGATTCAGGATCTGTAACTACCAATACTCATATAATAGGGAGCCATTGTTGTAATAGGGCCACCTCGTCCAAAATGAGTCATTGGTATCATGAGGGTTTTTTGGTGTACTAAATAATTAATTATTTACACCCATGATCCCGAAGTCATGGCCGTCGCAAAAGCACCCTCCGAAGCCAGCCTTCTTGACCGTGTCGTTGTCCGTCTGATTGAGCCGCAAGAGCGCGAGGAGTTTGACCGCCGCCTCAAGGAGAACCATTACCTTCATCAACCCAGCGTTGCAGGCGAATTGCGCCAAAATGTTTGTTACCGGCGAGGGGTTGGGACTGAGGGTCTGAAAGGGTCGTTGCGCCAAAAGTCCTGTTACCGTCGCCAACATGGACAAATTGATGAGTTCTGGGACGCG
>CAJAHH010000128.1 GCA_903939515.1 uncultured Verrucomicrobiota bacterium
GCACCAGTCCCGCCGCAAGCGGGTGACTCACCGACTGGAGAGCCGGATGCGGGAAATCCGCCAGTCCGGTTCGGAGGGAGGGGTGGCCGACAACGGCCATCCCTACCCCTATACCAGCCCGGGGTGAAACCCCGGGTATGCCGCACAACCGGAGCGTTCTGAAGGAACGCCGCATACACCCGGGGCTCTCACCTGTTTTGCGATGGCGGAGTGCTGGGGCTGGCGCTGGGGATAGGTGCCTCGACGGGGCTCCGCGGGATCGGTCCTGCGCTCGCAGGGAACGTTGGGGCCGGTTGGGCTTTCGCGCGGCCGCGCGACGGGGATCAGGATGTCGACGTTCCTATGCTCGCTCCGGACCGGTCCCGCTGCCGCTGGCAACCTCTTCAGGCATGGGTTCGTCACCCTTTTTGGGAAACGAATCTACCGCGGGGGGCACGGCGCTGGAGCGTCGTTATTTCGATGGCCGTACTCCGGCGGCTTCGAGGGATCGGAGGACGGCGCAGAGGGCGTCGAGGCGCGGAGTCGGAACGTTGGCACGGCGGGCCTCGCGCTGGGGTTCGTAGAAAATGGCGTCGAGTTCCATTGGGCGACCCATCTCGAAGTCGATGACCGTGGACGGTCGATAGGGACCCATGGAAACGGTGCGGATGAGCTCGGCGTCGGCGTGGGCGGGGTCGATGGGATGACCCAGTGCCGTGGCCACGGCGATGGTCTCGCCCATGAGGTCGCGGGCGATGGCGCGCCAGGCGGGCGTTTGCAAAACATCCTGGGCCGAGAGCGCTCGGCCAAGGGATTGTCCGGGCTGCCATCGCCCGTGCGAGACGCTGTCGAGGCCTGCCGAACCGGCGACGCCGAGACCATTGAAGGCAATGTTCCAGACGAGCTTGCGCCAACGGGCTTGCAGCAAATCAGGGCAGACTTCGCAGGGAATGCCCGCTGATTCTAACACGGCCGCCAGTGAGCGGGTGCGCTCGGTGGGAAGGCCGAGGTGTTCGCCGAGCAAAATGGTGCCGAGGTCGATGTGGCGAATCTGGCCGGGGGCCGTGCGATTAAGGCTAACCAAGCAAAGCCCACCCAAGACCCGCTGAGGCGGTACGATGCGGGCCAGGGCATCCTCGTTGCCGAGGCCGTTTTGCAAGGTGAGCACCGCAGTTTGAGGCCCGACCCAGCCGGGAACCAGCCGGGTAAACTCGCCGTTGGCGGTGGTCTTCAGGGCGATGAGGACCAGGTCGACCACGCCCGCGGACTCGGGCACGCGGACACAGTTCGGCCGGGCGTGAAACTCGCCACCCCGATCGCTAGTGACATGGACGCCGTCGCGGGCCACGACGTCGTGGTCGGCCCGGAGTTGGAACCACACCTCGTGTCCAGCACGAGACAACAGGGCGCCGTAATAGCTGCCCAGTGCCCCACAACCGATGACGGCGATCTTCATCGCAGAATAAATACGGCCGGGAAACTCACAGGGCCGCGACGATGGCCGCACCCATTTCGCGAGTGCCGACGCGCCGGGCTCCGGTCTCGCTGGCCGAGAAGATGTCGCCGGTGCGCAGGCCTTGATCGATGGCCTTACCGACCGCGGCATCCACGGCATCGGCCGCCGCATTGAGCCCGAAGCTGTAGCGCAGCATGAGGGCGATGGAGAGGATCTGGGCGATGGGGTTGGCGAGGTCCTTGCCGGCGATGTCCGGGGCGGTGCCGCCGGCGGGCTCGTAAAAGCCGAAGGTTTGCTGGCCATTCGTCGCACCGAGGCTGGCGCTGGGCAGCATGCCGAGGGAGCCGGCCAGGGCGGCGGCTTCGTCGCTGAGGATGTCGCCAAAGAGGTTCTCGCAGAGCAGCACGTCGAACTGGGTCGGCCGGAGCAACAACTGCATGGCGCCGTTGTCGACGAACATGTGCTCGAGGGCTACATCGGGGAATTCAGGAGCGATGCGGGTGACCACCTCGCGCCACAGCACGCCGTTCTCCAGCACGTTGGCCTTGTCGATGCTGGTCAGCTTCTTGCGGCGCAACTGGGCGGCCTTGAAGCCGACGCGGGCGATGCGCTCGATCTCCGAGGTGGTGTACACCATGGTGTCGATGGCGCGGGTCTGGCCATTGCCGAGGTCCTCAGTCTTCTTGGGCTCGCCGAAGTACAGGCCGCCGGTGAGTTCACGGACCACGAGAATGTCGATGCCGTCACCCTGGCGCTCAGGACGCAGCGGGCAGGCGTGGGCCAGGGCCTTGGGCAGGCGCACCGGACGAAGGTTGGCGAAGAGCCCGAACTCCTTGCGAATGCGCAGCAGGGCGGCGCGCTCGGGGCGTTGTTCCTTCGGGATAGTCGGGTCGCGGTCGGGCAAGCCCACCGAGCCGAACAAAATGGAATCAGAACGGCGGCACAGCTCCAGCGTGGCGTCGGGCAAGGCCTTGCCCGCGGCGTCAATGCCGGCCCAGCCGACAGGAGCCTCGGTGACGTCGAACTTCAGGGAAAACTGGTCGCCCACGGCACGGAGGACGCTCAAGGCCTCCCGCATGACTTCAGGGCCGATGCCATCGCCAGCCAGCGCGGCGATCCGATAAGTATTGGAACTCATGTGCGGGGCGCAGTGTGTGAAGAGCGGGCGACGCGGGAAAGCGCGTTTATGAGCCTGCAATCGGGTCGATACCCAGGCGGTTTAGCGCAGCACGGAACCCGGGCGCCAATCTCGGAGGATGCGGGCCAGGTCGTCGGTTCGACGTCGGGCGGCCTCGCCCGTGGGGTGTACCAGCGAATCGGCGTAGTCTTCGCGCCGGGTATTCACGCCCATCGACGGATCCGGGAGGATCGACACGATGCGACCCACATCCGCAAGGAACCGCTGGTGGGCCTCCACCATGGCCGGGCGATCTGCTTCGGATCCGTAGAACCACGGAATGGCGTACGCCACCGATACGCCTTTCCGGTCGCATTCGGCCTTCAAGTCGGCGAGCCAGGCCCGAGCCTCCGGCGACAAGGCCACCGGACCCGGACCCGGCGAAGGCACCTCGCGACGGGCGGCCACTGCATGCCAGCCCCCCGGGCGGATCTCATCGATGCCATAGCGGTACCACGGCTGCCGCAGCACCGCCTTGCCCAACAGGGTGAGCAGGTGCTGGCCACCGGGTCGTAATCCCAAGAGTCGGCTGGGCCATTCCCAAGACCCCGGCTCATCCCACAAGTGCCAGGTGCCGTTGGCGGCCGCGAGTTGCACGCCGAGCGACTTCCAGTCGATGGCACCGGTCAGGATTCCCGGCTCAAGGGTCAAAATCAGTCGATCCCCGGGACGGGCCCAGTCCATCGCATACCGGCCCAGAAACTTCGCGCCCGCGCCCGCGCCGAGACCCAAATTCAGGACATTCAATCCGTGCGCCTCACGCATTCGCACCGGATCAATGGAGGTCATGCAACCCGAGCCGCCGACCAGCAGCACTCGGTTGGATGGCGACAAGCCCGCCTCCCACGCCCGCTTGGCTTCGTGGACGCGATGAAAGAAACGCACCTCCGGGTTCCACCGAAGCGTGTACACCGCCCCCAAGACCCACGCCAGGATCGCTGCCGTCAGCAACGCGATCGCCAGGCGCGGAACCCGTGAGGGAACGGGCTGTTCAGAAGGCGAAGTAAATGAAGTCATTTTGATCCCCCGGTGCCAACCACACGGTCAGCACCACCAACACCACGAGCACCCACGGACGCACCAACAGCGAGTAGGGTTCGCCGCCACCCGCCAGTGAACGCCACTCGGCCAACAACGTAAGGCCGCACAATCCCAAGGTCCCTCCCAAGGTCACCAGGTCTGCCGCCGTGAAGGAGGACTTGAGCGCCGCCAACGCAGCCGGTCCGTAAGCCGCGGGCTGGGCCAACGTCACCAGCTTGGCCCACAGCACCGACGGGTTGGTTTCGTAAAAGAAGAGCCAGGAGAAGGCGGCGATGATCACCGTGCCCAACCAGCCCAACGGTGCCGGGACGCTCACCCGGGCAGTGAGCCGTGCCGCAATCAACCAGAGCGCATGCAACCCGCCCCACAGGACGAAGTTCCAACCGGCCCCATGCCAAATGCCCGAAACGAGGAACACCACGGCCACGTTGAACGCCCAGCCCCGCCCGCGTCCGCCGCCGAGCGGAACGTAAATGTAATCCCGGAACCAATGGCTCAAGGTGACATGCCACCGACGCCAGAACTCCGCCGGGCCCGTGGCGCAGTAAGGGCTCAGGAAATTGAGCGACAACCGGATCCCCAAGCACCGGGCGATGCCCACGGCGATGAGGCTGTAGCCGGCGAAGTCGTAGTAAATGCGCAGTCCAAAGATCCCATTGGCCAGCCAGATCTGATAAGCATTGGTGCTGGGACCCCGATGAAACTGCGCGGCCAAATTGTCGGCCAAGGCACACTTGAAGAAGAGCCCCAGCGCCATCCAGCGGAAGCCGGCATCGATGTCGGCGGCCGACCACCTCAGCCGGAATCCCTCGATTTGCGGCAGTAAGGCCTCACGGCGCTCGATGGGCCCGGCCACGATTTGCGGGAAGAATCCGGCGAAGTTCAGGAAATCAAACCAGCGGGGCAGCGGCTCACGACGAATGAGTGTGTCCACGGCAAAACCCACCAACTGAAACGTGTAAAACGAAATGCCCGCCGGAATGGCAACCGTCCCTGTCCACGAACCCGCGCCGCCCCAGACATCCCGCCAAAGGAAGTCGGCGTACTTGTAATACAAGAGCGGGAGCAGTTGCAGTGGCACCACCGCCGCCAAGATCCAACGCCCGTGCGCGGCGGGCCGCCGGGAACCCCAGGCCACACACGCGAAGGTGAACACCGCCACGCCCAGGTGGATCACGAAGGTCAGCCAACTCACCAGGCCCAGCAGAACTAATCCGAGGATCAACAAGAACCAGCGGTCAAAACGCCCGTCACGAACCGCCGCCGCACCACGAAATGCACCGCGGAATCCCGCGGCCACCAACAAGGCGGCCAGCAGGCATTCCCAGAATCGCAGGTCGGCAAAGTTCATGGTCCGTGAAGATCGGAGCAGGGGCTCCGAGGCGGGTTCGTCCGAGCGAGTCCGTTGCAAAAGTGCAGCCGCGTCAAGAGCCCGGAGCGGAAAGGGCCGAAGGCGGCGGGAAGACTTCGTCCAGAGACTCGGCCAAGGCCGACACCATCCGGCGCAATTGAGTCGGAGTGGTGCAGTAGGGCGGCATCAGGGCGATCACACTGCCGATGGGTCGGGTGAGCACACCCCGGCGGGCCATGGCTTCGCAAATGCGGATTCCCACCCGCTCCTCCAGTCGGAATGGGGTGCGCTGGCGCCAATCGCGGACCAGTTCAATGCCGGCAACCAATCCCACCCGGCGCACGTCGCCCACATTCGGATGCCGCCAGAGGAGATCCAACTCAGCCTGGAATACCGCCTCGAGGGCCCGACGGCGGCGCACCCCGGCCGGGGCCGACAGCAATGCCACACTGGCCAAGGAGGCCGCTGCACCCAGGGCGTTGCCCGTGTAGCTATGGCCGTGGAAGAAGGTCCGGAAATCGGCGTAGTCGCCGAGGAACGAATCGAAGATGGCTTGCGAGGTCAGGGTCGCCGCCATGGGCAAGTATCCACCGGTCAGTCCCTTGGCCAAGGCCAACAGGTCCGGCACCACACCCTCATGCTGGGTGGCGAAGGCATGGAAGCGGTCTCCGCTCCGAGAGCCCACGCCGGTGCGCCCGAAGCCAGTCATCACCTCATCGGCGATGAGCAAGGTCCCATGGCCTCGGGCGATCTCGGCCACGCGCGCCAGCCAACCCTCGGGGTGGGCGATCATCCCGGCCGCACCTTGCATTCGGGGCTCGACGATCAAGCCCGAGAACGGTCGACCCTGCGCACGCGCGCGATCGAACACCTTCTCGACACCCGACACGCATTCCCACTGGCAACTCCGATAAGTCCGGGCATCGGCACGCTCGGGTCGGGCTCGATTGAACGGACACCGGTAGCACCCGGGCGCGGGAACCGACTCGGTGGGAAACAACAGGGACGACCAAGTCCGATGGAAGAGATCAATTTGTCCGACACTGACCGCTCCAATCGTGTCGCCATGATAGGCACCCTTCACCGACACGAAGCGCGGTTTGCGAACCAACCCGCAGCGGCGTGTGTGCTCGGCAGCCAACTTGAGCGCGGCCTCCACCGCCGTGGAGCCATCGTCAGAATAGAAGACCTTTGCGAGCCGGGGCTGACCCTTCGGTCCCCGCGCCAGTCGCACCAATTGCTCGGCCAATTCCGCCGCGGGTCCACTGGCCAGACCCAGGGCTGAAGTGTGCGCCACTCGGGTCAGCTGACGTCGAATGGCCGCGTCGATGCGGGGATTCCGGTGACCATGCAGGTTGGTCCAAATAGAGGCGTTGGCGTCGAGATACTCCCGACCCTTCACGTCGCGCAAGACCGCTCCCTTCCCTTCGACCAACACGATGGGCTCGGTGCGCAACCAGTCCTGCATCTGGGTGAACGGATGCCAGACGTACCGGTGATCGAGTTGAGCCAGACGGTTCATCAGAGGATCCTTCAAAAAGGGGTGAGAGGAGTTTGGATGCAAGCCAGGTTCAAGGCCTCCTCCAGACAGTCCAGGTCGGCCGCGGAGTGAGCGGCGCTGAAGGTGAGACGCAGGCGGGCCGAGCCCCGGGCCACCGTGGGATGGCGGATGGCGGGCACCCAGACCCCGGCTGCTCTCAGACGGTCCGCCAAGGCCACGGCCGCGGCCTCGTCACCTACGAGCACCGGCAGGATGTGGCCGACGAACCCTTCGGATGGAGCGGAGCCCAACAACTCTTGGAACGCCCGGTTCACCACTCGGGCTCCTGCGGCCGCGACCGATCGCAATTGATGGCGCGCCTCCTCACCGTCCCGGGTGATCATGAGTTCGAGAGCGGCGGTTGCAGCAGCAGCAGCCGCAGGAACGGGAGCCGTGGAGAAAATGAAACTGCGGGCGCGGTTCACCAAGAGATCGATTAAAGCCCGCGAACCGGCAATGAAACCGCCGGAAGCCCCCAGCGCCTTGCCCAGAGTTCCCATGCGAATCTCGATCCGCGATCCCAATCCCAGCTGCGCCGCGAGGCCACGGCCTTCCGGACCCATCACCCCGGTGCTGTGAGCCTCGTCGAGCATGAGCCAGGCCCCGTGCTGATCCTTGAGTTCAACCAGTTCGGCCAGCGGGGCCGAATCCCCATCCATGGAGAAGACGCTCTCGGTGACCACCAAGACTCGAGGCCCGCCAGAATCATTGCGCGGCAAGGCGGAAGCCCATCGGAGGATGCGGTCTAAATCGTCGAGGTCGTTGTGGCGGAACACTCGCAGTTTCGCCCCGGAGAGCCGGGCCGCATCCACGCAACAGGCATGCACTAGGCGGTCCACAATCACCACATCGCCCGAGCCCACGAGGGCCGGGATAACCCCGGTGGCCGCGGCATGACCGGTGGAAAATCCCAGGGCGGCTTCCGTGCTGAGGAATTCAGCGAGCGTTTCCTCGAGATGGTGATGCACCCCCAGCGATCCGCTGATGAGCCGAGAGGCGGCCGATCCGGCGCCCCATTCGTGGACCGCCCGGACCGCGGCCTCTAGCACGGCGGGATGCAAGGAAAGCCCGAGGTAATCGTTGCCCGCGAAGGAGACCAACCGGTGGCCGCCGGTCTCCAACTCCGACTTCGTGCGATGGTCTACGGGCCTCAGGGATCGCCACAGTCCCTGGGCACGCACCGCCTCCAAGCGCTGGCGCAGGGTTTCCTCGAACGGCTCGGGCATGGGCAGAGAATGGCCCGAAACCGCCGGCCGGGTCACGCCCAACGGTGGACCCGGCTGTCGAGCGCGAAGACCTGGCCGGAGATGTTGTGGGTCGTCAGTAGGAAGCCGATGAATCGTGCCACCTCAGCCGGATCGTTGATGCGACCCAGCACATTGGCCTGGGCGTAAGCGTGCATCACCTCCGGATCCAACGACTCAGTCATGGGGGTGGGCAGCACTCCCGGAAGCACTGTATTGATCCGGACATTGTGCGCCGCAAACTCGCGGGCCCACGAGAGCGTCAGGCCATTCAGTGCCGCCTTGGATGCGGCGTAGGCCACCTGGCCCGCGGACCCTGCCTGGCCTGCGTGACTACCGATGCTAATCCAGTGCCCGCCGCCCTGCCCTGCCAAGAGAGGCAAGGTGGCCCGGGCCAATCGCCGGGCACCGTCGACATTCACCGCGAACACCGCATCCCAATCCTCGGGCTGCGCTCGGGCCAACAGCGAGTCGCAGGTGATGCCAGCCGCATGAATGACCGCATCGATCCGGCCCCAGCGCGCCAGCGCCACAGCGGACGCCGCGGCACAAGAGTCGTCGCAGGTGACGTCAAGTGCCACGGCTTCGACTCCGGGGATCAATGCTGGCAATGGAGTCTCGTGCCAGCCCGCCAGGACTCGATGACCGACCCCGGCTAGCTCAGCAACCAGCGCCTGACCCAACCCACCGGCGGCCCCGCTGACGAGGATGGTCTGAGGAACAGTGAGGTTCATGGGCTGGGCTGCAAACTAGGGCTCGAGGTGAGGCCAGAATTGGAAACAGGCATGGAAGATCCAGGAGCGATCCATTCCCAACGGCCGCCAATCATCGTGGCACTAACCGACCCACGATGATGGATCAATGCTTCTTCCACCGTCGACACTGAGCCGCCATACGGGATCACCAGAAGGTCGCCCAAGGCCCCGGACTTAAGTTCTCCCACCACCGACTTAAGGCCCAGGGCACGCGCCGGATTCATCGTTACTTCGGCGAGGATCTGACGGGGTGATAAACCCGGGTCATCGGAGGCCAACGCCCGCAATTCGTCGATCAGCGACAAAACCGGAGGTCCGTTGCGGGAGGCCTTCGTGGAGGCCAGGCTGTCGGTGCCGATGCAAATGGGAACCCCCGCCTCCGTGAGCGCCTCGCGCTGAAACCGGGGATGGCTGAAATACGCGTGCGAACGCGGGCAGTGGACCACGGTGGCGCCTCGGGCGGCCAGACGAAGGGCATCGTCGCCCCAGAGGCAGTTGACGTGAACGGCCATCAGGGGCGAGTCGAGCAAGCCGTACCGATGAAGGTGCTGGATTGGGGATCCCAGTCCGCAGTCGGCGCTGGGTCGTTGATTCTCCAGCCACGAAAAAAGCGATCCCCGACGGTACATGAACATGTCGAACTCCGGCTCCGACTCCGCGACATGGCAGGTGATGCGCCAACCATCCCGGCGGGCCGCGTCGGCGATCACCCTCAGAAGTTCTGGAGAGGTCGAATAAGGGGCATGCGGTGAAAGCCCAACGCCACCCCGGTTCGGAGGCAAAGACTTCAGAACGTCTATAGCCTCGGCGAGAATACGCTCCGGCTCGCGGCCTGAACGAATGCCAGTCATTTCCAGAAAGGAAAAAATGCGCAGCGGGGTCGCCGCACGCAGGCTGGCCAACTGATGAGCACGCGTCTCGATGTTGGCGACGGTGGTCGTCCCGGTCTCCAACTGCTGCCGAGCCCCAAGCAGCCACGAGGCCTCGAACTCCGCATCGGTCCATTGGGACTTGAGGGTTAAGATGCCCTTGATCCAGTCGGGGAACTCCCGCTGTGGCGTCAAAAGGCCCGTCATCGCTGTGTAGTCGAGATGACAGTGGGCATTGATCAGTCCAGGAAAGACGGCCACCTCGCCCAAGTCGGTCACCGGGCCCGCAGCGACTTGCTGGATTTCCCGAATCTCCGACCACGGACCAACGGCACGGATCTGATGCCCGGAAATCCAAACCGCGCCGTCGTGGATCGGCGGCGCGGTGACCGGAACAACCGTTCTAGCTCGCAAGATCACAGGATCAGGCGGGCTCAACGCGGCGACGTTCCTTCAGGCGGGCTGCCTGCTTGTGGGTCTTGGCTTTGACCTTGCTGTGCCGAGCCCGCAGCTGCGCTTGGAGCTTCTTCACTGCGAGGTCAATGGCCGCATAAAGATCCGACTCACGATCCTCGGCAAACAAATCGTTACCGCTGACACCGATTCGGATCCCGCATTTGTACTGTTTCTCCGGCGAGTGGGCCACATGGTCCCGCTCCAACGTAACCCGAGCATCGATCAACCAACGGTCAATGTGCTCCAGCTTGTCAATTTGCTGGAGCACGTGCTGCTCGATGGCGTCGGTCAGGGTGACATTGTGAGTTGCTAGGATGAACTTCATGCCACCCCCAAGGTGGCGGACGAATTCTGTGATATCAACCCGACCTTTATCGCGGTGGCCGCACCAAAGAAACTCCTACACCGGCACAGACTTCTGAGAGGTTTTCTCGATACCAGAAAGCTTCTCCCGCTCAAACCATCCGTAGAGCACGGGCAACACGATGAGGGTCAGCAAGGTGGAACTGAGGATGCCTCCGATGACCACCGTGGCTAACGGTCGCTGCACCTCGGCTCCCGCGCCCGTGGCCATGGCTGTCGGCACGAACCCGAGTGAGGCCACCATCGCGGTCATGAGCACCGGTCGCAAGCGACTGACGGCACCGGACAAGACAGCCTCCATCACTCCCAACCCCTCCTCTCGGAGCCGGTTAAAGCAACTGACCATCACCATGCCATTGAGCACAGCCACGCCACTCAGGGCGATGAATCCGATCGCAGCCGTGATGCTGAAGGGCATGCCCCGCAACCACAGCGCGAGCACGCCGCCGGTCACCGCCAGCGGGATTCCGGAATAAATGAGAAGGGCCTGACGGAGGCTGCCAAAGGCCATAAATACGATACCAAAGATCAGCAGAAGCGTGGATGGCACGACGATCATCAGCCGGGACCGGGCTTCCTGGAGCCGTTTGAATTGCCCCCCGAACTCAATAATGTAGCCATCCGGCAGCGTCACCTTTTCCTCTAGAATCGCCTGAGCTCTGCGAACCCACCCTTCGATGTCGGACGTGTTCAGGTTGACCATGAGGGCCACCCGGCGCCGACCACTCTCGTGGCGGATGGGCTGGACCGACTCCAGGGTCGTGAGTTCGGCCAACTGGCCCAGCGGAACCATGCCCGATTCACCCACCCGCACCGGCAGCGCCCGGATCTGGGCCTCGTCATTGCGCAAGTCACCGCGCAACCGCACCACGATACTGTGAGTATGGGTCCCATGGGCAAATTGCCCCACTTCCTGACCAGCCAGCGCCACCGAGACCGCCTCATTGAGGGCGCTCGCCGACAAGTTCCGCGCCAAAAGGACCTCCCGGCGCGGATTTAGGGTCAGCATGGCACTGCGACCCGCCGTCTCATGTTCAATCTCATCGTGCCCGGGCAAGGGTTCCAGGAGCTCCTTAATGCGGGCAGCGATGGTGTCGAGCTGGTCGAAGTCATTGCCGAAAACCTTGATGGACAAGTCGGCACGGACGCCCTCCAGCATCTCGTTGAAACGCATCGAGATCGGTTGGGAGGCAATGGCGGTGGTGTTGGTGAATGTCGTCTCAATGTCCTGACGGATGAGATCCACCAACTCATCCTTGGTGGCCGGACGACCGTCGATCTTGCGCCAGGTTTCTCTCGGCGCGTAGCTCAGGTAGAAATCGGATTCGTTGGGGGCCATGGGATCGGTGGCTACTTCAGAGGTTCCAATCCGAGAAAAAATATGGGTCACCTCGGGGAATCGGGACCGTATGCGTTCATCGGTGCGCAATTGATCCTGAACCGATTCGTCGATGTTCTGCCCAACGGGTCGAAACAAGGCAAAGGTGGTAGAACCTTCATCGAGGGTCGGAACGAACTCCGCGCCCAACCGCAGGAACAGAGCCACTGAAGCCACGAACAGCACGACCGCTCCGCCGGCCACCCAGCTGCGGCCGGCGATGCCCACCGCCAGCACCCGCGAGTACACACGCTGGAGCCAGCGCATGAGGGCGTTTTCCGTCTCGCTCACCGATCCGCCCAAAAAGAACGACGCCAGCACCGGCATGAGTGTCATCGCCAAGACCAGCGCGCCGCCGAGAGCCAACATCACCGTGAGGGCCATCGGCTGGAACATTTTCCCCTCCACCCCGGTTAGCGAAAGGATCGGCAAGTACACGATGGTGATGATGAGCACCCCGAAGAACACCGGTGATCCAACCTCACGGGCCGCCATAAGCACCGTCCGATGGCGCTCCTCGACCGTGAGAACCCGACCCAACTGATGTTGGCGGTGGGCCAACTGACGGACGATGTTCTCCACGATCACCACCGCTCCGTCGATGATCAGGCCGAAGTCCACGGCTCCGAGGCTCATCAAATTGCCAGAGATCCCAAACCGAGCCATGCCGATCATCGCGCACAGGAACGACAACGGGATCGCACACGCTACAATCAACGCCGCGCGAAAGTTGCCCAGAAGCAGCAAGAGCACCACGACCACCAGCACGGCCCCTTCCGACAAGTTGCGCTTCACGGTGCCCACGGTGCGATCCACCAAATTGGACCGGTCATAAACCACTTGCACTTCGATCCCCCGGGGCAAACGGGCCTGAAGCTCGGCGATCCGAAGGCCCACGCGGTGGGCGACGATTCGGCTGTTCTCGCCCATGAGCATCATCACCGTACCCAGCACGGTTTCCTCGGCATTCTGCGTGGCCGCACCGGTCCGGGGTGCTGCATCGATGCGAACCTCGGCCAAATCGCGAACCCTCAAGGGCTGAACGGCCGCGGCATACTTCACGGGCAAGTTCGCAATTTCTTCGAGGGTGGTGGGCTTGGTGGCCGCCCGAAATACCAACTGCCGTCCCCCGCGATGAATGACACCACCGCCGGTGTTCTCGGTGTTCCGACGGATCGTCTCGGCCAGTTCGGCAAACGTCAGGTTGGCCTCACGCAATTTTTCCGGATCCGGCTGGATGACAATTTGTCGGCTAAAACCACCAATGGTGTTGATCTCAGCGACCCCGGGCGTGGAGCGCAGGAAGGGCTTGGCGATGAATTCTTGGGTTTCCTGCAGTTCGAGCAGTTGAGCAAAGGCATCGGCGGGGCGGTGGGTGGCATCGGCCCTCCACGACAAGGTGTAATAGAAGATCTCGCCCAGACCGGTGGAAATCGGAGCCAAGGCTGGGTCGGCTCCCGCCGGTAGACGATTCCGGACCGATTGGATGCGCTCGGCCACCAGTTGGCGGCACCGGTAGACATCCACGCCATCCTCGAACTGAAGAGTGACCTGCGAGAGCCCGTACTTGGTGAGCGATCGCAGTTCATGGAGCTGCGGCAGTCCGGCCAATTCCTGCTCGAGGATCCGGGTCACCAGCACTTCGGCTTCCTCGGGCGCGAGGGCAGGAACCTGCGTGTTAATTTGAACCTGCGGCTGGGTGATGTCAGGAACCGCATCGATCGGCAATTCACTGGCCGACCAAATACCCACGACCAATAAGGCCATCGTCGCCAACAAGACCACCGCCCGCTGGCGTAGGGAAAACTCGAGAAGTCGTTGGATCATGGCCGGGCCGGTTGGGTGCTCGAAGCGTGGATCAGATTCAGACCGGTGGCCTGCTCGAGTTCGAGGAGCGCAGCCAGAGCCTCCCGCCGAGTGTCTAAGTGGGCTTCGACCGCATCGAGGTACTGCTTCTGAAGCTCGACATAAATCGTGGCCGGAACGGCTCCAAGCCGATAATGGCGATCCGCCAATTCAGCGGCCGACTCGAACTGGGACACCACGTCAGACCGCCAGTGGGCCAATTCGGCGAGTCGGGAATCATAACCGCGGCTAGCGCTCACCACCCGACGTTCCACCTCGCGCCGGGCAACGGTGAGGACGGCGGAGGCCTGTTGCCGCTTGGCTTCGGTGGCGGCGATATTGGCCGTGCGAGGACGCCACAACGGCAACGGGAAGGCCACGCCCACACCCACGATCCGGTCGAGGGTGCTGCCATCCTGCCCCATGGTCATCGGCCCCACTTCAAAGGCGGGCCAGCGCTCATTGCGAGCCAAGTCTACCCGAAAACCCTGCTGGACCAACTCGGCAGCGCGTGTGCGTAGTTCGAAATTATTGGTATTCGCCGCAGCCATGAGGCGATCGAGAGCCGGTCGTTCCGGCAAGTTGGGGATGTCCCGCTGAACCTGAAAAGAGGCCTCGAGGGGCGCTCCCCGGAGGAGGTTCAGACGCACCCGCTCGGCATCCACTGCCAGCACGAATTCCGAAGCCCTCCGGCGAAGCGTCAACTCCGTCGCTTCGAGGATGCGCACCTCCAACTGTGGAGCGATGCCCGCAGGATCTCGGTGCACGAGCACCTCGCGCAGAGCTCTAAATCGGTCTGCCACGAGGCTAGCCACGCGAGATTTCTCCTCGGCACTGGCCAGTCCAAAGGCGTTCTCGCGCACCTTGCCTGACAAGTCGCGGCGAAACGCTTCAAGGCCCAGGGTGGCCAGAGCGACATCCTGATTGGCGATGGCCTTTCGCAGCCCCAGACGGCCAGGCCACTCAAAGCTCTGCCGAACCGAAGCCAACCACATCGCTCCCTCGCCAGCCATAGACTGATCGAGGTTCTTGCTGCGAACTTGACCCACCTGAAATTCGGCCTTTGGTAAATCGAGTCGGCCCGCCAATCGAGTGGCTGCCTTGGCCCCCTCGAGCTGGGCCTGGTAAAAGCCCAGTTCGGCATTGTGTTCTAGAGCCTCGATGACCAAGGCGTCCGGGGTGATCCCCACCGGAGATTCGGCCGCAGAAAGACTAAGGACAGCGGCAATCCCGACCAGGGAGCCAAACACACGATAAATCAACGGGTTCATGAGCAATCAAAACGGAGGGTGTGCCGAACGGGAAACCATCTTCGGGCCACGACTCGGCGGATCGCAGCTCATTGGGAAACCACAGATTCCAGACAAATGAAACCCGTGGACTGGAGTAAACCGACCGATCGGCTCAGCAGCGGAGCACGTGGATACGACTGACGCAGAGGGAAGGCGCCAAAGTCGACTGAACCCCGATAGAGGTCTGACGGTGCGGCCGGCTCGATGGAGCAACGGCAGGCAGCGGAAACGCAGTGATCACTGAACCGGTCGCATTCCGTGCGATCAAATCACGGAGGGAGGCCTCACCGGAACGGGCAGCCAAACCGGGATCTCGGTCCAGGTCGATGACATGATCACCCCCTGAAGTAAGGGAGTCCGAGGCCAGCGAAGTCAGGAGATCGGCAATCCAGTCATGGGAATGAGTCCGCTCAGGATGTCGAGCTGAACGGTCATGACCCAGAATTACTAAAAAACCCTGCTGCCGGGATTCAATGCGAACCGAATGTTCCCCATCGACCAAGGCCACTGCCGCAGTGCACAGAGTCATGAACCAACCCATGCCGCCCAGATAAGCCACCAATCCAAGCAAGGCCAGACAGCGAACCCAAGGTCCGCGATGGGGGCTTTTTGAGCGTCCAGCCATGTCTGCCCAATCTTTCTTCCGCATTCCTGGAGACCGCAACCCCTCATTTACCAAAGCCCACCACCACCTCGCCCACAAAGCAGCGGAACTGAGCCGGAGCAAGCACTGGAACGTCGACACCCTTAATTCCCCCTCGCGCTCAAGCGCGAAGGCACTTCCTGCCCCAACGTTCCCTGCGCGCGCAGGTTCAGTCCCGCTGCCCCCCCACCTCGCCCACAAAGCAGCGGGACTGAACCGGAGCAAGCACTGGAACGTCGACACCCTTAATTTCCCCTCGCGCTCAAGCGCGAAGGCTCTTCCTGTCCCAACGTTCCCTGCGCGCGCAGGTTTAGTCCCGCTGCCCCCACCACCTCGCCTACTTGAGATGCACCGTGTCGGAAACTTGCATCGATGCCGTTTCTGAGTCTGAGTCAACCCTCTCGGGTCGCGACTCCAACATGGCTCCCATCTTGAACCTCTCCATCGGGCATTGGGCAGGCTTCTGCGCCTTCGTCCTTGGCGCATTAGCGCTGGACCTTGGCCTGTTCCATCGCCAGGGCCGGAAGGGTTCGTTCGCTTGAATTCCCGCTGGGTCATGGCGACCCCATCTCCCGAGTGCACCGAAGCCTTGCGTCGAGAACGAGGGCTCTCAGGCCTGGTGGCCACCTGCCTGGTCAATCGAGGAATCGTGACTACCGAGGCCGCCGATGCCTTCCTCGACCCGCGCCTAAAATCCCTGTCGGACCCGATGGTCCTTCCCGACATCCGTTTAGCGATCGACCGGCTATTCCTGGCCCGGGAGCGAAACGAACCGCTAGTAATTTTTGGGGATTACGATGTGGATGGAGTCACCTCCACCGCCATCCTGACGGAAGTCTTCACCACACTGGGATGGCAGTGCTCCCAATACCTACCCCACCGGCGGGACGAGGGTTATGGCCTGAGCCAGGCCGGCGTGGAAAACTGCCTGGCCCGCCACCCCACTTCGTTGCTACTGGCCGTCGACTGTGGCTCAACCGCGGTGGAGGCAATCGGCTGGCTCAACAGTCGCGGAGTCGATGTCCTAGTTTTAGACCATCACCAGCTCAGCGACCCGTTGCCACCGGCTCTAGCCCTGGTCAACCCGTTGCGGTCCCCGGAGGCGGCCATCGCCCCGTTCTGCTCAGCGGGCCTGGCCTTCAAGCTGGCACACGCCCTGGTTAAACACGGGCGCGAATTGGGCCTGGCCGGATTTGACACCTACAACCTCAAGACATTGCTCGACCTCGTGGCGCTGGGCACCGTGGCAGACCTCGTTCCGTTGATCGGCGAAAATCGCATTCTGGTACACGCCGGGCTAGAGCGCCTCGACAGCACTTCGCGATTGGGATTGCAGGCGCTCAAGCGGGTTTCGCGGACACGCAGCCCGATGGGCGTCTATGAGGTCGGTTTCCAACTCGGACCTCGTCTCAACGCCGCCGGACGCCTGGAGACCGCGGAGGACGCATTGCGACTGCTGCTCTGCGACCGTGAGTCCGAAGCCCAGAGTCTGGCCGAAGTGCTCGACCTGCAGAATCGCGAACGTCAGGAGGTCGAGAAACGTATCGCCCAAGAGGCTGGAGAACGCGTACGGAACCGCTTCGATCCGCAACGCGATCTGGTCATCGTGGAGGGAGATTCCTCCTGGCACATCGGAGTGGTCGGAATCGTCGCTTCCCGGGTGCTGCGTGAATTCCACCGCCCAACCCTGATTCTGGGCGGTGATGGGACCCTCTGGCGCGGATCCGGCCGGAGCGTTTCCGGGTTCGACCTGGCGGGGGCTCTTCGCGATTGCTCCGACTTGCTGGAGAAGCACGGAGGGCATGCCATGGCCGCCGGACTCTCCATCGAGCCAGCACGAGTGGAGGCCTTTCGCCAGCGCATCAACGATTTGGCACGGGAACGACTTCGCCCCGAGCACCTTCAGCCCGAGGTCCGCATCGATGCATCCATTTCCCTGCGATCCTTGAGCCTGCCGGTGGTGGCCGATCTCCGGCGCTTGGAGCCGTTCGGAATGGGCAACCCGGTGGTGCAATTGGCCATCCGCGGCCTGACCCATGCCCGCCCACCGCAGCGCCTGAAGGAACAGCACTGGAAATTTTGGGTGACCGACGGAGGTACGCCCGTCGAGACCGTCTGGTGGGGGGCTGGCGATCGCCCGGTTCCCGAAGGTCGTTTCGACCTGGCCGTCATCCCCGAGGCCGGCGACTACGGAGGACGGCGCTTTCTACAACTGCGCCTCATCGACTGGAAGCCCTCCGATCCGGCCTGAGGCCAGCTCCCATCCCTCTGATCATTCAACCGGATCATTGCCACATCCCTCTGCCGGACTTACCTCTCTGGAACCTCAGGAAAGCCATGAATGCGCCCATCGATCTTTTTTCCCAAAGCTCGTTCACAGCCAGCTATCAGACGCACCGAAACCTGCCACCCTTGGCCGGTCTTTGCTCCTTCGTTGACGCTGAACGCCCCGGATTATCCGTCGATCAGAGTGTGCGGCGGCTCAAACGTCACCACTACGTCCTGCGCCGCATCCACGGCATCCTGACGGCGCGAATTACCGCTGAGCCGATCTACGAACTCAAAATGGCCTGGAGCCATCAGGCGTGGCTCTGTGCCGAACAGGTCAGTGCGCTTCGGGGTCGGGTCGGTGAAATGCGCGAACCCCCACTCGGCTTGGATAAAGTCCCACACGAAGGCTTGGCCCTGGTGTTCGACGAACTGCAGGCGGCCCCCCGCGACCTGCTACTCCTCGGATTGTACGAGATCGTCTTGCCTGCGTTGTTGTGCACGATGGCGGACCACGCGGCCAATGCCCACCCCCTGGCCGATCAACCCACCGTGCGCCTCCTGCGTATCGCCCAGCTCGATCTGGAGGCTCTGCATCAATACGGCCGCAAGGCCATCTCCAGCCTAGTCTCCGGCGACGACCGAGCTGCCGCGCAGCCTGCATTGAGCCTCCTGAGACAAGCCATTGCAGCAGCCAGCGGTTTAGATGGCACCTCGACAACCGGTACGGATGCGGCCTTGCCGGCGCGCCTGCATTCCGCGCTGCCCTGGCAGTATGATCCACGGCCTCAACGGGATGAACGCTTCCCTGATCCCTACAACATGGGAGTCAATGCAGAGGTATTTCTTTACGATCCAAAGCAACCGGCCGAGGCCAAGGTGCTGATGATGTACTACAAGCGGCTGCGAGAAATCGACGTGCCGGAGATGATGGCCAGCATCATCACTCAAACACCGGACAAGCCTTGGGGCTACTACCGGGACATGAGCCGCCAACTCTGGGATGAAGCGCGCCATGCGATGATGGGCGAGGTGGGCTTCACCAGTGCCGGTATCGATTGGCCCAAGCAGGTGGCCGTGAATTTCACTTGGTCCCTCGGGTTAAACACCCAGCTCACTCCGAAGGAGCGGCATGCCGTACTCTACTTTATCGAACAGGGACTCATGCCCAAGACCGGTAAACGACACGAATGGGAAACAGCCATCATGTCGGGGAGCCCACTAGCGGCAACCTTTCAGGATTTTGACTGGGCAGATGAAGTGCTGCATGCCCGAGTCGGCCGGGACTGGTACGTCTCCGACATGCCCTCGCCGCACGAGGCCGTGGCTTATGGGGACGCTTGCTGGAGCAAGGTCCTGATGAACTGGGAACGGTGGCGTTCAGAGGGATACACTCAGCATTCCAATTGGTGGACGGGTGCCTACACCCAATATTGCGAACGCCACGGAAAGACCCCCGACCCGACCGCCGCCCAGTTCGCCGTGAGTTATGAGTCCATCCGAGCAGACTTGAGAGACTTGGCTTTGGCCTCGGGCTAAACCCGTCCTAATACGGAACACCACCCTCTGCCCCGACTGAACCGCACATACCAAACCGGAGTTCATCCCTGGGTATCACCCGATGGAATCGGCGCGTTCTGAAGGAACGCCGCATAACACCCGTGCGGTCTTGGCTTTCCGGAATAGGCCGTGTTTCTTCAGAACGCCAAAACCTGGGACTCTCTCTTTCCAGGGTTGCACCCTGGGCTGTTATGCCGCGCCCCGTTGGGGCTTTCAAAACAACAGCCCCAGCCTCAATCATACCACATATCTCGGCTGAGATTTGACCCCAAAACACCAGGGAAAACGCAAAAAAACCGCGGGATTTTAGGCTTCGTTTTATGCTTTGGTTTGGACCTTGGCTCGGGACGTGATCTGGGGCTGAAATCCCACCCGGATCGCTATCAGCTTTGCAACCACACCAGAAGTCCGGCCTGAGCTACCAAGCTAAGACCCAAGGTGATCCACAGGGTTCGTTCCCAGCCGGACAAACCCCGCTGAGTGGGTGCAGCCAGATGAAACCGAGCGCTGGTCGCGCCGAGCGAAACGGCATCACCCCACCGCAAGATGGATTCGCGGATTGGAACTCCGTTGATGGCCACCACCGCGTCACCGAGACTGCGAATCGTCAGGCGCCCATCGGGCCCTCGCTGAATCTCGGCGTGTCGGGCCCATACTCCGGAGGAGGCCAACACCCAACCATTCGAGGGATCCCGACCAATGGTTAAAACATCGCCGCTCCAGGAATGGCCCGGAGAGCCAAGGAGACGCAACTCGAACATCTGAAAAGGATGCTGCGCGCCGCAGAAGGGTTCCAGCCTGATTTCCTAGGGCTGATTTCCTGAGCCCGCTTTTCCTCACCGTCTCCTACCGGCGGACCAAACTTCGTAGATCAGAGGATGCTACGGACCACTTCGATGCGGTCTCCCGGGTACAAGGGGACATCCAATTCCGGCTTCTTCATCGCCGCCTTGCAGTCCACCGTGACTTGCTGACCATTCACACGGGTAACGCGAACCTCACGACGATTGGCGTACTCGGTGAAACCACCGGCGCGGTTGATGGCTTTGAGCACCGTCATTCCTCCTTCAAAGGGAAAGGAACCTGTGGCCCGTACCTCTCCGCCCACGGAGACAGTACGACCCAACACTTGAACGTTCACCGAGAGGCGCTTGTACATCTGCTTCTTCACGGTGAAAAGATCGCGGATGTCCTTGGAGACATCGGCCGCCATCTTCCCGGCAACTTGCACCTGCTCGCCCATGTGGATAGTAACCAACCCGGTTTCCGGTACCTGGATCTCGGTCGGGGCGATGGGCACTGAGGCTTCATACATCACGCGGATCACATCGCCTACAGCGATGCGGTCGATGCTAAACCCGCTGTTGGTGCCAGCCACAGGGGCAACCGGTGCGGTTGCTGTGCTAGCGGCCTGAGGAGTGGCCTGTCCGGTACCCGTCTGGCAACCGCCCCAGAGAACGGCCATCAGCAGCACCAACGCACACATCCCGTTTTGACCGAATCGAAGCATCATGTTGATAAGTTTGCGGAGTCTATAGGCATCCAGACGGCGGCTCAATACTTGGTCTCTTTGCCCGGCTTTATTTCAGAAGCCTTGGACTCTGAGCCGACGACGAGGACCTCGGCCGGCTTGGCATCGGCCTTCTTCTTCTTGGACAACTTCCGCTCACCATCTGGCTTACTGTCTTCGCTCTTAGAATAGTAATCGTAGTAGTATCCACTATAGTAGTAGTAGTAGCTGTCCTGGCTGATGTTGATATTATTCAACACAACACCCAAGAGGTGGCCACCGACCTTCTCGACCATCTGCTTGGCGCGGAGGGTCATTTGCTGCGGATACTTGCGGTACTGAACAACCAACACGGCCATGTCCACTTCGCTGGCCAAGATGGAAGCGTCACTGACGCCCATGATCGGCGGTGAATCGAAAAAAACGAAGTCGTATCGACTCTTGGCCTCGGCGATGAACTCCTTCATGGCCGCTGAATTGAGAATACCGATGGAGCTGCTCGGCAGACGCCCCGAGGGCATAAAGTCCAGAGACGGGACCGGCGTCGTCTGAATTACTTCTTCGAGGCGGTTCTGCTTCAGCAGGTAGTTGGTCAACCCCAAATTGTTGGCAACATTGAGAATCTTGTGGAGGCTGGGACGGCGAAGGTCGGAGTCTACGATGAGCACTCGATTGCCGTTCTGAGCAAAGACAGTCGCCAAGTTGAAGATGGTGGTAGACTTGCCCTCGCCGGCTCCGCCGGAGACGACGGTCATCGTTCGCCAATTGGTGTCCTTACGGGAGAACAGAATATTGGTCCGCAAGACTCGATAAGCCTCAGCATGCGGGCTATCAGCTCCCTCAGACATGAGGGCTCCAACATTCTGGGGAATAACCCCGAGCACCGGCGCCTGCAACGCTTGCTCCACGTCATCGATGGTCTTCACCGATGTGTCGAGGTATTCGATGAAGAAGGCCAAACCAATGCCAAGGATCAAACCGAAAACCACGCCGATGGTGATGTTAACCGCCTTCTTCGGCCGAACCGGGTTGGTGCCGGGAAGGGCTTCGTTGATGGTCTCAACGGACGAGGTGCTGCTGAGATCTCGGTCGATGTCTTCTTGCGCGACACGAATCTTGATGCCGTCGCGAATGCGCCGGGCGCTCTCAAACTCGTTGCGCTGAACGATGTAAGGCCGGAACCGTTGGGTATCCTGGGAATTCTTTTCGATGGTTTCCTGGAGGTAGGTCTTCTGATTTTCCATCGCTGCCTTCTCGGCCTCCAGAGTGGAACGCATGCCGCTGAGGATACCCTGGACTGTCGCGTCCAACTGCTCATCAAGCTTGGCGATTTGCAGGGACCATTTAATGACCTCCGGATGATCGGGGCCGAAATCGGGGCTAAGTCCGGACGCCGAACGCAAGGCGAAATTACGGGCCGAAATCAGCGTGTTGAGCTCGGTGGTCGGATTGGCCACAACCAGGGCGTTGAGCAGCCTATCGCCCTTTAAGAGACCCAATTGCTCCAGCAAACGGTTGTTGCGGGTAATCCGTGTCTGGTAGTCCTGAATGACTCCGGTCATTCGCGAAAGCTCCTGGGCCGAAAGACCCTGAACTTGGCCAGAATCAGCAATCTCTTCAGGAACCTTGAGGTCAATCCGCAGCTTATCCATCTTCTCGCGGGCCTCAGAGACTTCCTTCTCGTAGCCAGCCAACTTATTGGTCAAAGCTGCCCAAGCCAGATCACTGCGCCCAGAACGGTTCTTGTTGCGGTAAGTGCCGTAGACATCGGCGATCTTGTTCGCGATTCGGGCGGCCAGTTCACGGTCTTCGTTGAAGGCCGTGATTTCGATGATGGCCGTGTTACGAAACTGAGTGATGTCGACCTCACGCGACAACATCTCGTAAGCATCTTGGATCGGCAATTCACCCGGCTGCTTGTCGCGCTCGGCGTAAACGCGGGCCAATTTCAGACTCTTGATGACCTCGTTGAGGATCTTCGGAGAGCGAATAACCTGGAACTCGGTCTGGAGAAAGTACTGGTCGAAGGCAGGCGTCATCGGACCGCTACCCATCATCAACTGGGTCAGCGGGGTGTCCTTTTCCACCTTCATCCGCGCCAGCGATGAGTAGGACTCGGGCTGGAACTGGGTGATGATCGCTGTAGTGATAACCACCAACAGGAAGACCGCCAAGATGACAGCCTTCCGAATACGGATGATCCGCCAGTAATCGAGGAAGTGGAGCTTGGATTCCTGAGACTGGGGTGCCTTCGATACTTCCATGTGCAAAAAAATAGGAGGCTAGAATGGATGTTCCAGCCTCCTTCGCCAGAGTTGGAAATTCTTAGTAGTTGAAATTCACGCCGAGGAACACCCGGTTACGCGAGAACTCGCGGAGGTCGTTCAGCAGAGACGAATCGACCTGATCGTGAGCATAGGAAACCCTCGTAGAAATGTTCTGCGTTATGTGATACGCAAGCGTCACATCGGCAGACGCGTAGCTGTCAGCCTTACCATCAACGAGAGGACCACCACCGATGAAGGTACCAGCCTGATAGAGACCATTGATAGAACCCACCAACTTCGGGGTGAAGCTGTGCGACAAACTGATCCGGCCGGAAGTGGCACTACTTCCGCGAATCGGGTCATTTTCATTTCCACCGCCGAATGCTGTCAACACACCGACATCGGTCGCGGTCAACTGATGACGCAAACCTAAAGTCAAAGACGAACCCGGCAGGAAACCGTAGTTCAACTGCCCATCAATGTAGGGCGAGACGCCATCGCGGCTCTTGATTCCCGTGATTTTCCCGTCGGGGAGAGTCACTAACTCACTGTCGCCAGCGAAATCGTTGACTTGAACACCACCGCGGAGGGATCCGGTCAGGTTCGCCGCGAAGTCGTGATCGAGGGTCGCCGCTACGAAGTGCGAATTGACGTCTCGCAGGGATCCAACATTTTGTGTGGATCCTATATTAGGTCCATCATAGTCGGTGATACCGTACTGATAGAACACACCAATGTTGGACTTCGGAGCCACCTGGTACCGAACGTTGACCGACGGGAGGTACTCCACGCGGTCGAGCGACTGAGCGAAGTTAACATTGTCGAAACGGAACAAGGTATTCCGGAAACCGGTCACCGCACTCCAGCTCTCAGCGAGCTGGGAGGTGAAGTCGAAGCCCGCGATGTTGCGGAAGTTGGTTCCCTCTGCGCGGAACAGAATACCTGCACCACCAGCGCCGGCTCCCAGCTGCTGGGGCTCTTGGGCCTGAGCGAAGCTGTCGAAGACGTTGATCTTGAAGCGGGTGTTGAAATTGTGAGTCAGGTTCGCGTCCACCACGTGATTGTGGTCGACAGCCTTATCACGGTTTTCGAAATAGCGCAGCAAGTAGTCGTAGCGGAGTCCCAACGTGGTCTGACCGTCGTTGACCGGCAGGTTCAGGCTGAAGCCCGGGGTCAACTCGAAACCAAAGCTGCTTACCTTGGTCAGGTCGCTGCGAGTGTAGACGTTGTCGTTGTAGAAACCAGAAACGCCAGCCCGAACGGACCAAGGCTTGGCCCCGCCTTCAGAGGCTTGGAGGGCCGTGGTGACCGCGAGGCTCGCAGCGCCGATAGTAAGGGCGCTCATGCTAGGAATGAAGTTTTTCATGCGAAATCCGTTTTTAGACGGCTCTGACGTCGTTGGAACGCGGAGCTTGATTGCGTTTGGAGTTTTCGAGCTTCGGCGCTGAGTGTCAACCTGATTTCCCGGTTTTTCCGAAAACATTCGGCCCACGAATCGAACACTTTGGGCAACTCATCGACAGGGCTTTAACTGGAATGCGGGGAAATCGCGGGTCAACTGATCCCGATCGGCTACCTGTCCCCACGAGGTGAGCGAGAAAACCTCTACCGGTGCTCCCTCACCCAATCCGAGAGACAGTCGCTGATTGCTGAACCGCTGGCGGAGGCTTGCTTCCCATTGATCGAGTGTTTCCACCGGAGCGATTCCATGCCGACCCACCCAAGGCAACCACTCCCGGATCTGACTTTGGTGACACCAAGACTGGCGGGCGATTTGATCGAAGGTCTCAGAAACATCGACCACGAGATCGGGGGCCGATTGGGGTCCGTCGCCAATGTAGCTATCCCAGGTGTTGAGAATTACCGGGGTTCGGATCCAACGCGCCTCGGCCTTGCCCTCTTCAGGATAGTCGTCCACGAAGGCATGAGGGACATTGATCATGTAGGCCACCCGGCGGACGGCGTCGGCTACTGTGATGTGATCGGGATGAACTCCCGCCCGAGTATCGGCCGGAAGCGGCGGGCAAAAAAGATAATCGGGTTCGAAATCTCGGATGCTTTTCCAAAGTGCAGCCAAGAGATCATTGCTGGGAAGTCGCGCTTCTCCGAAAGGACTCCCATCCGGGCGAGCAAGGCGTTCGAACTCGTACCCACCGATCGCGGCAGCGGCCGCCTGCTCTTCCAACCGGATGCGAGCCGTTTCTTGCGGGGTTCGCCAGTGGTGGCCTGAACGCCCATCGGTGCAAACGAGTACCTTAGCGCGAAAATTCCCAGCATGCTTGAGGCGGAACAACTCGAAGGTGCCCGCGGCTACAAATTCGAAATCATCGAAATGGGCGTGAACGCAGAGTATTCGCATGCGGACAAGGGATCACTGCGGGATGGTAGGCGGTGAGGGATTCGAACCCCCGACCCAATGCGTGTAAAGCATTTGCGCTAACCGCTGCGCCAACCGCCCCACCGTCCGCAGGCAATGACTTTAACCCGTCCTCGGGCACGGATTCAATGCGACAATGCAGAAGGATCTAATCCGCCAAATTGAACACTCATCGGTTCTCAAGGTTCTCAAGCAAGGTGTCCGCACGGTGGGGGCTCGATGAAAGGACTGCGCCTAAGAACGCCTAAGAAAATCCTCGGCGAACAAAACCCCGGCCTCTCTTATGAACTCCTGTTGGCCGAACCGAGCACCGAGGCTAACCTCGTGAACCAATGAGCCGGGCATTCCCGAATGAAGACTCTCCGTCTGAGGGCAGGGTTTCACAAACCCTCTCTTCCTCCATGCAGGAGTGGTTGGTGCCAACCCTGCCGGATGAGGATTTCCTGCTGCCCCACCCGACCCTCGGAGCCCAGGCAGACCCTCGCCCGTTTCTAGAATCCCACCGTGATGGCGTGGTCATTGCCTTAGATTGGCCCGTCATCCTTGAGGCCGCTGAACTCACCCGACTGAGCAGACATCGCGACTTGATTGAGCTCGACCGAGATTATCCCGCACGGAGGGCGGGCCAATGGACCGAAGCCTCGTTCCGTGTCGGTCGTCGGCAATTATCGCGACTGAAAGCCTGCCGCGATCTCCGGTTGGTCCAGCGCTACTTGTCAGCCGTTGAAAACGGCCAAGCCCATGCTTGGAACCCAATCGTATTTGGCGTGGCCCTGGCCGCGTTCAATTTGCCTTACCGATCCGGATTGCTCCATTACGCCAGCACCTTGCTCCGAGGTTTTGCCGAACGATGCCGCCCGCAAAACGTGCCGATAGCCGACTGGACGGTGTGGATGGATTCACTCGAGGCCCCCCTTCCGGAGGCGGTCCAGCGTCTGCTCCCGTCGGCTTTCACGGCTCTGGAATCTCCCTCGAGGGCCGGCAGAAGCTAAGGATGGTCGAGGAATCCCCTTTCCCGCGGGGCTACTTGAGGCTTTCCTCCGTCCCTCGTTATGCTTAAGGCCGGTATCGTCGGGTTGCCCAACGTGGGCAAGTCCACCCTCTTCAACGCAGTCACCCGCACCCGAAAGGCGCAGGCGGCGAACTACCCGTTCTGCACCATCGATCCCAACGTGGGCATCGTCACCGTGCCGGATGAACGTCTGGGGGTGCTGCAGAAAATCGCCAAGACCAGCGTCGTGATCCCCGCGGCCATCGAATTCGTGGACATCGCTGGATTGGTGAAGGGAGCCAGCGCCGGTGAAGGCTTGGGCAACAAGTTCTTGAGCCACATCCGCGAGGTCGATGCCATCGTGCAAGTGGTCCGCTGCTTCGAGGATGCTGACATCCACCATGTGGCCGGCAGCGTCGACCCGGTCCGGGACATCGAGACCATCACCACCGAGTTGGTTTTGGCCGACATGGAGTCGGTCAACAAGCGTCTCGACAAGGTGGGCAAGGATGCCAAGCGCGGAGACAAAGAGGCCGTTGCTGAACAGTCCGTCCTCAGCAAGCTCAAGCCGCACCTCGACACCGGCAAACCGGCGTTGACCTGCGAGCTCACTCCCGAGGAGCGGGCCCTGTCCAAGAGCTTCTGGCTGATGACCGACAAGCCCACCCTCTTCGCCTGCAATGTGAAGGAAGACGATCTAGCCACCGCGGACACTAATCCTTATGTGGTCAAGGTGCGCGAGTACGCCAAGAACCACCTGAGCTGCGAAGCCACGGTGATCAGTGCTCAAATCGAGAGTGACCTCGTGGATTTGTCAGAAGACGAGGCCAAGGAATTCCTCACCGCTCTCGGCGTCACCGAGTCGGGCGTGGGTTCGCTCATCCGGGCCACCTACCACCTCCTCGGACTCCGCACCTACTTCACGGCGGGCGAGAAGGAAGTCCGAGCTTGGACCATCCATACCGGAGACACCGCACCCAAGGCGGCCGGGGTCATCCACAGCGACTTCGAGCGTGGCTTCATCAAGGCTGAAACCGTCGCCTACAAGGACCTGGTGTCCTGCGGCTCGGTGGCTGCAGCCCGCGACAAGGGTCTCTACCGGATGGAAGGCAAAGAATACGTGGTCGCCGACGGCGACGTGCTCGTCTTCAAGTTCAACGTGTAACGCCTGACTTGAGATTCAGAGGGCCGCACTGGCCCTCGCCAAAAACCGACTCGCTGCAAGGTTCGCCGGTCGGAAGCTCAACCAGCACACAGTACGGCCCGGGGCTAACGGAGAGGCATCGCCTCCCCACCGCCACCGGGCCGTTTTATTTCGAAAGAGTGTCTGCTTAGAAAGGACAGCGTTCGATCCAAGCTCTCCGAACGGATCAGGCGCCGACCACCCTGGAGAGCAGCATGTTCATGCGCTGAAGCATGGCACGCGGGTCTTCGAGGCGACCTGAGGCCAGTCGGGCTTGGTCGTTCAGCTGCTCGGCCACTAGGCCTGCGAGAGCGGCATCGTTTTGGCGCAACTCATTCAGCTTCACGATGACCGGATGCCTCGGATTGATCTCCAGGTCCGGCGCGGCTTCATCACCAGTCATGGCTTCCCGGCCCATGGACTTGAGGGTACGACGCATGCTGGAGGTCATGTACTTGTCGCTGTCGAGGGCCACCACCGGGCTGTCCACCAGACGCTTGGAAGCACGCACCTCATGCACCGACTCGCCCAAGGTGAGTTTGAGCCAGCCAGACAATGCCGTCGCCTCGTCTTCCGTGAGAGAGCCCTCCTTGGAAGCGTCCTCCACATCCAACTCAGCCTTCTCGGCGGTCATGATGGTCTTGGAGTCGAACTCGCGCAGACGATCCATCACGAACTCGTCGATCGGATCGTCCACGAACACGACCTCAAACTTACGGGCGCGGAACACCTCGAAATAGGGGCTCGCCTCGGCGGCGGCCCGGTCCTTGGCCAAGAGGTAGTAGATATCCTTCTGTCCCTCGGGCATGCGCTTCACATAGTCGGCCAGCGACGTCTTCTTGCCAGCCTCGGTAGCCGAGGACTCGTAGCGGATGAGTTTGGCCAGCGCAGCCTGATTCTCCCAGTCGCTGAGCACGCCCTCTTTGAGAAACCGATGGTACTCGGCGTAGAAACCCTCGTAGGCGGCAGCATCCTTCTCGGCCTCTTCGGCCAAGTGCTTGAGGAAACGATTGGTCAGCGCCTTGCTCAGCTTGCGCATCAGGTCGGAGTCCTGCATCCGCTCGCGGGAGACGTTGAGCGGCAAGTCCTCGCTGTCGACCACACCGCGAACAAACCGCAACCACTCCGGGAGAAGCCCCTTCGGCTTGGAATCGATGAGTACCTTGCGGCAATACAAATGAACCTCGGACTCCTGACGCACCATTCCAGGCATTTCGAGACTGCGTGAGGGCACGAAGAGCAACGCCTGGATGGCGATGGGCGCATCGGCTGTGAAGTGCAGGCGGTACTTGGGTGCCTCGTTGTCGTGGGCCAGATACTCGTAGAACTCCTTGTATTCTTCCTCCTTCACCTCGTTCTTCGAACGGGCCCAGATGGCCTGCACCGTGTTGACCCGCTTGCCGTCCAATTCCAGCGGGAAGGCCACGAAGTTGGAGTACCGCTTAACGATGCGTTCCAGATTGCCGGCTTGCGCAAACTCCTTGGCTTCGTCCTTGAGGCTGAGGGTGATCTGAGTACCCGGGGTGGCGTCCGGAGCCGACTCGAGTGTGTAGCCATTGCCACCCTCACTGGTCCATTTCCAACCCTCGGAGCCGGCCGCTTGAGAGCGGGTCACAACCGTCACCTGCTTAGCCACCATGAAGGCGGAATAGAAACCGACACCGAATTGGCCGATGAGCCGAGTGTCCGGCTTCTGCTGCTCGGCCAACGCCTTGAGAAAGGACTTGGTGCCGGAATGCGCAATAGTTCCCAGGTTTTGGACCAATTCATCCCGGTTCATGCCAATGCCCGTGTCGGCGATGGTCAGTGTCGACTCCGCTTCATTGGCGGTGATGGAGATGGAGGGGTCGCTGACACCCGTGGGTGACTGCCCACTGGCCTGAAGGAAGCGAAGTTTCTCGCAGGCATCGGCGGCGTTCGAAACCAACTCCCGCACGAAGACCTCGCGGTCCGTGTACAGGGAGTGGATGACGATGCTCAGCAGTTGCTGAATTTCGGCTTGGAAGGAGTGCTGTTCCGGCTGACTGATAGGTTGACTCATGGTGTGTTGAAAAAACAAAGATCTAGACCGTCATTGGTCCGGGCTACGCTTGGGCGAACCGCAAGCGGGCGCTAATTTTACTCGCTCAATCCGAGGTCCTGTCAAGGGAGGGACCGCTCGAACAACGGCACCTCCGAATCCAAGTTTGGCGGCCGGTGAGTCCCAAACCCCTCCGATCAAATAAGATCCATCCGACCTAATAAGTTCCATCCGACCAAATCGGCCCTTCAAGGACTCACCAAACGCGGGCCCATATCACCTTCAGGTAGCGACTCTCCGGGCAGTTGGACATCACCGGGTGGTCTTCGCCAGGTCCCGTGCGGTCAATGATCTGGAGACGACGGCGAGTCCGGATCGACATACGGATGATGATATCCTCGAACTCCTCGGCCGAGATCATTCCCGAGCAAGAGCAGGTAACCAACAAGCCACCGGGACGAGTAATCACCATCCCTAGTCCATTGAGGTCTTCGTAGCGCTGCCGCCCCTCAGCCGCATCTTCATCATCCCGGCTGTGGATGAGCTTCGGCGGATCTAGGATCACCACATCCCATTGTTCCCCGTTGTCCCGCATCTGTCGGGCGTAACTGAACGCATCACAGTCCACCCAACTGACCCGGACCTGATTGAGATTCGCGTTGCGCTTGGACATGGCGATGGCTGCCTCGTCCAGATCTACCCCAGTCGCCTCGGCGGCCTGCCCCAGCAACATCGCCGAAATGGAGAAACCTCCAGAATAGCAGCACAAATCCAACACCCGCTTGTCACGGGTATAGCGGGAAAGCTTCAGACGGTTGTCGCGCTGATCACAAAAGAACCCGGTCTTGTGCCCTTCCTTGAAATCCACCTCATAGCGGATGCCGTGCTCCCGGATCTTCACCGCCCGAACCGGATCCGATTTTATTGTTGTCGGTGAGATCCCCTCATTACGAGCCACCGTGTCATCCACCTCGAAAACCACCTTCTGAGTGCCCAAGCGCGCATGCATCCGGGGGATCCAAGAGGCCAACCGCTGAGCGATGCCCAAGCTGTGAACTTGGATACTCAGAACATCGGCAAATTTATCGACCACCAGACCGCTAAGACCATCGGCATCGGAGTGCACCACCCGGAACGCGTCGCTCACCTCTGGCAGGCGCAGGAAATCGATCCGGTGGTCTATAGCCCGGTCGATCAAATCTCCCAAAACCGACTCCTCGACAAAAGATTCTCCCCAATGGAAAAGCCGCAGAGGCACCTTCGCGCGCGGATGCCACAAGCCATTGCCACAGGGCGAACCCGACTTGTCGTACACATGAACCCAGTCACCCGGCCTCGCGCCGACCGAGGCATCCCGGATCATGGCCGGGTACACCACCGGTTGTTGAGAATGGTATTTCAACCAGACCCAAGGCGTCTTCCAATGCGTAGTATCCGCCTGAGGCAGCGCCGGCGGACTGGAGCGCGGACTGGAACGCGGGCCAAAGCTCGGGCCGGAAGGAGGAGGACCATCATAAGGTCTCCGGGGCCGGAACTGGGGACGATCAAAGGACGCCATGTGGCATCCTTGATACGACCAAAACGCCTCTGAGCCAAGCACCGTCCCCAACAACGCCCCCAAAGGCAGTCATCCAAGCACCCGCTTTCCTAAAGACTCGCACCCAACCCCAGCGGCAGCGGGGCCGGGCCGGAGCGAGCCTTGGAGGCGAACAGCAAATCCCCAAAAGCGCGCAGCGCGACAGCTCCTCCTCCCTAGAGCCTACTCAGCGA
>CAJAHH010000129.1 GCA_903939515.1 uncultured Verrucomicrobiota bacterium
ACCACGCACGCACCGGCGGCAGCGGGATCGGGCCGGAGCGAGCATTGGAACGTCGACACCCTGATCCCCCCTCGCGCGACAGCGCGAAAGCTCCTCCTGTCCCAACGTTCCCTGCGAGCGCAGGACCGATCCCGCGGAGCCTCACCGCGACTCAGCCCCATCGTGACTCAGCCTCACCGCGACTCAACCCCCACCCGCGACTCAGCCCCATCGCCGAACCCGCAACACCGCCACACACCCGGCACCCACCCGATCGCCTCGACAAACCGCTTTAACCCATGACGCGTCCGAACCGCTTCGGGTACTCTGCCGAAAGTGATCCCCCGAGTCCTGACCCAGTTCCTTGCAGGCATCCCCACCATCGTGCGGACCCTCGCGATCGTGCTGGCCCTCGGCTCCGACCACGCCGCAGTCCACGCTGCCGTCCGGCCTCCCGACAACGCCCGCGACCATTGGGCCTTTCAGCCCGTGCGCCCCGTCACGATCCCCGACACTGGCAGCCCCGGATCGGCACAGAATCCCATCGACCGCTTCGTCCTCGCCCGGCTCGAAACCGCCGGAATCCACCCCGCCCCGCCGGCCGACCCGCGCACCCTCATCCGACGCCTCAGCCTCGACCTCACCGGCCTTCCCCCCGAACCCGCCGACGTTGACCGCTTCATCACCGAAACCGCCCACGACCGCACCGGTGCGACCGGCCGACTCATTGACCGCCTTCTCAACTCCCCCCGGTACGGCGAACGCTGGGGACGCCATTGGCTCGACGTCGCCCGCTACTCCGACACCAAGGGCTACGTTTACGGACGCGAAGAACCCCGCTTCGTCCACGCACCCGCCTACCGTGACTGGGTCATCAACGCCCTCAACACCGACCTGCCCTACGATCGTTTCCTCCTGCTTCAACTCGCCGCTGACCAGTTGGTTCCGGCCGATTCCCCCGACCTCGCCGCCCTGGGCTTCGTCACCGGCGGCCGCCGCTTCCTCGGCGTCACCCACGACATCATCGACGACCGCATCGACGTCATTACCCGCGGCACCCTGGGCCTCACCGTCGCCTGCGCCCGTTGCCACGATCACAAATACGACCCCATTCCGACGGCCGACTACTACTCCCTCTACGGCGTGCTCCGGGGCAATGACGACCAACTGGTCACCTTCAACGAACCGCAAGATTCCCAACTCGCCACCCTACGAAAAAAATCCTCCGACCAGATGCGCCTGCGCCGTTCCGAAGCCAACGCCCGGCTGCGCGAACGGGCCGGCGACTACCTCGCAGCCCAATTGAACCTCAAGGACTACCCCGAGGAAGGCTTCGACCAACTCCTCTCCACCAGAGACATCATCCCCATGTCGGTGCGCCGGTGGCGGGATTTCCTGAACGTGTCGGCCACTCCCGATCACCCGATCTTCGGACCCTGGCGGATCCTCATCGCAGACCTGCATCACCTGCCCGACGCCGACTGGCCGTCCGCGGCCACCCGGGCGCTCGCCGCCTCCCGCCACCTCGCACAGAGTTGGAACCCACGGGTGGCTGCGGCCTTTGCCCAAGCGCCGACCTCCCGGACTGAGGTCACCCGGCGCTACGGCGATCTCTTCACCCGGGTGGACAACGACTGGAAGACCCTGAGGGAGGCCTCAAAAAAGGCTACAAAACCGATCGACCCACAGGCCGGTACTCCCGACCCGACCGCCCCGATCGCCCTGCCCGATCCACACACAGAGGCCCTCCGCCGCTTTCTCCACGACCCCACCTCGCCCACCACCGTTCCCGACACCGGAATGGTGAACACCGAGTTCTTCTACCCGACCGACATCACCGTCGAACTCTGGCAACTCCAGGGTGCGGTCGACCGACGACTCATCGCCCTCGGTGTCCAAGCCGCACTCGTGCTCGTCGACCGCCCCCCGGAACCACAGCCCGTGGTGTTCCGCCGCGGTAGCCCCTCGCAGCCGGGGCCCGAGGCCCCACGCCGCTTTCTCGAAGTACTGACCGGTCCCGACCGCCGCCCATTCCAGAAGGGCAACGGCCGCCTCGAACTCGCCCGAGCCATCGCCTCGCCCGACAACCCCCTCACGGCTCGCGTCATGGTCAACCGCGTCTGGCAACACCACTTCGGCACCGGCCTGGTCAAGACCCCCAGCGACTTTGGCCTGCGCGCCGAAGCTCCGAGCCATCCCGAGCTGCTCGACTGGCTGGCCCTGCGCTTCGTCGATTCAGGCTGGAGCCTCAAGGCACTGCACCGGCTCATCGTCTCCAGCGCCGCATACCAATCGGCTTCCCAGGGACACGATGGGCGCAGTGCGGATGAACGGAACCGAATCCAGAAACTCGATCCCGAGAACCGCTGGCTCGCGCACTTCCCGCTGCGCCGATTGGAATTCGAACAACTGCGCGACGCCCTGCTCACCGCCTCCGGCCGACTGGACCCCCGGATGGCCGGCCCGGCCGTAGGTCTTCTCGAACCCAATAACCACCGACGCTCTGTCTACGGTTTCGTGGACCGACAATTCCTCCCCGGCGTGCTGCGCACCTTCGACTTCGCCAACCCGGATTTGCATGTGGCCGTCCGACACGAAACCACCGTGCCGCAGCAAGGGCTCTATTTCCTCAACGGCACCTTTGCTGCCGATCAGGCCCGGTCGCTGGCCAAGTCCGGAGCCGCACTGTCTCCCACAGCCCGCATCCACGACTTGCATCGACGCCTTTTCCAACGAGCCGCCCGACCCACTGAAATCACTGACGGACTCCGATTCGTGACCGCCGCCGAAACCGCACCCGACCGACCTGTGCTGCCGCCGATCGGACCACCCGAGCCACGACTGAGCCCTTGGGAACAGTACGCCCACGTGCTCCTCCTCACCAACGAGTTCGCCTTCGCCGATTGAACGACCTGCTCCTACTACCATGCCTTCCAGGTTCTCCCCGTTTTCCAGCCAGAGTTCGCATCGGCCCTCGCTCAGTCGCCGTGATTTCCTCACCCGATCTGGCCTCGGCCTCGGGGCCCTGTCGCTGCAGACCCTGGGAGATCTTCCTACCGCGACGACCACGGGTTCCTCCATCTCTCCACTGGCCGCCCGGTCACCCCACTTCGCACCGCGGGCCCGCCGCGTCGTGCATTTCTTTCTCAATGGCGGGCCGTCGCAGGTGGACACCTTCGACCCCAAGCCGGCCCTCGCGAAATACGCCGGCCAACCCCTGCCCGGTCAATACCTCCGCACCGAACGCAAAACCGGCGCAGCCCTGCCATCGCCCTTCCAGTTCTCGCGCTACGGGCAAAGCGGTTTAGAAATCAGCGAAATCTTCGCCCGCACCGCCGCCCATGCCGACGACATCGCCGTCATCCGCTCCATGCACGCGCAGGTGCCCAATCATGAGCCGTCGCTCATGCTCATGAATTGCGGCGATAGCGTGCAGCCACGGCCCAGCTTCGGATCTTGGGCGCTGTATGGGCTCGGTACCGAGAACCAGAACTTGCCGGGTTTCGTCTCGCTGTGCCCCGGCGGCTTGCCCATCAAGGACTCCGAGAACTGGCAATCGGCCTTCCTGCCCGGCGTGTTCCAGGGAACGTTCGTCGATCCGCAACACCGCGAGGTGGAGCGGCTCATTGAGAATATCCGCAGCCCGCACGCCACCCCGGGCATGCAACGCCGGCAGCTGGATCTGCTGGCCTCGCTCAATGCCGCCCACCGGAGCGACCACGGATCAGATCCTCGACTCGAGGCGCGCATTGAGTCCTTCGAGCTGGCCTTCCGCATGCAAATGGAAGCTAGCGATGCCTTCGATTTGTCCCGCGAACCGGCCTCCGTCCGGGCCATGTACGGTGACACCGTGCACGGCCGGCAGACGCTCATCGCCCGGCGACTGCTCGAGCGCGGAGTCCGCGTGGTGCAGTTGTGGCACGGAGCTGGGCAACCCTGGGACCATCACGACAACATCGAGGCTAATCATCGGAAGAACGCCGCCGAGATCGACGGCCCCATCGCCGCCTTCATCACCGACCTCAAGCAGCGCGGCCTCTTCGACGACACGCTCATCCTCTGGGGCGGGGAGTTCGGTCGCACGCCCTCGGTCGAACTCGGCGACAGCGGTAAGTCTAAGCTGGGCCGCGACCACAACCACTACGGCTTCAGCGTCTGGCTGGCGGGTGGCGGCATCCGGGGCGGCGTGGCTCATGGCGCCACCGACGAGTTCGGGTTCCGCGCGGTCGAGAACCCCGTGAGCGTGCACGACTTGCACGCCACCATGCTCCACCTGCTGGGCTTCGACCACGAGCGCCTCACCTACCGCCACGCCGGCCGCGACTTCCGCCTCACCGACGTGTCGGGCGAAGTGGTGCGGCCGGTGGTCGCGTAGGACGGCCCCGATCAAGCCGATCGCTGCGACTGACGCAACTTCTGCACCTTCCGGATGAGCTGAATCTTGTTGTAGGCGTTGAGCGCGGCAATTTTGTAGCACTCAGCGAGCGTCGGGTAGTTGAAGACGCTGTTGATGAAGTAGTCGAGCCCACCTCCGAGCAGCATCACCGCCTGCCCGATGTGCACCAACTCCGTGGCCCCAGAACCGATGCAATGCACCCCGAGCAGCTTCTCGGTGTCGCGATGGAAGATCATTTTAAACATGCCAGAGTGGTCGCCGAGGATCTGCCCGCGCGCCGTCTCGTTGTAGCGAGCGATGCCCGTCTCGTAGGGCACCTTCTTGGCCGTGAGCGCCTCCTCGGTCTCACCCATCATGGAAATCTCAGGAATGGAATAAATGCCGATGGGGAAACGATCTCCGAGCGGAGCGCTCTCCTCGCCGAACATGTGCAAGGCCGCCAGGCGCCCCTGCTCACTGGAGGTTGCTGCCAGCGACGGGTAGCCGATGACATCGCCCGCCGCATAAATGTGCGGCACTGCCGTCTGGAAATGGGCGTCGGTTTTAATGCGGCCCCGATCGTCGGCCGACAATCCGACCACCTCGAGACCCAGCCCGTCGGTACAGCCCACACGACCGGTCGAAATGAGCACCATCTCGGCGATCAGAAACTTGCCGCTCTCCAACTCCAGCAACGCCTGCTTCCGATCCCCATCGCTAATTTCCAGACTCTTGAGCCCATCACCGCACCGGAAGGTGACATCCAATTTGCGCAGTTGGTGGATGAGTTCGTCGACGATCTCATTGTCCAGGAACTCCAAAGGCCGCGGGCGCTTGTCCACGACAGTCACCTTCAGTCCCAAAGCCGCGAACATGGAAGCGTACTCGATGCCGATGACACCGGCACCCACGACCACCACCGATCGCGGCAGGCGCTTAAGATTTAGCAAACTGTCGGAGGTGACCGCAATCTCCCCATCCAGGGTTACCCCGCGGGACTCGGCCGGCCGGGTACCCACGGCGATGAGGAACTTCTTCGCCTTCAAGGTCTCATCCCCAGTGAACCCGCTGACCACCAGTTCGTTCGGCCCAACAAAACGCGCCGCCCCCTGGAACATTTTGATGTCATTGCGAGCCAGCGAGTCATGGACCACCTGGCACTCACGACCCACCACCCCGGCCACCTGGCGCATCAAGCGCTCCATCGTCGGCCGAGCAGGACCCGAATGCGAACCGCCCGTGTCCTCATGATCGTGCGCATAGAGACGTCGCACCGCCTCCCGGAAGGTCTTCGACGGAATGGTACCCGTCTCGATGCAAACGCCGCCGACGTTCGCCTGTTTTTCCACAACGGCCACGCGTTTGCCCAACTTAGACGCCTGGACTGCAGCCCGCTGACCCGCGGGACCGCTGCCGATACAAATGAGGTCGAACTCGTGCATGGAAGAGAATTGAAGGATTCGGGAAGAGACATGGGGCTTCGGACCCGTCTCAAGACGGCAACCATTTAGCCCCAGAGTAACTTCCGGTGGATTTCTCCGCGGATTAAGCCAGAACTATTCAGTCGATAGGAAAGAGAGGGAAGTGATGGGGATGATGGAGTCTTTCACAAGACGCCGGGCAGGCGAAGAGCCGGCTATAGTGAGACCTTTAACGAGCCTCGTGTGGAGGAAGACGCAGCCAACACAACGGATCCAATTGAATCGTTCCGTTTAGGCAATGGGACGACTCTGGATGTCGACCGACGAGCCTCGCAGATAAGGATCGATCTCCAAGCGGTTCGGCTCTGTGGCGGTCCGTGTCTGCCGACGTGGCGCTTTCGGAGAAATCGCCCTACCTCGGAGGTGCTTGGGTGAGGCTGAGGCTGTGGCGCGATCCTGGATGTCGACCGAAGGGCCTCTAGGTAGGGATCGATCTCCGAGCGGTCCACCTCTTAATGACGGGTTTACGACCTGACCCGTGCCGTGATGGAAGTTGCCTCCCTTCACAGAGACCGTTAGCCAAGGCGGATGAAGACAGACGTCGGCGTGTGGGGAATGCGACTAGGGCAACGATGGCTGGCTGCTGGCGTCGGCCTGGCACTGACCTTCACGCTGGCTCAAAGCGCAACCGCCCAGGCCAACTGGCCTCAATTCCGGGGGGCCGAAAGCCGCGGAGTCGGCACCTCCGACCGGCTGCCTCTAGTCTGGGGCTCAGACACCAATGTCGCCTGGCGCGCAGAAGTTCCCGGACGCGGGTGGTCTTCGCCGATCGTGTGGGGAAAACGGGTGTTCCTCACCACGGCAGTGAGCGAGGGAGAACTGGAGGCTCCGAAGAAGGGTCTGTATTTCGGCGGCGACCGCCCGGAACCCCCGAAGCAGCGCCAACGCTGGATGGCCCTGTGCCTCGACCGCGACTCCGGCAAGACCCTCTGGAGCACCGAGCTTCACGGAGCGGTTCCGACCACGCCCATCCACCTCAAGAACAGCTACGCCTCCGAGACCCCGGTCACCGACGGCAAGCACGTGTACGTGCTGTTTGGATCGGTGGGCCTGTTCTGCCTCGATCTCCAGGGCAAGGTGGTTTGGTCGCAACCCATTCAACCCCACAAGATGCGCTACGGATGGGGCACCTCCGCTTCCCCTGTCTTACACGAGGGACGGGTGTATGTGGTGAACGACAACGAAGAGGCTTCGACCTTGAGCGCCTTCGACGCCAAGACAGGCAAGATTCTGTGGCAAGTCCCGCGCGATGAACCCAGCAACTTCAGCACCCCCTACCTTTGGAAGACTCCGAAGCGCACCGAACTGGTGGTTCCGGGCCGCACTCAAATCCGCAGTTACGACCTGACAGGCAAGGTGCTGTGGCATCTGCAAGGGCCCTCCACCATCGTCATCCCCACCCCGTTCGAGGCCGAGGGGTTGCTGTATGTCGGCGCGGGCTACGTCGGCGACAACCTCAAGCTCAACAAGCCGGTCTACGCCATTCGACCCGGCGGAGTCGGCGATCTCACCCTGCCCGAGGGAGCCCGCGACAGCGCCAGCATTGCCTGGATGGAAGCCAACGCCGCCCCGTACAATCCGTCACCCTTGGCCTACGACGGCCGATTCTACGTGCTGTGGGATTTCGGTTTCTTGAGCTGCCGCGATGCTCGAACCGGCCGGGAACTTTACGGCAAGCAGCGGATCAAGGTCGACGGAACCGCCGGCTTCACCGCCTCACCCTGGGCCTACCGCGGGCGGGTGTTCTGCCTCAGCGAGGATGGCGACACCTATGTGGTCAGCGGCCGCGACCCCTACCGGATGGAGCGGGTCAATGCGCTGGGCGAATTGTGCATGGCCACTCCCGCCATCGCTGGGGACCGGCTCTTCATCCGCACCGCCTCGCGACTCTACTGCCTGCGCGAAACTCATTGACCGGATCCTCAAGATCCCTCTTGGCCCCCGGTGCCTCGCGGTTAGCCTTCCGCAATGCGACGCCGCGGGTATACTGGGGTGCTAGGAATTCTTCTCCTAAGCACCGTCCTCTCAGGGATGGCCCATGACGGCGACCCAACCAAGGCCGGGCCCGACGACGCCAAGACGGTGGATCCGGGCCACTCCATGCACGGGCAGATCTTCAACGAAGGCCTGCGCCAACACGCTCGGCAAATGTCGGGCATGCCGGAGATCCACTTCGACATCACCACCACCAACGACGTCGCCCGAAAGTTTTTCCTGCAAGGCGTGGGCCAGTTGCACGGGTTCTGGTACTTGGAATCCGAGCGCTCCTTCCGCGAGTCCGCCTTCCGCGACACGAACTGCGCCATGGCTTACTGGGGCATGGCCATGGCCAACGCCAACAACGCCACCCGCGCGGCCGGATTCATCAAGGAGGCCGACCGCCGCAAGGGAACCGTCCATCGCCGCGAGAAGCTCTGGATCGAATCCCTGGCCGAGTTCCACAAGGACCCGAAGCGCGACGAGAAGGAACGCCGCCGCGATTACACCCGCGCGCTCGAGAACATCATCTTCGAGTTTCCCGACGACGTGGAGGCCAAGGCCTTCCTCGCGGTCCATGTGTGGGACAGCAGCTACAAGGGTTGGCCCATCGGGAGCGCTCAAGCCGTCGAATCCATTCTCAAGGAGGTCTTCGCGCAGCAACCCATGCACCCGGCGCACCATTACCGTATCCACCTCTGGGACGGTGAGAAGGATGAGTCGGCCATCCGGGCGGTTCCCTCGGCCTCGAAATCTGGTCAAAGCTCGCCGGGCGTGGCCCATCAGTGGCACATGGCTGGGCACACCTTCAACAAGCTCAAGCGCTACCCCGATATGGCGTGGCAGCAGGAGGCTTCGGTGCGCGTGGACAACAGCCAGTTGATGGCCGACCGCCTGTTGCCCGACCACATCCACAACTACGCACACAACAGCGAGTGGTTGGTGCAAACCTACAACTACATCGGACAGGTCAACCGGGCGGTGGATTTGTGCGTCAACATGATTGAGATGCCTCGGCATCCGGGTTTCAACACCCTCGACAAGCAGACCAACGGGATCGCGTACGACAAGCGGGGCACCGGATCCCACGGACGCCGACGCCTCATGGAGACTCTGCTGCGCTGGGAACTGTGGGACGAAGCCCTGCGACTCAGTCAGACCCCGTATCTCGAACCGACCGTTTTGGCCGACGAGCAAGGCCGACGGGCGCGCCTGCTCGGGTTGGCCCATCTCGGAAAAGGCAACCGCGTGGGCGTCTCGGAGCAAATTGAATCCATCGAGGCGGCCATTCGAGTATTGCGCGAAGAACGTCGGGCCCATGTAGATGCCGCCGAGGCCAAAGCCAAGACCGATAAAAAAGGCCGCGGCGAAATCGATTCAGCCATCGCGGATGCCGTGAAGCGCACCACAGAACCGATGGAGAACTTGGAGAACTTCATCGAAGAACTGCGTGTGGGTCTGGAGGTGCATGCCGGAGAAACCAACGACCTACCCAAGCGTTTGGAAGCCCTGAAAACCGTCTCCAAGGAACGTCTGGCCGCGATGTGGTTCCAAATCGGAAACACCAATCAGGCTCTGAAACTAGCCAAAGAGACCGTGGACGCCGGAACTAACCAAGTGCACCCGCTGGCCGTGCACACCGAGCTTCAGTGGAAGGCCGGCCAAACCAATGAAGCCCTGAAAACCTTCGCGACCTTGCGCGCGCTCAGCGCTCGGATGGACACCCACCTGCCCATCGTGCGCCGATTGGCCCCTGTGATTGCAGCCTCCAAGGCTTCGGACGCCGGCTCGGACTGGCGGCCGGCGGCCACCTTCCCGAGCGACTCTGGGGTGCGGCCCGCGCACGACTCGCTGGGATCCTTTCGTTGGAACCCGCAGCCTGCCCCGCCGCTCGAAGTCACCGGCTCGGACGGCAAGCCCATCCACTTAGCCGATTTCCACGGGCGCCCGGTGCTGCTCGTCTTCTACCTCGGCGGCGGATGCCTGCACTGCGTGGAGCAACTCCGCCTGCTGGCCCCACGGACCGAAGAGTTCAAGAAGGCTGGGATCGATATTTTGGCCATTAGCACCGAGACCGTCGAAGGCCTAGCCAAGACACGGGAAAAGGCCGGGAAGGACGGCCGGATTTCATTCCCACTGGCCGCCGATCCGACGCTGGCGGCCTTCAAGAAATGGCATGCTCACGACGACTTCGAGGGTGCCGCATTGCACGGGGTTTTCTTGGTGGATGGCGAGGGTCGGGTGCGCTGGCAAGACATCGGCTTCGAACCCTTCACCGACTTCCATTTCCTGCTCCCCGAAGCCCGCCGCCTGTTGAGCTTCCTTCAGGAGTGAACAGGCAAGCAGAGGCCGGAAAACCGGATGATTTCAAAAGCTTAGTCGGATCAATAACTCCTCGACGGACAATCCGTGGTGAGCGGCAGCCAGTTTGAGAATGCTCCGGAAGGTACCCACACGCAGCGGAACGTGGTTGGGAATCGTCAGATGGTATTCTCCATCTAGTCGGGTCGTCAGACGGACATGGGAACCTTCTTGTCGCATGCGTTGATAGCCCAAGACCCGCAACGCTTGGATCAGTTCTGCTCCCGAAACGTCGCGAGGAGTCTTCACGCCACGAGCACTTCATCCCGGACAAAATGGAGACGGATCACCTTCGGCATCGGATCGACGTTCCCTTCGCCGAAATGACAACGGACGGCGTCTTTGACCATCTGCCTTAACTCTTCTAGCGAATCCCCCTGCGTGACGATTCCATGGCCCAAGGCTGTGGCCACATAGCCCCCATCCATCTCGTCTTCCTGAACTTCGAAAATGATCTCGCTCATCTGAGCCAAACTAGAGAGGGCCTCCACGGGAAGCAAGTCGACCCAAGTGATGCCGGATCACTCACCTCGGATCCAGGCCAGCAAGTCGACGAACTCCTGAGGCTTCAATGCCGACTCGAAGCCGGCGGGCATGAGGGAGGCGGACTGGGCGGTGATGCTGCGAATGGCCGAACGCAGGATGGGTTGCTCGCTGGTGCCGGCATACCGCATCACCAAATTGTTGGCCGTCTCGGCGGCGATAAGTCCGGTGAGGGATTCCCCATCGGTGAGTTGCAGCGTCCACGCCCGGTAGCGGGCCTCGACGGCCTGACTGGGATCCAGGATAGCCATGAGCATCCAATCCAAGGGTTTGTCAGCAACCATGCCGAGATCGGGGCCCACTTCTTGGCCTTCGCCCCGCAGTCGATGACATCCGGCACACAGGCTTGTGAAAGCGCCGTGGCCGCGTTGGGGGTCGCCTTTCAGTAACGCGGTGCTGGCGGTGTACTGCGCGATGACCTGAGCCCGATCAGCCGAACTCGGCTTCAGGACGGGGGTCGTCGCCGTGGGCGCGGGCTTCTGGCCCGATTTCAATGCGGCAAACAGCGCACTGTCCGGACGCAACGAGGTTTGGATGGCCGTGAGGATGAGCTCATCGCCGGCATCCAGGGCGGCCAATTCACGCAATACCGGTTCGGCCTGCTCCGCGGGCCATTGCCCCAACGTGAAGGCGGCTTGCAATCGCACCGCGGCCTCCGGATCCCGCGCCAAGGCAGCCACCAACGGGAAGACCTCCGGGTGACTGGATGCCAGACGCTCGGATTGCTCCAAGGCTTGGCGTCGGACTCCCGGATGTGGGTCGGCTAGGGCCGTGATCACCGTCGCTGCATCGAGGCCCCCTTTCAGCAAACCCAAGGTGGCCAAGGCCTGCACCCGAACTTGTGGGCGATGGTCCGGCGAAATAAACCCACGCAGGCCGGCAGCGGCACCTCCTACGTCGCCTCGCTGAACCAAGAGTCTTTGGACCGAGTCCCGCTGCCAGCCATTGGGGGAATCCATGGCCGCGACCAACCCCGCGGTATCCAGAAGGCCCAGCTTCGGGATAGGACGCCGCACGGCCCCGCGAGGGGAGATGCGGTAGATGCGGCCACGGTCGTCGCCCGCTCGCTGATTCACCCGAGCCTGCATCTCCGGGGAAATCCACTCCGGATGCTCAAGGATGAAGCGGTACATGTCGGCGACATACAACGCACCGTCGGGGCCCACCCGCAGGGTCGTGGGCCGAAACCAGTTGTCCGTGCTGGCCAGAAATTCGGAACGCTCTTCTCCGGCGGCCCGCTGGCTGTGCAAGGCGCTGCCTCGGGCGCTGAGCACTTCTTGATGGATCACGTTGTGAACCGGTTCGCTAATGAAGACCGAGTGCGCGTAAGCCGACCCGAACAAGTCATCGCGGTACGGAGTGGGGCTGCACCCACTGGTCACATGATTCAGCGACCACGGTTGGTTGGGCCGGATCAAGGGCGCGGAGGCCGGGAAGGCCCGGGTAGAATCTTCGCGTTGGGCCAGCATTTGGCTCACCCGCTTCACTGCCACCTTCGGATTTCGGCGGAGGTAGTGCTCGGGCACCGTGACCTGCCACAGCCAGGTGGGGTTGTTGTTGCCGAACCAGTGACCCCAATCATCCCGACGACGGCCGAACTGGGTCTGGGCCGAGACGGTCTCCATCTCGCCGCTGTCCGGATTCATCCGTAAATCGCGTCCGCTGATGGACAAGGTCTTACCGGTCTGGAGACTTTTCACGGTCCCGCCGCTGTCGCCATTGGCGAGGTACAGCCAACCGTCGAGACCCCATTCGAATCCATTGAAGCGGTGCTGCTGATTGCCCTCGGTGAAGCCCGTGAAGAGCACGCGTCGCACATCGGCACGCCCGTCGCCATCGGTGTCTTCGGCGTAGAACAGTTCGGGAGCCGCCGCGATAAGGGCGCCCTTTCCGAAGGGCAACACGCTCGAAGGAAAGGCTAGGTCGGTGAGGAATGGCACCACGCGGTCCATGCGCCCGTCGCCATTGTCATCATAGAGGATGTTCACGCGGCCACCGGGTTTACCTTTGCCGTCGAGGCCCAACGGGTAGTCGCGCATCTCGACCACCCACAACCGCCCTTGCATGTCCCAGTTGAGGTGAACCGGATCGATGACTAGCGGCTCAGACGCCACTAACTCGATTTGGAAACCCGCCGCTAACCGCATGGACGCCAGCGCGTCTTCCGGGGATTTCGGAGGCGGCATGCGCACGGCAATGAGTTCGCGGGCAGAGATCCGCTGGGTTCGGGCAGGCTGCGCACCGGTAGCCGGAGTTTCGATGAGCAACACCCCATCGACCACGCGCACCGTCGTACCGACCAGAGACGGTGGCTCGTCATCGGCCCCGGTGCGACGAGCGGACCGGACGAATTGCGACCAACCCTTGGTCCAACCCAGTTCGGCTCGAACAGTGCGGTTCCAAAGATGAATGGCGTAGCCCTGCGGATGGGACTGAATGAGGTCTGCAAACCCGTCGCCGTTGAGGTCTACCCAACGCAACCCGGAATCCTTGCCTTGGGCATCGAGCACGGAAACTCCCTCGGGAAACTGAAAGTCGACCGGCTGGCCCTCGGGTTTCTGCAAGACGGTTTTACCGGGCTGATGGATCAGCGTCTCCGGCACCCCATCGCGGTTAAAATCGACGGAGTCCGCCAACAGGCCCGGCACACCCATCGCGACGAAGGACAGCAGACCGGCCGCACAAACCCAACCAGCAGCACCAACGGCGCGCCGTCGAATGGACCCAAATCGAAACAGGCTCATTTTCCAAGTCGATCGAGGACGTTGCGAGTGATGCGTTCAACCATCGGATCCCGCCCGCGAAGCCCGTGGGACCAATCGGTCGAGCCACAAGTAAACACCGTGCCTCCCCGCGTATACGTGCCCAGCACGGCGTGTCCCTTGCGACCGGGTTGCCAACGTTCGTACCACTCGCAGTCATCCGGATGCCACTGGGCGGGCGCGGAGGCCAGCACCTCGAAGTTCGCCGGCGTGCCATCGCGATGGGTGGGCTTGGGCAATCCCTCCTGCCACTCCAGTTCACAGCCGTCGCACTCGTAACCCACGATGGTGTCCTTGGCCCCGAAACTGTCGCCGGTCTTGAGCGAGGTGCCCTCGAACACCCAATGGGTTGGACGGTGGACATTGAAAGCCCCCGACGCGTCCATGAGCTGCCCATGGCTCTTGTGGTAGCCGCCCCAGAGAAAGCCCACGCCCGTGAGCTGGTTCTCCGGACGCTGGATCAAATGGTGACCCCACAGGGAGGAGAGCGTGGCCTGGCTGCCCCGGGCCACGAACACCGGATCTTGTTGGACGTTCTGTTTCCAGCACGTCAGCGCCGACCCGTTGTCCTCGGAACGCACCTGCCAGCAGCACGTGTTGCCGCTAAAAAAAGCCACATTGCCGCCGTCGCCGATGAACTTCTCCAAATTGTCCCGCATGGGCGTCGACCAGTACTCGTCGTGGCCCACGCTGAGTACCAACTTGTAGGCTTTGAGGATTTCCGGATGCGACTCGAGGTCGCTATTGGCGGCGTACTCGAAGGTGTATCCGTGCGACTCGGCCCATTCAACGAAGGCCTGTTCCCAGCTCGAGAACTGCGATCCGGGCGGACGCTCGAAGGACACCCGGTGCCCCTGATTGCCCCCGCGACCATTGAAGGCATAAAGACTGAACCCGCCCCAGTTGTTGTAGGCGTTGTAGGTGTTGGTGGAGAACTGCAGAAGGATCTTTGAATCCCGTCCCGGTTGCGCTGCTCGCACGATGAAGAAGCAACTGGAGTCGGCCACCCGGTGCGTGCGCCGCACGTAGTTGCCCCCGTGATCCTCAACCCGGAACTGAACTTGATAGTAGCCCGACTTCCAATCCGCGGCGATGGGCACCCGGAGGCCCACCGGCCAGCGGCATCCGTGCGAGGAGGCATTGTCTGGCACCGGCTGGATCGCGCCCGTCTCCGAGGTCCCCTTCCAGACCACCGTTCGCTGAGCACCCATGCGGGTGATTTCGACAGAATACCGCCGCTGGCTGGAGGAGACATGAAGGGTCATTTCAGCCCCCTGCGGATAGCTGACGAGTCCGGCATACCCTTCGATGTGCAACTCCGGTGCGGTCTCCTCAGCACGGGCGATCCCGCCGGCCGCGGTGGCCAAGCCGACCAAACCGGTCATGCGCAAGAAGGGCCGGCGACGAATGGACGTGGATTTCATGGGCTCTTGGAGTTCCGGATTTTTAGATTCTGAATTTAGGGCTTCGGCCAGTGAAGGTGACGGTGCAAGAAGTCGAAGGTGCCCTTGCCGTGGATGGTGTGGGGCCCGTCGAAGAATTCGATCTCGGTGCGGTCACCCAAGCCCAGCTTGACGTACTGCCGACGGGTCTTAGCAAACTCGTAGGCCACCCACTCATCGGGCCCGACACCGTCGTCATGGCCGCGCTCCACCATGAACGGCCGGGGAATCATGAGCCAACTCAACTCAGCGTAGTTGAAGGTGTTGCCCAAATTGAACTCGGGCATGTCGTACTCACCCCCATACAAATAGCTGTAGCTCGATCGAGCCGAGACGTTCTTCCAAATCCACTCGTTGTAGTCGGCCGAGCAAATGCTCAGGCAATAACGGTCGATAACCTGCGGGATGCGCATGGCTGTCTTGCCGCCGTAGCTCAGCCCGTAGAAAGCCATGCGCGAGGGGTCCACGAACTCCTGCGAGGCCAACCAATCCAAGATAACCTCGTGCTGGCGGTGAATGAACGACCAGAGCGTGAGCTTGAGCGGTTGGGCCTTGCGCAGCACCTGACGGAAGCGGTTCTCGCCGATGTAGCAATTTTGCGGTGCGAAGGTCACGAAGCCGCGCTCGGCCAATCGCCACGCGTACGTGTGATACGCTCCGGCGTCGATGCGCGGATCGGCCACATCCGTCGGCCGGCCCTCGAGCCCGTGTTGGCAAACCACCACCGGACGCTTCTCGCCGGGCTTGAGTCCGCGGGGCACGACGAGGATGCCGTAGGCCACCACATCCGGATGCACGTCGAGCATCACCTCGTAGGCAGTGATGCCATTGGTCTCAATGAGTTTCCGAGTCCGCGGCGAGGGCGGCAGCGAGGCGGGCGGAATGGGGCCGATGACCTCCTTCAATAAATATTCCCGATAGGCGCGGGTGCTCTGAGCGAAGGTGTCGGCATTCTTGCGGTCCGCCTTGTTCCAAAATGCAGCCCGCGTGAACTCGGACTCACGCATGAGCCACTGGGTGTCTTCCAAAATTTGAGAATACGCACGCAACTGACGCGCCGTGTTGTCTGGGAGCGGTTGGAGAGCAGAAGCAGCGGCGGATGCTGCGGGGGCCTCTGGCAGCCCCAACCGGTCGCCGAACGCACCCAAGGCCTCATCATTGAACAACTCGTCGGGCTGGGCCTTGACGAGCTTCCATTGATCCAGCCCGGGCACCCCTTTCAACCAAGCACCCGCCTCTTCGAGGACTTGCCGGGCCACCTCAGGATCGGGACGACCCAGTTTACCGGGTGCGGCCCCATGGTGGGACTGGCCGGATTTGGCGGGATACTGAGTCTCGGGGAATTTTCCATGCACCCAAACCAATCCACGGGGTGCGATGAGCCCGGCAATCTCGCCCGCGCCGAACTGGTCGGTCAGCGACCAGACGTTCCGGTCAATGGGTTCGTTGTGCAGGTGTGGATTCACCTGAAACCCACTGACGGCCGTGACATCGATGCGGGGATCCAAGGCTCCGGCCAAGCACGCAACCATACCGCCCTCGCCGTAACCGATCACGCCCACAGGCTTCTTAGACCCTGAAGCCGACTGCTGTGAACCGAGCCAATCCACGGCAGCCAACACCTTCTGGATCTCATAGCCCTGCACGGTGCGCCCCATTTCGTAGGAGGCCCGCCACAGCATCTCACGCTGAGATTGCTTGAGCTTGCGCGACCCGGGCAATCCGCTGTGGGTATCCGAGCGATCGACTAGCGCAGGAATGAGCACGCGGCATCCACGTTCGGCCAACCGGCGAGCAAACTGATCCGACTCCGGGACGCCCGCCTGAAGACCGGCCAGTTGCTCCGGCGTCTGGTCCGCATCGGCGATGGCCACTACGAAAGCCTTGGCCTCGCCCTCAGGAACCAGCATTAAGCCATCGGCCTCCACTCCACGAACCACCGACCAACTCACCGAGAAAATCTTAAATCCGCGGCCGCGGCCCACTTCAGCCAGATTACCGGAAGAGCCACCCGAGACCGGTGCCGAAATCCGCAGTTGCGCCGGCCCGCGAGTATCCACCACGCCGAGGATTCGGGCCAATTGCTGGCGGTTGGTCTCGATGGACTTCACATAGGCCTCCGGCGAGTTGAGGTCCCGGTTCCAATGGCGGGCGCGGGTTTGGGGTGAAGCCGCCAGGACCCGGTCCAAATAGCGGTCGATGCCCCCGACCAAGGCGTGAGCCAAATCACCCGTCTGGGTCAGCGGTTGGGTTCCGGGCAATACGGCCGGTGACGAGTCAGCTGCCTGCACTGCTGTGGCCAGTAACAGCGGCAACAGGGAGGACTGCAGGCAGCACCGGAGGATCGAGGAGCGTAACGTCATTTCAGGAAGGGTTTAACAAACAGCACAGGAAAACCGGCGAACTTCAGGGAGGATTTAGAGCCATCCTTGACGCTCCCTAGAGAGACTTCAAGCCACGGTTAGCCCAAGGGGCATTATAGACTGCGTCCCCTCATCCGGACGGATCGGTCCTTTCTCCTCACCTGGGTCCACCATGCAATTGGCGGTTGCGCCGAGCGCTGGTGAGGCTATCGGTGAGTCATGCGCCGTTGGATTGCCATCGTGTCCCTTTTGGCTGCCTCGCTGGTTCTGTTCCGGACCACCGTCGCCGCTGCGGATGCCCCCCCGAAAACCCCGTCTCCAAAAAAGACTCCCATGACCCAACCCACCTCGATCAACGCATCGACTAACCCAGCGTCGTCGCTGCCGGCCGTGCCCCCGGCACCACAGCCCGCTCCAGGACTGGAAACCATTTACCTCGCCGGCGGCTGCTTCTGGGGCATGGAGGAGATCTTACGCAAGATTCCCGGCGTCCGGGAAACCCAAGCTGGATACACCGGCGGCTGGCTGCCCAACCCGAAATACGACGACACCCACGACAGCAAGTCGGGCCATGCCGAGTCGGTCAAAGTGGTCTTCGATCCCAAGACCTTGTCGCTCGAAGAGTTGCTCGAGAAGTGGTTCTTCCGCATGCACGACCCCACCACGCTGAACCGCCAGGGCAATGACGTGGGCAGTCAGTACCGCTCGGCCATCTTCACCTTCAACGAGACCCAGAAAAAGACCGCCGAAACGGTCAAGGCCCGGGTCAACGCCTCCGGCAAGTGGCGCCGCCCCGTGGTCACCGAGATCGCCACCGCATCCATTTGGTATTCTGCCGAGGGCTACCATCAGAAATACCTCGTCAAAAACCCGGGCGGCTACACCTGCCACTTCATGCGCGACTGAAATCGCGACTGAGTTTGCTCAACCAGCCCGGCCAACGCCGAAGACACACTTTGACAGACCCTGCCGGGCGGGCTGACATGTCAAAGATCCATGAGACCTTTTCCATCATCCAGGGCCGCGCTGTTCCGCCACGCCTTCACGTTGATCGAATTGCTCGTCGTCATCGCCATCATCGCCATCTTGGCAGGAATGCTCCTGCCAGCACTGGCTCGAGCTAAGGCCAAGGCCCAAACAATTCGCTGCACGAGCAACGAGAAGCAAATTGTCTTGGGCTACTTGCTGTATGCGGGCGACCAAACCGATTTTCTGCCGGTGGCGGGCACCGAGGCCCCGGTCGGATCGGGGTGGGTGGCCCCGAGCCGATGGTTCGCTGAAATCTCCACGTACATCGCCACCGACAACCGCAACTTCACCAACCTCGTCGCCAAGGACAAGGTGGTGGCCTGCCCCACGGCCAAGATCGGCACCAACGTCATCCCGGCCAACGTTCCCGGGTATCAGGGTTACGGTGGGTATGGGCACAACTATGCCTACCTCGGATACACCCCGGCGGACCGAGTAAAAACCTCCCTCATCACCAAGCCTTCGGACACCGTGATGAACGGCGACGGACTCGATCCCGCCAAGGGCCTGGAATGGTGGAACTACGGGTACTTGTACCCACCCAGCCTGGGGGTCGCCTTATTCCGCTACGTCCGTCACGGTCAGGGCGGCAATTATGCGTGGGCGGACGGACACACCGCGGTCATGCCCTGGAAGACCCTCTCCAAGGGAGCTAACGGTAAGGTGGATTGGTTCTATCAACCGGGACAGTAGCACTCCCCTTCGCCACGACCTCCCCGTGAAAGGAATGGATCCTTGGATTCGGAGGGCGACCGCTAAGAAGCCGGCTCGGGCGATCGGGAATCCCCAGAGGGTTATGGGAGGAGGGTCAACGCGACACCCACGACACCTGCCACTTCCTGCGCGACGGAGGGCCTCGAATCGGTTGGTATCGACCTCGCAGTCGCTTCTCCTCACATGAACCGTCTTTTTACCCCTTTCACGGCCGGCGATCTCCAGTTGTCCAACCGCATGGTCATGGCCCCGCTCACCCGGGGTCGCACCGGTCCCGACCGGATTCCCAATGACCTCATGGTCGAATACTACCGGCAGCGGGCGACGGCGGGATTGATCATCAGCGAAGCCACGATCATCTCCGAGCAGGCAGCCGGCTGGGTCAACACCCCGGGTCTCTACAACGAGGAGCAGGTGCAGGGATGGAAACGGGTCACCGACGCGGTCCATGCGGCCGGCGGCAAAATTATTGTCCAACTCTGGCACATGGGCCGTTCGTCCCATCCCGATTTTCAACCCGGCGGGGCTCTGCCCGTGGCCCCTTCGGCCATCGCTCTCCGCGGCGACGGCATTCACACCCCTTCGGGCAAGAAGCCGTATCCGACTCCCCGAGCCCTCGATGCCGATGAGATTCCCGGAATCGTGGCCGACTACGCCACGGCGACACGCCAGGCTCAAAAGGCCGGATTTGATGGGGTCGAAATCCATGGAGCCAATGGCTACCTCATCGATCAATTCCTTCGGGATGGAACCAATCACCGAACCGACGGCTACGGCGGCAGCGTGGAAAACCGAGCTCGATTCCTCCTCGAAGTCACCGAGGCGGTGATCGGGGCTTGGCAACCAGGACGCGTCGGAGTCCGACTGTCGCCCACCGGTGCCTTTGGCGACATGAGCGACAGTGATCCCGCGTCGACCTTCAGCCATGCCGCCCGAGAATTGAACCGCTTCGGATTGAGTTTCCTTCACATCATGGAGGCGCTGCCGGGTCATCCAATGGCAAGCCCAGGGCCGCGGGTCGCACCGCTGCTGCGCCAGGCCTTCCGGGGTCCAGTGATCCTCAATGGCGGCTACGATGCCGCGCTGGGAGACCAGGCCATCGCCGATGGGGAAGCCGATCTCGTTGCCTACGGCGTGCCGTTCTTGGCCAACCCGGACCTGGTCGAGCGCTTTCGCATCGGGGCCCCTCTGAACCCTCCCGACTATTCGACCCTGTATAGCGGCGGTGCCCAAGGCTACACCGACTATCCGGCGCTCACCGCCACGCCCTAACCCAGGCGCGCCAGCTGCAACCCTCCGGGCGGCTGAAGCTGCCCGGAGCCCGCCCGCTGCTCTTCCAACAGTCGCCGAATGAAGGCCGACATGACCCGCACCGCCGCACCGGCCCGACCGCTGGCCACCGCCGGGCCTTCGACGTTGGCTCCAATCGATTGAGCAGCCAATGCGGCGGTCCCCGGACGGCGCTTGAGGCGATGGGCTGCCACGATACGCAAATCGATGGGCTCGCACTCGGGCTGCCACGATTCCTGCGCCCACAGTTGGACCGCAAAATCACCCCAACCCACCAAATGGTCCCCCGGCTTGAGGAAGCCATTCCAAGCTAAGGTCGCCTCCGCGACGGTTCGGCCGCCCAAAATCATCTCCTGGAGCACTTCCAAGTGTTGGTGAGCCCGAGCCGCCAACGGTCGGCGCGGAGTCAAAAACACTTCAAACACTTCCCCCGTTGCCGGCCGCATCGCCACGAATTGGAGGAGTTCGGGAGATCCAGGCACAGGGCTGTCCCGCCGATGGGCATTGGCTTCGCCGGCCACCACCACGAGGTTGGGCCACAAAGCCATGAGGTCGGGCATGGACGGGCTTTCCCACCACGGATCCGCCCTTTTTAACCGACGGCGGGGCGGCCCCGTGCGGGCGGCGGTGGCGGCAATTTGACGGTCCACCATGGCGTCGAAGGCACTGAGCAACGGTTGGAAACGCCGCTCGTCTCCCTCCCAGGCGCTGAGCACCTCCACCACCGCTTCCACCGTGGCGACGCAATGCAAGTCGGGTTCCCGGCGGATGCGGTAATTGCCCGGCTTGCGCGGCATGAACCCGATGCGCGGCAAGGCCCGCAGCGCCGGATTGAGCGCCACCATCTTGCGCGCCTGGGGCCACGTGCCGTCGATGATGATCAACGTCTCAGGCGGTCGTTCGAGAGCATTGGGTGCCACCGCTCCGGGACCGGGAAACAGCAAGGCCGTCCCGGGCCGGGCCAGCAGTTCCTCGATGCGCGGATGACCGGCGAATTCAATCCCCTCATGAAGTTCACTGCGGGATAAACCCAAGTGCGCAATGCGGGCCGTCCCAATGGCCACCCGGGATTCGCGGGGATGCTGCAAGAACACCACCTGCGTCGCCGTTTCGACCGGCGTCAACTCGGCGCACCAGCAGGCAGAGGCTGGGCGTCGGCAGCGCACGCAGGAAGGACGGGCCGTCAAGGCTTCAAAGGGGACAGGCATGGCAGCCCGGTGAGGTCACGAAAACCGCGTGTCTCACCGGAATCCGAACGGAACCACGCACCGGGGGTCCGGAGCAAGGCAGCGGTCGGGTTCCTACCCGCGGAGCACGGATCGCCGGCGGTCAATCCTGCTCCATTCCCGAAGAGGGCTGCCGGCCGTCACCGCCTCACTTCTTGCCAATGCGGTAGAGATGCTCGGCTCCGCGCAAATAGAGAGCCCCGTCATCGACGGCGCTGCTGGCCAGCGTGCGCTCACCCAATTCGTTGCGGGCCAGTAGTTCGAAGGTTTTGCCTGCCTGAACCACGAATCCGATGCCTTCCTCGTTCTGGAAATAAATCCGGCCATCGGCGAACACCGGCGAAGCCGAAAATCCACCACCGAGCCGTTCATTCCAATGCACCTTGCCGCTCTGCGCATCGGCACACGTCGCAATACCGGCATCGGAGACGAAGTAGAGCTCGTCTCCCACGACCAAGGCCGAGGGGGTGCTGGGGGCCCCACGAGCGATTTGCCAAGCCAAGTGAGTCGTGGTGACATCCCCCTCACCGCCGGGGCGGATCGCATAGAGCTTAGGAAAATCGTAGTCGATATTCACGTAGAGCAACCCATGCGCGAAGACCGGTCGGGGCACCACCGAGAAGCCGGTGCCCGTGCCCACCTGCCAGAGCGGTCGACCGCTGAGCGGGTCGTAGGCGTAGATGCCACCAGCACCCGGACTGATGAGCTCCTGACGACCAGCGTGGGTGATGAGCAAGGGCGTGCTGAACGAGAACTTCTTGGTCAACGCATCATTGGGCCGCCGGGTCTTCCACCGCACCGCGCCCGTCTTACAATCCAACGCGATCACAAACGGATCCGAAGCCCCATCGCAACTGAAGATCAAATGGTCTCCGGCCAAAACGGGCGACCCACCATTGCCGTGGACCGGCGGATATTGAACCGACGTCTGTCGCCAAATCACCTGCCCCTTCAGATCCAGACAGGCCGTCCCCAGGTGTCCAAAATGGGCGTAGAGCCGACCGTCGCGCACCACAGGTGTCGGGCTGGCATAGCCGTTCTTGCGATGGATATTCGCCCCATTGTCCGGCGTGAAGACGTTGGTGCTCCAGAGAATTGCACCCGACCGCGCGTCGAGGCACAGCACCGCCAATTCGAGACCACTGGACCCGGACTTGGCGCGGGAACCTGTCAGGTAGAGGCGTTGCTTCACCAACACCGGTGACGACCACCCGGTCATCGCTAGCGGGGTCTTCCAGACCACATTGCTGCTCCCGCTCCAGTGGATGGGAACGTGTTTCGCCGGAGAGAGACCCTGTCCGGTTGGGCCTCGGAACTCCGGCCAGTCATGAGCTTGAATCGCGAACATCGTGACGCACGAAGCCATCACCAACGCCGTTCGACGGGTACGCCGCATCAGGCCTGCGACACCTTGGAGGGAGAGAGACAATGGGGAGGTGGAGCTCATGGGAAACAGGGATTTGGTAAGCGCTCACAATTCCTCATTCATCGAAAAACGCACCGAAAAAAACTCCCGCACCCAAACGCTCACCGCCACGGCGAGACCACGCATCCACCCGTTCCAAGGTCGCTCGCCGGGCCCAGTCTTTTATGACTGGTCAGGGTCTCTTCCCAACGCCAACGTTCGGTCATGATCCAGCGTGTTCTGCTGCTTGCTGTGTGGTTGACGATGTCCGTGTTCGCCGCGGATTCCGGCCGACTTCGGGTTCTTCTCATCGACGGCCAAAATAACCACGACTGGCGATCCTCCACGCCGCACCTGAAGAAGGTTCTCGAGGCTTCCGGACGCTTCGCGGTAGAGGTCGTTACCCTACCCAGTAAGGGCGGTGACATGGCCGCGGTGAAACCCAAGCTCGACGGCGTGGCGGTGGTGCTCTCCAACTACAACGGCGACCTCTGGCCCGAGGAACTGCGAACGAACCTGGTCGCCTTCGTTCGCAACGGCGGCGGCTTCGTTTCAGTTCATGCCGCCAACAACGCCTTCGCAAAATGGCCCGAGTACAACGAAATGATCGGCGTCGGCGGTTGGGAAGGGCGCAACGAACAATCCGGACCGTGGCTTTATTGGGAAGGCAAGATCGTGCGGGATACCTCACCGGGGCCGGGCGGCAGCCATGGCAGCCAGCATGCCTTCCAGATGACCACTCGCGAGCCCAAGCACCCCATCATGGAGGGACTCCCGCCGCAATGGATGCACGCCAAGGATGAACTCTACGATCGCCTGCGCGGACCGGCCAAGAACCTCACCGTCTTGGCCACGTCCTTTTCGGACCCCAAGACGCACGGGACCGGCAAGCACGAGCCCCTGCTCTTCACCATCGCCTTCGGTCAAGGTCGAGTCTTCCACACAGCCCTCGGTCACAACAACGGCCCCGACCTCACCTCGCAGAAGTGCGTGGGTTTCATCACTACCCTCCTGCGCGGCACCGAATGGGCAGCCACCGGCCGGGTCACCCTGCCCATCCCGACCGACTTCCCCACGGCCACTGAAGTCCACAGCCGGGAGTGAGAATTTCTTGCGCTGGATTCGTACCAACTAACCTCTCTCTATGATTCCAACGAAAATTTTCCGTTCAGTGATGCCTTTGGTGATCGGACTGGCCGTGGGTGGGCTGGGTGTCGGCCTGTTCCAACACAGCAGACCGGGCGAAGAGGGCTCTCCCGAGAAGCAAATCCAGCATCTGGAGACCGAGTTGCAGCAGGCACGCACCCGCATCGCGGCCCTCGAAGAAACCCGACCCCGTTCGTCACGCACGCCTGCGCAAACCGCCTATGACCGGGGCCGTGAGATCGCCCAGCGTCTGCGCGAGGGGCGCCCGGTTAGTTCCGACGATCTTTTCCGCGCCGCCCAACCCCTGCTCCGCGACATGGCACCGCTGTTCGAGCGCATCGCGGATCAGAAGTCCAAACAGCAAGCCGACAGCCTCATCGGAGAACTGGCCCGCAAGTACGACCTGAAACCCAGACAACAGGAAACCCTCCAGCAGTGGTTCTCCGAAAAATCCCGGACGGATCGAAAAAAATGGAACGATCTCATTTCCAGCGACGACACCACCTACTTGCAGTGGGTGAAGTCGATGCGCAATGACCGCACCGATGCAGGGCTGGACCCGGTGATGGAAGGCCTGCTCCAAGGCCCTCAACTGGAGGCGTTCAAAGCCGAGCGTCTGGAAGAAAGGTCTCAGCGAGTCCAGCAGTACGCCGACATGCAGGTGCAACGAATTAACAACCTCGTTCAACTCGACCCTGCGCAAACAGATCAACTCTTCGGCATCATGGCCCAGTCGTCTCCGGATTATGACGCGTCCATCCGACTCGAGGGGGCGACCGGTGAAATCGCACCCGCCAACCTCCATCCGCGCGACGCCCTCCGGTCGGTGCTGCGGCCGGATCAACTGGCTAAATACGAGGACGATCGCAACCGACGACTCATGGAAGCCTCGCAAGAGATGAACAAGTTGGGCGTGGAACTGCCTGCTGACTGGGATGAACTCGAGTTTGCCCCCTAACTCCCCACCGCTGGGCAGCACAGCCGGGGGCCTCGCGCCGGCAGGCCGCATGGCAGGTCGCCTGGCTGTAGATATCCGATCTCTGCGGGTCGATTATCGAGATTTTGTCGCCGTCGACAACCTCACTCTGGCGGTACCGCCGGGCGAGATATTGGGAATCGTAGGCCCCAATGGCGCGGGCAAAACGAGCACCTTCCGGGTGCTAGCCACGCTCATGGAACCCACCCACGGCGATGTCTTCTTCGACGGTGTCGACATCGCCGAAGATCCCCGCCGAGCCCGTCGACTCATGGGCTACATGCCCGACTTGGCTCCGGTCCCCAGCGATCTCAAGGTGTGGGAGTTCCTCGACTTCTACGCGGCCGCCTACGGGTTGCGCGACGCACAACAGCGGCGTCAACGCGCCGACCGATGCTTGGAAACCGTGGGCCTGTCGAACTTGCGGAACAACGGTTGCCGTGAGTTGTCCAGAGGCCAGACCCAGCGGGTGGTCTTGGCCAAGACCCTCTTGCATGAACCCCGAGTGCTCATTCTTGATGAGCCTGCCAGCGGGCTCGATCCTATGGCCCGCCGGGATCTCCGCACCGCTCTGCAACGCCTCGCCGCCACCGGTGCAACCATTCTCATCAGTTCCCACATTCTCAGCGAGTTGAGCGAGATGTGCACCTCGTTGTGCATCCTCAACCGAGGCCGACTCTTGGCACACGGGAGCGTCAACGAGGTGCGGTCTCAACTCGGCAACACCCGCCGACGGCTGACCCTCGGCTTGCTCTCGCCGCCGTCCGAAGCCGCCGATTGGCTCACCCAACAGCCCACAATTAGTGAACTGCGCGTTGAATCCGCGCGGATCTCCTTCGAGTTCACCGGAGACGACGAAGCCCAGGCGGAGCTGTTGGAAACATTGGTTCGGCGCCGGGTACGCCTGAGGACCTTCGAAGAGAAACGTTCCTCACTGGAGGAACTCCTCGTCGACATTGCTACCCCGCCTCTCCTGCCATGAACGCCCCTACGACGGACTCCGACCAAAACGAGGTCTCCGCTTGGCGGCTCTGGGAGAATCCCGTGCTGCGACGCTACGTGCGCTCTCGGCTTCGATCCCGCGATTTGGCTGTAGGGCTTTGCATCACGCTGGTGCTGTCGGCGTTCATCGTCGGCATTTCCTACTCACTGGGTATTCGCACCGAGTCCGATCCGATGAGCGCCGCCCGCGCAGCCATCATTCCGCTGTTCGTCTTACAGGCCTTTATCTTGTTTGTCATGGGCACCGCCCAGGTCTCCGGCGGCATGATCACCGAACGGGACGAAGGGAGCGTCGACTACCAACGACTCGTCCCCATGGCCCCACTGACCAAGGTATTGGGATACCTCTTCGGCCTGCCCTTGCGCGAATACCTCTTGGCCGCCTCCATCCTCCCGTTCACCGCCTGGGCCATGGCTCGGGGGCATGTTCCCGCTTCGGCCTGGGCTCCGCTGTACTGGATCCTCTTCACCACCGCGGTCACTTACCACGCCACCGGACTCTTGACCGGCACCGTCGTCCGGAACCGCCGATGGGCCTTCCTCATTTCCATTGGAATGGTGTTCTCGCTCTACACCGTCATCCCCCAGTTGGCCAAATTCGGTCTCGTTTTCTTTAAGTATCTCACCATCACACCGGTCTTCTACGAGAGCCTGCCCGAACTCCTTCCCGAGAAGGCCGGCGCAGCGCTGCGCATCGGTCAGAATTTCTTTCCAACGCCTCGGTTCTTCAATCTGGGCCTGCCCGAGGTGGTCTTCACCACGCTTTCCCAAGCCGGGCTGATCGGCCTGTTCGTGATGATGCTCTGCCGCAAGTGGCGGCAGGAAGAGGCTCATTTGCTCAGCCAATTTTGGGCGGTGGCCACCTTTATTGCGGTGCAAGTGGTGCTGCTCGGGCATGCACTGCCGCTCATTGATCCCGGAGATTTATTTCCATCCCGAAGCTTTCGTTGGTTCACGAGTCAAGCCCTCGACTGGAAGCCCGACAATAAGGAGGCGCTCGCCATGATCGCGGTGTACGGCCTGTTCACCACCGGCCTAGCCTGTGTGCTGACTGGCATCGTCACGCCAGACCGTGAGCGGCAAATCCGTGGTTGGCGGCGCGCCTTCAAGAACGGCGAGGATCGTCTTCCGGCCTTCGGTGACACCGATTCGGCCACCCTCTGCACCGTGATCATTTCACTGTGCGGCGGCATCGGCTGGTACCTCTTCACCCATGCCCTGCTCGAATCGCGCTGGTTTCCGGGCCATCACGCAGGGCTTCACATCCTGATCATCCACTGCCTCATCCTTTTCGCGGTGACCGGATCGCTGCAAGCCCTGTTGGATGCCCAAGGGGGCCGAGCCGTTGGCATGGGCCTGCTCTTCATTGGCGTACTGCCACTCATGGCCGGAGCGATCATCGGCAGCATCGACAACGACTACTTGCACGTAGGGATTTGGATCGCGGGCATCTCGCCACTCTCGTTGCCTGCATCGGCCCCGGTGGCCCTGTTGTCCCTCGCCGATTCCGAGACGATGGCTGTCCGTCCGATCCAGGGCGCGGCCCGATTTGGATGGTTTGTCTGGGGACTCGTCAGCCTCTGGCTGATCCACCGCTCGAGAACCCATCGCCAAACCCTCAAACAGCGCATTCTGGGAGATCGGTCATCAACGAATCCGGCGCGTTGACGATCCATTGGAATTTCCGTGTTTTGAATGGCTTTTGCCACGACGAGTGGGTCGAGTTGCCGATCGATTCCAACGTCATCCGATGACCATTGATTTCCCGCAGATTCCTTCATGGACGCAGGTTCTGGGCAAGACGCTCAAACTGCCTCCGGTTCTTTATCCCGGCGGCGGGCACCGCGGGGTCATTCGCCGCTGGAAACTCGTCGCAAGAAGCCTGATCCAATGGCCTTGGACTCTAGAATGGTACCGGTTCCTCGAGGCACCCCGTTAGCAAGTGGCCACGGCCGCCCGATTGCGGCTCTACACCAAATTGCAACGGCCTTACTCCACCCGACGCCACGGATTTGCGGCGCGATTGGCCGCCCTGAAAACCCATTACACCTGGGTCGAAGCCACCCTGCCGGAAGCCACTCTGAACTCCATTTATCGAGACCCCGGTCTCGAGCTCGGCCGACTCCCACTGGAAGAAGGGTGCTCACTGGTGGTTCGCCTGTGCTACACGGACCGCTACGAGAAGGAAGGGGATCTGTCCTTCAGCGTGTTCCTGGCTCCGGCCGAAACCATGATTTACACCGTGACCGTCTCCATCACCGAACGGGCCGGCGTGGGTCGCGGGGTGTTCATCGGCGGCCTGCAAGGCGGCAACGCACCCGATCAACCCGAGATCGTCCGGCAGCTCACCCGCGAGATGTTCGGCATGCGACCGAAGGCCTTCGCCTTGTACTTGGTGCAACAATTGGCCGATTGGATTGGAGCGGTTGAAGTTCGAGGGGTGGCCGATTCTGAGACCGTCTACCGTCACCTCCAGAACCGGAAGGTCATCGAGGCTTCTTACGATCGGTTGTGGACCGAATCCGGCGGAACGAGGTCGCCCCGCGACGGTTGTTTTGACCTGCCACTCCGGCACGTGGAAATCCCGCGCGAGGAAATCAAGACCAGCAAACGCAGCCTCTACCAGAAGCGCTACGCCCTGCTGCGCGATCTAGCCCAAAAACTCCGTTCCCGCTGGGACCAGTCGAGCAACCGCCCCACCTCGACAGCACAGCCACCGGCACCCCACTGACGGGCCCTCGGCCAGAGCTTGTGTCTGCCTGTGTTCGCCTGTCTTCGTCTCCACGGCCGGACTCCCCTTCCGGCAAATCGGAATTGCGAGCGATGGCATGGCGAAGATAGTTTTCCCTCATGAAATCCCCCCGATGGCTGAGCATGGCCGCGGTCGTGATGGCGACTTTCTGCGGTCTTCGCCTGGACGGCCAACCGGCGAGCGAGGTGGATTTCGTCCGGGACATACGGCCTCTTTTTCAAACCCACTGCCACTCCTGTCACGGCCCGGACAAAGACAAAGGCGGGTTCTCGCTGGCCACGCGGTCTCGAGCCATGGAGGGAGGCGACACCGGCCCGGCCCTCTTGCCGGGCAATAGCGCCGCAAGTCCTTTGGCCCAACGCATCAACTCGTCGCTCGAAGACCAGAGAATGCCGCCCAAAGGCGAACGACTCAGCCCGGCACAAATCCGACTCATCCAGACCTGGATCGACCGCGGGGCCCCATGGCCAGACCAGGCCGATGAACCCGATCCTCAGAAGCAGAAAGCCGCCGACCACTGGTCGTTTCGGGCGCTGAGAAAACCGCAACTTCCCCAGGAGTCCAGCTCCTGGATCACCTCGCCCATCGATGCCTTCGTCCTGCAGAAGTTGCGCAACGCCGGATTGAAACCCACGGGACCAGCCACCCGAGAAGCGCTCCTGCGCCGCGTCTCGTTCGACCTCACCGGGTTACCCCCGAGTCCCGAGCAAATCGAAGCCTTCACCCGCTCTCAAGACCCGCACGCCTTCGAGCAGGTGGTGGATCGCCTGTTGTCATCCCCCGCTCATGGCGAGCGCTGGGCGCGTCATTGGCTGGATGTGGTGCGCTACGCGGATTCGGGCGGCTACGAGACGGACATCTTCTATGAACAGGCGTGGCGCTACCGCGACTATGTCGTCCGCAGCCTGAACGAAGACAAGCCCTACGACCGTTTCCTCATGGAACAGGTCGGCGGCGACGAACTCTGGCCTGAACAAACCGAAGCCATGCAAGACGCCGTGGCGGTCTGGACGCTGGGGGAATGGCCCAATGCGTTGGACGCCTATCCCGAGATGTTGGAGTACGTGCGGCGAACCGATCAGGTGAGCACCCTCAGCGAGATGGCCTTGGGTTTGACCGTCGGGTGCGCCAATTGCCATGACCACAAGTACGACCCGATCACCCAGCGGGACTACTTCGGTTTGGAGGCCATTTTCGCCGCCAGTGAAACCTGGAATCGCAACACCCGCTCCAAGGCCTGGGGACAGGGAGAACGGACCGCCCATCGCGCGGTGCGACACGCGAATCCCCCACTACCGATTCGTTTTCTGAAGCGAGGCAACCTCCACCAACCCACTGGGCTCATCGGCCCGGCCCTACCGGGTTTTCTGCCCGGTGGCGGACCCTTGGAATCCGGCGTCGGCGAAAACACCCGGCGCCGAGCCCGGCTCGCACGCTGGCTCGTAGCACCCGAGACTCCCCTGACGGCACGAGTGATGGTGAATCGAGTGTGGCAATGGCACTTGGGTCAGGCGTTGGCAACGACCCCGAATGATCTCGGCACTCAAGGTTCTCCGCCTTCGCACCCGGAACTGCTCGATTGGTTGGCTTCCGAATTCATGGAGAGCGGCTGGAGCCTCAAACGATTGCATCGGCAAATCGTCATGTCGGCCACCTACCAGCAGTCCGCTGTGAGGGATGCCCAGTCTCTGGCTACGGACCCGGAGAACCGGTGGCTCTCGGGCTTTTCGCGCCGCCGACTGGAAGCCGAAGAAGTCTGGGATCAGGTGCACGCCGCGGCCGGAACGCTGGACCAACGGCAGTTCGGTAAACCCTTCGTGCCCCGACTCACCGAGGGAGAGTTGAAGGGCATGTACGACCTTGAGAACAAACGCGAACTGAAATGGCCCGTGACCGCCGAACAGGAACGTCGCGCCCTCTACATCCTGAATCGTCGTTCCTTCCGCTTCCCGTTCTTCGAGGCCTTCGATCCTCCGAACACGGCCGTCAGTTGCCCGGTGCGTCAAACCACGACCGTGCCCGCCCAGGCCCTCACCCTGATGAACAACGGGATCGTCGTGCAGCAGTCGCAGGCCATGGCCGCTCGTTTGGTGCATGATGCGGGCGGAGATTGGGAATCCATCGTGAAGCGCGCGTGGTTGCTGGCCTACAACCGCACCCCAACCCATACTGAAGAGCGGATGGCCCGGGAGTTCATCACAGCCGCTCAAGCGGCCCATGCGCCAGCCGGTGTTGCCGTGGCACAGAGCACCGCCTTGCGCGAGTTCTGCCTGGCCCTCATGAACACCACCGAATTCATCTACTCCAACTGAACCTCCCACCGTGAGTATGATTCCCCCTTCTTCCCGAAGAGAGTTCCTGAGCCGCAGCGGCATGGGCATCGGATGGCTGGCGTTGTTGGATTTGATGAGCCGTGAAGCCGTTGCCGCCGAGCGTCCCACGGTCGTTCCCGGTCCCCACCGGACGCCGCGGGCCAAGGCCGTCATCTCGCTGTTCATGCACGGAGGGCCCAGTCAGGTGGACACCTTTGATCCCAAGCCGTTGCTGGCGAAGTATTCAGGCCAAACGCTGCCGGCAAGTTTCGGGAATCTGAACCTGGAGTTCACCAAGACGAGCACCGCCAAGGTGCTGGCCAGCAAGCGCATTTTCCGGAAGTGCGGCCAGTCGGGTCTCGAGATGTCGGACATCTTCGAACACCTGCCCGGTGTGGCCGATGAACTGGCGGTGATCCGCAGTTGTCACCACACCGAGTTCAACCACGCGCCGGCCCTTTACATGGCGCATTCCGGAGCCCGTTTGATGGGCCGCCCCAGCCTCGGCTCGTGGGCGATGTATGGATTGGGATCAGCCTCACAGGACTTGCCGGGATACGTCGTGATGCGCGACGGCCCGCTCAAGGGAGGCCCGATGACCTACGGCAACGGGTTTCTGCCGGCCGTGTATTCAGCGACTGAATTGAGCCTGAGCGGGACACCCATCCAGTATCTCGACCGACCCCAGGCAATCCGAGGTGACGATCAGCGTCGCGTGCTCGATTTTTCACAACGCCTCAACCGCCACTACCTCGCCAAACAGAACAACGACGACCCGCTATCCGCACGCATCGCAGCCTACGAACTCGCCTACCGCATGCAGTCCGCTGCGCCCGAAGCCGTGGACCTGACCCGCGAATCGGAAAGCACGAAGGCGCTCTATGGTTTAGACAACAACCTCACGCGCTCCTTCGGCACCCAATGCCTCAGCGCCCGACGTCTCGTCGAGCGGGGTGTCCGCTTCGTTCAACTCTACCATGGCGGCGGCGGGGATGGCTGGGACACCCACGGTGGCAACGATTCCAAGCACCTCCGCAATGGCCGCCAAATCGACAAGCCCATCACCGCTCTCATCACCGATTTGAAGGCACGGGGATTGTTGGATTCCACGCTCATCATCTGGGGCGGAGAATTCGGACGCACGCCTACTTCGGAAGGGTCCGACGGCCGGGATCACAGCCCATACGGTTACTCCGTCTGGATGGCGGGTGGAGGCATTCGGGGCGGCACGGTCCATGGCGCAACCGACGATTTCGGATTCCGCGCAACCGAGAACCCGGTTCAAGTCCGGGACCTGCATGCCACAATCCTGCACTTGCTCGGCCTGCAGCACGACAAGCTCACCTACTACTTCCAAGGCCTCCAGCAGCGCCTCACCCAAATCGACGGTGACAGTCGGGTGATCCGGGAAATCCTGGCCTGACACCGGCGAGTCCGTATCCGTCGCCCAAGACCCATCTCCCGGCATCTGCGATCATCTCTGGGCAAAGCGGACAGGCCCATGGACAAGTCGGCCCACTTCCGAGGGATGCGGTCCACGCTGAGCACGATTTCGGCAGCACTCATACCGATCAGAAGACTCCCCCAACACGCACAACCCCGACCGACGATCTAGGCACCCTTGTGCGACCGAAATCGAAATCGAGTCAGGTCCAACGCGTTTTATGCGGAGTTCTGTAAGGACACCAAAGAAGAGGTGGGCCGAAGCCAGCCCGATCCATGGCACTCAATCAACTCACGTTCCGAAAATCCCGAAACAGCCACTCCGGCGAAAAACAGGTTGGAGGTGGGAATCATGGCGGAACATGCTGACTCCGATGTCCATCCCCCTCCCGGCCCTGTCAGCATTTTGGCGCTCATGCGCTCGAATGGCTGTATTGGCCGTAGTGTCCTGGGCGGGGTTGGCACTGGCGGACGACACCGTTGGGTCTCGGTTGTGGGTTCAGCCCAATCGATTGGATTTGCGGGGAACGGGTGACGTGCACGGAATTCTGGTCTCGGCACCCGCGGATTCCCGCTCAGGGCTCACCAACCTCTTTCGAGACGTCACGCAAGATGCACACTTCAGCAGCACGGATGAGCGAATACTGACAGTCGCTTCCAACGGCCTGGTTCAGGCCGTGGGCGATGGCGTGGCCCAGGTCCTGGTCCGTTTCGGTGGACAGACCCACCGTATCGCCGTGGTGGTGCAAGAGGCGGCTCACCGGACCCCACCGTCGTTCCGGCAAGAAATGGAACCGCTGCTCACCCGCTTGGGCTGCAACATGGGCGCATGCCATGGCAAGTTGGCCGGACAAAATGGCTTCAAGCTATCGCTGCGGGGTTACGCCCCAGAACTCGACTACAGCTGGGTTGCGAATGATGTCAGTGGCCGCCGGATCAACCCGGCCTTTCCTGAAGAATCCCTGCTCATCGCCAAGCCATTGGGGCGCGTTCCACATGAAGGCAAAGTGCGTTTTGCCGAGGGCTCCCGCTATCACCGCACCTTGTCGCAGTGGATCGCTGCCCGAGCACCGGGCCCCAAGCCAGCACAGGAGGAAACCGACGCCAGCCAATTGGAGATCCTCGCCGGAATCCCCGAACCATCCACGCCCACGCAATCGAGCCCGCGGACCGCAGACCGGGCGGTGTTGAGCCGGATTCTCGCTCCCGGCGAAACCCAGCAATTACTAACACGCGCCCACTGGCCCGATGGACGCATCCGGGACGTCACCTGGCTTTCTCAGTTTTTCTCCAACGACCAGAACATCGCCACCGTCACTCCGGAAGGGCGGATTCAGGCGGTCCGTCCCGGCGAGACCGCCATCCGAATCCATTTCCAGGGACTGGTTGAAATCGTCCGGGTGACCATTCCGTTCACCAACGTGGTCGAGGGATGGAAGTTCACCCGCGCTCAGAATCCCGTGGATGTCTCGGTCTTTGCCAAGTTGCAGTCATTGAACCTTCCCCCGTCGCCTCGGTGCGATGACACGACCTTCTTGCGTCGGGCCATGCTCGACACGCTCGGAACACTGCCCACACCGGAAGAAGTTCGGGCATTCCAAGCCGACCGCTCACCCGGAAAACGAGCAACTCTGAACGACTCCCTCTTCCAGCGCCCCGAGTTTGCCGATTACTGGACACTTCAACTCGCGGATTTATTCCAAAACCGCAAGGAACGCGATCATGACGTCCGCGGTGCAAAGAATGTCCGCGCCTTCCACGGATGGCTGCGGGATCAAGTGGCCGCTCATCGCCCGTGGAACGCGCTGGTACGCGATGTCCTGACAGCCAGCGGCGATTCGGTCCAACACCCGGAAATTGGCTACTACGTTTATTTGGTCGGTGAAAAGCGTTCCACCGAGAGCGAAGCGCCGGATGCCGTCGCGCAGGCGTTCATGGGCACGCGCATCGGTTGTGCCCGGTGCCACAACCATCCGTTGGAGAAATACACCCAAGACGATTTCTACCATTTTGCCGCCTTCTTCGATCGCGTGACCCTCGACCGAAAGGGACCCGCCGACGGAGCCACTACCTTGCTCACCATGAGTCGCGAGGAACGCGAACGCACCCAGCGTTTGCAGGAGGCAGAAACGAAACTAAAGGAAGCGGAAGCCAAGCTGCTCACCTTGGGCTATGACGGCGGAACAGCCAGCCCCGCGGCCGGACCTGAAGGGGCGAAGCAACTCGAAGCCGCCCAAAACGAATTCCGCGATCGGAAACGCGAGTTCACTTCCAAGAAACGCGAACTGGCCGAAAGCCGGAATAAAATCCCCCACGCCTGGCAACCCCGCACCCTGCGCGACCTCGAGGCACGCCCCCTCGACCGAAAGCCGATGGAGTTCAGCGCCGACACCGATCCGCGGGCCCAGTTGGCCGATTGGCTCACCGCAACCAACAACTCCTACTTCGCCGGCGCGATGATTAACCGTCTCTGGAAACACTTTTTGGGAACCGGTCTGGTGGAACCTGTGGATGACCTTCGTGCCAGCAACCCACCTTCGAATCCGGAACTGTGGGCCTTGCTCAGCCGAGAGTTTGTCGGAAGCGGCTACGACCTGCAGCACGTGATGAAGCTCATCCTCAATTCGCGAACCTACCAACTCAGCGCACGCACCGTACGCGGCAACGAAACCGACACCCGGTTTTATTCGCACTACTACGCACGCCGCCTGCCTGCGGAGGTCATGGCTGATGCCATTAGCTCAGCCACCGGCGTACCCGATCGATTCGATGGCTTCCCGGTGGGAATGCGTGCCGTGCAAGTGCCCGAACCCACCGTCAGCAGCTACTTCCTCACACTCTTCGGCCGCAGCGAGCGGGTGACGGCGTGCGCCTGCGAACGCAGCGGCGAGGTGACCTTGCCGCAATTGCTACACCTTCAAAACGGCGAGGAAATGACCAAGAAAATCCAACACCCCGAAGGTCGGCTCAAGGAGTTGATCTCCTCGGCCAAGACCCCCACCGACTGGCCGCGACTCGTCGAAGAACTTTACCTCATCACCGTCGGACGCCGCCCCACTGCCGTGGAGTTGGAACGGGTGCTCGCGCAATGCACCGGCACCCCTCCGGAGGACGTGCTGCCCGATTTGTTTTGGGCCCTGCTCAACACGAAGGAGTTCGCCTTCAACCACTAACCGGAACCGAGTCACCCCATGATCGACATCTCCCTCGCCTCCCGGCATGCAACCCAATGCAACGGCCTCTCGCGACGCGGCTTCCTGCGCCTAGGTGCACTGGCTCCGCTGGGGCTCTCGCTGCCCAGCGTGCTTTCTTGGGAGAGCGCTCTAGCTGGTTCTGCCAACGGGTTGATTCGCAAAGGGCCCCGAGCCAAGTCGGTGTTGCTGGTTTACCTAGGAGGCGGCCTTTCGCATCACGATTCCTTTGACCTGAAGCCCGGAGCCATTGAAGAAATTCGCGGCAAGTACACTGAGATCCCCACCAACGTCACCGGCCTCAAGGTGGGCAACCTCCTGCCCAAGATGGCGCAGACGATGGACAAGGTTTGCCTAGTCCGCTCGTGCGCGCATGACAACGACCACCACGAGACCGCGACCAACTGGGTTCTTTCAGGAAAATTTGGCACACCGTTCGGGGATCATCCAGCGATGGGCGCCATTGTTGCGCACAAGACAGGGTTCGTCGGAAAAGTGCCTCCCTATATCGCTGTGCCCAAGAACCCCAGTTTCACCTGGGAACTCGGAAAGAGCGCGTGGCTCGGAGGCCGCTACGAGTCCTTCAAGGCCGGGAATCCCAACGACAAATCTTGGAAGGTCCGCGATCTAGCCTGCCCGGCCCAGCTGACACCCAAAATCTTGGAACGCCGGCGCACCCTGCTTCAGGCGGTGGACACCCTCTCGGCACACATCCGCGGCAACGACCAGATGGCCACCTACGATGAGTTCGCTCAGAAGGCCACCGACATGATCTTGTCGCCCGACGCCCAGAACGCCTTCGCCCTCGAGAAGGAATCCGAGGCTTTGCGCGACACCTACGGTCGGAGCGAGTTTGGACAAAGCTGCCTGCTGGCCCGCCGTCTGGTGGAAAGCGGTGTGCGCTTCGTCACCGTGAACTACGGAGGCTGGGACCATCATGCGAAGATTTTCGAAAGCCTCGACAAGAAGCTGCCTGATTTCGACCGGGGTTTGAGTGCGCTGATCAACGACCTGCACGAGCGCGGCACGCTGAAGGAAACGCTCGTCGTGGTGATGGGCGAATTCGGTCGCACTCCCAAGATTAACAAGGACGCAGGACGCGATCATTGGGGGCAGGCTGCTTCCATGCTGTTCGCCGGTGCCGGAGTGCACGGCGGCCACGTCCTCGGTGCCACCGACAAGAACGGCGCCTTCGTCACCGATCGCCCCGTGCGACCTGCTGATGTGTGCTGGACGGTTTACGATGCACTGGGCATCGATCCGGGTAAGACCATCATCACACCGGAAGGGCGACCCACCCTCATTCTCGACGAAGGCAGCGTCGTCAAGGAACTCTATGGTTGAGCCAGAGAACACCGCTGACTTTTCACGTCTCTGGAGCACCGGGAAGACTCTTGTGTGCCTCTGTGCCGCGGCTCTTTTGTCTGTTCAAGGCTTAGCTGAGGACCCGAAACCGGAACCCAAAAAGCCGGCCCCTCCGACCATCGCCGTGGTGCTGCCGCTCGGAGTGGAAATGGGCTCTAGGCAGAAACTCACCGTCCGCGGCTTGAACGTGACCAATGCCACGGCCGTCCGACTGACAGGCCTAACTCCGGCCCTGACCATCGAAATCAAAGACCGTGGAGCGGCCGCCAAAATCGACGGCTTCGACACCCAACGCGTCGGAGACCAACGCTTGGAAGTCGAACTGTCACTCCCAGCCAACACTTCAACGGGCACGAACATCGCGGTAGTGGTAGTTTCGCCCGACGGTGACTCCAAACCCTTCCCGCTGCTCGTTGCGGCGGCGGGCCGGATCGTCGCAGAGCAAGAGCCGAACAATGGGTTTCGCGAGGCAGGGGCCTTGGATGACGGAAAGACGGTGCGCGGTGCGCTGGAAACCTTGACCGACGTCGACGTGTTCCGCTGCGAACTGCAAGCCGGTCAAACCCTCCGTGCCGAAGTGATGGCCGAGCGACTCGGCGCCACGCTCGACGCCACCCTTTCCCTTTACGACGCCAAAGGGCGACTCCTGACCAGCAACGACGACGCCAAGGGCTTAGGGCGGGATTCGCTTCTCGAATTCAAGTCCCCTTCGGCAGGGCGCTACTTGCTCGCGGTCAGTGGCGTGACCGAGAAGGCCGGAGCGGCCTCCGTTTATTTGCTGACCGTGACCACAGCCCCCTGATTCCGCCCCGGTCTCGACCTTCCATCCCAGCGATCCATCCGCTCAGGGTCACCCGCGCGGCTCACTTCAACCCTTCCATGATGATAAACTGGAGCCTCCTGCGCCGGACGGCACTCTTCCAACGGGAGGCCGAGCTCACAGACACCTGGCAAATCATCGGCTGGTGGGAAGTCCGACGTGTTCCTTACAACCTCCTCGTGGGCATCGCTGGAGTCGTCTCCATTGCGGTCTGTTGGTTGGCTGTGGGTGTTGGCGGAGCCTTCTTGGATAAGCCCCTCCAGCGGCCCGATCCACCGCTCTTCGGGATCGTCCTCGTGTACGCCGTGGTCGCCAACGTCTTCTACTCCGGCGGCTGGCTTGCCGAACTAGTCTGGCTTCGACTGTGGCGCATCCGTCAGCCTCGCTTGGCCGTGCTCTCTTTTAGTCTCGGACTTCTGTTTTCCATTTTGCTCACCTTGCTTCCCGCCGTCGCTGCCGTTTCGTGGGTCGCGTACACTCTTCTCACGCGACAGCCTCCTCCCACGCCCTGAGGCTCAACCCGTTTGACGAACCCGTTTTCAGCGAACCCACACCGTCCACTGCCACCCGGTAGCGACGCCAGCAGAGGCCTCCGCCGGTTGGTCATTGGCGTAAACCCAAAACCCCGATTAGAATCCAACTCATCAATTCTTCCGGTCTAGTTCAAGTCTCAGGCGCAGGGCCTCGACCCCGACTCGGGGTGCTGTTGGCGTTGGTGTTCTGCCTCGGACAGCAACTGTGCTGCTCGGCGGAGGTTACCGCTGCCAAGGGCTTGTCGTGGTGGTCGCTCCAGCCTGTTCAGCGACCGGCCGTTCCCGGAGGTGAACTCGGGAAAGATAACCCGATCGACCGCTTCCTGTCCGTCTCCCGCGGCGTCCAACCAAAGCCCCCAGCGGACCGCCGGACGCTCCTCCGGCGAGTGCATCTCGACCTCACAGGCATCCCCCCAACGCCGGCCGAGCAGGAGGCATTCCTCGCTGACCCCTCGCCCGATGCCTACCGGAAGGTCGTCGACCGTCTGCTGGCCGATGAGCAGCACGCCGTCCGCTACGCTCGGCACTGGCTGGACGTGCTGCGATATGCCGACGCCGACGAGCGCATGACAGCCGCGCCCGGCATCCACCTGTGGCGGGACTGGGTCATTCGGGCCCTGCACGAAGACCTGCCCTACGACCAGTTCGTGCAAGTTCAGCTCACCGGCCGACGCTCCAACGAGCGCACCCAAATGTCGGCGACGGGCCACCGATCTCAACGCGAGCCCCGCCCAGGCGATGTGTTTGCCCTCGGGTTCCTGTCGCGAGGGGCTGGGTCTGATCCACAAGAACTGGCCATGAACGCGGTCGACACCATTTCCAGCACGTTCTTGGGAATGACCGTCGCTTGCGCCAAGTGCCACGACCACATGTTCGACCCGGTGTCGCAGACCGACTATTACTCGATGAAGGCGCTCTTCGACCCGCTGGTCCTTCGCAAGATGACGCTGGCCTCGGCGGGCGACCTCATGGCGGCAGGCAAAGCCCAGGCCGAACTCGAACGTCAGCGGGCACCGCTCGAACGCGAACGCGACGCATTGCTAGAGCCCATTCGGCGTACCCTTTACGACGCGCGCGTCGCCATGCTCCCGCCAGATATCCAGACAGTGATCCGCAAGCCGGAACGCACTCGCAGCGTCGAAGAACAAAAGATCGCCGACGATTACTTCCCCATCCTCCGAATTGATGGCGACAAAATCGACGAGGTACTCACCGAAGACCTCCGCAAGAAAGACCGCGACTTACGACGCCAGATTGACGACCTAACACAAGCAATCCGGCGCACCAACGCCCCCGTCATACCGGTATTTCACGCCGTCGAGGCCGACCCCGATCGGGCCCGTGAACAGCGCTACATATTGACCAGCGCCGATCCGAGCCGGTCCGAAACGAATCGACCGGTCAGGCCGGGATGGCCTTTCGTGCGCGGCGCCATCGACTTCCGGGAAGGGCGCGTCGAGGCGTTCGCCGACTGGCTCACCTCGCCCGACAATCCCTTGTTCGCCCGGGTGGCGGTGAACCGGCTCTGGCAATGGCACTTCGGCGAAGGACTCCATCGCCAACCCAGCGATTTCGGCCATCAAACCGGCAAGCCCACACAACCGGAGCTCCTCGACTGGCTCGCCTCGGAGCTCGTCCGCAGCGGATTCAGCCTCCGTCACATCCATCGCCTCATCGTCACGTCGGCCACCTATCAACGGGCGTCGGAGTCTGAAGGGGCGCTGAAGCCTGGATCCACTGAAGCCGCCCACCACCAGCACGACCCGGACAACCGCCAACTCTGGCGACACCCGGTGCGTCGCCTCGAGGCCGAGGCCATTTGGGACAACTTGCACTGGGCCGCAGGGCTGCTCGACGTGCAAGTCGGCGGACCGTCCTTCGAACCGGGTGAGCGCAGTGGCAAAGGCAAAAGCACGCAGTCCGCGACGACTGCGACGACCGCTACAACTGCGGCAAAACGCCGTCGAGGCGCATACATGACTCGCGGCTTTTCCACGAGCCGCGAGGCCACGCCGGAATTCCTGAGGACCTTTGACGCGGAGGATGGCCGAGACCCCTGCCCCATGCGCACGCGAACGGTCACGGCCCCACAGGCGTTGTTCTTGATGAATAGCCCAGAAGTCGAACGCGCGGCCGATGCGCTGGCGGGGCGGTTGCGAGCCGATGCCGGCAACGACCTCCCGCGCGCGGTCGACCTGGCCTATCGACTGGTGCTTTCGAGGCCCCCGGAAGCGAAGGAACGGGAGCGGTCGTTGACCTACCTCGCGAATGATCCCCAGCGGCTTTCCCGCTTCGCCTGGCTGCTCTTCAACCTCGACGAATTCATCCATGTCCCCTGACTCGCTGACACGGGTTCCGCACAACGCCTCCGCCTTCGACCGGCGGCAGTTCTTGTTCCGAGCCGGGGGCGGATTTCTCGGCGTCGCACTCGGCGGCCTGTGGGCCGAGGCCGGCGAGATCCCCAATGCCATTGTGGGGCCCCACCTCCGACCCAAAGCCCGATCGGTCATCTTCCTGTTCATGGCCGGCGGGGTCAGCCACATCGACACCTTTGACCCGAAGGGCAATGCGCATGCCGGCAAATTGATCGATGCCGTGGGTTTCGGAGACAACCTGGCCGCCATGAAGCGCCCGGTAATTCCTTGTCACCGCACCTTCACCCGGCATGGCAAATCCGGCACTCCCGTATCGGACTGGTTTCCGCACATTGGCGGGGTCATCGACGAGATCGCCGTGGTGCGCTCCATGTGGTGCCACGAAGGCAACCACTTCCCGGCGGTCATCGAAACGTGCACCGGCCATCGGGGTCGCCAGTTCGATCACCCCTCCTTCGGCGCCTGGGTCTCCTACGCGCTGGGTTCGGAGAACCGCAACTTGCCGACCTTCGTCAACATCGGCCGCCCCTCCTCACCGGTGCAACTCACCGGCGGATACCTCGGTGCCGGCGTCTCGGCCACCCCATTCCAAGCGGGCCCCACACCGGTGCCCAACTTGCATCCGCCCGAAGGCCTCACCGCCCGCGAACGCGATGAGCAAATGGAGCTGCTGGAGTCCATGAATGCCGAGTTCCGGGCACGACACACGTTGCAGTCGGCCATCCAGGCCCGTACCCAGGCCTACGAACTGGCCGCCCGCATGCAATTATCAGCACCCGAGGCGGTGGACTTCGCGTCGGAGCCCGCCCACATCCGCTCGATGTACGGCCTCGACGATCGGCACACCGAGGAGTTCGGAAAGCAGTTGCTGCTCGCGCGCCGGCTCTCGGAGCGCGGCGTTCGCTTCATCCAAGTTTGCCATGCCGGCGGGGGCAACGGCGGCTGGGACTCCCACGGGGACATGAAGACTCATGAACCGCTCTGCCGCGCCACCGACCGGCCCATCGCGGGACTCATCCGGGATCTCAAACAGCGCGGGATGCTCGACGACACCCTGGTGGTTTGGACCAGCGAATTTGGGCGCACGCCGTGGTCGCAAAACACCACCGGCCGAGACCACAACCCCAAAGGCTACACCTCGTGGCTCGCCGGCGGCGGCGTCCAAGGCGGCCTCGTGCATGGGGCCACCGACGACGTCGGCTACCGTGCGGTCGAGAACCCCCACTACTACAGCGACCTCAACGCCACCATCTTGCACCTGCTCGGCCTCGACCACACCCGCATGGAACTCTCCGCCCTCGGCCCCGTCTCACGCCTGGTCGAGCGCGGCGGCCCGATCCGCGAAATCCTGGCCTGACCAACGACGGAAATGGGGGCAGGCAACAGTGTCTGACACAATGGCAAGCTTCTTTGATTAACTCTGTTTACCAGCGGGATTGCTGCTCGTTTTTTCAGTAATTAATCACGAATACACTCGCCTACCAAGGGGCTCCGAGTAACTTCCAAGTTAGTATGAGTCGAGTCCCTCCTGTCATCGGGGCCGTGTCCAGACTTCGTCGTTTCGCATGGATTTGGGCCGGCATTCTCATCGGAGACCTCGCCACGGCGGGACTTTTCCTCGCCATCCAACGCTGGATCGAGAGCCTGAACGAACCGATGAAGCCCTTGCTATCGGTGCCCAACTTCTTGCTCGTCCCAGCATTCGGGGGACTCGTGGCCTCTTGGTTTTGGCGCAAACTCAAACTCAACCCGCTGGACTACCTTCTCCACTCCTTCTCGATGACAGTCATCGGGATCGGCGGGGCAGCGGTGTTTTTGGGCGAAGGCATCGTCTGCCTAGTCATCGTCACACCCGGACTGTACGTCATACTCTTGGCAGGCATCTTATTGGGCCGACTGCTGTTCATGCCCCGAGACAACGGGCTGCGTCTGGTCATGCTGCCACTATTGGCCTTCGTCGCGCATGCCGAGGCCCAACTCCGATCGGACCAGCAGGAAGCCGTCACCGACGAGATCCTCATCCACGCTTCGCCAGCCAAGGTATGGCCCCATGTGCTGGCCTTCCCACGCATTCAAGAGCCACCCGACTATTGGATTTTCCGGCTCGGTCTGCCGTGTCCCATGGAGACGACCAACGGCGGCAATCGTGTCGGCGCGGACCGTCAGTGCATCTTCAGCGATGGTGTCGTCATCCAAGAGCAAATCTCTGAGTTCATCCCTCAGGAACGCCTGACCTTCGAGGTGTCTGAACAACCGACCCACCCGGAGTCTTACGGTCATGTCACTCTCCATCGGGGCCAGTTCGACTTGCGTGACAACCACGACGGCACGACAACCCTCATCGGTACCAGCTGGTACACGCTCCACGTCCGCCCGCTCTGGTATTTCAACCTCTGGACCGAGGACATGACCCGGCAAGTCCACCTCCGCGTGATGCGCCACATCCAGCGCCTCGCTGAATCCTCACCCTGAGATGTTCCGCTTCACCGTCGAGCATCTCGGCTTCCTCGCGAAGGTCCCGGGCCTTCCGCAGGTATTCGATGCCCTGCTGCTGGTGACGACCGCCCTGCGGCGGACTCCGTGCCTGGTGGCCATGGAGCAAATCGAGACGCACTTGCGTTCACTTCCGGAAATGCGATTGCGGCCCCATCGTCTCGGAGGCACCGAGTTCGTGTTGGCGGGCCATGAGATCGCCCACCTGCATGGCAATGGATTGCTCGACGTCCGGTTGAACGCGCCTGAGCGGAACCGATGGGTACAATCGGGACGAGTGCAGCCCCATCATGTGCTTTTGGAATCTTCCTGGGTGAGCCTCTGGATCACGGGAGCCGCAGATGTCCCAACGGCACTGGAACTGTTGGAAACTGCCGCCTGGCTGCGCGCTTCCGGATTCAGGACCTGAAGCGGTAGGTCAAGATGTAGACCGACCATCCGATCGAAAGAGAGGGTTCGAGAGGCCAACGAGGCGGTGGTTGTCAGGACGCGCCGGGAGGCGAGGTCGGAGGCGGCAGCGGGGGCTGAACCGGCGGGATGGCGCCGGACTTTTCCTGCTCAAGCTGTTGTCGGGCCAGATCCATGGCGACCAACCGTTCCAAGGTGGCCGATGGAACCCCTCGCGGAGGCGGCTTCACCATTCCGATGAAGTTCCGGATGACTTGCATCGGCGTCCACACGATCCCCCAAGGGATTCCCCACCAACCGAGGCCGAGACTGAAGAGCATCGAGCCCGCCTGTCGTTTGAGGCCACAGCGTCGGCATGAAATCGCCGGATGGCTGCTCCACGAGGTCGCCAACAATGCCGACCAGACCCGATGAGCGGTGTGCACATCGATAGGTCCCACCCCCTCGCACCGCGGACAAGAGCCTTCGTGCACGGCCCGCGTCCGCCTCTGAACGAAGTCTACCGGCAGTTGGGAAGCATTCCGTAATAAAACGCCACTCTGGCGACATGTGTCGTTGCAGAAGCGCAACTCGCCATCGCGACTCCCACCAAAAACAATCAAACCGTTGCAGTATTTGCAGAGAGTCATGAGCAGTTCGGTGATTCAGATTATTAAACCAATAAAATCACTGGGAGACGGGTCGGTCAATCCATCGTTGTTCGTACTAGGACGGCGGATCGGGGTTCGGGAAAGCGCATTCGGAATTGCTGGTAGCCCTGCATCCCCCGGCTGTTGGGTCCGCTCACTCGCTCATTCAGTCACCCAGTCACTGTTGCTGGCCTTGGTGGTCGTGGCAGACCAGGTCGATGATCACCGCGCTGGCCAGGATCACGACGACGTCTTCGCCGTCTGCAATGTCCACGCCGTAGGTATCCGTCCAGGAGAACCAGCGCTTGCTCACTTCTGCCACCACGCGGCCGTGACGCCGAAAGGTATACTCCCGGTCGAGGAGATCGCCGGAGGCCTCGAGATCGTCGGGACCGGGAACATCGACGGTGAATCGGCACCGAAACAACGTGAACAAGTGTTTACGCACCTCCGCCACCACACGCCCATCCTTCTCGATGTCATACGTGGGCCCCCAGTTCAGGAGTTTTTGACGAATGAACGCGAGCTCATGGCCGCTCGGATCCTGGAACGAGAGCTTGTCGCCCCAACTGAAGACCTTGCCATTGACTAAGTACACCTCGTTCTCCGAAGCGTCGCGGATGCGATAATCGTCGCCCCAGCTCCAGAATTTCTGACGCATCACATAACGCATACCCCCTAAGGCACCAGAATCGCCGCACAACTCAAGGCAAAGGGCGATTACGCAGGTGAGAAACACGAGCGAAGTTTCCGATGGACCGACGACGCCCCGGCCAACATCGAGCGCGACACCCGCCATCGATGCCATCGACCGCCTCTGGCAGGAGCACCTCTCTGGAATAAATTCGCCGCGCAACTCCATCGGTTTGCCCGCCTATGGCCAGCGGGATCCGCTCATCGAATACAAGGCCCAGGCCTTCAAGCGGCTCGACGCCCTGATGGTGAACATCCAGTCGGAGATCTGCCGCAACCTCTTCCTCTGCGCCTTGAGCCGGATTGCCCGCAAGCAGTTACTGCACAACCGGCCGCTGACGCCCGCCCTGTTCCAGGATCCGCCCTTATTGGCTGAATCCAGCAACGTGCTCACCCAAGACAACGAAGGGCTGGCCAAGGCCCAACCCGTGTGTAAGGACACCCGCGTCGGACGCAACGACCTCTGCCCCTGCGGCAGCGGCAAGAACTACAAGGCGTGCGGCCGCTCCGTCATCCGCTCGCGCATCGCGGGAATTTGTGAGCGCCCCGTGGGTTACACCGCTGTCGCTGATTTTGTGCGATAGCCGTACCCACATCACATACTACGAAGTCGGCAATTTCCCATCTAGGTTGCGGATCCCATTACCGAATCCTAGCCGAGGCAACCCACACGCCCAAATTCGGCAACCCTTCTCTGACCCGGCTTCCGGGCAATTCCGCGAACCAATCGTCATCAAACCCTGACATTTAAAGTTTTCGGTCCATTAACCGTTTTTAATTTGACTATCTTATTACTCCCCCTGATTATTAGGCAACTTGGAACCTCCCGCATGCTCAATAAAACCACCATTCTGCTGCGAGTAGGCATTCCCGTGGTCGCCGACCGGTTCATGGTCCGATCAAGAACCACCGCGAACCGCGGAACCCCCTCCGCCCGAGGCATTAAACTCAACCTGCGCCTGCTTCGGACAAAGCCCGGTAAAACCTCGAACTTAGCCATTATCCCCTCGACCGCCGCCGGAGAAATCCAAGCCAACAAAAGCAAAGACAGCGACTTAATCGGAGACCCACTCCTGAAGCCCTCAACCAAGCCCTATTCCTGCAGAGATAACACAAACCCCCAACAGCCTAACCCCACGCTCAACCGGGCGCACCACAGCGTTCTTCGCCCGATGCCGCACGCCGGTTAGCTTCAAGTTAACCCTTAACAAAATCATGGACTCCTATCACGGAACATCCGTTTCGGCCACGCAACTTTTCTCCTGCAAAAGTGTCAAAGGCTGAATTTGGAGGTGGAGATCGGTTTCTTTTCTCCGAAGTAGGCGAGAACGGACAGGGACTCTTGCCCAAGGAGACTTGGTATCTACTGAGAAACAAGCGCCGGCAGCCCCCAAGTGAGTCCTAAACAACGTTAGCGATGCAATCTACAGATTTACTGGAAAAAATGGCTTTAAAAAAATTACCCATTGAAGGGCATTTACTGGAAGAAATGATTATATCTGGTAATGGCAATGACTGTGATTTGACCATTAAAACAAAGGGTCAATCTCCATACGTGTATTTTGTCATGAGAGATCCTCGCCTAGTCGTGGATATCAAAGGAAATGTAATTACAGAGTCTTTCAATTACGGGGATTCTGATCTTGGAATTAAATATCTACCAAGCGAAGAAATAGTGATCGAATTGGCCGAAATCGACTTTCCTGGAACTGAAAATGAATGGATAGAATCATTGGATAGATTCAAAGAAGGAGACAGTGAGTTTATCGAATATATGATTAGATTCGCGAAGATTAGATTAACCAGCTCAAGGCGACCCTGAAGAGTCGATGGGATTTCGAGTGACATGTACCGCTAACACTCACATCCAGCGAACTTCGCTTCGCTACGCCGCTGATGTGAAGCGTTCGCTGAAAAGATTGAGTCTGATGCCACGATTCCTGCAAAGAGAATATTTTCGGCACACCCGCCAGCGACCCGACCGGGTCGGAATCAAGGATGAATGGATTGAGCGCGTCATCGAACATCCCGAATCAGAGAAGATTTAGTCAGATGGATGCATTCGACGATGGGCACGGATTTCTGACTCTCAGAATCGGGCATTACGAGTTATTCTTTTGGGAGACTCGCGAACCGTACACAATCCTTTCTTTGACCATAATTATGAGGATAAAAACAAATGGAAATTAAATATTTTGAAGATACCGACACCGCTTTCTTTGAGTTTGGGGGTGGCACTCCTGCCGAAACCCGGGAACTATCAGAGGACATTTATGGTTCCTCGCTATTTCCAGTGGGAAGGGGGGGGCTTGACGGGTGGCGGATGATGGCGATCGATGCCACCGGAACAGACCTTTGGACAGTTGCTTGGGCTTGGGAAGAGCTGGAAGGTAGTGGAGTCGCGGTTTGAGCCGGAGTCCTCCACATTTTTCCTGAAGGTGGAAGAAACGCCCGAGTTGTGG
>CAJAHH010000130.1 GCA_903939515.1 uncultured Verrucomicrobiota bacterium
CCTGGTCAATGTGACGTCCATCATCAACACCTCAGGCACGGTGCAGGAACGCTACGGCTACAACGCCTTCGGAACGAGCCGGGTGATGAATGCCAGCTTCGTCGTCCAAAGCAGCTCCTCCTACAACTGGGAAACCCGGTTCGCCGCCTACCGCTGGGATAGCGAATCCGGACTCTACCAGGTCCGCTACCGCTACTACCACCCACTCCTGGGAACGTGGATAAATAGGGATCCGCTGGGCGAACGGTTCGACCGAAACCTATATCAGTGTAACTACAACAATCCAATTCGCATAGTTGATCCAACAGGGCTTTGGGGAATCCAGTTCGGTGATTTTAACATCGGCATAGGCAATCCGAATATCGCTTTCGATGACGACTCCTGGATGGACTTGGCCAACGGTGCCGCGGCAACGATGGATGGCCTCATTCCGGTCTACGATCCATTAGCGGATCTCTATCAGAATGGCGATATTTGGTCGGATGATTATGAACCCGTATCCGACTGGGAGCGTAACCTCTACAATCAAAGCCACACTAGCGGAGAAATTGCACAAGTCTGCTTGTTGTCGGCAACTCTATTTCGCCCATTAACTCGTGCGAAACAACCAATCACTCACTTCGGTGGACCGCTGCAACCTGGCTCATGGGTTATGACAGGTGGACCGACCGCTAGAAACTGGCTCATGGCTGGCGCGAAACCGAATTGGCTTTTACCAGGCAATCAGACTGTGGCTACGGCGCTTCCCGGCTCTTTGCGCTGGCCATCCGGATGGCAATGGATCAAAGGCTTTTTGGGGCAACGCATCTACGCGCCATGAAGAAAGGCAGATGTTAGCTTTTTTCGACATAGGCATTTTGCTCGCCGCTGTCGCGGGGGATTTTGTTTCCCTGGTACTGAACGTGCGCCGTGCAGTTAGAGGGCACGGCGCATCTGGTGTGCCTGGTATCTCTTGGCTGATTTATGTCGCGCTCTTGGAGTGGCGAAAGGAAATCTTCTTCTTCGCCTCCGTCGGGCAAGTCGGTGCTGCGCTAACAGGTTTCCACGTTCTTTGTCACTTCGCCGTCCCTTGGACAATCGAGCTTTTGTGTAGGAGAAAGAGTTGAACTCCAAAGAGGTCGTCAAAAACTGCCACGTGAGATTGGCGGCCTCACACAAGCGATGTACATGAATACTGCCGATTCCTTCCGAGTAAAATCTACAATTTAAGCAGGAGGTCCACGCTGGCCATAAAGTTGCCGGAGTGGACCGTCGTTAGCCACAGCAGTCTGTGTCGCGGGTTACACCTTGATGCGTTTGGCATTCGTCTTTTGACGCTCGAAGAGATCATCAACCAAGACCAATTATTAGCATTCCTAGTTACTTTAAGCTCAAGATTGAGCAGGCGGTACTTTCCGTGGAAGAGGCTGTGCGGATGAGGAAATGATGTTGGATTTATCAAACTGGAGGAACAGTTAAATGGAGAAATAATTACATGCTAATTGAGAACGCATTTCACTATCTCCCAGAGATTCTCTCGGGGAGTAACTACGCTGCCCAAGACTATGAAGCGGGCATTGTTAATGCCGTGAGCCTCGCGGTTCTACAGGAACTCAATGCTAGGAATGTTCTAAATCCTCTCGCCGGATTATCGGTTGAGAAACTCTACTCACCCTTGGGTTTCGAACGCCCAGACAATAGTTCTACCAAGAAGCGACATCTTCGAGCTGATCTATTCATTGATACGTCGAGAACTATGATCGGTTCAGAGGGATTATCGCGTTTTGGATGGCGTCACAAAAACTACCTTGAAGCGAAATTTTTTAGGCCAGACAGTGCATCCTCAACAAACAATGCGGCGGCGCTTCTCGGGGATGTTATTCGCCTGTGCTGCTTAGTTCCTCCAATTGTTACTAGGTCTAACCAGAAGAAAATTCCTAACCCTTCACCGTGCGATGGAAACCCATCCTACGATGGCAAGTATCGAAACATCTGTGTTGGGCGTTACCTTTTGCATGTCTATGAAGGCCCAGTTGAAACGTTGATGGGAAAAAAGACGCGCGGTTGGGCCAAAGAGTTGCGAAGTCCGAGTGGATCAAAGATTGAAGTTAAAATCGGTGACGACAAAGCAGATACCTTCAAAAAGGCGCTTTCAAATGATCTTAGAGACCTGATTGTTAAAGTCGATTTCACAAACCATGTGATCTCACAATTGCAGGAAACTGGAAAAACTCACTATCTCTGCGTGCTTACCAGAATCGACAGTTTTACTGTATCGCTGGGCGATCTCAGTTGGATAGAAGACGGGAAGCGCGGAGGATTGGAAAGCAAACCTGGCGCGTGGCGAGAACTCCAAGCAAAAGTGGGAAAGCATCTTCTGTTCAGTTCAAAGCTCAAGAAGAAGGGTGAAGATTTGCCCCCAAACGACGACGAATTGGAAAATTTAGAGAACGTTGAAAACGATGATGAAAACGAGTTTGGTGCATTGGACCAAGGTCGAGTTCCAGTGCCGCAAGTGGAAAACTCTGCACTTCCATGATCAGCATCTCCAAGCAACAACTTTAATGCTGTCCCTAGGGACCTTCGTGCTCACACGGTGGACGATTGATGCGTGCAACTAAAATGTCAGCGGGCGGTCAAGACTAGCCACTTTGAGGTGGATGTTGAGTGCGGCTCCCACCGCCCCAACGCAACGCCCACCTCAAAGTGGATTGTTTTCAATCGCCCATCCTTGGCTGGGATTGACTGCCCGCTGACACCTTCGGCGAGGGCAAAGGTGAGGGTTTCGGCATGGACATCTAGGGCAACGTGTTTGACGTTTGTTGATGTGGAAGGTGGGGATTTCAGGGCAATACAGCGGATCTGTTCTCAGCTCTGTTCTGACGAGCCACCCCATTGTGGCAATGCCCGACGCCTAGGCGCCGGACACCCACGCAGCCTTTCCCTGTCTCCCTCATTTCCTCAACCCACCTCGCCAATCCGCTCTCGTGAGCGATAGTGTCTAGTGCGCACAAACTAACACCTATGCTCATTCGAAACTTCGAAATCCGCCAACACAATGCATTTTCAAGAAAGGTCAGAATGATTAACTTCACAAAGAAGCTCGCGAACAAGAAGGTGTCTAAAGTCTCAGATCCAGTTGAGCTATACAAAAACCTCGATCGAGCAAGTGACAAAGGACCTCTCCGGCCATCTCAGGAAGCAATCCTTGGAGAATGGGCGGCGTTCCACCAATCGCAGCGCGACGTAATTGTTAAGTTGCACACCGGTCAAGGGAAGACTCTAGTCGGACTGCTTATGCTGCAAGCGCGGCTGAACCAAGGTAAGGGCCCGGCGGTCTATCTCTGTCCAAACAACTTTCTCATAGAACAGACCTGCGAACAGGCAAAGCAGTTTGGGATCCCCACCTCTAAGGCCGATCCTGAACTCCCAGACGCATTTCTGAATAGTGAACACATTCTTGTTACCTCCGTTCAGAAGCTCTTCAATGGACTTACGAAGTTCGGCATGGATCGAAATTCCGTAGCTGTTGGAACGCTGCTGATGGATGACGCACATGCGTGCGCTGATACTATTAGGAACGCCTGCAAACTCCGCATTGAAGCATCGGAAGACGCATATCAGCGGCTGCGCACACTCTTTGCCAATGATCTAGAGCAGCAAGGTGTTGGCACTTACGCAGACATATGCAACGGAAAGCTAGACGCACTGCTTCCCGTTCCCTACTGGTGCTGGTACGAAAGGGAAGCGGAGGTTGCAGGAATCCTGTCTGCCGCATCAAATACGGGTAGTGTCAAATTTGTCTGGCCACTGGTGCGTAATATCTTGAAACACTGTACCTGCGTCGTCTCCGGGGGGGCAATCGAGATTGAGCCACACATCGCCCCACTCAACTCTTTCGGTAGCTACTGGAATGCAGAACATCGAATCTTCATGTCTGCAACCGTAACTGATGACGCATTTTTGATAAAGGGACTTCAACTCGCACCTGAAACTGTACTTAAACCGCTTGTGTACGAGCGGGAGAGTTGGTCAGGCGAGAAGATGATTCTTCTTCCCTCCCTAATTAACCCGACTCTAGATCGCGCATCAATTGTTTCGAAGTTCGGCTCTACAGATGCGCGGCGAAAGTTTGGCGTCGTTGTACTCGCGACCTCTTTCAAGAACACAGGGGACTGGGCGAAATATGGAGCAAAGGTCGCCAACACCGAAACAGTGCGGGATAACATTGGCGACCTCCGGCGCGGCGATTACGCGCAGACGTTGATTCTTGTAAACCGGTACGACGGTATTGACCTGCCAGATGACTCCTGCCGGGTGCTGATCTTCGATGGCAAGCCCTACTCAGAGAGCCTGATAGATCTCTACGAAGAAGGCTGCAGGCCTGAGAGCGACACAACGCTTATGCGACTTGCACGCACCATCGAACAAGGCATGGGAAGAAGCGTCCGCGGCGAAAAGGATTACTCGGTCGTTATTGCAATCGGGTCTGACCTCACACGCGCACTTCGCGATCAACACTCGCGAAGCTATTTGTCATCTCAGATGGCAACCCAAATCAAGATCGGCCTTGAGATTGCTGGCTACGCAAGGGAAGAGATTTGCAGTGGAACCGAGGTGGAAGATGCCTTCCTCGGCCTTATTCGGCAGTGCTTGACTCGGGATGAGGGTTGGAAGGCGTTCTACGCTGAGCAGATGGAGAAGGTACGTCCCAAGGAGGCAAACAAAACCCTTCTGACAATTTATGCCGCTGAGCTCGAGGCAGAACAGCATTTTTTAGCGGGCGACTACGTTGCAGCCGCATCTCGACTTCAGCGCTTGCTCGACGAGAACAAGTTTGGTTCATCTGATCGCGGCTGGTATTTGCAGAACCTAGCCCGCTACCACTACCCCAGTGACCAGGTAGAGGTGACGCGTCTACAACTTGCAGCACACAATACGAACAGAATGCTCATGCGGCCAGCTCATGGGTCAATCGTCACAAAGCTCTCTTTGATCAGTCTGGGTCGTGTGGAGCGAATCGCCGAGTGGCTACGCAGCCAAGGCGATTTCACCCAAGTAGAGATCGCGATTGGGGACATACTTGGCAGGTTAGTCTTCGGAATGAAAGCTGACAAGTTTGAGCAGGCACTTGATGAGCTAAGCCGCGCTCTTGGCCTTGCAGGTGAGCGCCCTGACAAAGAGTGGAAGGAGGGGCCGGACAACCTCTGGGCCCTAGACGATGTTAACTATATCGTATGGGAGTGCAAGAGCGAGGTAGACCTCAAGAGGATCGAGATAAATAAGTCGGAAGCAGAGCAGATGAACCGCTCTGCCGCCTGGTTTCAGAAGCACTACCCAGGCTGTAAATCCATACACATAGAGGTACATCCCGCGAATCAGGTTCAATCTGCGGGGTATTTCCTAGTAGAAGTTCGTGCGATGAGAGACAAAGAGCTGAGGAGTTTTGTCCGTGCAGTACAGAGCTTCTTCCGAGAGTTTCATAGGCTCAATTTCAATGATCTATCGCTTCCGCATATACAGAGACTCATCGATGAGCATGCCTTGGATATTAAAAGCTTGTTAAACGGCAGATTCACCCGGAAGGTGTGCGAACGAAATTAGCTGCGCCCAAAGTCTTTATCGGGCATTGCGTCGAGTGCTGCCCAATCTCTCGCTCAAGCTGATCGTTTGCCATGAAAGTCTTTAAATGGAGATCACCTGAATGGTGGAGCTGGCTAGGTGGTCAAAAGAGACGCCCTACTATTGTAAGCGTTACACGCTATATCCAGTCGCATCAGAAGATCGTGGTTTTTCACGGCTGTCGTCCACTGGATGTGGAGTCCTATTACACAAATGGAATCCGGGTTGCAGATGTTGCTGAGCTTAATCGATCAGCTAAAGAGATTTTTTCCTCTGTTGGCTTTCCTGAAATCACAGAGTCTTCAATTTCCTCTGCCATCTCTTCGATTAACCACGTCGAACAGGGGGAATTGTACGTGGTGATAGATAAGGAGGATTTAATAAATAAATCGGGTCATTACATGATTTATGGAAGCGAGCGTATTTGCGGGATTGGGGCGTATCTATTTGAAAAATCAGGATTTGATTGTCGGCAGATTCTTAAGCGGCATGGGATACCAACTGTTTTTCATGTGCAAATATCTGTCAAATCTATCCCCAAAGACCAAATTGAAACGCTGGCTGAAAGAGTACATAATGATGTTTGGGAGGGATACAGGCGCATTCGGAAACCATTTTGCTTTGATTTCCCATTTATGTTGGTTGAATCAGTTCCTGGCACATTTATTGTCGGTCATGAGCACCCCACGGTCATACCAGACCCCCTTTTTAATTATCAACTATACCACCACGATTCGCAATGAATCGTCCTTGCTAAATGATATATCAATCCGTTTTTAGCGGATCGTGCTTTTGCGCGATCCTCGCTGAGCAACCGTCTCATTCACCTTGGACCTCAGGGCTGCGTAGCGGGCGTCGGGAATCAGTTCTTTCTTTCTGCCGACTTTTTGCTGTTGGCCTAACAACGTTAACCGAAGACAATTGACCTATGGAGAATCCTCACTGGATCATAGTTGCGATTATCTCAACGGTTATCAAGGAGAGTGTGTCCGCGTTGCTGCGTTACGCTGCGAAGCATGCTCCAACGGTCAAGAGTAGGATTGCGACTCTGGTTGTTACCCGCCGGCGATTGATTGATGGCATTCTAGACCTTCTTCAGAGCGGCTTTCATGCTTGGTTTGCTTGGTTTGGAAGCGGCGCACCAGAGCAAAGGCACCAGATGTTTTTTGTAGCGTTTTTCATGGTAGTTGCAGCGTACTATTTTCATTCCGGTGTTGAGAAGGTGGCTCGTGAGACACACGGCTAACAAGGTGCTGCACGCGAACTGTTACCGCGATTTTCCGTTTCATGGTCTCTAGGAGACCCCGGCAGCTTTACGGCGGCTAAGCCTTGTCGCCTTAGCGAAGTGGTAGGGGCGGTGGGGCTTGAACCCACAACCTGACCCTTATAAAGAGCCTGCCATCCGGCCATGAATATTGTTAATTTGTCCCTTATGTCCCTGTGCCGATAGCCTTTGCCCTTCCGTAGATTGCAGCTTGCACAGGCGACTCGAAAGTTATTGGATAGTTCGGTGCCAGCTAGCCCACCAATGTTGGGTTTTACGTGGTCGATATGCCAACCGTAGACGCCTCGTTGCTCAAGATGCCAACGCGTGCGCGAGCACAAATGGCACCACCCATTGGTTTTATGCCAAATGTCAGCGACTTCTTTTGCGGAAAAATAGGATTTCCGCTTGGCCAACATGATCGGGCCGTCATCGTCTTCGGTTCGGGGCGCTTTGAATCGGACAAAAAATGGCAGGCTTTTACCGTCATGTTCCTCTGGGTATCGCAAAACATTTCGGTCATAAGCGGCCACCCAGCCATATTCTGATTGGAAGATATCAAGGTCGTGAGCTGACCAACAGAAATCGCATCCGGCTGGGCCAAATGAACCAAACGGCTCTGCAATTAAGAATGTAACGTGCCATTGACCGCAGGCCTTGCATGGCAAGTTTAGAATTCTCGGTGAATGCGGCATTCGGAGTGCTTCTAACGTAAATTTAAAGAATATTTATCTAACACACTACGAATCTTCACGGAGCCAGCTAGAATTAGTATGAAACTTTGAACGTAGGCGAGTCCTCAGGTCGACTCTGCCGCTTGTCGTACAGGCGGGTGGTGGAAATATCTGAGTGTCCCAGCCATTCCTGGACCTTCGCGATGTCTGCTCCGTTTTCGAGCGCGTTGGTCGCTGCTGTTGCTCTGAGCGAGTGCGGCCCGAACGCCTCGATGCTGATGCCTATGGATTTCGCGTAGTGCATCACCACGTTCCGGTACACCGAATCGCTGGTGAGTGCCTTCTCCACCTTTCCATCGGGTCTGCGCATGGGACGGAAGAGCGCACCTTTGGCGTCGGTTCCATGCCCTGAGGCATCGAGGTAATCTTGGACCAAAGAGAGAGCTTTGGGGTGTACCGGAGGGTAGCGAAGCTTACCTCGTTTCCCGTGTACGGTGAGCGTCATGATGCCACGCCTCTGGACAAAGTGTTCGACCCTCAGTGCACACAGTTCTGCCCGCCGGAGCCCGTGGTAGAGGAGGACTGCGAGAATTGCCCGGTCCCGTTTGCCTTTGAGCGTGGTGGGGTCTGGGGCGTTAAGAAGCTGGCGGGCCTGCTCGTCAGAAATCGCAGGCGTTTTTCCCTCATTCGCCCCCTCGGTAGGTCTTTCGACACCATGCACCGGATTGATGACGATGGCGTTCTCTTTGCAGAGGTAATCGAAGAGATCGGAGAGCGCAGAGAGCTTCCGGCGAATAGTGGCCGGAGCCATGGCTTTGTCTTCCAACGACTTGCGCCAGGCGATGACGTGCGCTCGTGCGACAATGCGGAAGTCGGTGAAGTGCTCGATGCCAACGAACTTCATGAACTGCCCAACATCGTTCCGGTAGGCTCGGCGGGTGTTGGGATTGGTGATGTTGGCAAACCACTCAGCCTCGGGGGGAATGTCGGCGAGGCGCTGAAACTCCGCCTGGGTAATGAGACGCTGTTCTGGCGACTGGAGAGGAACTGGAAGGGTGGAGTCCGCGGTGGATTCTCCGGTGAGTTCCGGAGGGGGTGTCAGAGCGACCCCTTGAGGTTTGGTGCGTCGGACGATGATAGGACCATCTTTGGACATGGGGGCGGGCATCCTCAGGGGCCAGAAGAGGAGGGTGTTGACCGAGGGTCGTTGAAAACCCGCCGGAACTTGAAGGATTTCCGTCATTTACTGTGCGGGAATCTGACCGGTCAGGTGGGACAAATACGGTCCTATGGGGTCCCCCTCTCTGGCCTTCTTAGTCTGATAATCCATTTTATCGGACTGTACGGCAAGGGCTATTTCCGGCTTTTGCATGCGTCCTCCCGTCGCCGTGCCGACGCCGTGCCGACGCAAAAGGATGCAAAAGGCCCGTTGCCTGCGACCTGACGCCGATGCACTCTAAGGAACATCGGTATGACTACGGCCACCGTCCAAAAACGACTGAGACCACAGGCCCAGGAAAAGGATCTCCAGAGTTTCCAGGCTGCTGCGCGCCGCATTCTGAGCAACAAGAAGAGCATGCTGCGGCTGTTGCAGGCTACCGGTCTTCACGATGCCCGCGGCCAGTTGAAACCCGAGTTCCGATGACGGTCTCGCGGAACTTGGTGCTTGGGTACCACGGCTGCGATCGGTCGGTTGCTGAGGGCCTCGTGGACGGGTCCAAACGACCGGACCCCGGCTTGAAACAGCATCACTGGCTTGGTCCAGGTGTCTACTTTTGGGAGGAAAGTCCTTCCAGAGCGCTGCGTTGGGCCGAAGACAGCAAAAAAGCGGGTCGGCTCAGCCAGCCGGCCGTCGTCGGGGCAGTCATCAACATGGGGAACTGCCTCAACCTCATCGAAGCTGCCCACGTCCAGCTCGTGACTGCGGCCTACGATGTTTACAGGCAGGTCTGCGAAGACACCTCGGTTACGATGGCGGAAAACAAAGGCTCCCTGTTGGAGCGGCGGTACCTCGACCACGCCGTCTTCAAAACGCTCCACGAAATTCGAGAGGAACAGAAGCAGCCTGCCTTCGATACAATCCGAGCCTTCTTCATTGAGGGGACAGCCATTTACCCAACCGCCGGCATTCGTTCTCTGGATCACATCCAGATCTGCGTAACCAACCCCGAGAGTATCCTCGGGTTTTTCCACGTGCATGACCCGAATGCCTCGGCGTTCCGCTGAACCTGTGTTTCACGGCAGGTGTGAAAAGCAATTAGGCACGAAAACAGCCTACGTGCTTCCACCAGGCTGACCAGAGTGCGTGGCTACGATTTCGGTCCGATTTGACCCAGGGCTCGAGCTTCGGCCATCCTTGGCGGCATGGGTCCCATCACCATCACGGTTCACGAGTCGGTGCCGGTGACTGTCCAGGCAGAATTGCTCAGCCAGCTCAAGGTAAAGCCCGGCGACCGACTGGAGTGGAGGGTTGATGGGAGCGAGTTGGTTCTCCGCCGGGTTCGTTCCTTGGATTCCTTGCGTGGGTGCCTCGCGTCGACGGTGCCATTCCCCGGTCTGGAGGCCGAAAAAGCCGCCGCACGCAGTGTCGGCTACTCAAAGGTCTTGAGGTTTTGTGCCAATGTCCGCGGTCGGCAACTTTACTGGAATAGATTGGACGGACCCGGGAAATAGATGCGGAAGTGTGGGGTGATGAAAGTCATCGACCACTACTCTCCGCGGGGCTGCGCCAACGGCATGTGCCCCGGAATCATCGTCACCAACCGCAACACCGTGCTCGTCCAGGGCCATGTGTTGCCCACGGTGGACAAGGCCCAACTGACCGTCCTCGGGCACGAGGAAGTCGTCGAGATTCCCCGCGAAGTCTTTGACGACCTGTTGAGTCAGTTCCTCCGGCGCTAAAAGCGCACCGGACCCTCAAGGTCCCCTGCTCTTCTTGCCGAAGGGTTCCTCAAACGCCGACTGGGCCAGTGCCCGTCGGCGTATTTCTGTGTTTACGGAAACACGATTGTGGATGCGCATCGACGGAGACGGGGTCAGGGAACGATTTCCGATTTTGGATGCACCAGTTCTATCTGCCCAGAACTCGGTCAAGGGCTCCGCATCATGTTTGTTCCCCTCACATGCCCAGTTGCGACAGCCGCGCCCGCAGATGGGTGATGGCCACCGCCTCCATCTGGTCGTTCATCTCGTAGGAATCTTTGCCCGGATGCACCACGAACAACCGCTCCAGTTTCAAATCATTCAACGCCGTGTGCATGGACTTCGTCGTGGACGGCGCGTCTCCATACTTGAACTCGAAGCCGTATTTCTTCCCGCCCCGGTTCACCATCAAATCCAGTTCCGCGCCCCCGTGCGTGGCCCAGAAATAGGCGTCGCGGTCGCCGGTGATGCTCAAGACCTGTTCGAGAGCAAATCCCTCCCACGACGCGCCCAGTTTCGGATGTGCTTCCAGATCGGCGAAGGACGTCTGCCGCATCAGGCAGTGCAGCAGTCCGGAATCCCTGAGGTAAACCTTCGGCGCTTTCACCTGCCGCTTGCCGAGATTCTCATGCCACGGAGCCAGTTGCCGCACCATGAAGGTCGAGCTCAGGAGATCCAGATACTTGCGCATCGTCGGTTCGGACGCGCCCAGCGAGCGTGCCAGTTCCGAGCCTTTCCAGATCTGCGCGTGGTAATGGGTCAGCATCGTCCAGAATCGCCGCAAGGCCGAGGAGGCCACAGAGATCCCCAGTTGCGGCATATCCCGCTCCAGCAAGGTTCGCACGAACTCCTCCTGCCACTGCCGGCTCCCGGCATCTGTGGAAGCCAGATATGCCCGCGGAAATCCGCCCCGCCACCACAGCCTCCGCTACTCCGCCTCGCCCACTTCCTCCAGGTTGAAGCCCGCCACGTCCACCAGCGCCACCCGGCCCGCCAATGATTCCGACACCCCGCGCACCAGCGACGGCGACGCGCTGCCCGTGAGAAGAAAACGCGCCTTCCCCGGCTTGCGGTCAGCCAGCACCCGCAGCATTGCAAACAGCTCTGGCTTGCGCTGCACCTCATCCAGCACCACCAACCCCTCCAATCGTTCCAAAGCCATCTTCGGTGCCGCCAACCGCGCCAGCGCGTCCACGTCTTCCAGGTCGAAGAAGTGGCTTGGCTGCTCGCCGGCAATCTCCTGGGCCAGCGTTGTCTTGCCCACCTGCCTTGGCCCGAGCACCGACACCACGGGGAAGCTCTTCAGCCGCTCCCGGACCAGTTCCAGATAATGTTTACGAGTAACCATGCCATTGATGATTGTCTTGAAAAACTAAACGAGCCACTTAGCATTTCAATCTCCAACCCATCTTACTCAGATTCAATTAGTTCCTGGCAGGAGATGGCATCAATAAACCGGATTAACTCATTCAGACTAAGTGGGCCGTCACTGCGGTCTGGCGGGCAAGACGGGTTTTCCAGTTTTAAAGGGGTCATTCTTTCAGATTCCGAGCAGCATTCGGCCAACGGTCGCCATTTCTTCCCGAATACGATCGCGGTGCTCGACAAATTCCCGGTTGCCGTAGATGTCGGTGTGGAGATGGCGGAACTGCCCGAGCAAGGCGCCCTCGGCCTCGGCGTAGTGCGGATTGAATTCCCGTACCTTGGCGTCGAGCAGGTCGTCGAAGAAGAGCGAGCGATTCCTGGCTCGGTCGGCAGGTGGCACCTCCGGATCAAACCCGCGCCGCTGCTCGGCTTCCTCGCGGGACACCATCGTCCAACCGATGGCCTCGGCGTATTCGAGGATGCGGGCTTGGACGGTTTTGTGTTCTCCGGGTGTGGGCATCTTGATTAAGCGGCTCCTTGGGTGAGCAGCCCCTTCACAAGAGTTACAACAGAGGCGCCAAGTCCATTCGCAGCGCCAAGGACAAAAGCGTTCTTGATCTCTGAAAACTTCAGTTGGCCCTCCTTCGCCACGATTTTGTTCATGTCTTTGACAAAGGGATCGGCAATCGACGCGCCGTAGTATTCAATCAAGATCGGCTTGAGATGTTCTACCCGAACCTTGAAAATCTCCGAGTTGAAGGAGCTATCGAAAAGAGCCCCTTGAGATTTAAGACGCCCCTGAATGACGTTCCGAATAAAGGAGTCTTCGATGATGAAAACTAGCCGCCCCTTTTCCGCTTCGAACTGGGCTAAAGCGAAGACGTAGAGGAAGTCTCTGGCGACAAATGCGGCGTCTTTCGATGGGTATCGCAGTTTTGATTTGTAGCGCAACAATTTGATCGTCGATACATCGGTCTGAAGGTCGATGCTCAGGGCCTGATTCCCCTTCATACGGGTGTTCCCATGCGTCTCAAGCAAGTGCATCACCAAGATGTCAATATCACGTTTTCCCAGAGCGCCAAGCCCCCGCGATAAATACTCCTCAATGAACTCCTTAGCGAAGGCCTCGTAGTCGGTGATCTGAATGTTTGCCATTTCGTGTGCTCTCCAGTGTGAGCTTGAAATCTTGTATTCAGACGTCTTTCAGCCATGATGCGGGAATCAGGTAATCGCCTTGCCCCTCGCGCCAATTGGCAACTACGTTAACATTCCTCAAGCCTTGCCACGTAATTGCGCCAGCATGCTCAGAAACGATAATTTGAAAGGGCTCCGGCAATGATTCGAGAAACTTGGAAAGTGCGGAGAAAATCCGGTGCACGCCCTCAATATCCGCAGACTTACCGCCCGGTGTTTCGTTCAATGTCGGCCACGCTTCGGGGAAATAGACCTGGCTCGGCTGGTCAATCACGAGGAACCGAGGAACTGGGCTATTGGGGAGTCCGAAGAAATGTTCATGTAATGCAAGTAAACATGAGATGTGGTAGCCGACCCAGTTTTGCCCGCTTCCAACCTCCCAGAGAAAGTCCGTCCGCCCTGAAAGGGTAGTGAACTGGAGTGTCAATTCCCGAATGTTCAGCCTGACGTTCTCCGCTGCGTGCTCAAGTTGGAGGTCTCGCGCATGATCGTGAATGCGGGATGAAACAGATTCAATCGCCGCCCGCTCCCGCTCACGTTGTGCCCGTGGGTCCAATTCATTGCGAAGGTCTTGGATGCGACGGAATAGCTGGTCCACGCGCTCTTTGAGATCGCCCACATTCCTGCTTGCGGAGAGATTTTCCAGTGCTTGCTCCACCCGACCAACAAACAAATAGATCTGCCTTACACGTTGGCGCTGCGCGGACATTTCTTGGGACTGGGATTCAAGGAACTGTCTCTTCTTGCGAGTCTTCGAAATGTCCTGCTCTAGTGAACGCAACTCAGTACGAAGTTCCGCAAGCTCCTGATCTAGTTTCGCAGGAGCTTGGGCCACCGAGTTTGACAGAACACTTAGTTCGTGTGCCAGCCTTTGAAGCTCCCCGAGGTGTTCGTTTCCTCCTTCATGGACAGCCGAACAAACCGGGCAGGTATGAGCCGCCTGCAACTTCCGCTCTAGCCATCCAACTCCAAGCATTCGATCCTTCTGGTCGGAAAGCGTCACCCCATACTCCCCAACAGAGGCAGCGAGTTGGTCCAATTTCGAGAGCCGCTGTCGAACCGACCCAATCTGCCGTGCAAGGCGGTCCTCCTCGCCAAGGATTTGTGTGAGCTGCGCGACAGCCTCTTCGCTTGTTCCTTCTTTGATTTCTGGAATATCGTGCCTCTTAATATACTCAGGAACAGGCCTCAGTTCGAGCACGTATCTATCGAGTTTCCAAGATGCATCGGGGTTCGGACTGTTGGGCAAGAGACCAAGGGCCTTCGCCTGTAGATAGTAGCTCTCGACTTCCGCTTCCCATGCTTTGGCCGCATCTAAACGAGCGTCCAGCTCCCGCCGCAACTTGTCGTGTTCTTTGGCGAGATCTTTAAACTCACGCTGTTTTTCCAATGTTGACGAATCAACGGCTCCAAGAACCAATGGGAACATCGCACGCAGTTTCTCCCGATGTTCGGTAGTATCTGCCTTGAAAAATAGGGTGTATGGGTTTGCAACGATGTGCTGGGGCTGAAAATTGAAAGCCGCCATATCCCGAAAACTTGGACGCCCTCCGTATCCGATGGAATCGTCAGCACTCAGCTCTAAATGGGGAAGTTGCGCAGCTTGATCCAATCGGCTTTTCAAGTCTTCGACGCGGCCATTTTTTTCAACTCGATTGGGCACCTGAAGGTTAACGCCTTCAATCCAGTACAAATCGGTTGTGGTCTGTTGGTCGCCTGGGTTTCTCCGTGCAACAATCAGCTCGGTGTTTGCCAGCTTTATTTGGAGACCGAACCACTCGCTAACATCGCGTATCAAGCCGACCGGAATGGCGCATTTCCCGCTGCCGAGACAGTAGTCGATGATAGCCGTTAACGAGGATTTGCCAGTCGCGCTTTCACCAGTGATCACGTTAATCTTGTCCGCTAAAAATGGAATCACTCGGGGAGGCAACTGGGCCTGCTTTGGCCAAAGAACGATTTTAAGTATGGCGAGTTTCATCAGAATCGAATGTTGAGGTGTGTGGCAATTTGTGCGGACGCCAGTTCGGCAGTCGCCTGTCCAACCCTCTTGGCCGCGGCGAGGATGGTTTTCACTTCCTCGGTGGCGTGAGCGACAGGGGGAGATTTCCTGCCAGGAATAAGCTGAGGACTCTCCTCGCTATCGAGCAGCAACAATCCTGTCGAGAATGCGACAGATAGTGACTGCAGCGTGCGTTCTGAGAGGGCCTCCATTCTTTGTTGAAGGCCTACCCTAATTTCGCGGTCGCTTGCTACAGCCTTGTAAAGGGCTCCGGGTTTTACTTTGGAAGCAAGTGCGTTGGCGGAACGCCTGTGGAATGTTAAAGGCAGAACGATGAACGCCATAAAAAGCGGCATGCCTCCAGTCCGATTCTTCTCCTCGTAGGCTTCGTTGACTGCATACCATAGCGTTTCGGCTCCCAGTCCGGGATTTTGCACAATCTGCTGTTCAAAAAGGATATCTTTCATAGTTCCTCCTGCTTTACCAATTCCTCGTAGCGCGGATGCCAGCCAACATCCAATTGATCAGCCAACCGGTGGTAGGTGCCTGCGGTCAAATAGACCTGCTCTGTCTCTACCCCGGCGAGCCGCCCCCTGTGCTCATCGGTAGTCTCGCACAACACTTTGAAACCGACATCCTCTTCAGGGTCAGCCTTGCTTAGGCGCCTCTGGAGACTGAAAATCTTCGACCACCTCGTCTTTAGCGATTCATCAAAATCAATCCAATCTTGATCTGTGATATTCCCGTCGGCTGAAAGCCGGCTCTTTTCAATCCGACAGCGGATATACTCTCGGATGGCTTCATCAACGCGGCTGTCCTCATCCGTGACCAAGTAGATCTGTTTTACGAAAACCCGCCCTTTCTCTTGCCCTAACTGTTCATCAATCACTGGAATCAGATTGGCTGCCCGTTCTCGTGTCTGCTGACGCTTGCGTCGGTTCAGGACTGCATGGAATTGAGTGACAAAACTGTCTCGCGAGATCCAAGCGGGCTGTCTAGCCTGCCATAGTGCCAGAACCTGTGTCTTAACCCATCCCAGCAATTCGTTCGCTATGGAATCAGCGTCGTTAGTGAACCAATTAGGGATCGGAAGCTCAGCGATTGTTTGTCTCCGAAGGTCGGGTCCGCTGGCTCCGCTCGCTGCATCAGCCAACTCGCAGTGTTTGATCACAGCGCGCAGATGTGGCTCCGATGTGGCAGCGAGCACTTTATCCGTGTATGCGCGGATGGTTTCAGACGGCTTCACAGCAGCTAGTTTCAGCTCCTGCAGGCATGCAGTGATTTCATCGTCTGTTTTAGCTTGTGAAATTTGTTTCGCGATGCAGTCGGGCAAGGCCTTGTTGGTGACCATCAGAAACCGCGTTTTGGTGGCATCCAATTCTCCATCTTCAAGTGCATTCACCCATATTGAGAGGGTGTTCCAAAGGTCTTTCGAGCGGTTCCCAAATGGCTCTGCGTCCTCCTGAATCGAATGCTTATTCTGTTCGAGAGTCCGTGAACCATCCTGGTGCCTGATGGCGACGTCATCGTCGGTTTCAATTCCGATCAAGAAACCGGCCGAGCTCCGTGCGAGCCAATGGAGAGCACGTTCGAATTCAAATGCATACCCGGCTGCTGGACCCGGTGCTGAATGATTTTCAAGACTCATGGCTTTGCATTGGTTTCTTGGTTTTCATCCGGAAATCCCCAGTTCGTGAAAGCGGGTCTTCGCGGTCATCAGTTCGTGGCGGAGGCCTTCGGTGAAGAGCTTGTGCATGAGGACATTTTTCAGCTCGGTGGTGGTCTGAATGATCCGCTCCTGCGCTTCGAGCGCCCGCTGCATCGTCGAAAGGATGTGCGCGATCTTCTTTTGTTCGGGGAGGGGGGAAGGGGGATGAGACAGTCGCCAAGGATGCTCTTGCTTAGTCGCTGCCGTCTCGTACTGCCCTCCATCTTTCCGGCAAGGTCCGACCGCACTTCTGGATGCAGCAGGTAGAAGAATAGAAACAGCGTATCTGACAATCGCGGCCGGCCTCGCAAAGGAATCACCTCTGTGGTCGCGCTGGCCGTGGGTGGTGGCGTTGAAATCGACGCGGTCGATAATGCCGTGAAGGAGCGGATTCTGCCGGGCGATGGCACGCATTTGGGAGGTGACGCCTTCCCCGATCTTGTCGGAGAGCTTGCGGATGACGGACCAGACGGGCTGCTCCGTATCGTCCGGCGCCAGAGGGAGGTAGAAGCGGACGAGCTTGTGGTCGGCCTTGGCGAGCTGGAAGGCCTTCTTCCGCGAGCCGACTTCCCTGGCGATGCGGTTCAGCTCGTCGTCGAAGACATCGCAGAGCCGCTTGGTGAAGATGAGCGGGAGGATGTAGTCCTTGTATTTCGCTGCGTCCTTGGCTCCACGGATGGAGCAAGCGGCGTCCCAGATCCAAGATTCGAGGGATTTGGTGGTGACGGTTGGCATGGCTGGGCAAGGTCAAGTGGGGAACTCGGTCATCCATCGACACGCGTTCTCCAAAACAATCTCCATTCGAGTTGGCAGAGACGTGGCACTGGCGGTTGGGTTTACGACTCCCGCGCCGTGCTGCACGCCAAGGACTTCCCGGGGGCGAATGACAACGGCTGACATCAGAACCAGTGAAGCACACCCATCGCCCCCCTCACAATTCCGATGATCCCACCGGATGGGACTAAATCCTCCAGTCGCGGGGCTTCCTGGAAGAGCGGGCTTCCCGGAGTCGACTCGGCCCGACGCAATCCGCCCCCGCGTTCTCCCGGGCGCGCTTTTGGGTGCCTTGGCGGCGTACCCGAGCCCCGGCTTCCGATGGCCGACAAGCGGACTGAACGGGCGAACCCCTGGGTCTGAGAATCCAGCACCGGGACAAGGTTCGATCGGCCCAGTTCGCCAAGAACGATGAGTGGGTGATAACGGCGAACGACGACGCGTCGGCAGTGGTCTGGGATGCGTCGACCGGAGAGCCCCTGACCGTGCCCCTAATTCATGCCGGGCAGATGATCTCTGCCGTGTTTGCCGACAATGACTCCGCTATCATCATCACCGATGAAATGGGGAACCAGTGGCGGTGGGACCTTTAACCAGAGCGTAAGGCCAGATCGGAAATGCCGCAGCAGCATTCTTCGCCATAGAGCACCGCGCCGCTATGAATCGTCACCGGTCACTTCAAAAGGGACCACCCAGAGTCGAAATTCGGGGGTCAAAGTCACCCACCCCTCTCAGCACGGGGATTAGTGGCCATTATGGTTTGAGGGTTTTCAAGAGGCTTCTGCCGTTTCAGTGGTTTTCAGTCCAACTTTCCGTGCCTTCATCGCTTCGTGTTCTTCGGCGGTGAGGCGGGACCCCATCGGTGGGACCGCCGGTTAAAGTCCCAGTGTTCTCCGGCAGCATCTCGACAAGTGGGATTGCGTCGACTTCGACTCACGAAGTTAAGGAAGTTTGACGTCTTCACGTCCGAGGCTCTAGTCAAGACAACATCGGAAATTCTGCTCTCGCCTTCACCGATGAACGAGGCGGGCACTTGAGGTTTTGTGCCAATGTCCGCGGTCGGCAACTTTACTGGAATAGATTGGACGGACCCGGGAAATAGATGCGGAAGTGTGGGGTGATGAAAGTCATCGACCACTACTCTCCTCGGGGCTGCGCCAATGGCATGTGCCCCGGAATCATCGTCACCGACCGTAACACCGTGCTCGTCCAGGGCCATGTGTTGCCCACGGTAGACAAGGCCCAACTGACCGTCCCCGGACACGAGGACGTCGTCGAGATTCCCCGTGAAGTCTTCGACGACCTGTTGAGCCAGTTCCTCCGGCGCTAAAAAGCGCCTCGGACCCTCAAGGTCCCCTACCCTTCCTGCCGAAGGGTTCTTCAAACGCCGACTGGGCCAGTCCCCGTCGGCGTATTTCTGTGTTTAGGAAACACGATTGTGGATGCGCTTTGGCCCTCTCCCCTTTCCCTCACCGACATCGTGGCCGTTTTGGGCTTCCTCGTCGCCCTGGTCGGGTTGGGAATGAACACGTTTCAGGTGCGGATGCTGGTGCGCCAGTTACGCCTCGATGCGAGCATTCGCCTGACTGATTCCAACCGGCGGGTCGTGTCGGTCGCCATCGAGCGGCCGGAATTGTGGGAGGCCATACAGATTGCTGAACCACGTTCCAGCCATGATGGATTCCGGAGGGACCGACTCATCCAGCTGTGGTTTAACCACACCTTGATGGTCTGGAAGTGCCACCAGAACGGGATGCTCGAAGCGGGTGATTGGGAGGCGTGCTGCCGGGACACCCGGGCGTTCATGGAACTGCCTGCGGTACGGGAAGAATGGCTCCGTGTTCGGGACTTTTACCCGCGTGAGTTTCAGCGGGAAGTTGCAAGGGTGAGCCACGGTGCAGTCACCGCCGCAGTGGGCCCATGATGCCTCTGACCATCGGAGACTGGGGTAGAGCCGGAAAGGGCCGAAGCGAAGCGCCCCTCGGTCGCGGTCCTTCCCGTGCGAGTGGGGCCCGGTCTCCGGGGGCGTTGCCTGAAGCAGGGCATGGCTGAGGGTTTCCGGTCCAGGTTAGGACGTCAGCACACTCAACCCCTTGAATCGGCGCAGATTCCTCCGCGGACGCCTGTTGGCTCGGAATCAGCAACCCCCATTCGATAACGAAGCTTGAATGGATATCCCGGCAAGATATCCTCCGTCTTGTGAACGGTGAAACCGTGGTTTTCAAAGTCGGCAACAGCCTTGCAGTCCGCTTGGTTGGCGACTGCCGTCTTCCCCGGGGCACTCGCGTCCGCGAACGATGGGAAGGCAAAAGTATCGTCATCGAACCGGTAGTCGACACCTGGTCCCACGCCTTCCTTGCGAGTGCAGGCACCTGGGATGAGCCCATTGAGCGTCCGGGCAGGAACGAACCAGCCAGAGACCCCTTCGCGTGAAATTCCTGCTGGATACCTGTTCAGTCAGCGATTACCTACGCGGTGTGGAGTCTGTAGTGCAGCGACTCCAGGAGGCCAAACCCTCCGAAGTGGCCATCAGCGCGGTCACCGTCATGGAACTCCGCTATGGGGCAGTGCGTCGGCAATCGCCCAAACTGACCGCTGCGGTGAATGCCTTCTTGAACGGCGTCAGCATTATCGCCTTTGACGCCGAGTCCGCCGAGCGAGCTGGAGTCATGCGAGCCACCATGGAGGCCGATGGGCTCAGCATCGCTTTGGCAGATTGCCAGATTGCCGCCACAGCCCTGGCCTACGACCTAACCCTCGTCACCAACGATGGGGACCTGAAGCGCGTGCCTAAGCTCAAGATTGTTGATTGGCGACTTGCACAATGAGCCTCAATCGACGTCCGGGACCGCGACAGAAGCTCCTTGAGTCGGGAAGGCGCGGGCTGCCCAGCCTCAGTAATCGTCGGGGAGCAAGACGGTCGTCACATTCCGGTCCGCCTCGGTGATGATCCAGAACTTGGTTCCCTGAGTGTCGGTGTACGCGGACAGAATCCGGAACCCCGCGCGGGCTGAGAGGTCGTTCTCCTGTCGGTCTTCTGGCGACAGGTCTCCCCAGTCACCGGTGGCATGGCGGCGAAGGGCTTCCTGAACGCTGTTTTGGTCCAGGGTGGCCATCGCATTGGCCGTGATGACAGTTCGTCCGAGGGAAATCTGGGGCTTGGCTGCTTCGGGCTTCATGGGTCCTCCTGAAAAAGGAAAAGCCGCCCGGTCGATGGGCGGCTGTCGTGTTACTCGGTGACGGGTTCTTGTCGTCCGTTGGCGTGAATCCATCGGTGGACCAGGTCGGCTACCTTCTCCACGAGGGGCAGGTCATCGCGACCGAAGCTGTCGGTGGTCTTCCAGGAATCGTCGGCGTCCTTGTAGAGGCGGCCGAACGTGACCGAGTGCCAGGTGCCGGTGGCGGAGCTGTTCACCCAGACCGCGGCTTTGACCGAGCCGAGGCGGATTTCGTGGATGGGCTTGTTGTTCATGACGGGTTCTCCTTTGCAGCGAGAGGGTCCATTCCCTCTCTTCCAAGATGCGGAGAGAGGGAATGGAGACTCGCGAAAGTGCTATTCCCACTGCCCTCAGCCCATCGTTCCACTCCAACTCGGCCATTTTCTTGGGTGGAATGAATTTTGGTGCCCCTGATTTTAGCGCCAGAGCCACTCTCAAGCCCCACTGGCCCGTAACTGCTGCCACCACCACCATACCGACTGTAAACGCCGCCGTACGGAGCCCACTCCACCATGGGCAGCGGATGGTTCGACGCCAGACCATCTGCGGTTGATGGGAGAAGATTGGTGAAAATTCTCTCGTCTTTCTTGAAAGAATGGCAGAAGTTGCCACGTATCTAAAATAGGAACTACAAAAGTCAAGCTTTGCAGATTGGGTCGACCAAGTGCTCGTTATGCTCATCGTCGAGCCGATTCAGAACTAGAGTCCCCGTTATTCGCCCAAAACTCTTTATGCCAACCACTAAGGGCTACACCTACTATAGCTCCGGCACGTCTGCCGTGTCATCCTCGACACCGCTTGGACACCGCAGGAGCCTACGACCGAGGTTCTTAACTTCTGTGAGTCATCCTCCTCTCCCCCAGCGTGCCCATCCAATCCAACAATCAGGTTGGGTCGCAACCGCGTCTAAACGAGACCAAGTTACCTACATTCTGAATCCCACCAGGCATCACAAAGTTACCACCCGGGACCAAGAAACGTTCTCGCACTGTAGGTGGACGGCCCGGTAAACTCAGGAAATGCAGAAAATTCCCCGAACCAAAACCAAAATGAAAACGAATAAACTCAAAAACATTGTTACCGATGCAAAAGTGGCCGCCGCCACGGTTGCATTATTGAACATCACATCTCAAATCAATGCACAAAGCGGCGGTGGAAATCCGGCCTGCTCCACGCTTAATTGCGGACCATTCGAAATGTGTTGCAGTGGCACAGTATCCAGTGGGCCGGGTTTTCAAATTGGAATTGCCTGGTGCTGCTCGACCAATGGCTATTGTGGTCAACCAAGTATGTCAAATGGCAAATGGGTTGGAACATGCACGAACTAAAAACCTCTGATTAATTTCCCGCGAGCCTCCCTTAGCAAAGATTTACCTCGGGGAGGCTCGCGTCATCAAGTTTCTAACCTATTATGGTCACCCAAAACTCAAAAAGCAAGACATACTCCTCGAACCATAATTTCTCGCCAATGAAATTAAAATTTGCAACTTTGGTTATCACAATTGCCGCCGCTTGTTGTGTCGCCTATTTTGTTCATGGAGCGAGACGGCAAACAAAGGTCATAGAAGGAATAAAGGCCACAGAAACGCGGTATCAGCAAAAAGCGAGAGAATGGAAAAATGGTTCGTTCATTGGATTCCAAGAAATCGCAGCAGTAGAAGAAAAGGCAGTGACATCCCTTCGCGAGCATTCTACCAATCTGACTGCGGTACAAATCAACTCATTCGGCGCGGCGTATTCGCGCGCGATCTCCTACCTTTTCGATCCCACATTCAAAAGGTATGTGGCCATGAAATCATTTGACCGTCCTTATAAGGTAAGAAAGACCGGCACAGCACCATCCAAAGAAGAAATAGGTGAACTCGAGCCGAGCGTGGATGAACAGAAGCGGCTCCACGGTCAGGCCGAAAAGTATTGGGATGCGGCTTACAACCCCGCCGACCTCAAAATCCAACGAAAAATTACAGCGATTGATGCGTCCACCATTTCGTGTAATCACGAAACTTCTAGGTTTGAAATAACATCCGCACAGGGACGATCACTCGGAACGAGCAGTTCCTACGCTGTGACTTTACCAACACTTATTACTCCTGCTGATACTCCTCGGGATGCGATTCGTAACCAAGGTTCCGTTGACTACACAATTACTACTAGCATCGTCAAGACTACTACAGCCGAGCTTCCCTCGACGCTGACGCTCTCATTTTTTTGGAGCGAAAAGGAGTCATGTTGGTTCGCGTACGAGGCCGTCGTCGATTCGTTCGGCGGTCTATATATTTTCTTTTAACCACTCAATTCATTTTTTCATTTCGGTTAATCCTTTTTCGAGTCAATTCAATTTGGGGTATCATGGCCAAACTTTATATTGCGCGTCTATTCCGGATTTTTGTCAGCGTTGTTTTTCTCGCCGCTGCGGGCTCGAAGTTAATTGATCCGTCGCCAACTACCAAGGCGCTTGTAATGATCGGGGTTTCAAGCAATCTTGCATTTCTTTTCGTCTTTGTACTCCTGTTTGTCGAACTCGTTATTGGCGCGTCTCTGTTAGTGGTTTCGAGACAGGAAATTGCCAGCATTGCAGCTATCTGGATCTTCGGTTTATTCACGTTTTATCTTTGTTATTTATTAACCCTTAAATCCCCACCACAATGCGGCTGTGGAGATCTGCTAACGATGTTTGCCGATGCGAAAAATAACGCAATATTTGGAATATGTCGTAACCTTCTGCTAGCCATCGGCCTTTTCGCCTCTCTAAAAGTTCAGGACTCGACGTCCCGTAACATCGGGGAATTTTACCCGGAATCGACACGAAATTGATGCTTTTGGTTGCATGATGAAACATCAAGTTCCACTCTATTTATTTGGGACTCCGGGACCTGTCGGCGGAGCTTCAACCAAAATTCTTGATCTACTGCCGCTCTTGAGTCGAAATTTCGACGTTAAATTAGTCCTTGGCCCGCGTGAGCTCCGCCACAAACCATTAATTCAATATTTAACGGCTAATTCTTACAATTTTTTGTCGCGCGCGAAATTTCCACGAAAGGCTTATGGAATCGCGCTTGCAATCTGCGAATTGGATTTCTTTAGTTCTGGACAGGCTCAGCGTGTTAAAGACGCTGGCCTAAAACTAGTTTGGTCGAATGAGATGATGTGGCCATTTGCAGGTGAATCCGACGCAGTGCGATGCGGATTAGTGGATCACGTCTTATTTCTTTCAACAATACAGCAGGATGCGTTTCGGGAAATGTATCGGGGAGTAAAACAATCCATTGTTGGAAATTACATAGCACCAGACTCGTTTCCATTCATCGATCGCCATAACGCACCTGATTTTTCGATCGGAAGGCTCTCACGGCCCGATCCGGTTAAGTATCCATGCAATTTCCCCCTTTTCTACGAAGAAATCGGGCTTCCTCATTGGCGTTTTCGAGTTCAAGCGTGGAGTCGGGAATTGGCACGCATGTTCTCATGGCATAAGTTCGACAATCGGTGGGAATTCTATTTCACCAATCAACTACCTTCTCGGGTGTTTCTATCTCGCGTGGATTTGTTTGTATATCCGCTTGGACATTCTTTCATTGAGTCGTGGGGGCGGGTCGTAGGTGAGGCAATGTTGACTGGCTCAATCCCACTTGTACCGTCGGGGCATGGATTCGAACGCATCGTGGTCTCCGGAGTCTCGGGATATATTTGTAACTGCTTTGATGAGTTCAAAGCGCTAGCACGCGAACTCGAAAGTGACTCAAAGAAACGCCACAATATGGCTCTTAAGGCGCACGAGCATGCGCGCTACAATCTATTTGATCAAACGAAGCATGAGCAACTATGGGTTCAAGTTTTAAGTGTATAAGAGTGCTTATTCATGAGTGAAAAATTAATCTGCCAATGGACAGTTCTAGGGCATGAAACACTAGATTGGGCAGCGAAATTCTCAAGTGAAAACTGTCAACTCAGTTCGCCTATCCCTTTCATCGCCTTCACTCCAAAAATTGTCCCGGGAACCATCTCGTGCGCGCTTCCAGAAATAAATAAAGAAGGGGATTTTTTTCAACTAATACTACTTAAAACGGCTTGCTCGAAACTAAAATATGACATTTTCATTTGGACGCCTCCACGTTCGCAAGGACCGATAACGCGACCAGAGTCAATTAACCTGCTCGGACTACTTCCTGTATACATTCCACTATACACTCCAAGCTCTAGCTTTTTATCGGCCGCGGATGAAATGTCATTGGAGCTTCTTGAAATAGCAGGAATCAGACGCCCTATGTTGCCGTGTGCTGAGGCTGCCTGGATCGTTCGCCGCAAAGCAATTCCTGCAATTTGGGACATGTCCCATTATTTAATAAATTTAGCAGCAGCAGAAGGCCTTCCAGTTAGCATGTCAACTTGCCTCGCATTTTGTGCTCAAATGCTAACTGCGGATCGCAACAGATTGTCCTAACTAAAGCGATCTTAAAAGGAGATTGTTGTTCCAACAAAAATAGGACTGGCCATGAAAGCTAAGGATCGTAACAAAATTCAGTATTCCATGCAGCAAGGAGTGACACTTGTTGAAGTTATGGTGGTTTTAGCTGTAGTTGTAATGCTCTTGTCGATCTTACTCCCAGCACTCGGTAAGAGCCGCGCGACTACTCGAAAAACGATTTGTCGGTCGAACCTGCGGCAATTGAGTCTTTCAACGATACTCTACTCAAATGATGATTCTAAAGGAGTTTTAGTTGCACAACTGGAACCTGATGATCAAAATTTGTCTTGGCTTTATCCAAGGTATATTCCGAATCGCAGTTTGCTTAATTGCCCAGCTACGTTAAACAGAATCTCAGAAAAGCCTCGCGTAGATCAGATTTCAGGAGAGCCGACGCTAGCTGAGCTGACATTTTTAGCCACGGATGGAAAATCACGGTCTGGTGTGAGTTACATGCAAACTGGTTGGATGGGCTGGCGCACGGGTTCTTCGACTACGATTGAAATTAAAGGTCGTACCTGGGAGGTTCCATTTACTAGGAAAACTGTCGAAACCGTAAATCATTACGAGCATTTCTGGAACGCATTCTCACTCAAAGGCATCATTCCAGGTCCATCGCAGATTTGGATCTTCAACGACAATAACTACGCAGACCAAATTCATTTTCCTGATCGGTTAGACAATCATGGAATTTTTGGCGGCAATGTCGCGTTCGTTGATGGCCACGTTGAATGGGTTTCAGCGAGTAAATATGTTTACAGCTACGAACTTTCACAGGATGACAATCGAGAGACGATCGGTTTTAAGTACTGATGCGCAATTTGAGATCAGGAAACAGATTGTGCAAAATGCAGGGAAACTCGCCGACAGTGAATTACACGAGATGGAAATGATGTTTAGCAATTTACTCTAAACACAGGTATTGAGGTAAGTGATCATGGTGGGGTGAAAAGCCCTCTTGAGAACAGTTAGTAATTTTAAAGTATAACCAATGGCTTGCAAGTGTATTTTGCAGACCGGTTTAAATATTAGCCATAGTGAAAACGATGGATCTTCCGCAAACGGTTCGCGATTATGCGTGTTATGTTCTTTCTTGTGAACGGGATATGTCTATGCTTTACGGTAGTCTTGATTCCCTTCAGAAAATGGTTGGGTGTCCGTACCGGATCGTTGTTGTCTCTGATGGTTCGATCAGTTGCAAATCCAAGCTGTTGCTGGAGAGAAATTTTAGTTGTCTAACTGTTGTGGAATGGGACGCATTCACGGCCGAAAGTGAATGGCGGAAACGTTTCGAATTCTTGGCAGATACACCTATGGGGCGGAAGCTTATCCTTATGACGCTGATGCCTTTGGGGGGGCCATCGTTCTACATGGATTCAGATGTTGTGTTTTTTCCAGGTGCGAATGATTGTCTCTCCCCAGCGTGGTGCAGGAGGGAGCCATCAGTGTTACTAGATTGTCAGTATTCGCTTGATATGCGGATGCTTGACTCTCCTTCCGAGGTCGGTTTCTCTACGAACGCTGGGTTCTTTATCGTTCCCAATAAGATTCCTTGGGATCTTTTTATGGATCGAATCGAGCGCGTCCGAGATTCGTTCGTCCCATTTAGCGAACAGACCGTCGTTCATTTAGCACTGCGAGCAGCCGGCGGAATTGCACTGGATCCAAATACCTGCATTCTTGAAATTGAGGATTCCTTTTCGGAAGACGATCTCTATGCGACTAACTCTAGTGCTTTTCGGCATTATGTAGCTCCGTTTGCGCGTTCGAAGATTGGTCGCTCAGTGATGGCAGTTGAGGGTGGTAATCCTGCCCGAGAGGAGTTTCGGTCAGTCATTTGTTGCCGCCGTTCTAGTGAATTGGCAGTAGTCTTCTGCCGTACTCTGACTCGACTTCGAGAGTTAGGCTATAGAGAGCTAGTAGAAGCGTTCCTTAAACGTTTCTGTATTGGTCGAACCCAATCCTATTGGATGATGTCAGGGTTTGTTGCTGGAATTGCAAAGGCCTTGGAACACGAGCAGGCAGATTGTGTCAAGGAGCTCTTCGATATAGAAATGCTTGGCATTCAGGTCTGGGCGGCTGCTTCGACTCAACCCCACTTGAAATCGGGAATAGAAGATGGCGGTATCATTCCATCATTATTAAAACTGAACCGAATTGTAGGCATTGCTCCAATTGTTCACCTTTGGAATGAGACTTGGGGATGGGTCGCGGTTTCAGGGGCCAAGGTACAGTACAAATGGGTTGTAATCTATCCGACGGTGCGTGGTGTCGCGGAATGGTACTTTGATGAGGATCCGGTCAGCCTAGGCAGTGATCAAAATGTCGAAGCACTTGATCGAGATTGGAATTGGTTTTCCGGAGGAAGTCCATTTACATGCAGCGGCGGGAGCCTCAGAAGACGCCTTGCGAGATGCGGAATTCTGCATAGCGTTACATAAACGTAGGAGATTCCGAGATTTGAATTGAAGCTAGCAGTAATTTTTCTGTGTACGTGTTTACAGCCATTTATAGAAATCATTACAAGTGAATTTCAATAAATATTGAAGACTTATGGAGCGATTCTTTAGTTAATTTGTAGTTCGACGCCAAAGTGGATGCGCGGCAATTCAAACTGGGACCCGCAGCCGTCCTGGGTTATGTGTATGCCGAACCCCATGGTTTCCAAATCGATTTGAACCAATCGATGGTGAAGGGTGTATACACTCACTGTAACACAGTTCAAAGGTAAGCGTGCGGTGAACCTTTCAATTACCCACAAGTTTCAACCGTCAAAAATCAAGAAAATTTGAAAAAATTAATATACAATCGATTCGGTTTGTTATGAATTTAAAGAGTGCAAGTTAAACCGATTTCCGATGATAACAGTTCACCCTCAAACGATGGACTTAATAAGTGGGTTGAATCTGAAATTGGGACTTCGCATTTTGCGGATGAACGTCTAGCAAAGCGTTTTGGAACACTCTTAGGTATGCTGACACGCAGAGTAGGCGACAGCCTTCCCGCTGCGTGTGAGGATTGGGCAAATACGAAAGCAGCTTATCGTTTTTTCTCAAACGACCGAGTAACTGAACAGGAAATCCTGGCTGGCCATTTTGTATCAACAGCCCGGCGGGTCTTATCTTCAGCTGAGGAGACTTTTCTTGTGCTGCATGACACCAGTGAATTCTCCTACAATCGGGGTAACACGAGCAATTTGGGTTTCATTTCCAAACTTCCCAATGGCAAACCACGGTCTCATCCCGACCCTCATCGACGACTGAGAGGAATTCTCTTGCACTCGAGTTTGGTCATTACCACGTGCGGCCTCCCGCTAGGGATTGCTGCCGTCAAGTTGTGGACACGAAAAGAATTCAAAGGATGCAATGCCCTGAAGCGGAAAGTCAACCCAACCAGGATACCTATCGAAGACAAGGAGAGCTTCAGATGGTTAGAAAATATCCGACAGTCAACTCGATTGCTGGCCCGGCCAGAACAGTGCGTCCATATCGGAGATCGAGAGAGTGACATTTTCGAGTTGTTCAGCGTGGCTAAAGACCTTGGCACAAAATTCATTGTTCGGACCTGTGCAAAACGTATGACAAAGGATGGAGGTACCTCGGTAGCTGAAGTGATGACTGAGAGCCTGGCTCAAGGAGTACACCAGATTCGAGGTCGAACCAAAGAAGGTGAGAATTACCAAGCGGCCTTGGAAATCAAATTTGCAAAACTTTTGATTCACCCACCAGTGGCCAAAGCAAAGCGATATCCGGCACAGGAGTTAACTGTGATCCACGCAACCGAAACATCTGTCCCAGAAGGCAGAGACAGAATTTTTTGGAAGCTGTTGACTAACTTACCAGTCAAATCACTGTCAGAAGCTATTGAGAAAATTGAATGGTATGCAATGCGTTGGAAGATCGAGATGTTCCATAAGGTCTTAAAATCCGGATGCAGAGCTGAAGAGTCCAAGTTAAGAACATCTGAAGGCTTAGCAAAATTGATCGCGACTCTATGTATCGTTGGATGGAGAATCTTTTGGATGACGATGCTTCAACGCGAAAATACAACTGAAGAACCAACAGCAGTTTTCACTGAAAACGAATTAAATATTCTTGACAAATTAGTAAAACCAAAGAGGCATGAAGCGAGTCAACCGAGGAGTCTGTCCAATTATATCAGGAAAATGGCCAAACTTGGGGGGTACCTGGCACGAGCGAGCGACCCACCACCGGGCAATCTAGTCGTCTGGCGAGGCTTTTCGCGTCTCAATGATATCCATCTTGGCATGTTACTGGCGAAAGGAAATGTGGGTAATTGAAAGGCGGTGAACCCCATGGTTCCCGATTTGGTTTGAGCCAGGTGACAGTGAGGGATGCATGACATTCAAGGCCCTCGCCGGCGTCGCCACCAACCCGAGATCGATCAACTAGTTCGTGAGTTCCGGGACTCTGGGCTCAACCAGTGGGAGTTCGCCCAAAAGGTCGGCGTCCACCCACTGACCGTGAACCGTTGGATCCGAACATCTTCGGTCGATGGCGCCAACCTACCGTAAGCGTCACCCGGAGCACCACTACCGCGGGGTGCGTTGATCAGGGTAAGTTGGCGGCATGGACACAAATGCGAGTGTATCCCTGCTGAAAGAGGACTTGGCTGGCCGGATCCGAGTCCCGGCTGCGAAGAGGCTGCAGATCTTGGAGGAGTTCGATCGCAGCGGAATGAGCGGATTAGCCTTTGCCGCGTTGGTCGGTGTGAAGTACCAGACCTTCGCCAGTTGGCGTCGCCGCCGTTCCGAGCCTCCCAACGACCACAACCAAGGGACTCCTTCCACACGCTTCGTCGAAGTCGCGGCACCACAGTCCCATCCAGCATTGGAACTGGAGCTCCCTGGTCAGGTGCGTCTGCGGATCAGCGAGAGCACCCAACTGCCTCTCGTCGTGGAACTCCTGCGTCAACTCCACGCATGTTGAGTTTTTCTGGCGCACTGCGGGTGTTCGTGGCCATCGACCCCTGCGACATGCGCAAAGGCTTCAATGGTCTGCACGCTTTGGTCACCGAACGATTGGCCGAGGATCCCCGGGGCGGATCGCTCTTCGTCTTCACCAACCGACGACGAAACCGGATCAAGATCCTCTTTCGCGATCGTACCGGGGCGTGGATGTGCACCAAGCGACTTGAAGAAGGCACCTTCTCCTGGCCTCAGCCCAGCCACGATGCGACGACCAAGCTTTCTCTGACTCCGGAGGCGCTGGCATTGCTCACCGATGGGGTCGATCTACGAGGTGCCAAGCTCCGTCCGTGGTATCAGCGTGAGTAGTTTTTGGTGGGCACTAAAAGACGATAAAACCCCCGGTTTTTGGCCCTGTAACTGCTACTTTTGCGACGTTGTTTATGACGCCGCGCGAAGCCGAACTGACCCGCCAATTGGAGGCGGCTTTGTCGGCCTTGTCGGGGATGGAAGCGCTGCGGCGGGAGAACCAGTTGCTGCGTCAGAAGTTGGATCAGATCACCCGGCGCTTCTTCGGAGTGTCCAGCGAGCAGTTGCCGAGCAATCAGTTGGAACTGGTCCTGGCCCTTCCGGAGGTTGAAGTCGAAGTCCGGCCCGGGAAGATCGAACCCAGTCCCTCCGCGGAAAAGAAAACACAAAGACCCGTTCGCAAGGCCCGCGTGCCGGAGCACCTCCCAGTGGTGGAGGAAGTGCTCGAACCGGACGACGTCAAAGCGGCACCCGAGCAATGGCGCCGGATTGGTGAGGAAGTCAGCGAGCAATTGGATTACGAGCCGGGCCGCTTCTTCCGGCGGCGGTTGGTGCGTCCCCGATACGTGCAGCGCACCGAGCCGGATGCTGCACCGGTGATTGCACCGCTGCCGGAGCGCCTGTTGGAGCGCAGCCTGCCGGCTCCGGGACTCTTGGCCCACATCCTGGTCAGCAAGTACTGCGATCACCTGCCGCTGTACCGGCAGGAACGGATCTATGCCACCCGTCACGGAGTGGAGTTGCCCCGCCAGACTATGGCCCGCTGGGTCGGTCTGGCGGCCGACTGGTTGAGACCGATCTACGACCTGATCCTCACCGGGGTGATGGCCGGTGGGTATGTGCAGGTAGATGAAACGCCCGTCGAGTATCTGGATCCTGGTCGAGGCGAGACCGGCCAAGGGTACCTGTGGACCTGCCTTCGACCGGGAGGAGACGTGGTGTTCCGTTGGGAAACCAGCCGAGCGGCCAAGTGTCTGGACAAGCTTCTGCCGGTTGACTTCAGTGGGGTATTGCAGTGTGACGGGTATGCGGCCTATGGATCCTTTGCCCGACGTCATCCCCACCCCCTGACGTTGGCAGGGTGCTGGGCCCACGTGAGGCGCAAGTTCTATGAGGGGCGGAATGAGTCGCCATTGTGGGCCGGTTGGGTACTGAGGCAGATCCAGCACCTTTATCGGGTGGAGGCTGTGCTGCGCCAGAACCGAGCAGGTCCTCGGTTGCGGGAAGCACTCCGGAGCTCCGAGAGCCGGATGATCGTTGAGCGGCTTGGCCGGGTGCTGGCGCGGATGCAGCCCAAGACGTTCCCGACATCTCTCTTGGGTGAGGCGATTGATTTTGCCCGGGGGCAATGGCCCCGTCTGTTGGTGTTCCTTACGGACGGACGGGTTGAAATCGACAACAACCAGATCGAAAATGCGATCCGGCCTACGGCGCTAGGAAAGAATTATGCCGAGATCCGGATTATGCGGAGTACGGCGGCCGAGTTGGTGATGAACGGGCTGGACTGTTCAATCGATGGATGGCTGAGGAAGGGTTGTGTTTGCGCGATATCCCTGTGGGTTTTCGCGAAACACCATGATTCAAAAACTATTCCTTCGCCCCTTCGTTCGACGTCGGATGGCCGCCAGCCATCTCGGCATAATCCTGGAGCAGTTCGCTCTCGATTTGCAGACACGCGGCTATGCGGTGTCGACTGTTCAGTCCTACGTGCAGGTCACCGAACATTTCTCCCGCTGGCTCGGTAGACGTCGACTCGCAGTACGTGAGATCGACGAGCGTGTAGTCGATAGCTTTGTTGGCGGTCATTTGTGCCGTTGTCGTTGCCCGATCCCCGCGGTTAGGACCGGAACGATATGCCGAGCGGCCTTGGGCTGCTTTATGCGCTTCCTCCGGCAGCAAAAGCTTGCCTCGCAGTCATCCCCGCAACTCTCCGATCACGAGGTTTTGGTTGAGAAGTATGACCGGTATCTGAGGGATGTCGCCGGCTTGGCTTCCGCCACCCGTATCTACCGACGACGTTATGCCCGAGAGTTTCTTGCCGCGTTGGAATGCGAGTCGACGGATGCACTACCCAAGATCCGGCCGCGAGACGTGGCGCGTTATGTCGAGGACTCAGCTCGCCGTCTTAAGCCAGCGTCCGCGACCGTTCTCGCCGTCTCGGTTCGAGATTTCCTGCGGTTCCTAGCCACCAGCAACAAAGTGGATCCGAAGCTTTCGGCTGCGGTGTCGCATCCGGCGCCTTGGCCGCTCGCCACCTTGCCGCTGGTGCTGTCAAAGACGGAGGTCTGCGCGTTGTTCTCTGCTTTTGATCGGAACACCGAGGTTGGACGTCGGGACTTTGCAATCGTAATGCTAATGGCCGATTTGGGGTTGCGCTGCCAGGAGGTCGCTTCGCTGACATTGGGTGACTTCGACGCCCAACAAGGCGCCATCCGGCTTCGGCAGACCAAACAGCGCAAGGAACGCCTCGTGCCGTGGACACCCGGCGTTGCCCGAGCGGTATCATCCTATCTGCGCAAGGGACGGTTGCCCGCTCCCTCGGCGTCGTTGTTCGTTCGTCACCGCGCTCTCCGTGGCAGCCCGATGCGTGTTCACCACGTCCGTGGAGCGATGAGAAGGGCGTTTGCGCGCGCGGGCATTCGGTCGGGAAAGATCCATATCCTCCGCCATACCCTTGCGACCCGGCTTCATGCGAGTGGAGTTGGCATCAAACAGGTCGCCGATCTCTTGGGCCACCAGAGCCTCGATACGACAGCGCGTTACGCCCGGGTGGATCTTGAGCAGTTGCGTCAGGCGACCCTTCCTTGGCCGGGAGGGATCCGATGAAGGCTCCCATGCTGGCTCGAGTGCAGTCGTATCTGCGTCACAGGAGATCCTTGGGCTACGCATTGCGTGTCGAAGGTGAACTTCTCTTGGGCTTCGCCCGATTTGCTGATCGTTGCGGGCATCGGGGCCCTCCGACCAAGCGCTTGGCATTGAGGTGGGCGACCTTGCCCTCCAGCGGTACAAGACTCTACAAGGCCAGACGCCTTGAGATCGTCCGCACCTTTGCCAAACACCTCACTGCGACAGAGCCGTTGACTGAGGTTCCCCCGAGACACGTCTTGGGCCCGTCACACCGTCGGAACCCGCCTCACATCTACACGGCGGAACAAGTCCAGTCACTGATGGCCCGGGCAGGTCGCCTTTCCGGTGAGTTGCGTCCCCAGACCTTCCTGACGCTGGTGGGGCTCATCGCTTCCACCGGCCTGAGGATCTCTGAGGCGCTCAAGTTGCGTGTGGCTGATGTCGACCTTGACCACGGGGTGCTGACGATCCGAGAAAGCAAATTTCGGCTGACCCGGTTGGTACCGCTTCATTCATCAACAGTGGCGGCTCTCAAGAGCTACGATACCCGCCGCCGTCGCCTCTGGCCCCATTCACCGCACTTCCTTGTGTCGGAGCGAGGGACGCCTTTGTCTGGATCCACTGTGCATCAAACCTTTCGCCGACTGGCCGGATCGATCACGCCCACTTCGAATCGACCCACCGTTCGGATCCACGACCTGCGGCACACTTTCGCCTGCCGGGTGATCGAAAAATGGGAACACACCAAGCGGCGCGCGGCCGGCCGGATTGCCGTCCTCTCCCGATATCTCGGTCATGCTCGCGTCACCGATACCTATTGGTACCTGAGTGCAACTCCCGAGTTGCTTGCCGCCGCAGCCAGAAACTTCACGACCCCTCGCCATGAAGACTTCTGATCTCGGCCAACTCCTGCCTCGCTACTTCACCGAGCACCTCGTGGGACAACGGGATCTCAGCACAAATACAGTGGCGGCGTATCGAGACACTTTCCGACTTTTTCTCCGGTTCCTGTGCCGAAAACGCCGAACCTCGCCCTCGATGCTTCCTCTGAGCGCTTTGAATGCGGACACAGTTCTCGCGTTCCTCGGCCACCTTGAGGCTGAGCGGCGCAACTCGCCACGCAGTCGCAACGCGAGACTTGCGGCCATTCGTTCCTTCGTCGGCTATCTGAGTGATTTGCTGGGGCCAACACTACCCGAGTCAACACGCCGGATATTGACCATTCGCAGCAAGCGACACACCCGCCGAATGGTAGGCTTCATCACCCGTCCCGAAATCACCGCGCTTCTTCGAGCGAAGGACGAATCCTGGACAGGGAGAAGGAATCACCTGTTGCTTCTCCTTCTGTACAACACGGGCGCGCGAGTCTCGGAAATCACCGGTGTACGCGTTCGTGATGTCCAGGCCGGCGATTGCCGCCAAGTCCTACTCCACGGCAAAGGACGCAAGGAACGCTCGGTTCCTCTTTGGGCGGAAACTCGCCGAGCGTTGCGGCGATGGATCGCGGAGAACCGACTGACGGACGATGCACCGTTGCTCTCAAATCGATTCGGTCGGCCGCTGACCCGATCAGGTGTAGCTTGGCAGCTCCAAGTCATTTTGCGCCACGCCCGGAAAACGGTTGCGTCGGTGTCCCAAACCAAAATCTCTCCGCACATCGTTCGGCATACCACGGCCATGCATCTCCTTCAGTCCGGAGTAGCGCACGAACTGATCTCCCTGTGGCTGGGGCATGAAAGCCCCGAAACGACTCACGGCTACGTCGAGGCTGATCTTGAAATGAAGCGACGCACCTTGGCAGCCCTCGATCCTCCCCGCTCTCGGAGAACCTCTCACCCAAAGAAGGACCCGTTGATCCGGTTCCTCGAAGCACAAAGATTATGCTGAGTTGAAGGACTCCGATCTCAGGGCACTGGGGCCGCGTGCATCGTGGTCCCAGTGCCGATCCGGCCGCCGTACTCCGCATAATCCGGATCTCGGCATAATTTTTTTTATGCGGAGCTCCGCATAAAAAGAAGAACTGGCTCTTCATTGGCCACCCGGACGCCGGCTGGCGGAGCGCGGTGATCTACAGCCTGCTGATCACCGCCCGTCGATATCGCCTAGATCCGACGGCATGGTTGTCCGATGTGCTGCGTCGGATCCCGACCTGCACCCAGGCCAACTTGCCCGAGTTGCTACCTTGGAACTGGAAGCCGAAGGCTGCCTGACCGTTTAGGTAGACTGGGAGCGGTGGGCTTCGGTTGTCCGAGACAGATCCGGAATCATCACACCCTCACACCGGCGTGAAAACCATGGGGTTCACCGCACGGATACGTTCAAAGTCAGTAGTCCTGAGGAAGCAACACCGTGATCGTGCTTCGGTTCGCCTCGGTGATGATCCAGAACTTGATTCCGCCCCAATCGGTGTATGTTGACAAAATCCGGAATCCTTCTTTGGCGGAGAGGTCGTGTTCCTGGCAATCCTCCGGTTGGAGGTCTCCCCAGTCGCCGGTGGCGTGAGGGCGAAGGGCCTGCTGGACGCTCTCTAGGTCGAGAGTTGCCATCGCGTTAGCGGTAATAACGGTTCTTTCGAGGGAAATTTGGGTACGTTGTGCTTCGGCTCATGGGTCCTCCTGAAATGGAAAAGCCGCCCGGTCGATGGGCGGCTGTCGTTCTACTCGCTGACGGGTTCTTGTCGTCCGTTGGCGTGAATCCACCGGTGGACCAGGTCGGCGACCTTCTCCACGAGGGGCAGGTCATCCCGACCGAAGCTGTCGGTAGTTTTCCAGGAATCGTCGGCGTCCTTGTAGAGGCGGCCGAACGTGACCGAGTGCCAAGTGCCGGTGGCAGAGCTGTTGATCCAGACCGCAGCTTTGACCGAGCCGAGGCGGATTTCGTGGACGGGCTTGTTGTTCATGACGGGTTCTCCTTTGCAGCGAGAGGGTCCATTCCCTCTCTTCCAAGATGCGGAGAGAGGGAATGGAGACTCGCCAAAAGCGAGGGCCGGAGGTGAGGTCGATGCCCAAAATCAGGGTTGGATTCCTTCACCCACTGCACTTCCTCAGTTTCCTGGGAAACCCAATGGGCGAATGGAACGGCGCAGCAGCGAACTCCAGCAGGAATGCGAGTGCATGATCGGCGACATCCAGCACCTCGGTAAAGCCTAGGTGCTCCCCCACCCGGAGCGCGACTCGTCATCAGTCGCCCCCATGGTTTCGGGTCCCGAGATTGAGCTCCTCACCGTTCAATTTGTGATCGCCCATGAAGAAGCCGAAGGGCGCATCGTTGAAAGTGTCGAAGCCCTCAACCGGGGATTTGACCTGATTTCCCGCAAGCCACACCCGGAAGATCCCAAGACGTCCATTGACGTGCGGTTTATCGAGGTCAAAGGCCGCTCCCACACCGGCGAGGTGGCGTTGACTTCCAACGAATACCACCGCGCGGCGTCTGCGGAAAGACTACTGGCTCTACGTCGTCTTCCACTGTGCGGCCCAGCCTTCCCTCAACATCCTGCGTGAGGCCAGCAGGCTCGACTGGCAGGCAGTCGCCAAAATTGAACACTACCGGCTCCGACAGGACTCGATCACAGCTCCCGTTTGTAGAACGACAATTAGAAATCCGCTGGGGAAGAATAATTGTCGTTGACCACCCGTTGCCTTGCGGGACGATTCAAGCCCATACCGTGTTTCCAAACCGGGCAGCTCGACACCATGATTCGGATCTCCGTCACTTTGTTGGCGCTCCAGGCCGCCGTGTTGCCTGGCTGTTGGAAACTCGTCATTGACGGAGCGGTATCAATTGATACCTTCTGTCCATCGTGACCGGAACATCTTCATGGAAGGTCCCATCCCTCAATCGTGGTGTCGTGCGGTCGCGCAAATCCTTCGAAGTGACGACAGAGACGCCATCATCACCACTGGACAGTCAGATCGGGACTGGGGTGCTACCTTTCCCAATGCTTGGTATTGGGATCGATTTGAAGCCATTGCGGCAGCGCTGGAGACCTCCGGCGTAACCGGTCGCCAAATTGGGACGATGGCGGAGCCCGGCGAGACGTGGGCCTTTTGGTTCCATTTCCAGGGGCGAAAGCTTTACGCCAAAATCAACCTCACGACCGGAGGGCAATTTATCACCATTTATTCCACCCACCCGCCCCGAAAGGGCGAAGACCGTTTATGAATCCTCTGTTTGCGAACTGCGAAAAGGTGACCAAGGCCATCGAAGTGTCGATTCCTACGATGGAAGGCGACGCGGTTGCCGAAACCATCCCAGTCGAAGTCGAAGTCTGGCAGAACCCCAGCACGGGCGAAGTCTTCCTGGATGGCCACGCCCGCGCCAAACTCGAGGCGGCCAAAGCGCGGCACATGGGCCTGCTCACGGCCGAACAAATCAAGGAGCTGCGCCAGTATCTGCAACTCACCCAGCGGGAACTCGCTGACCTGCTTCAAATCGGGGAGAAAAGCTGGACCCGCTGGGAAACCGGCCGTGAGCGTCCTTCCCGCTCCCTCAACGTGCTCCTGAATGCCCTCTACGATGGACGCATCGACATTCACTACCTGCGCCAACTCCGCCGGCCGGAGTTGGGCCGCAAGCCGGTGGTGCGCACGCAAACCTACTCCAGCCGGCAGGCGATGACTCCCATCGTCCGTTGGGAAACCGGGCCGGCCAATGTCAGCAGTTCATTAGAGGAACTTGTATGAAACCGTCCCCGCTTGATCTGACCGCCTATTTCGTGACCGAGCTGAGTCTCACCGCGAATCTAGAATTCTCGCCGGACAAGCTGACCCAACTGCGGATGGAGGATCTGCGCATCTCCACCGACCTGCGCCGACAGGACGGCAAACCCGCCTGGCAGCTCGTGCTCAAGGTCCAGCAGAATGTCGGTCCCGACCGCAATTCCCCCTACAATTTCGCGCTCACCCTGGTCGGCTTGTTTGACGTTCACCCGACCTTTCCCGCCGATAAGACGGAACAGATGGTCCGGGTCAATGGCAGCTCCATGCTCTACGCGGCGGCCCGTGAAATTCTTCGCGCAGACATGGCCAGGGGCCCGCATTTTCCCCTGCTGCTGCCTTCGATTTCGTTCTATCCGGCGACACCGGAGAACCCAGTCGCCGACGCCAACCCGCCCTCAACAAGCACGGCGCAATGACCTTGTGGAAGGCTAAGACGGGCGGCAACTTGAGCACCCTGGGGCTGAGAGCTTTCCTACAAGACGTACTTCAAGGATTGAGCATTTTCAGCTCGACCAGGGTGGGCCCAAGGCGCTGAAGCGCCCGGCGCATCTCGACGACGCGGTCGTAGGTGGCTGCATCTCGCTTGAGGTCGGACCGAGGGAGCCGGGGACGGTCCTTGTCGAGATTGCTGAACGTGATCTGGTGGAGGACCTGGATTCCGCGGTCCCCTGAAATGAAGCCACTGAGCTTGCCCCAAGACATGGGGCCCTTCTCTTCAAGGAGCCTGCCGTCGCAGTCGATTCGGCCTGGGGTGATGACTGGGGCCAGAAGGTTCTGGATGGAGTCGGGACTGGGCCTCCTCGACGAGCTTTTGCTTGGCGAGGGCGGCGGCCGCTTCGCGCTTCTTGCGTTCCCCCTCTTCAATCAACTGCTGCGCCTTGCGCTTGCCGTCGTCGACGATGCCCTTGTTCTTGGGGTTACGTCTCTAATGGTTAAAAATTGTACGCTAAGCCATTTTGGGCTGCGGTTTTCCGAGGAAAACACTTGATTTGCCTCAGGACGGGCCTTGTTTGGCTCGGAAGGAGACGGCACCGGGCAGTTTTGTTCTCATTCCGCTCAATCCCCTGCCCTGTTCGGCGAAGCTGAGGAATGCCTTGGCGAGACCTTCTATCTTTAGCTCAGCGCACGCGGCTGCTGGCGCTTCCAGCAACCCTTCCTGAGTTCGACGATTTCTACACGTTGACCCCAACCGACCGGGAATTCGTGGCCGCTCGGCGGACCGCGACCCATCGGCTGGGTATCGCAGTTCAGCTTTGCTTTCTACGCCGACCGTGATGAAACCCGACGCGAGCACCTGGCTGACCTACTCGTGGAGCTTAGTCTGAGGACACTAGGCAGCGGCGACTACCATTGGCCAAAGGATACCGGTCTGAGACGCCAGAAACTGCGTCCCCTGGGAGTCAGTCCGCAAGTCGTCCCTATTTTAACGAGTCCTTAGCGTACAATTTTTAACCATTGGAGATGCACCCCCTACCTGTATATGAAGGCGAAGAGCGAAACCCTGACTGCAGCCCAACTGAAGTCCCTGAAAACGGCGGTGGCGGTCATCGAGCAGCAGTTCCGACCATGAAAAACAAAGAAATCTCGTTCGATGCCGAAGCTCTGGTGGCGAGTGTGGAAGCGATGGCGGACCATGTCCGCGGCGAGCGGAAGCTGACCCTCCGCAGGCGTACCCTCTTACCGAGCCCAGTGAAACCGCTCGCAGCCCAAGACGTTTTGGAAATTCGCCAGCGGTTGAACGTCAGTCAGGCGGTATTCGCTTCCCTCCTCAATGTGTCGAGAGTCACGGCGATTAGCTGGGAGAAGGGGCGTCGACGCCCGAGCGGTGCCGCTCTGCGCCTTCTGGAATTGGCGCGACGTCGGCCCGAGGTATTTCAGGAGGTTTGACCTGACTCCCACTCATGAGGGGCACCTCTGCCTTCACAGTTCGGAAAGCGGACGCTCAAGAGTGTATCAGCCAAAAAAGAACGGTTATTTTATCGGCCTGTCTGACAAGAGGGATTTTGAGTCATTTGCCGGACCGGTCAAGACGTCGGAAGGAGGTGAAGCACGGCTTGCCCGCCGGGCACGAGTGCCGCGTTGATGCCGGTGTCGAACGTGGCGAACCGGCCCCCGTGCTTCACGGCAAGCGCCAGAAGGAAGTAGTCGGTGAGATTCTTGGACCCGGGCAACTGTGGGTGGTGCCTCTCATTGGTCAGAGTCAGGTCATCCGGCCAGAACTGATGACCGGGTGCCGCCATCAGGCGTGAAAGCACCCGCCGCGCTTCCACCGGGTTCCCCAGCGTTCGCGGGTACGATGGATGGCTGAGGATGCGGAGGAAGGCATTCTCGGTTGTCGGACAGGTGGCCCAGCCTCCGGTGACAGCCTCACGTTCGAAGAAGCGCATGGCAGCGCCTTCATGCACGTGCCCGGCATCACCCAGGGCGATCAGCACGCTGGCATCCAAGAGCGTGATCATGGGCGGCGAGTGTTGGCCATCCGCTCAAGCTCCTCGTTTTCCAACGCCTCCTGGACGGCGTGAACCTGTGCCACCGTGGTGCCATGACTGCCAGACACCTTCCGGATACGGAGGATGCCAAAGGGCCCAACCTCGAACCGGGCCGGGTCTGGATTTTCCGGTTCCATGAACGGCCGGATCTCCCGACGGAGAGCCGCTTCAACAATGGCCTTGAGCGTGGTCTTGCGACGGACCGCGAGGGTCTTGGCCTCCATCAGAAGGTCATCAGGAAGAAATAGAGTCGTTTTCACAATATGGCTGACAGTATGGGTGTACGGCCCGCAGTCAAGCCACGGCTATTTTCAGGCTGATTTGACCAAGGGTTCGAGCTTCGCCCATTCTCGGCGGCATGGGTCCCATCACCATCACGGTTCACGAGTCGGTGCCAGTGACCGTCCCGGCAGAATTGCTCGGCCAGCTCAAGGTAAAGCCCGGCGACCAACTGGAGTGGAGGGTTGACGGGGGCGAGTTGGTTGTCCGCCGGGTTCGTTCCGTGGATTCCTTGCGTGGGTGCCTCGCGTCGACGGTGGCATTCCCCGGTCTGGAGGCTGAAAAAGCCGCCGCTCGCGGGGTCGGCTACTCAAAGGCCTTGAGGTTTTGTGCCAATGTCTAGGGTCAGCAACTTTCCTGAAATAGGTTGGACGGACCCCCGAAATCTTGATTTTGGTAGAGCCGGATTGAACCGAAGCAATCCGCCACTATTTCGCCGGCTTTTCGACGACCCGCAGGAAAGCAAAGTAGTTTTTGAATCCCTCGGCGTTGGTCCAATAGAACTCTAGGACATCGGGTTGGCTCAGGGTGGCGCGCCCTTGGTCCCAAGCGCTTAAGGCACCCGTGAACACCAACCGGTCGCCCTCAACAGTGAAACGCCCCGTCCCCCCGACTCCGGTGCGATAGGTGCCGTTGGCTACGAGCTCGAGCGACTGCCCGTTCTTGGGGTCGAGCCATTGGCCTGCCAAGGACTTCGCCGTGGCCGCGGGTCTCGAGGCGTCAGGTTTCTTCCGCGATTCAGCATCTTCAAAGCGTTCACCCGAAAGACGGATCGTGAGGGTTGAAACCCGTCCCTCGGCGACCAAAAAACTCAACGCGTACGGACCGCTTTCGACCTCATAGGCGCCATACACGATGCGCCCCCCGGGGAATCGCTCGCGGACCTTTTCCAACGTATCGCCAGGACCGATCCCGCAGGCTAGGCGAACCGGTGTCTGCAAGGTCACGGACCTAATCTCCGTGCCCTGGGTATTGAACATTACGCGGAACTCCGAATAGGTGAGGCCGCCGCCGAAGAACCGGTTGTCACTCTTGGGTTTTCCGAACTTCCGGAGCAGCTCCTCGGAACCCATGGACAGTCGCAACGGAATCGATAGGGGTTCTACCCGTGACGTTTTCTCGGCGTCGCTTTGGGAGGAGAGTAGGGTTTGTGCATTTCCAGGTCCGGGCGGAGTCTTGGCCTGAGATTCAGCCCTAAGACAGCAACTGCAGCACAAAAGCCAAAGGACTGGGGAGGCGATGGTTTTCATGGATTTCGCCCGGCGTGACCGGAAGTGAAGGAGGTGTGGAACTCCTTCACCTTGGCGATTTCTTAGACAGCTCCCACAACCGAGTCGAGAGGATTTGGTTGGTCCAAACCGCGGTCCCCACGCCTGAGTCTTCCGCTCGCTCCACTCGCTACCAACTCAGGCTCCGCAGCCGCTCCGCTCCAACCGCCTCCGGCGACGCTTTGAGCTCACCGACCTGAACTGAGGGACGCTCCTGCGCCGCCCTGCCGGGTGACGCCAAGAAAATTGTCCATTGCTTCTTGAAAACCAGTGGGAGCGGTGGTCTCAGTTTAACTCATGGACATCACGGTGCGCCTGACTCCGGACTCCTTGCGCAGGTTGGAAAACTTCGCAGTGGAGTGGGGATTTAGCCAATCTGAGGCAGTCGATGTCCTCTTCCTACACGGACTCAACGCCCTTGGCGGGGCAAAAGCTTCTATCGGTACCGTTCCTTTGCCCCCTTCCGTTCCGAAGTACCCATCGGGTCTCCTATCGGGTCCCATGTGCTATGTGTGCGGCGGACGGCGGTTGCAGCGCCATGGGCAATATGATTTCAAATGCCTGGATTGTTCGGAACAACACGAGCGCAACAATCCTCCAGCGCCTTAGGGCACTGCTTGAAAACCGAGCTGAAACACGACTCGGAAGCTAACCGGTAAGCCCGAACGGCGACCTCAGTCCTGTGGGCAACTGTCGGCACTGCCCCTCATCGTAGCGCTCCGCGACCGGCCCTCTCGCAGCCCGTTTGGCGAAATGCCCTGAAATAGATTGGACGGCTTTTAGATTAGATGCGCTACTTAACTAGATGAATGTCATCGCGCACTTTTCTCCGCGGGGTTGTGGTCAAGGCCTCTGCCCCGGAATCGTGGTTACCGACCGCGGAACTGTCCTTGTCCAAGGGCTTGTTCTTCCGGTAGCTGACAAATCGAAGCTAACGATCCCTTCCCACGAGGACGTGGTGGAGATCCCCCTAGGGGTTTTTGACGACCTTTTAAGGCAATATCAGGGGCGTTAGAACGCTACAGTTCCTAAAGGTCCCCTGCCCTTCTTCCGAAGGAACATCAAGCGCCGAGTGGACTGTGTCCTTCGGCGCATTTCTGTATTTACGGAAGTACGATGGTGAATTGGCTTTCCTGGACTGGTTCGATGACGTTGTCCGACGGCGTGGCTTTGGCTGGGTTTCTCACCGCGTTGATTGGCCTTGGAATCAACGCGTACCAGGTGCGGTTGTTGATTCGTCAGCTCCGGTTGGATGCCATGCTTCGGCTTGCTGAATCGAGCAGACGATTTGCAACCGTTGGCATCGACCGCCCCGAATTGTGGGACTTGGTGGGGTCTAAGGAATCAAAAAGCGGCCCGGAACTAGTTCTCCGATGCCGCTTCATCCAACTCTGGTTGAACCATGTGGTCGTCGTCTGGAAGTGTTGGCGCAGCGGCATGATGGACTCGTCCGACTGGGAAACGTGTTGCCGAGATATCGAATCAATTCTTTCTCTTCCAGCCGTGCGGGTAGAGTGGTTTCGCGTCCAAGGGTTCTACCCGCTCAGGTTTCAAGCAGACATGGCTCGCCTCTGCTTTCGAGTTGGTAAAGCCGACGCTGATAAGTGAATCTGCCAGAAAAGAAGGGGGTACATCTCTAATGGTTAAAAATTGTACGCTAAGCCATTTTTGGCTGCGGTTTTCCCAGGAAAACGCGTGATTCGCCTCAGGACGGGCTTTGTTTGGCCCGGAAGGAGACGGCAACGGGCAGTTCTGCTCTCATTCCGCTCAGTCCCCTGCCCTTTTTTTCCTGGCAGGCGCTGAAGCGGAATATCAAAGGCATCCATCTGACCGTTCGGCGAAGCTGAGGAATGCCATGGCGAGATCTTCTGTCTTTAGCTCAGCGCACGCAGCTGCTGGCGCTTCCAACAAGCCTTCCTGACCTCGAAGAGTTCTACACGTTGACCCCGACTGACCGGGAATTCGTGGCCGCTCGGCGGACCCCGACCAATCGGCTGGGTATCGCAGTTCAACTTTGCTTTCTACGCCATCCGGGGCGGGCATGGATTCCGAAGGAAGCCCTCCCCATGGGGTTGCTCCGTTACATCGCGTCGCAAATCGAGGTTACCACCAATAACTTTGAGTCCTACGCAGACCGTGATGAAACCCGCCGCGAGCACCTGGCTGACCTACTCGTGGAGCTTGGTCTGAGGACACTAGGCAGCTGCGACTACTGTTGGCCAAAGGATACCGGTCTGGGACGCCGGAAACTGCGTCCCCTGGGAGTCCGCAGGTCGTCCCTATTTCAACGAGTCCTTAGCGTACAATTTTTAACCATTAGAGAGGCACCCCCCTATCACCGGGATAGCTTGTGGACTGGCCTTGCCTTGCGAGGTTGGGAGAGTCTAAGCTGGCGTGCTATCCGTGGGGTTGTATGGCTCGTTCCATGTCGCTGTCTGAACAGCTTTCGCGCACCGCCGGTGTCGGGCGAGATTTCGCCAGCACTCATTGGAGCGTCGTGATCCTCGCTGGTCTGTGGCTCCCGCCGCACCCAACGCAACACCCACTTCAAAGCAGCTGGTTTTGACCGTCCGCTGACACTGAGGCCACCAGTAAATCAAAGTTGTTCTCCTGAACAACCTCGACTGTGTCGAAGACGCGGGAGATTTCCATTCTACCGTTTGTGTGGGACAGCTGATTCAGTTTGCGCTCGGTGGATATTCCTTTAGCCACTTATCAGGTTCGTTTCCTAAATCTTTTCCTGTGGTGGCGCGTAGGCGAGCAACTATTTCTGCTATTGCGTTGGAGCGCGCCGATTCAACCACCCTGTCTAGCTGTGTGCCGGTCACTTGTTTTGAACCAGACGGATAGTAGATCAATACGTATTCCAACTGTCCCGATAGCTTGTGTGGGTCTGTGGTCGAATTCGCTAACACCTTCATCCCATCGAAGATTCTGACTTGTCCATCAGCAAAGGCGACTCTCAGCTTAAGTGTGGTGTATTTAATTGCGAATATGACGGCCACGATGGAGACTGCTACGAGTGATGAATACAGCACAAACCTAATGCGATTATCGTTTGGCGTGTTTGTTGTCGTTGCCATGCGAATATTATTGTGGGCTAATTGCAATCGAGACCGCAGTTTTTTGCTGCTTCTTTCCCCCAATCCTTGCAGTTATATTTAAATTTGCTGTATGGTTTGGTGGGTGGATTTATCTTAATGCAATCTTGGATTTCAGCATCTGTTGCTGTGTCTGCTGGTTTTCCTGCGCCACTACCAAACTTCAATGAGCCGGTCTTTTTGCACGGTTTGCAACTGTTTGGGTCGAAGTGTTTCTCGGATGCAGTCCCGCCAGTACCGAAGCCCCAGCCCCATTTATTGCCTTCACTATCGACATGTTGCAGATACGAATGTTCTCCACCCAGCGCGTTTCCAATCATAGTTGGAAAGTCGAAATTGCCGTCCTTCTGTAAGTCTCGCTGGCAGAGAGAGAACCCTTGAGGATATTGCTGTGGTTTTGGTTTAAAGTAATACGGGACGCTAGGTGGTACTATTAGAGGCCAAATTGGAACGCCGTTGTAGGTCAAGCCGAGTGGATCAAAACGCACGATCGGATTGTTACCAACGAAGCTGTACAAATTCAGACCGCCGCGTTCCCCGATGGGATCCCTATTTATCCACGTGCCCAAGAGTGGGTGGTAGTAGCGGTAACGGACCTGGTAGAGTCCGGATTCGCTATCCCAGCGGTAGGCGGCAAACCGGGTTTCCCAGTTGTAGGAGGAGCTGCTTTGGACGACGAAGCTGGCATTCATCACCCGGCTCGTTCCGAAGGCGTTGTAGCCGTAGCGTTCCTGCACCGTGCCTGAGGTGTTGATGATGGACGTCACATTGACCAGG
>CAJAHH010000131.1 GCA_903939515.1 uncultured Verrucomicrobiota bacterium
GATGAGCAAGTGGAAGTGGTTAGACATCATGCAGTAGGTGATGATTTCCACGCCACAGAACTGAGCTAGAGGGAAGAGCAGATCGACCAGACGTTGTTTAGCGAGGTCATCGAGCAAGAACTGCCCCCCGACGGTCCGAGAAACGCAGTGATAAACGGCCCCCGCCTCCTTAATTCGCGCCCTTCGCATAAACCAAACCTAACCCCTGACCCTCACCAGTCAACAACAATGAACCTGTCACCATGTTGTTTTGGGTTGGCTTTGTGGCGGAGATCGGTTTGGATTGGTTCCGAGATGAATTTGAGTCTGACTCCGGCGGGTTTGGGTTTTCGGATGCCGGCTGAATGGGAAACACACTCGGGAACTTGGCTGACTTGGCCGCGTCCGGAGGGGATCAGTTTTCCAGATAAGTATGAGACGGTGCCCGATGTGTACGCGGAGTTGATCCAGGCTTTGGTGAAGGTGGAGTCTGTACATATTAATGTCTGGAATGCCGAGAGGGAGGACTGGGTTCGGGGCCTCCTCTCGGATCGGAAAACTCCGCTAGATCGGGTTTCGTTCCACCATTTTCCCGCCTATGAGCCTTGGTGCCGGGACCATGGGCCAATCTTTTTGGTGCGCGATCGTGCCGGGGTCCGAGAGCGTGTTGTTGTGGATTGGGACTACAATGCTTGGGGAGGTAAGTACCCTCCTTATGATCTGGACGATGCGGTGCCTCGTCATGTGTCAGCGCTGCGGGGGCTGCCGCTCTATTCGCCCGGCATGGTTCTTGAGGGGGGATCGATCGAGGTGAATGGAGTCGGAACATTGCTGACGACCGAGGCTTGCCTACTGAATCCGAACCGGAATCCGGAATTGAATCGGGAGCAGATTGAACAGCGGTTGCGGGATTATCTGGGGGTCCGCCATATCCTTTGGCTCGGCGATGGAATCGTTGGTGATGATACCGACGGGCATATCGATGATATCGCTCGGTTCACGGATTCGCAGACCGTGGTGACTGTGGTGGAGGAGGATTCAGCTGACGCCAATTACGGTCTCCTGCAAGAGAATCTGCACCGTCTTCAGTCGATGAAGGATCAGGACGGAAATGCGCTGCGCATCGTGGAATTGCCAATGCCTGGTGTGGTGGAATACGACGGCCAGCGTCTCCCGGCTAGCTACGCCAATTTCTACATCGCCAACCGTTGCGTGCTGGTGCCGACCTTCCGGCATGCCAATGATGCAAGGGCTCTGGAGGTGCTCCGTCCTCTGTTCCCGGGGCGGGAGGTCGTCGGGATTGATTCAACGGAATTAATCTGGGGGTTGGGCTCCTTCCATTGCATTTCTCAGCAGGAACCCGCCGGAGGGCCGTTGCCGCTGGAGTGAGCATCCTTCGATCGGCGCCTGACCTGTCGGAATTAGACAAAAAACAGTCAAAGCAGAAGGCTCGGAGTTGGTGTCCACTCGGTGGCGCCACACTTCCTCTGGTAGCGATTGACCCGCGCCCAACCAGAGTTCTTCAATCAGGGATGATTTCCAGTGCGGTCGGATGTCGGTGGATTTTAATCCTCTTGGCGGCGGTCCTTCCTGTTTCGGCCGCATATTTTCCACCCCCTGATGCCGAGGGCGGATGGCGGTGCGCCACCAACGGGCAGTCCGTGATCCGTCGGCGCGCCGGCCTGGACGCTCGCCGGTTGGCTCAAGCCTGGGAGTACAACCAACGCTGTTCCCAGAACGCCGGTCTCCTGGTTGTTCGCCACGGTTGGCTGGCCTTGGAACGTTATGTGGGCCGGGCCAATCGGGAGGCGCGTCCGGACATGGCCTCGACGGGCAAGGCCTACACCAGCATCGCCTGCGGAATGCTCCTTCAAGAATTCCCTGACCGATTTCCCCAGGGTCTCGAAACTCGCGTGTTTACTCCGGAGTTCTTGCCGGAGGCGTTTTCAACGGAGGGTCGTCTGGATGATCCCCGTCGCGCGGATATTACACTCGGTCATTTGTTGTGCATGAGCGGGGGATATACGGGGGAGGGAGGTGCTCCGACAGCGGTGGTGATGGGTCGATCGTTCCCCCTGAAATCCGTCCCGGGACAAGACCTTCGGGATTTGGACGGATCCTCGCTCCGCTGCGCGATGTGGACCAATGCAGGCGGCGGTTACTCCTATTCGTCACCTGAGCCCCATATCGCCTCCATGGTGCTGCGGCGGGTCAGTGGTATGGATCTGCGGGAGTACCTCGATGTGCGCTTGGCTAAGCCCATGGGGTGGGGGGCTTGGAACTACTGCCTCTACCGGGGGGGCATCACGTTGCCCCATGCCAATGGCGCGGGCAGCATCGCTGTGGCTGCCACCGATGCCCTGCGTTTTGGCTATTGCCTGTTGCAGGACGGACGTTGGGGACGCCGGCAATTGGTGTCCTCCAACTACATTGCTCAATGCCGCCAAATGTCCCGGTTCAATCCGCACAGCCCGTACAGCTTGATGTTCGAACACAATGCCGATGGGCATGTCGCCGGCGCCCCCAGAGATGCCTTTTGGAAGTCCGGAGCCGGTGGCTTTGCCCTGATTGTGGTGCCGTCGCTTGATTTGGTGATCTACAAGATGGGCGGGAATAACGGTCAATATGATCCGGCGCTGACTCGGGTCCCGCAGCCTCCCGGTGGCCAGGATCGAGATGATTGGAAGCCTCTCCAAAGCACTCCGTTCCAGGAACCGAGCAATGGAGGGGACGTGGGCATTCGGCGCGTTCTCGAAATGGTCTGCGCTGCGACGATCGATTGATGATTGGGGGGGATCGTGTTAGGCGCTTACCAGAAGGCCTCCAGTGTCAGCACCGTTCCGGAACCCACGGAAAGTGGCCGGTTTGAAAACTGCGATTTTGCCATGTTCTTGGGAGGGGGCTTCCGGATTGCGCGCCCGCGTTTCTTGGTTCTTCCAATGGCCCCCTAAGGCGTTCTAGGCCCAACAGACTAAATCAGGATCCGCTTGGGCAATGAACAAGAAGAGGGCCGATTGATGAGGCGTTGAACTTTTGAAGACGGTCGTTTTCAAACTAACAGGTTTCGTCGGTTTGCACTCCGTTGCTGACAGACCAGACCTGTTGGGTCGGGTGATGGGTGGAGGATAGATTTCTTCGGGCAAGAAATGCGGCGCTTGCGTGCAACGCATTTCTGAATGTCCCAACGCTCTCGGCGGCCGTTCTACCAGCCTCTTGCTGGAGGTTCTGGAGGTTCCTGCGAGTTCGAGTGACTCCGCTTACCGAACTAAATCTAAGCGGATTACCGACGCAGAGCCCTGCTTTGCAGTGTCGCTGCCGGATAAACTGTCGTCGCAGCCCTGTGGGAAATTGGAGTGGTCGGGGGGACTCCGGAACGAACCATCGGAGCGGGCATCGATGCAACGCCTCGGTTCGCAGGGGCGCTGTTCGGGGACGCACTAGGCAGAGTGGTCAGAGTTGGGTTGACCGGATTCAATGGTACTCCACCCGCCGCAAAGAATTGTGATGCTGTCTGACCGTGGATCACGGTCGGAGTGCGTCGAGTCACGCCGCGGATTCCTTGCGCCAGTGTCACGGAGACTGCGCAATAAGACAGGGCCATCCACCAAAGAACTCTCATATGCGTTGGGTACGCTCCAACGACAGGAATGCAAGAGTTTTATCCCCCCCCTGGCCCCTGTCGTTGTCCCTTCGTTGCTCAGTCCCTGAATGAGGAGCACTGGAGCCTGGGATTGAATCTAAATGCTCAGGGCAGCAATCGTCGGACGGCGTCGAAGACTTCTTTCACGGGCACCCCGGCCATGGCCGCGACCCCCTTGCAGGATTCGTACTCGGGTGCTGCCTGGACCACCTTGCCATTGAGCAATCCTCGTTTGACCTGGACGGTTCCGAACGGCGTTTTCACTGCGATGTGGTCGCGTTGCAATTTGCGACGTTGAGCCAGGGTTCGTCGGACGCCGAATGCCGAAGTTTCCAGCAGCAGGAACTCGGTGAATGAGTCGGCGTCGTCGGGTTCACACAGCAGGGTCAGGAGGACACCGGGTCGCTGCTTCTTCATCTGAATCGGTGTGTGGAAGGCATCGAGCGCTCCGAGCCTCAGGGCTTTGTCTAACACGTGCCCGAGGATCTCCCCGGAAATGTCATCCAAGTTGGTCTCTAAAACGGCCACCTGGTCGGTCAACCAATCGTGCGTGGGAGAACCGTCAGTGCTTTCGCTCAGGATGGCCCTCAAGACATTGGGCCGGGTCTTGTTGTTGCGGGTCCCCAGTCCGTACCCGATGCGTTGGGCCTTGAGTGAGGCCATGGGGCCGAAGGATTCCACAAACTCCGCCAAGAGGGCGGCTCCGGTCGGAGTGACCAATTCATGGGGTTCTTCGCACTGGGTCACTCCGATACCCCGCGCTCCGAGTATTTCCAGAGTCGCCGTGGTGGGGATGGGAAATCGCCCATGGGCGCAGTTCACAAACCCGGTGCCTTCGACGACCAGGGCGCTGGTGACGCGGGGATGGCCCAGCAGTTCGAGACAGATCGCGGCCCCGACGATGTCGATGATGGAATCCACTGCTCCCACTTCATGGAAATGGACCGATTCAGGCGGCAGTCCGTGTACCTTGCCCTCGGCCACAGCGACGCGGTGAAACACGGCTATCGACCTCGATTTGACCCAGTCGGACAAAGTACTGCCTTCGATCATCCCACGGATCAATGCAAAGGTGCGGTCCTCCCTATGGCTGTGCCCATGCTCGTGCCCATGTTCGTGCCCATGTTCGTGCCCATGTTCGTGCCCATGTTCGTGCCCATGTTCGTGCCCATGTTCGTGCCCACAGGCTTCGCCCTCGAGGTGCACGTCGAACTTTACTCCCTCGATCGACGACTTGTGCTTCTGGGCGGCATGGAGGTGGTACCCACCGAGGCCGAGTTTGCGGAGTTCTCGGTCGAGATCTCGGAATTCCACGCCGAGGTCGAGCATGGCTCCGATGAACATGTCACCACTGATTCCGCTGAAAATGTCCAGATACAGGCTGCGCATCGCGGGGCGATGCTGCCTGTTGAACCGTCCAGAATCAGGCAATAAAACGAGAAGAAGTGGGTGGGATTTAGCCAGTGAACGCGGAGCGGCTATTTCGTCGGACCGCCGGCCGCACCCATTGAGGCGAAGAGTTGCCGGCGTTCTGAAACTGAGACTTCACGCCACTGGCCCGAAGGCAAGGGCCCGAGATCGAATGAGCCAATGCTCACCCGAACCAGCCGCAAGGTGGGATGACCCACGGCCGCGGTCATTCTGCGCACCTGACGGTTTTTGCCTTCGCTGAGTTCGAGGGCGATCCAACAGTCTGGCACCGTTTTGCGGAATCGGATCGGTGGATTTCTGGGAGCCAAGTCCGGTTGGGGATCTAGCCTCTTGGCACGTGCCGGTCGGGTGTGGTGGCCTTGGATTAACAAACCGTTTTCCAAGGCCCGTAGAGCGGCGTCCTCGGGGATTCTCTCGACTTGCACCCAGTAGGTTCGCCGATGGCCCGCTTCGGGATCCAAGAGCCGGTGATTTAGTCCCGCTTCGTCACTCAGCAACAGAAGCCCCTCCGAGTCGGCATCCAACCGTCCTAGTGGATACACCCTCGGTGGAAAATTAAACTCGGCCAGCGTTCGATTGGGTGAACCGTCGGCGGTGAACTGCGATAACACCCCGTAGGGCTTGTTGAAGACAATGAGGCTCAAGGGCGCCTCCAGCCTCCCTCGTTTTTGTTGCGCCCGGTGATCAGGTTCTTGATCCACATCACGGCTCCCACCACCGCTGCAGCCACAACTTTCCAGGCCTTCTTGATGAACAAGATGAGCGGTGCGAAGAGACCAAATTTGGCGGCTGCGGCAGCAGCCCCCCCGAGAACTAGGGCACCGAGTCCATACTGAGCAATACGGTCGCCTTGGCGGTATTCGGCATAGGATTCGCCGCCGCTGTACTGGTGACTGCGAAGAATTTCTCGAAACAGCGGCAGCGTGGCGTCCACATGGGTGCGGTCTTCAATGAGGGTGACTTTGGTGACGCCCTTGCGTCCTAAGAGGCGGACGTTGTAGTTCACAAACTTCTCGCCGCCGCTTTCTGCCTCCACGCTCCATTCCAGATTTTTGGTGATGTCATTGTAGTTGGGGGCCACGTGCCAACCGACAATGCGGATCGGTGGAGTGCCCCGCTCTTGGCGGGCTTCGTTCATCGATTCGGTAGCCTGTCTGTAAGACCCGATGAGTTTGTCAGCATCGAGTTCTTTCTTCTCATCATCCTTCACATAGCCGGTCTCCTCGAATTCCAAAATCACCCACCATTCGTCCTGAGTGTGCATCAGGAGGCCGGTTTCTTGACCGCTGGGTCGGTTGCCGGTCTTCTTCAAGAACTCCTGAGCCCCCTTTGCCTCAAGGAATCGAAAGCCTTTGGGAATCTTCAACGTGGCGCGTCCGGCCAAACTCACGTTGGTCGGTCCCTGGATCCATGACAGACGATCCATGGGTGAGTTCTTGCCCATGGACAATTTCTCGCCTTTTTCTTCGGCTCGAAGTGACAGGCAGAACAGGCAGAGAACCACCCAATGAATGGATCGCTGGAGGAAGGGTTGCAGATTCATCAATGTGGAGTCGGAACGATGAGGTAAATCGGAATCCAAGAGGCAGAGAGTATTCAGGGGTGGCAGGCACAAGATCCGCCGCAGGACTGGGAGGCGGGAACGCCGCTGGCCCCACTTTCGCTGCCGATTTCGCCCTTCAGCATCAGGTACCCGCCAGAGATGACTCTACGGACCGGTTTGCCGGATTCAGGATCGCGGGTCAGAGCGTTGTCATTCATGGACTGCTTCACCTCGAAGCGTCGCACCGCTTCGTCAGGCACTGTTGGAATGGTCTCGTACTGATAGAGAGGCATGGCGGATGGAAATTGAGTGCAAGAGGGGCCTGAGGGCAACCCGAAGAGAGGGATTGTCAGGATTCAATTGAGTGCGCCGTGTCGGATATTAGGACGCGTCCTCAGGAGCTCGTTGCAGGAAGGTTGCTTCAGGCTTCGGCATTACCGAGTTCCGGCAAGGCATTTGTGCTGTCGGCGAAACGCTCCGCGCGGACTCCCATGCGACGCATCAGTCCCAAGTGCAGGTTGGCCATGGGGCTATCCTTGGAGAACACCAGATGACGGCCTGGGTTGAGGGTTCCGCCGCCCCGTCCAGCCAATACCAAGGGCAGATTACGGGGATTGTGGCCATTTCCATCCCGCATGCCGGCTCCGAACAAAATCATGGATTGGTCGAGCACCGAACCGGTGCCTTCGTTCATGGAACGCAAGCGACCCAGGAAGTATGCATATTGTTCGATATGCCACCGGGTGATGCGTTCGTAGGGAGCGAGCTTCTCCGGGCGGTTTTCGTGGTGGCTGTACTCGTGGTGACCGCCTTTGACGCCGTCCAGGAAGGAGAAGTTTCGGCCGGACACGGCATTGCCGAACATGAAGGTGCTGATCCGAGTGGAGTCGGTCCAGAAGGCCAGTGCCATAATATCGAGCATCAGGCGAACCTGCTCGGTGTGGTCAATGCCCCGTTGGCTGGCTTGAGCCGGATCGGAGTACACATCGATGCGCTGACCTAAGCGTTGGATCTCGGCCCGTGCGGCAGGGTCTTCCATGTAATCGCCCATCGCCCGACGTTTGGCCCATTCAATCCGGTGTTCTACCGATCGGACGCTCTCAAAATATTCCGTGAGCTTTTGCTGGTCTGCCTTGCCTAGCTGTTGCTTCAGCCGCTGCGCGTCGCCGGCGACGAGGTCCAAGACGCTGGAGTTGTCTCCGAAGCGGGAGGCGGGCAACCCGCTGGCGTTGCGGAAGAGTCGGTCGAAGGCCCGGCGGGGATTGATCTCCTTGGCGCAGGGAGTCGTCGGAGTTGCCCAGCTAATGTGTGATCCGTAGAGGCGCGTGAAACCGACATTGGTATCAACACCGGTAGTGACGGGTTCGATGCCCAGTTCCAGCGAAGGCAAGGGAGTGAGGTGGCCGACCTGCCGGGCCATCCATTGATCCATCGAGGTGTTGCCGGAGCACAGGTCAGCGCCGGTGGTCCGGGTGATCGTGGTGCTGGTGAGAAACCCGCCGGTTTTGACGTAATGGCCGTCACCGGTGTTGGTGGCCGCATTCCACAATTGGGTCAGTACGAGCAATTCGGACTGATGGGCTTGAAGTGGTGCCAGAATGGGAGACAACTGGAACGTCGAGCCCTCGCCCTCGGGAGTCCAACGATCGGGTCGCGTACCATTGGGCATGTAGAGGCAGGCAAAACGTCGTGGTTTGGCACCTGCGCCCGCTTCAGTTGGGGAGGATGTCTTGGTGGCAGCCATGGCCTCCAACCAAGGCAGCGCCATGGCGGCACCCATTCCGCGGAGAAGGGTCCTGCGAGACAACGTTCCGAACGACATAAGGCGGAGTGTACGGTCAGAGTTCAACGGACGAAAGCCATGTTGATGCAGTGGCTTTTTCGCCTCGCTGAAAGGGGGTGAGGGGAGTGTCGGACTGTCGCTGGAGTTGCGAGAATAGGATCTTAAAAACTATAGGAAATTCCAGCCATGAGGCTCAGGTCATTGCCACGGCGACCCGGAGCCGGAACCGAGCGGTAAAAATCTTGGAATGTGATGTTGGCACTGGCCTTGTCGGTGATCTTGGTCGATAGCCCCAGAGTAAAGTTCATCACAAAATTTCCAAAGTCGGCCACCTGTGGTAGGTATTGCATGCTGTGGGTAATGGACGTGGTTTCGTTGAACTTCCACTGCACTTCCTCGGCTAAACGCAGCGTGAGGTAGTTGGCGGTTCCGGCTCCCTGGAGGCTTTCAAAAATGAAGGCTGGCCCACTTTCCGTCTTCACCGTCAGCCGGTCGTTCTTGATTACGTAATAGCCGAGTGCCGGAGCTACGGTGGCACGGTAGTCAACGGAGGCGATGCGATCTTGGCCGACATCGGAGTGGAGACCCAAGTAAACGCGATTGTCCAGTCTGCGGTTGTACTGGGCATACAGGTTGTACTTTTGTGCGGTGGTTGTTTCCTTGCGTGTGGTCGGGTCGCTGTTGCTTCCATAAGTCGCATTAGCCCCCAGAGCGATCTCATTCTTGTCCCATTTCCGGAGCGAATTGAGGGCAGCCTGCATCAGCAGAGTATCCGCATTGCCTCGAGACACCGACGCATTCATGGATACGTTGGACTGCCAGGTACTGGGAGGCTTGGGCGGGATGGCGGGGGGCTTCGTGGCCGCTGGAGCGTTGGTCGACAATTCAGCCGCCAGTGTCGACACGGTGGCAACGCTCAAGGCGAGGCAGAGGCTCTGAAATTGTTGATTCATAGGACAACGCTGCCGCAACTCTAGGTAACGATCAGGCTCAGACAATGGGCAACCGGTGTTAATTCGAGGGAAGTTCGAGTTTCATTACTTTCAGGGCTTGTCTTTGCCCACCATTCCCGTCATGTCCGGAGTCAAACGATGGAGCTCAAACTTGTTCTGGAATCTTTGCTGTTCGCTGCCCAGAAGCCCCTCTCGCCCATGGAGATAAGGGACATACTGAATCGTGCCGCTCAGGAGGAAAGCGCCATCGAACCCGTGCGCGCACTGCTGAAGCTCGACTTGGACCGAATCCTAGAGGGACTCAAGGTCTTGGAGGAAGATCATCGGGTTGCGCAGCGGAGTTATCGATTGGTGTGTGTGGCTGGGGCCTGGCAATTCGTCAATGATCCGGACTACGGGCCGTGGCTCAGAGCCTTTTTGGGTGTGAAGATTCGTCCTTCCCGCCTGAGTCAACCTGCGTTGGAGACTTTGGCGATCGTCGCCTACCGACAGCCCATCACCCGGGCAGAGATGGAGCAAATACGGGGTGTTGCGGTCGACGGTGTTCTCTCCAGCCTCGTGGAGCGTGGGCTCATCGAGCAGACGGGGCGAGCTGAAGTAGTGGGTCGCCCGATGCAGTATGGCACCACGGCGACCTTCCTGGAGTATTTCGGACTAGCAGCGCTGGAGGGCCTGCCGGACGCCTCGGAACTGCGGCGTATACCCGTTCAACGCCCGGAGTCGCTCCTAACGGTGGATCCCGGTCTGGCGACGGCCCCGGAATCTCCCAAATTGGAGGAAGCCTCTCCCGAGACTTTGGCTCTCGCCTTGGATGCGACGTCGTCCGACGGGGCACTCGCCTCCGATTTGATCTCGGAAGATCCGGTGCCTCCTGCGGCAGACATCAGCGGTGGCGTCTAGAGGTTGGGGAACCGGCGGCGTCTCCGGTGGGGAAGGTGTCCGCCGGAGTGGTTTTTTTCTCGCACAGCTATCGAACTTTAGTGAGAAAGGCCCGGCTGGACGAGTGTCCAGACCGGGCCTGAATTGCCTTAAGTCTTCAGCCTTCGACTGCCGGTTGGGGCGCTCCGCCTTGCGGAGGTTGTTGAGCCTGCACCACGGGAATCGGGAAGCGCAGTTTCATCACGTCATCGACCAGTACTTCGATGGTGTAAACCCCGGCTTCCTTGAATTCGACATTGGACATCACGCTCACCGTTGTCATCGCTTGGACTGGGTCGGCCAACTGGAACTTCACGGAGTTCTGACGCAGCACAGTGCTTCCATCCGGTGCGATGAGTCGGACCACTTCGGTGAATTGTCCAATGCCGGCCACCCAGCGGTTGAACACGCACAGTTTGAAAGCGGTGATCGGCAACTGAGGGACACGAACCAGACCGATGATGCCGATCAGGATAAAATTGCCATTGGACTCTTGCTTCACGTCCTCGCAGAGGAGCGAGCACTGGAGATCGGGAAGGATGCGATTGGGTTTCATGATGACCGCGGAGGAGACCAACCCCAAGCCTTTGGGTCAAAGCCAATCCGGCCACGGCACAGTTGCTTTCTCCATCCCGCAAGAGGCCCAACGGCTTGCCGCTGGAGGAATGGGCCGATTCGATGGGCGTCGAGTTTCTTTGGAAGGCTGTGTTGGTTCGTTGAAATCGATGGGTGGGGAGCCTTGTTGAAAGGAAGGTCCTACTGGTTCCTCGCTACTTTCAGTGGGTAGCAGTAGCTCCCAAGATTGGGAAGCGACTTGGAGGTTTCATGTCCCAACAAGGATTAATCCTAGGCGTCGACAGCAATTGCTCCGGTGTTCGTGAGATGCTTCCAGGTTGAGTCAAGAAGTTGCGAAACCGCATAAAACCCAAGTTTTCCGGGGGTTACGTATCGACAGTTCAGAGACTTCTCAACGCAGGCGAGATCGTCGTTCCCACCTTCCAAACTTCTGGTCTTGCAGGCCTTTAAGGCAATGGGAACTCCCGGTTGCTGAGAGCCACTGGCCGTCGGGGACAACCGATCTCGACGGTCAACTCACTGAAAACAGCGAGGAACCGGTCTTTTGCCTTACATGATGCGCGTTGGTTCAGTTTTTTGTTGCGGCCTCAGACCTTGGGTTTCCAGCCCGAGCGATATTCTCGGCCCCAGAGGGCGGAGGCGGCCGGATCCCGGCGCAGAGAGCGGCTTTTGGGATCGAGATGCAAGGTATGTCCGGTGCGCCAGGCGATGTTTCCCAGATGGCAGAGCAGGGTGCTTTTCTGGCCCTCCTCAATTTCCGAATTGAGGCGGGTGTTGCCGCGGATGGCTTCGATGAAATTAAGGAAGTGGTCGGAGTCCCGGCGGGGGGCTTGACCTTCACGAACCGTCTTTCCTTTGTCATCGACCTGTTTCCATCCGCTGTCCAGCAGTAGGAAAGATCCTCCATCTCCTAGGAACTCAACACCGACACCCGCTCCGTAATGACCGCGCGGATTGCAGCTATGGCATTCCCAGGTAATCTGACTGGTGCCGAATTCGAAGGAAGCCTGAATGGTGTCTGGAGTTTCCTGATCGTCTTGGAAGTAGTAGCGACCTCCCGAGCAACTGACCTGAGTAGGACAATCCACGCCGAGTCCCCAGCGCGCGAGGTCAAGGAAATGGGGCCCATTGTTGGCCAATTCACCGCCGCCCCAGTGCCAGCGCCAATGCCAGTTGTAGTGGACCACGTTGTCGCGGTAGGGGAGTTCCGGGGCTGGGCCTTGCCAAAGGGAGTAATCGAGCCATTCCGGCACGGGAGCGGTCTTGCCGTGGCCAATGGTAGTGCGGTCGGCGTTGTACCAGGTGCGGGCAGCGTGGAGTTTTCCGATGATCCCGCCATGGAGTTCATCCATTGCCTCGCGGACAAGAGTCCAACTACGTCGTTGGTTTCCCATCTGGACCAGGCGCCGGTGTTTTCGCGCCGCCGCCACCATCCATTGAGCCTCCCGCGCGTTGTGGCTGCCGGGTTTTTCGACGTAGACGTGCTTGCCAGCGTCGCAGGCGAGGATCGTTGCTGGCGCATGCCAGTGGTTGGGAGCGGCGATGCTGATGGCGTCCAGTGATCGATCGTCGAGCATTCTACGGAAATCACTGACCTCCTTCGGACGGCGGCCTGTCTTTTTTTCAACCCAATCCGCGGCTTCGGCGGCCGCCCGTCGGTCCACATCACAAACAGTCCCGATTACACATCCCGGGACGGTCAGGAAACCCTCCAGATGTGCCTTGCCTCGGTGCAACCCCATCACTCCTACGGCCACCTGATTGCTGGGTTGGGCCGAGCGGACGGCCTGTGGCAGGAACGCGGATCCGGCCACCCATGCGGTGGACTGCAGAAAGTGCCGTCGTGACAAAATGGGGGAACTCATTGGGGAGGATTGGATTCATCTCCGGAGCCTACGTCGAGACCGGGTTTGGCTTGCGCCTTGAGGACGCCTGGTTCGAGATCCCGGGCTGTGAACCGAACCGTCTGGACCAACCATGAATTGCAGCCCTCCGCGGAGCTTTATCTGAGGCAAGAATTGGAGCGTCGTGGAGACCGACTGGTTCAATCCATGGCGTCGTCGCGATCCGTGCTAATTCCTGGAGAACCGGATTCCAGCCTCGCGGAAGTGGACATCGCCTATGGTCAGCCCGCTCCGGAGGATGTTTTGGCCTATGATCGGATTAGGTGGGTGGCGCTCTCGACAGGCGGTTATAGCCGATACGACCGTGATGATTTTCGTCAGGCGATGCGTTGCCGCGGCACACCGGTGACTAATGCGTCATCGGTCTTTGCCGATCCCTGTGCTCAGCAGGTCTTGGCGAGCATGCTGGCTTTGGCTCGAAATCTGCCCTCGCAACTCCGCAACCAAGAGGGTCGGCGGGATTGGCGTTATCTGGAGGATCGATTCACGGCGTCTGTGCTCACCGGGCAGACCGCAGTTATCCTCGGGTATGGAGCTATAGGTCGGCGTCTAGCGCGTTTGTTGGCGCCCTTCGACATGCGGTTGATGGCTCTCCGAAGGCGTGCAGAAGCGGAGGCCGGTGTGACCATCGTGCGGGAAGAGGAGTTGTCTCGAGCGTTGGCTGAAGCAGATCACGTGATCAACGTGTTGCCCGATTCATTGACCACCCGAAAATTTGTCGATGCCGCGCGATTTGCTCAATTCAAACCCGGAGCCCGATTCTACAATATCGGTCGCGGTAACACGGTCGATCAGGAAGCCCTGATTAGAGCCTTGGACTCGGGCAGGTTGAGGGGAGCCTATCTGGACGTGATGGATCCTGAGCCCCTCCCGCCTGAGCACCCCCTTTGGGCAGTATCCAATTGCTACATCACTTGCCATGTTGGCGGAGGCACCACCGATCAGGACGACAAGTTGGTCCGACACTTCTTGCAGAATTTGGACCGATGGGAACTTCGGCAGGAGCTTGAAGATCAGATCTTCTAATGTGCCGTTGGACTGCAACATCCTGGCTCCAAGCCGGATCTGTAAGGCCTAACCGATGGCATTGACGCGGAGGTCGCGGAGTGTTTTTAGGTGAGGCAGAGGGACGCCGCGGATGGGTCGGGCTCCGTCGATGCGTTTTGGGCCGAAGTGGGAGCGATGGTGTGCGAAGATCTGATTAACGAAGTCCCTTGAGCCGATGGCCACCCC
>CAJAHH010000132.1 GCA_903939515.1 uncultured Verrucomicrobiota bacterium
CCGCAGCGGTCTAATTCCGCTTCAAAAGACCAGTCCTTGGAGTTAGCCGTTGAGGTTGGATTTGCGGCCTGTAGTGCTCTCGTCGTACTGGCTGGCATGGGTCTGACGCACGGTGACGTCAAACGTACCAATATCCTTCGAATCAATGGTCGGTGGGTGCTGGGGGATTTTGACACCGTCTGTTCTAACTCGGTTGAGAATCCGCCGACCGCATCAACCGAGGGATACGTTCCGCCCGGCGGCGATGATGGCGGAGGACGCGACTGCTACGCCCTCGGCAAGCTGATGTATGAACTATGGACGGGGTGCGATCGTTTGGAATATCCAACGATGCCATCCTGGTTGATGAAGTCTCGATGGAACCGGGTGGATCGCCTGTTGAACGACACGATCTGCCGCTTGTGCTCCCCGCTAGCGACGCGGCGTCTGCGAGATATTGAGGCGATCCAAAGAGTCCTGAATGCACTCGAACACCGAGACCAGTTGGCAATTGAACAAGCGGAAACCTTGGTCCGCAGCAGGCGGCCGCAGTGGAAGCGCCCGCTTGTCATTCTTGCTATGGTAGGAATTGCGTTGGTTGTGTGGCTATATGCCACAACCATGAGATTTGAATTGTGGGACGGACAGCCGGTTGTTTTCAGTTCTTATCGCCACCCCAGTGGCATCAACAACGGGTACGTCCGCTGGGACAACAATGGCATTCGTAACGTGTGGATGTTGTTCAACACCCACGCGACGCTATCCAAACCTCTTCAGCAGAATGAAGTGCTGGAGTTCTCACTAAAGAAGGAGGTTTGGAGGGGTCACATTGGACTATACCTCAGCACAACCCCGTTTCACGCACTTCGCGATCAGTTGTTTAGTCACCGAGAGAACTTCGGCGGGATCGATCACCTGCTGTTTTTCCATGTGGACGGCGATTCGTTGGTAGCCCCTACGATCTTTAAGGACGGCAAGGTTGTTGAGTTTCCCTCTTCCGATTGGAAGATCGCACTAACCAACAACACGCTGGCAACGTACACAATCCAACTCAAGGTCATGCCGAATGAGTATCTGTGGAGTGTATCGGCGGGTGGTGTTCATCTCGCGGAGGGACACTACCTGAGAGACCCGAGCAAGCCCGAGTACCTGAACATTTACACCTTCGACAACACCGTTTGCTATCTGAGCGGCTTGAAGATGGCCAAGCGGAACTCAGACTAATCAGGCAGAAATAATTTCATCTCGAAACTCTAGTTGGGTGCCTCGAATAGCGCTGCGAACTGAATCACCGGCCTTTCCAACGGCGGCGCAAGTCCATCAGTTGTCGGGTGGCTTGGAATGATAGCCAGTCCAAGCCCGGGGGCCGTGTGGGTAAGGGGCGTCGGGGAAGGGGAGGTTGGCTGGCGATGTGCCTCAGGAAGGCGGCGAAGGTGGCCCGGTACACCGCCGAGGCATGGCCGTGAACCCGGTCACTCGCCCGGCGGCGGACGGTTTCAATGCGCGGGGCGGGCCATTGGGCCAGATCGCTGATCAATGCGGCCAAGGCCGCTAGGTCGCCGGCCGGATAAGCCAATAGGGGATCGACCTCCGCGGCATACCGGTCACCGCCGCTACCAATGGCCGGGTGGATGGGGATCACTCCGGCGGCCATGGCTTCGAGCAGCGCTATGGGTGTGCCTTCGTAGTCGCTGACGAAGAGCAGGGCGTCCCAGCTCGATAGAGTGCTCCAATACTCGGCTCCCGATTTTCGACCGTGAAAAACGAACCGCTTTCGATCGGGTAATTGGCTCTCCAGCCACGCTCGTTCAGGTCCATCACCCAGAAATTCGAGCTGGTATTGAATGCCCGCTGCATCCAATCGGTTCACCAGTTCAGGAATACGGTCGATGCGCTTCTGTTCGTGGGCCAGGCGACCACAGAAACCCAGGCGGAGCGGGGAACCCCATGGGCGAGCTGGGCTGGGCATGGCCGCGGGTGGGTCGATGGGATACAGTACCCGGAGCAGGCGATCGGGCGACAGGTCGGGGCGGGCTTGCATCACGCGCTCGGCGATGCGGTCGTTGACACAGGCGAAGCCGTCGGCCCAGTGAGCACGGGTTTGCAACTGCTCGTCGAGCCCGGGCGTGTCGCTGTGCAAGTACAAGATGCGGCGGGCCGGCGGGAACAAGTCGTCGAAATACGGCCAACCCCAGGTCGTGTGGTAAACGACCACGTCGGCCTGCCATCCGGGGAACGCCCCAGCAACCCGTCGACGCGCTTGCCGAATAGATAAGTTGTCTCGGAAACCAAGAAAATGAGCACGAGGCCAACCGAGGGCAGGATCCTCCCAGAAGACAAGGAACCGCGAATCGATGCCTTGGTCCGCATCGGTGTCATGGTGTGAACGCAGCACCGACTCGACGCCTCCGAGTCCTGCGAACTGGGTGCCCAACGACAGCGCCTTCAATGGGGCCTGGTCTCGAGACTCAGTCGAGATCTTCATCATGCGACACGGTGGCCGGAGGTTTGTCGGTCAATCGCACCCAGATGCGGCCCTCCTGAATGCGCGTAGAAAATGTCCGTAGCGGTTTGTCTGGCCGGGTGATGCCAACACCGCTGCGAGCATCGTAAGCCCATCCGTGCAGTGGGCAGTGCAAGGTGCACCCATCCAAGTACCCAGAACCCATGGATCCGCCACGATGCGGGCACGCGTCTTCGACTGCATGGAACCCATCGTCCAGGCAAACTAGGGCGATTCGGACGCCACGAGCTTCGACGGTTCTGCAGTTTCCCGGGGCCAGGCTCCCGGCCTCGGCCACATCACACCACGTGTCCATGGACCGAGATAGCCACCGCCGCCGCCCGGAATGCAAGCTCACCGAGCAGATCCCGCGGTATTGTCGATGCGGTTGCCACTTGGCATCAGGCGTTCTGAGGGTAGCCTTATGCTCACTGCCTACCATGATGCGCCATGTTTTGTCCGGGCTTTGCCTAGGAATCCTCACTGCGGTCGCCCAGAACGGTGACAAGCCCGGAGAGGCCCAACGCGAAGTGGTTGCCGCGGACCGGATTCCACCGGCTCCGGTGCTGTCACCGGCTGACCAAATCCGAACCTTCCGACTGCCGCCCGGATTCTCTGTCGAAGTCGTGGCGGCCGAACCCTTAGTGCATTCACCGGTGGCGGTCGAGTTCGACCCTCAAGGTCGTCTGTGGGTGGTGGAAATGATTGGCTACATGCCCGACCAAGAGGCACGGGGTGAAGCCAACCCGACCGGTTCCATCGTCATCCTCACTGACACCGATGGCGATGGCCGCATGGATACCCGCACAGTTTTCGCCGACCATCTCGTGATGCCGCGTGCCATCCATCTTACCCACGGTGGAGCTCTCGTGGCAGAGCCCCCCAAACTGTGGTGGATGAAGGACACCAATGGCGACGGCAAGGCGGACCAGAAGATCCTCGTGGCCAGCGACTACGCCACTCAGAACGACCCGGCGCTGGGGCTGAAATCCAATCCAGAGCACGCCAGCAACGGGCTGCTGCGCAACCTCGACAATTGGATCTACTCAGCCGATCACACGGTTCGCTTTCGCAACACCTCCGGCTCACCGCCGACGTGGATCCGCGAGGAGACCGTCACGCGCGGCCAGTGGGGCATCAGCCACGACGACTCGGGCCGGTTGTTCTACAACTCCAACTCCGATCAAATTCGCGGTGATCTGTTGCCGACCCATTATCTGACCCGGAATCCGAATCTTAAATCTCCGGTCGGAGTGAACGCCCAGTTGGCCAAGTCCCAACAGGTTTGGTCGGCGCGGGTGAATCCGGGTGTGAACCGGGGCTACCAGCCCAACACGCTCACGGCCGAGGGAAAGCTCGCGAGCTTCACGGCGGCCTGCGGACCGCTGGTGTATCGCGGTAATCAATTTCCCGAAGACTTCCGGGGCGACGTGTTCTTGTGTGAACCGAGTGCGAACCTCATCCGCCGCAACACGCTGACGGAACAAGATGGCGTGATCACGGCGACCAACGCCTACGACGCCGACGAGTTTTTAACATCCACCGACGAGCGCTTCCGCCCGGTGAACCTCCAGAATGGTCCCGACGGGGCTCTCTATGTGGTGGATATGGCGCGTGGACTCATCCAACACCGGATTTATCTAACCAGCTATTTGCGCAAGCAAATCGAGTCGCGAGGGCTGCAGGCTCCGACCGACTTGGGGCGCATTTATCGGATCGTCCATTCCGGAAAATCACCCGATCGCACGGCGCGGTTGCCGGAGAAACCGTCCACTCGAGACCTGATGGTCCGCCTGTCCAGTGCCAATGGATTCTGGAGGGATACCGCCCAGCGTTTGCTCGTGGAGACGCCGTCATCTGAGTCTGCCGAGGCCTTGCAGCAGCTGGTGTCTCAACGCGACTCCACGCCTGCGGTGGTGCGTCTCCAGGCTCTCTGGACACTCGAAGGGCAGGGGAGGCTGAGCCTGGAAACCCTTCTTTCGGCCCTCGACGATCCGGATTCTAAGGTGCGTTCTGCTGCGTTCCGAATTACCGACAGGCTGCCCCCAGGCCCGGTGCGGGACACCGCAGTCGAACGCCTCGTCCAACGCGCTCCGACGGTTCGTGGCGACGCCCAGATCGCCCTGCTCTGTTCTCTAGGAACGATCGGCACACCGGCAGCCGACGCGGCCATGCGATTTTTGCTAATGACCGGTCCGTCGACGACGTTGCGTCAGGATGCGGCGATTAGCGGGCTCAAGGGGCGCGAGTTGGCGTTCCTGACCCAATTGCTCAGTGACGCCCAGTGCGGGCCGGACAAGCAAGATCACGCTCCGCTAGTGTCTAAGCTGGCACGATGTGTCGGGGTCTCAGGACGTCCCACCGAAATTGCGGCGGCGTTGAACTTGGCGGCTAAGCTCAAGGAGAACGAGTGGCCGTTGCCGGCCTTGTTAGACGGATTCGTTGGCCTCGTTCCGGTGGCTACCAAGGGAGCCCCGGCTCCGCGAATTAAGCAAACCGAGTTGACCGCTGAACCCGACGGATTGGCGGCACTGCGGCGTTCCACCAATGCGGTGATTGTTGGGCGAGTCCAAAAGATTGCGTCGCTCTATTTTTGGCCGGGTAAATCGGCCAGTGCTGACACCTTGGCCGCCGCCAACGTGCAAGCCTTGCCACCGATCGCCAAAGCCAGCTTTGACCGAGGTCGTGAGATTTATCCCACCATTTGTGGGGCCTGCCATCAACCCCATGGGAATGGTCAGGAGGGCTTGGCTCCGCCGTTGGTAGACTCCGAATGGGTTCTGGGTTCGGAGCAGCGCCTGATCCGGGTGGTCCTGCATGGCATGCGGGATGCCATCACGGTCAAAGGTGTCCGCTACGAGCTGAACATGCCGGCCTTGGCTGAAGCCCTGGACGACGCCCAGATCGCCGACTCTTTGACGTACATCCGTCGCGAATGGGGTCACGCCGCAGCGCCAGTCTTAGCCGAGGCCGTTAAAACCGTCCGGGCGCTCGAATCGAAGCGCGAGGATTCGTGGACCCAAGCCGAACTGCAGAAGATTCCGTGACTCAACGGTGCGTTGGGCGGTCTTGACCGAGTGAATTGATCGAAACCATGAAGGACGATTTCACCTGTAAAGACGGGGTTTTCGGAGATACAATTCCGATGCACAATGTGTGTTATATTCACTTCACGGGTAGAGTCTGCTTCCTTGAGTGTTGAGTGTTTTGTTCCCTGCAAACGATCTAAGACCGATGAAACACGCTGGATGTAGTCCGACAAGCCTCCTAGGCACAGACAGGTCCCCGAGCGGTCCGTGTCTGCCGACATGGCGCTTTCGGAGAAATCGCCCCACCTCGGAGGTGTTTTGGTGAGGCTGAGTTTGTAGCGGCAATTCGGGATTTAGCCTGATGAGCCTACTTGTACCCATGAGCCTCCTAGGTATGGGTCCGAATTCCGATGAGTCCCTTGCTATAGGTCCGATCTCCGAGCGGTCCGGGTCCGGAGACTTTGCAGAATCCCGAGAGGCGTTGGACGTCGCAGGCTGTGGCTCACAGACCCAACAGCATCGAAGGATTGGACCGGTCTTCGCCTAAGTGGCTCACAGACCCAGCAGCATCGAAGGATTAGAGCGGTCTTCGCCTAACTGGAATCGCGGGAATGCCTTGAGCGAAATGGTCAGCGCCACCGTGAAGTCTTGAGGCCCGATTCGGTTCTCACGCAGTCGGAAGCCCAGCCCAACGGTCCAACTTCGCAGATCTCGATAGACTTGGTACTGCTGCTCCTCAAGTGTTCCGTCGCGGGCCTCGAACTGGTGGACACCTCGGACCGCCCAGTTTTCATTCAGCTTGGCGTGAAATCTACTGAAAATCACGTTGTTGCCCGCCCCATACAAGGCCCAATCGTCGCGCAGGAATCGGTGTCCAATACTCCAGTCGAACCACTCGGTGGGCGACCACGTAGCCCGATGATTTGATTCCCGGAACTCGCGGGTCGCCGTATTAAACCGGGTTTCAGAGGTCAGCGTCAGCCAAGAGCGCGGCGTGAAATCGACCTCGGAATAGAGATCCGAAAATTGGGTTTGGTCGGTGCGTTGTTGGATGCGCCAGTCGCTCAAGAGGGACCAATTCAGGACGTTCTCCACCTGCTCTTCCCGCTTCGTTTGCACCTTGTTCCGAAGACCCAGTCGCACCGTGTTCTGGCTGTCTACCGAATCAATTTGCGTGTAGTCGGGGAAATGGATGGGCAACAACTTCGGGCTGATGAGTTCCCGGTCGAACTGAGGTAATTCGGTCGGTGTCCGATTGGGTTCTGGCACGAAGACATAGCTGAACTGGGGTTCAGCAATGTGGCGGGCCCCATTCATATCGAGCGCCGAACTGGAGAACGTAGGCCAGACTCTCGAGGCCTTGAACCCGACATCCACGCCGGTGTTGGCCACCCAACGCTCCTTGTCACCATTGATCGTGTTCAACCCTTCTGGGTCGCCGTAGTAGGTGGCCCGGGCGCCCAATCGGGGTGAGACATTGAGCCATCCCCCTACGGTATGAGGTGACACCAGTTGATGGTAGGTATCGCCGCGAAAGGCCGCGTAGTTGGTGCCCCCTGCCAGTGCGTCGCGGTACCGTAAATAGGCTATTGAACTGTCGCTCTCGTAGTAAATCGGAGTCACTCCGATTTGCTGCCGCAGACCGCGCAAACGGACATCCGGCAGTCGCTCGACGGTCCGGAAGAATTCGTTGACCTGAGCGTGTGCCAGAAAATCGAGACTCCAATTCGAATTGAGTTGGGATAACTCGACGAAGGTCTTGGGCTGCGGATCGGTGCGGAATTCGCGCTCAAAGAAATCGCGAAGCACCATCGGGTCACTCTGGGCGCGCACGACACCCTTGAATTCGAAACCCGAATCATTGGTGAGCGAGTGCCGCAAATCGAACCGGTACCGGTCAGGATCGATGGGCCCGTTGAACGAACTGAGCTCCGGAGCCTGATCCTGGATGAAGTAAAACCCTCCCCGCCCCTTGCCCAAGTCGCCCAAATCATAGGACAGACGCGGCCCCCCACCGATGCCCCGGCGTTGGCGATAATCCAAGTCTACGACCGTCTCTAAATTCGTGCGTGAGAGCCAGTGGTAGCTGCCCAGCACATAGGGTCCATACAGACTACGGTAACCGGGAGTGATGCTAAAAAAGTTGGGATGCCGATCGGCCTTGCGGGTATACCACGGGAAATACATCACCGGCACCTTGCCGACGTAGAGCAACGCATCTTCAGCCGAAATGGTTCGGTTGCTGTCGATGCTCAGGGTCTTGGCCCGGATCTTGTAACCAGGTTCTGCCGCGTCGTCGGTGGTCACTTCGCCACCGAGCACAACTTGATTGGTGCCGCCTTGGGTCACCGACAACCGATCACCCCGAAGGAAGAGCGGACCCGCCCCAAAGCGGAAAGACTGGGCTTCCACGCGTTTCTGGCGGAAATCAAAGCGAACCTTATGGCCTTTCCACCGGATGCGTTCGCCGGTTTCTCCCGCGTATTCAACGACGACATCTCCCTCGGCGGTGGCCTCTCCGGTTTCTTGGCTGAGTGTCACCGATTGTGCGCTGACCGCGCTGCCCATCCAGTGAACCACTACCCCGTTCTTGGCCGAGGCCGTCCGTGCATCCGGACTCAATTCAACCTCACCCAGACCGTCCCGCGATTCGATGCGGATCGACGACGGATCGACGGCGGCAACCTTCGGAACCCCTTCCTGGGCCAAGGCCGTCAGCGTCCAGGCGACCCAGGCGCCAGTGCGGGTGAGCTTCATGTGAGCGACAGAGTATCGCGGGACCCCTCGCCGGAGCAATGAGCCAACGCAGTGGCTCGTTGGTTGATGCTCACCCGAATCCCGCATCCAGAACCGTGTCCCCTATGGGACGGATTTGCTTCTGGGAGGGGCAATTTTCTAGAGGAACCGGACCGTTTCTCAATGCACCGCTTCAATCTTCACCGAGTGTGTCACCGAAACTCGGGCTTTGCGGATCGCAGCAACCAACGGCGCGCGCGCTTTTTCAGTCAGGGCGACCGTCGCCTTCATATCCGCCCTGCCCTCTTCGCCGTGGAAGAGACTCTTAATTTGCTTGGTCTCGTAGTTTTGCTTTTGGCCGACGGCCTCATCGAGGCGCTGGAAGGCGGTATCGAGGGATTTCACGAAAGGTCGGAGCGGGCAGATGGGGCAGCGGGTCAAGCCAGGGGCCGGTTCTCAGGCCGAGCCAATTCGCAGTGAAAGACCCAAGCCCCAAGTCTGTGACGCTTTGGGCCTCGGCGGCGGGAGGCCTACTCAGGTATCGTGTTTCCGATGGATGGATTCCTGCAGCAACTCCGCCGGCACTGGGCGGAGCGGTTCGGATCCGGCCCGCGCCACCTGGTGGTGGCCGTGTCCGGGGGCTTGGATTCCATGGTGCTGCTGCACAGCTTGGCCCGCCTGCGTCGGAAGTTTCCCTGGCAACTAACGGTGGCTCATTGCCACCACGGCCTCCGCGGGGCCGAGGCAGATGGGGACGCGGACTGGGTTCGAGCGCAGTCGGAGGCCTTGGGGTTACCCTGTATCGTGGAAGAAGTTTCCGTCCGCGCGGCCGCCGAGGCTTCACGCGAGTCCCTTGAAATGGCGGCCCGCCGGTTGCGCCATACCTTCCTCGCTCGGTCGGCGCTGGCGGTGGGTTCGATGGAAGTGGTCTTGGCTCATCATGCGCAAGATCAGGCCGAACTTATCCTCCTGCGGTTGCTCCGCGGAGCCGGATCGGAGGGGCTGGCCGGCATGAAGGAACGCTCGCCGTCTCCGGCCGACCAGCGAGTTTCCCTGCTCCGGCCCTTCCTCGGCTTCGATCGGGGTACGCTAGAAGCCTTCGCCCACAAACATGGGATTGGGCATCGCGAGGACGCCTCGAACCGAGATTTATCCATTCCCAGAAACCGCATCCGCCATCAATTAATCCCCGACTGGATGGCCCATCACAGCCCCGCCCTGCCCCGTGTTTTGGCGCGGATCGCCGACATCGCGGCGCACGAGTCGGATTACCTGCGGGAGCAAGCTCAGCGTTGGCGGGATTCATTACATCCAGAACCCTGGGCCTCGCTCCACGTCGCATTGCAGCGGGCCATCCTGCGAATGGAACTCATCGAGCACGGACGGAATGCCGAGTTCGAAACGGTCGAGCGGTTGCGTCGAGCCCGCTGCGGTTCGGCGCTAGACACGCTCTCGATCGACCCTGCAGTTGCCTCCCGAGCCCCAGCGAACCCATTGAATCGAGCGGGACCCTCAGAAACGGTGGCGGTGGCTTTTCGTGGAGTACGAGGTCAGCGGGTGTTGCCAGAGGGGAGCCTCTTTCGGTGGAAACGCCTCAAGCGCCCCCTGCCCTTCGGCCACGGCTGGGAACAACTCGATGCCACGACGGTCCCGGAAACAGCAGCGCTGCGGCACCGCCGGCCGGGCGACCGGTTCCAACGTCTGGGGCAGTCGAACGCGGCGCGCCTCCAGAACCTCTTCATCAATCAACACGTGGCCGCTGCCGAGCGCGACCAACGATGGGTGCTCGACCTTGGCGACGGAAATCTGGCCTGGGTGGAAGGTTTTTCGGCGGGTGAACGCCACCGATTGACCCCCTCCACCACTGAGATTCTGGCTATCCAAATTCAGAGATTGTAGCGGTCACGTTCACCCACCGTTCCCATCCTTTCAGAACCCGACAGGCCTTGCCGGACCCGTGTAGGGTTCGGCTCCCTGCTCCCGAAAATCGGTATGTTCCACCCGAAGCAGTTCGGGGTCCGACACCGTGGGGGCTCCGATGAATCCGTGATAGCGCCCCATCCAATAGGCCAGCAACCAGGCGCTCGGTTCCACCACATCTTGGCCGCCGGCACCTCCATCGGCTTGCATGAGCCAATGGTCCCAGCGCAAGGGTTCGGTCTCCCTGGGCGGGAAGGTTCGAGTCCCCCCTTTCAATGCGACATAGCCCGACGGTGTCCGCAAGTCGGTGCGGTGAGAGTTCTGGTAGGACCAAATCCGGAGATCCAACGGCCAACCGCGGAGGTGTTCAGCGCTGGCTGCGGCCTCCGCATCGTTGCCGGTCAGGGCACCGTAGAGGTAATTGAACCAGGCGTTCTGTTCGACGCGAACCACTTCGTGGCCCCGCTCATATCCCCGGCGGTAGAGTGCGCGCAAATCCGGGTTTTCCTCGTAGCGAAGGAGGTTCCAGTAGCTCCAAAACGCCAACTCATCGAGGAAGTGCAGAATGCTGTCGGGCGGCGACGTGTTGCGGGCCCGCAGCGTGAACTCCGGATAACCCAGTCGAACCAGATCCTTGTAGGCCGCAGTGAACGTCGCGTCGCCCGTCCAACGTTCGGCCGTCTTGATGAAGGAGAGCAACTCGACGGCCTGAAGGCCTCGATCAAACTTGCCTTCGTCCGTTTGGAAATACTCCGGATCCCAACGACCCCAACGGGTGGGTTTTCCATCCACATCGATGAGTTTCCACCGATTGCGTACTAGGTGTGAGGCGATTCGTGCCAACTGGCCTTTGGCTTGATCCACCTCCGGACCCTCAGCCACCAACTCCAGAAACAGTCCGAAGGAGTAGAACTGCGAGCACAGTTCATCGCTAGAGGTGTCGCCCTTCCATTCAAAGCGACCGTCTTGCGTGTCGTGCCACTCCGCCGCATAGCCGCCAGAACCGTGGTCGGCTTGATGACCGACCTCGCCCTTGGCCCAAACCGATCGCGCCGGGAATCCAGAAATACCTGTCATTCCTTCGAGCCACCGGAGCGCATGGAACGTGTTGGTGGCTTCTCGACGGGCCTCCGGATCGCGAGTCACGGCGTACCGGTACACTTGCGCGGCCAGATAATTGCCACTGTAGCCGCCATCATTATCACTGACTTCCCGAACCAAACGCTTTCGCGCCGGATCCCATTCCAACTTGTGAACAAAACCCAAGCGCTTCTGGCCCCACTCTTCGAGGTGCCGTTCATAATAGGCCGCCTTCTTGGCCAAGGTATAGGGCCGGTACTCGATGACCCCCAAGCCTCCGGGCGTGGCGAGGTAAACCGTTTGACCGGCCACGGCAATGCCCGTTACCCGCTCATCGGGCAGCCAGCGACGGCCCGCAAAATAATCAAATCTTCCGCTCACTTGGCGAATGGCGCCTCGGGAAGTGCCGATCCAAAGATCATTGGTAAACCCTGCAGCCAGACAGAGAGTGTCTTCGAACGGAAGCCCCTGCTCACCGCGAACCGAGGTCATGGACATCCCTCGCAGCACTCCCAGTCCACGATCGGTAGCCACCACCAACGCAGACCCATGGCTCAGCGCATCGCGAGTGGTCTTGGACGGGAGGGTGCCCCAGTCCCAGCCCAAATCAGACGGCCAAGTGTAAGCGTCTTCGCCTCCAAAACGGCCACGGCTGTAGGGACTGATTCTCCCCGATCCCACGACGTAAATGAGGTCCTGATGGGACACCAGACGTTGGATTTCAAAGCGGGCCTTGGCTTCGGAAAAGGATTCGAGCGCATGGCCTTGGACCCGCAGCAGTCGGGATCCCACGGAGGCGAGAACCTCTCCGCGAAACTCTTGAATGTCGCTGACGGGAGACGTGCTGATTTGCCTCCAGAGGCCCGCCTCCCGCACCCAAAGCCCTGGAACACCGATGGCCCAAACTTGATCCCGCGCCACCACCAGTCGCTGGACGGATTGGGTCATCCCCGTGTCGGGTGCCCAATGGCGATCCTTTAAAGCAATCACCCCTCGCGCGGTTCCGACCAGCACTTCGCCTCGATAGGCGACCACGGCGCTCAAAGCCACTTCAGAAGGCATCGTCCACCCGGCTTCCTGCAAGTAAGGCGCATCCGGGATGGTGATGGCGGATCGATGCACACCCGATAAATCAGCCCCGAACACGGTTTTTGAACCGATCAACAATAGGGCCAACCAGCGCCAACGTGAGAGCATGGGCTCATCAAGGCAGAGAAGCCCGTGGGGGCAAGTTGTAATGCCGCTACCCGTCCGGTTGCCACCGGATGAAGAACCACGTAAGCTCTACTCATTCGATGGAAAAGCTGCTGCTCATTGACGACGAGGTGGATGTTCAATACTCCTTCCGCCGGATCTTTGACGGCTCAGATATTGAGCTTCATACCGCTTCCAGCGGTGAGGAAGGGCTCCGCCTCATTCCTAAGGTCAAGCCAGACTTGGTGCTCAGCGATATTCGCATGGCGGGGCTCAACGGCCTGGAAACCTTGCGGCGGATCCGCCAGCTCGATCCTCAGCTTCCGGTCATCCTCATGACGGCCTACGGCACCACGCAGACGGCCATCGAGGCCATGAAACTGGGGGCCTACGATTACCTGCTCAAGCCCTTCGATGTCCCCCGACTCAAGCAGTTGGTCGCCAATGCGCTGAAGGCGGCCCGGGACACGAGGCAGACGGTTGCCATACGCCCGCAGTTGGAGCAGCAGGACTACGAACTGGGAGTGATCGGCCGCAGCGCTCCGATGCAGGAGGTCTTTAAGCTCATCGGGCAATTGGCTGCCTCGGATGCCACCGCGTTGATCACCGGTGAAAGCGGTACCGGCAAAGAATTGGTGGCGCGCTCCATTTTTCAGAATAGCCGCCGAGCCAAAGATCCATTCATGGCCATCAATTGCGCGGCCATTCCGGAGAACTTGCTTGAGAGCGAACTCTTCGGTCACGAGAAGGGCGCGTTCACCGGAGCCACCGCCCAGCGTCCCGGTCGCTTTGAGCAGTGCCATCGAGGCACTCTTTTCTTGGACGAAATCGGCGACATGCCGCCAGCCACCCAAACCAAGATTCTGAGAGTTCTGCAAAACGGAACCTTCGAGCGGGTGGGCAGCAATACAACTCTCGTCGTCGATGTTCGAATCATCGCAGCGACCAACAAACCCCTAGAAGAAGCCGTTGCTCGCAAAGAGTTTCGGGAAGACCTTTTTTATCGACTCAACGTGGTCCGGGTTCACATGGCGCCCTTGAGGGAGCGTCAAGGGGACATCCGCCTGCTCGTCGATTTCTTCCTGCGCAAGATCGGAGGTGCTGGTAACGGCTCCAAATCCATCGGCGAGAAGACCCTCTCGGTGCTGGAAGCCTACCATTGGCCCGGCAATATCCGTGAACTGGAGAATGTTTTGAGGCGGGCCGTTGTGGTCTCAAAGGGTGCGGCAATCCTTGAAAACGATCTGCCGCCCGAGATCCTACAATCGGTTCGATCCGCTCAACCGGTTCAGGCTTCGCGGTCCCTTCCCTCTGCCACTTCGCCTGCCTCAGCGGGCCACTTGGTTCAGGGGTTATCCACTCCTGCGGATCCTTCCTTGTCCGCTCCCAGCGTTGAGGCCGCACTGGCTCCTACCGTCGATCCGGCCATCACGGGTGACATCCGTCCGCTGGTGCTCCAACTCTTTCGGTGGGCACGACTCCAAGGCGGGATCAAGGTGCTTCCGGCTGTCGAGCGTGAGTTAGTTATTGAGGCGCTCAAAGAAACCCAGGGCAACCAAGTCCAGGCCGCCAAACTCTTGGGGATCACCCGAGCCACATTGCGCAAGCGAGTCGACAAGTTCGGCATCCGCCGCGAACTCAACGTGAGCTGATGCTTCGCTCGGCCCTCTCGGTTGACTCAGCCCTGGACGTTCACTGGGTCTTGGTTGCGCGGTTAGCCTAAAACTCTGGGCAGCAACCAAGCCGACCCGCCGGAAGTCAGCCCGAGCGAGCACGAAGCCCGCTCGGCGCCCCAATTCAAAGCCCGCAAAAACCCCTTACACCAAGGCCAAGCGTCCCTCGTCGGCATCAATGTAGTCCACGAAGGTGGTGATATCGGTGCGATGGGCTAGGCCGGATTGCTCTTTGCGCAAGGCAAGTCTGGCCCGGAGTTCGGGGTCTTCCTCAGATCCGTAATTCAAAATCCATTGATTGAAGGCCCCCTGCTCGGCCGGCCTGTGGACATGGGCTCGAACCCAGTCCGCCACCTGACCATCGGTGATCGTAGGACGCACGAACTCGATGAAGGCCTCGGACTCCAGCCCAGCTGCCTTTAGCCATTGAGCATCGAATCCCCGCGTCGCGAAATTCTGTTGATAGTCGGAGTGGAGTCGGCCCGCCAAGGACAGACGAATCTTATCCACGAACCGGGGCAAATACAGCCAGCCAGACATCATTTCCCGGGCACTCCGGGGATGGATCACATCATTCATAATAAAGAATTACTGTTCGGTGAGCAGTTTTTCCACCTTGGTGGCCAGATCATTGCGTGCTTCAAGGTCCCGAAGGTTCCCCTTCTTGTCCACCAACCACATAGCGGGAATGCCACGGATGCCAAATTCAGCCCCGAACTTGTTCTTCCAACCTTCTCCGTCGAAGTACTGCGCCCAGTTCATCTTGTGCTTGGCAGTGAAGGCCTTCAACGCGTCGACCTCTTCGTCGAAGCTGATGCCCACGATTTCGAAGCCCTTCGGGTGAAGCCGCTCGTAGGCGGCCACCACATTGGGGACCTCGGCGACGCACGGTCCACACCACGTGGCCCAAAAGTCGATCAAGACCACTTTGCCCTTCATCTGGGCGAGATCCACCTTGCGACCATCCGTTGCGGTGAAGGCAATGTTGACGGGTTTTCCAATGCGCTCCTGAGTTTTCTGCATCCCCTCGGCCATGGCACGAACCTGAGCGGGCACCTTGTCGGACTTGAGAATCTTGGCGAGCAACTCCTTCGACTTTTCGCCGCCGCGCAGTTGGGCGATTTCGAGGTAGGCTGCGTAGATCTCTCCGCGTCCGGGGAATTCTTTTTCGAGTACTAAGAGGCGCTTCTCGAACTCATCGAGTACGGCGTCCATCCCTTTGGATTGGAGTTTGCGCGCCTCAGCCACCGCCTCCTGCAGTTTCACTCCCACTGCAGCCGCAGCAGCCTCTTCCTGAACCTTCACCGGGTCGGGGCCGAGAGCCTGCAGTTCGGCCGCCTTACCTTCGTTGCCGAGACTGACGGAGGCCTCCAGCAATTCTCGATACAAGCGCCGGGCCTCAGTCGCTTTGGGGTGATCTTTGAAACGTTCGTAAAACTCGCGGGCCATGTCCGCAGCATTGCCAGAACCGATAGCCTTCTGCTGACGGAACACCTTCACCTCGTCGGAGGTGGGCTGCCGCCCCTTCCACTCAGCCGGTGCCGTCGGAGGCTTTCCCTCGGCCTCCAAGAGGACCCAAGCCTTGTCCGCGTCGTTCGGCAGCAAGCGGCCCGTAGGTTTGGCGGCCTTGCTGCCCTGAGCTGGAGGAGTCGCTGTCGACTCAGCCGCTTGAACTCCATTGAGAGACAGAGCCAATCCCACCATCACAATCACCCAGTGCTTCATTCGCAATAAACGTGAACAGGGATGATGGGATTGCTAGTCGATTTTTTCACCCGATTGCAGAACGCCGTCTTAGATCGGGTCTGAACGATCTTCAGCGAGTCAGGTAGTACTTCTTGGTGTACTCTTGGACCATACGCCAAGTGCTGTATTCGGCGGCCAGGGTGGACCACGACTCACGAATCTTGGCGATCCACTCACGGGGAATTCCGTCGGCGTCCCGGTTGAAATAGGTGGGGATCACCTCTCGGGTCAGGACATTGTAGAGATTCTCGCTGTCTACCCGGTCTTGCTCATGCACGTCCTCCGGATGGGAATCCGGTCCGATGGAAAACCCGTTGGAACCATTATAACCCTCACGCCACCAGCCATCCATGATGCTCATGTTGAGGCATCCATGGGCGGTGGTCTTCATGCCGCTGGTGCCGCTGGCCTCTAACGGACGGCGGGGGTTGTTGAGCCACACATCGCAGCCGGAAACCATCTGACGGGCCACGTGGATATCGTAGTTCTCGATGAACACCAGATGTCCCTTGAGTTCACTGAACTTCGAAAGGTGGATCACCTTCTGGATGAAGGCCTTGCCGTGGTCGTCTCGTGGATGAGCCTTGCCGGCAAAGACGAACTGAATGGGATGCCCGGAGTCCTTGACCATTTTCACCACCGCTTCGAACTGGTCGAAAATCAGCGGTGCCCGCTTGTAAGTAGCGAAGCGCCGAGCAAACCCGATGGTCAGCGCATCGGGGTTGAGGAATGAATCAAAGGTAATGAAGTCGCCTTGATGGAAGGTGCCGCCCTGCAGCAAAAGCCGGCGTCGGGCAAACTCGATCAACTCGCGACGGAGGCGATACCGGATAGCCCAGATTTCCTCGTCGGAGACCACCTTAGGATCGGCCAAGCGCTTCCAGAACTCCGGGGAGTTGGCATCGGCGAACCAGTCCACCTCAGACTTGGCGGGATAGAGTTCGTGGAATTTCTTCTGCCACACCTTGCGAACAGTTCCCTTCATCCAACCGACCAAATGGATGCCATTGGTGACATGCCCGATAGGTACCTCGTCCGGATTCTTGGCTCCGTAGAGTTCCATCCACATTTCGCGGCTCACAGCCCCATGCAGTTCGCTCACACCGTTGGCGGCCCGGGAATACTTCAAGGCCAAAACAGTCATGCAGAACGGCTCGGCCTCGTTGTCAGCGACCACGCGGCCAAGATTCATCAACGCCTGATGATTGATGTGCAGGTCTGAGGTGAAGGGGTGCCCCGCGTAGCCCATCAGATCGCTGCTGAACCGATCATGGCCTGCTTCCACCGGCGTGTGTGTGGTGAAGAGGCATTGCTTTCGGGTTTCAATGCCCGCCTCGGTGAAGCCCGTGCCAGCGGCGATCTTCTCGCGCATGAGCTCGAGCGTCAGGAAGGCGGCGTGACCTTCATTCATGTGGAAGGTGGACGGTTGGATGCCCAACGTGCGCAACAACCGCACGCCACCCACACCCAGGAGGATTTCCTGCATGATGCGCGTGGTGCTGTCGCCGCCGTACACCCGGAGTGTTAGGTCGCGGAACATCGGCTCGTTCTCCGGCCGATTAGTGTCCAGTAGGTATACCGGAATCCTCCCGATGTTCACGCGCCACGCCTGAAAACGAACGGTGCTCGCCGCGATCTTGACCGAGCAAACCACGGGTTCGCCCTGGGCATCCAAGACCGGTTCCATGGGCAAATTGGCCGGGTTGAGATGCGTGTAGAACTCCGTTTGCCAGTTCTCATGATTGACCGTCTGTTGGAAATATCCCTCTCGGTAAAAGAGCGAGATACCCACGAAGCCCAATCCGAGGTCGCTGGCAGACTTGGCATGATCGCCTGCCAAAGCACCCAGCCCTCCGGCCGCGATAGGCAGCGTCTCGTGGAAGGCGAATTCGGCCGAAAAATAGGCCACGGGGTTGGCTGCCAGCGCTGGAGCATTCAGGGCACCCCAAGTGGCTGTGTCGGACAAATAGGCATCGAATCGGCGCAACACCGACCGGACTCGATCAGCGAATCCGGGCTCCTGAAGCCGCACTCGCAATTCGTAGGCGGAGACCTCTCTTAGAATAGCCACAGCATTGTGGTAGAGGTTCTGCCAGCCTCGCGGTGAGAGGTCGTAAAACACCTCCTGAGCCTGTTGATCCCAACTCCACCAGAGGTTTCGGGCGAGTCGGTTGAGTCCAGCGGCCAGTTCGGTTAGTTCAGCAGAATGGATCGGATTCATGGATAGTCAGGGGGTTGAGCGACAGTTTGCCTGTCGGTTGCCGGGTCAGCATCGAGATGTTGAGAAGGTTTTCAAAAAATGGAAACCCCGAAGATGAAAAAGGGCGCTCCCCGACTCTCGACCGTGTGGAGTGGGAGCACATCGGA
>CAJAHH010000133.1 GCA_903939515.1 uncultured Verrucomicrobiota bacterium
CATGCGCCGTGGAGCAATCAGCACATCTACTTTGACACCGTGGGCTGCTGCGATGGCGCCACCCAGCGTATCGAAGCGGGAATCGACACCTTCTCCGGTTACTCCGGCGAGTCGTCCTGGTGGACCAATGCGTACCACCTGTTCGTGTTCACCAAGAAGGGTGCATCCAAGAACATCTGGGTTGACGGTAAGCTGTTCTTGTCTGGTGAGAGCACCGCCAAGTTGCCGGTGGACATCGACGCCTTCTACATGGGCTCCGGCGCCAACGGCGGTGAGATCAGCCACGCCATCATCGATGACTTCTCCGTTTACGGTAAGGAGTTGGTCGAGGCCGACATCGTCGCTTTGTCCAAGGGCACCTTGCCGACGGCCCTCGCGGCCTCCAAGGGCTTGATCGCTTATTGGGACTTCAACGCCGCTCCGGCGGCCGTCATTGGTAACCTGAAGGCAGCTTTGGGTGCCAACGGCAAGGTGAAGATCACCTTCGATGGCGCTGGAACGCTCCAAACCTCCACCACCCTCAACGGCACCTTTGCCGACTCCGCGATCAAGAGCGGGGATGAGATCACGGTGGACGGTGCAGCTCTGTTCATCCGCGCCAAGCGCTAAGACAGTCGACTCAAGTACTCGTCAGTGACACGGAGGCCGGGCGAAAGCCCGGCCTCTTTTTATTGTGCGCCCGGCAGGGCGCACGCTCCAACGGGTTCAAGTCCCGAGCAGGCCTTATTGAGCAACCGCAGGACTCCGGGGAAAGGGGGCTGACTAAGAAGTAGAACTTCTGAGCGGAACAGAAAGTTTAGTGGCGGCCAACGGTCTCAACAATCGGGGTTGGCTCTTTTAGAAAGAAGCCAGAGGACGCGTGCGCTTTTCTATTTAGCCACATCTTGCGTAAGAGGCCTGCAGCCTCATTACGCCAATGCCTGATAGGGTGCTGCGGACTGGCCTAGCGAAAGCGACGGGGGCGAAAAGTACCTCCGCTGGAGGCTCCCGCGCCCGCGCTACTTCTACCGCCACCGCCACCGCCACCGCCACCTTGGGGTCTGGGACTGCGGTCTGCAGGGCCAGATCCGCGGGAAACTCGTCCCTGACCACCACCGCGCCCACCCGAGGGGCCGGATTCTCGGCGTGAATCTGGAGAGACTGCCGGGGCGGCCGCTGAATAGTTGAAGCCTTCCAATCGCTTGCGCGGTACGGCTCGGTTAATAAAACGCTCCAGCGCTCGCAGGTCGTTGAACTCGTCCGGACTGACCAGACTGATGGCATCACCCACGGCATTGGCTCGACCCGTGCGGCCAATTCGATGCACGTAGTCTTCGGGCGCCATGGGGAAGTCGAAATTCACCACATGCGAAATTCCGTCCACATCAATGCCCCGCGCTGCGATGTCGGTTGCCACCAAAACGCGCACGGCCCCGCCCTTGAATTCTGCCAAGGCTCGCATGCGTTGGTTCTGAGACCGATTGGAATGGAGCGTCGCGGTGCGGATCCCGGATTGCTCGAGTCGTCGGGCGATGCGGTCGGCACCATGCTTCATGCGGGTGAAGACCAACACCATCTCCATGGCTGGATCCACAAGGAGCTGTTGGAGCAAAGCAGGCTTAAGATGGCGCGCTACTTCGTATACCGACTGAGCCACCGACTCGGCAGGATTCGAACGTCTTCCGATCTCGACGGACTGCGGCGACTGTAAGAATTCGCGGGTCACCGCTTCGATCTCCCGCGACAGTGTCGCCGAAAAGAGCAGGGTCTGCCGACGTTTGGGCAGTTGACGTACAATATCCCGGATGGAGGGCAGGAAGCCCATGTCCAACATGCGATCGGCCTCGTCGAGGACCAGGTGCTGGATACCGGAGAAGTTGCCGTAGCGCCTGGCCATGAGGTCTATCAAGCGACCCGGAGTGGCGATAATAATGTCGGCCCCCCGTCGGAGCGCCTCAATTTGAGGCTTTTCGCCGACGCCGCCGAAAACCGTGGCCACACTGAGGGACAGGAACTGGGCATAGTCCCGCACATTCTCGTGGATCTGGACTACCAGTTCCCGGGTGGGTGCGAGGAAGAGGGCACGAATATGACCCGGGCTGGAATGGCCAGTTGCTAGACGTGTCAGGAGCGGCAGGGTGAACGCAGCAGTCTTGCCGGTTCCGGTCTGGGCGATGCCGATAAGATCCTTGCCGGACAGGATGAGGGGAATGGCCGCGGCTTGAATCGGCGTCGGTTCAGTGTAGCCGGCTTCGTCGACAGCGCGCAGCACACGAGGGTCTAGGCCCAGTTGTCTAAAATCCATTTTTGCCAGGGAATCCGTGAGGGAAGAAAAATCGAGCAGGAAAACGCAGAGAAATGCAATGAAAACGGGATGGCCGATCAGCCGATCCGCCAAGTAATCCGCGCCTTGTTCAGGTCGTACGGAGACATCTCCATTTTGACCCGGTCGCCCACGGTGAGACGGACCCAGCGCTTGCGCATTTTGCCGCAGACGGTGGCCAAGACCAGGTGCTGATTGTTCAGCTCGACGCGGAACATAGTGCCAGCCAGGACGCTTGAGATGCGGCCTTCGACTTCGATGGCGTTTTCTTTCATGGGGACAGGACTCTATCGGGACAGGAACAGAAACAAAAGAGGACGATCTGAATGCAGGTCGACCGGAATGGAAACAGTGAAGATAAAAGGGCGAAGACCGGAAGACTCCAGCCTTCGCCCGTGAAAGAATTAATGACTACGGTACAACTTAGTACCGGTCGCGACCACCACCGCCGCCACCACCGTAACCGCCGCCGCCACCGCCGCGACCGCCACGGCTTCCGCCGCCGCCGCCGCCACCACCGTAACCGCCGCCACCACCGGACGGACGATCTTCACGGGGACGGGCGATGTTGACCGTCAGGGGACGGCCACCAATCTGTGCGCCGTTCATGGCCTCGACAGCCTTCTGGGCTTCGTCGGGGGTGCTGAAGGTGATGAAGCCGAATCCGCGGGGACGGCCGCTTACGCGGTCGACCATCAGGTTGGCTTCCAGGACGGTTCCGTATGCGGAAAATGCGTCCTGCAGTTCGTTCTCGGTGGTATTGTAGGAAAGGTTTCCGACAAACAGTTTGTTGCTCATGGATGACTTGCTGTTCGGAGTACCGCTTGCGTTCTCGAGGTTGTTCCCGACTGCCGGGTTTCAAATCTTCACCGAACCAAGTTCACCTGAGGATTCACCACGCCTTGGAAGCACTAGATCTCTGACAGACAGCAGCCATCCTCCTTATTTTGAGGTTCAGGGCAAATCCTTTCGTTGACTATTTTTGCAGTGAACGCTCCATCACACTCGGATAGTGATGCCTTGAGCAGCTAAAAATAACTTAGCTTCGCGAACAGTATGGGTACCGAAATGGAAGATGCTGGCGGCTAAAACAGCGTCGGCATGTCCTTCTTTCAAAACATCAGCCAGATGTTGCAAATTGCCGGCTCCACCGCTGGCCACCACCGAGATTCCGACGGCCTCACTAATGCGCCGAGTGATCACCAGGTCGAAGCCTTGCTTGGTCCCGTCCGCGTCGATGGAATTGAGGACGACCTCGCCCGCTCCCAACTCGCAGGCTCGGCAAGCCCATTCCACTGCGTCCAGGCCAGTCTCTTTTCGCCCACCCGCTGCAAAAACCCCCCAACGATCTGGGCCTACCTTCTTGGCGTCGATGGAGACCACGATGCACTGGCTTCCATATTTTTCGGCCCCTTGCCGGATTAATTCCGGATTCGAAATAGCGCTGGAGTTGATGCTGATTTTGTCGGCGCCGGACCGAAGCATTTGCCCCATATCGTCCACGCTTCGGATGCCACCGCCCACCGTTAGTGGCATAAAGCACTGGTCAGCGGCGCGCTCGATAACATCGATCATCGAGGCCCGTCCGTGGGCACTGGCCGTAATGTCGAAGAACACCATCTCGTCGGCACCCTGAGTATCGTAGCGCAGGGCCATCTCGACTGGATCGCCGACATTGCGAAGGCCGCCCTCTTCGGCCCGTCCGAATTGCACGCCCCGGGTCACCTTGCCGTCATGGACATCCAAGCAGGGGATGATCCGCCGGGCCAAAGGCGTCGGTCGCGGATTCGACAGCAACGGAATCGCCGGGGTGCCTGATGCGTTGGGAGTCATGGTGATGGGTCCCGAAGTTGCCCTCCAGAACGGGCTTCAACGGTGACAAAACGGAGGAAGACCGCACAAGGGGCGAATGGGCTGGTTCTTGAGGAAAGGCGATACCAGAATCCCAAGACATGGCGGCAAAACAGAAGATTCTGGTGGTGACCGGGACGGGGACTGGAGTTGGCAAGACCGTGCTTTCCGGACTCCTCGTGCGCCGACTGGTCCGACTCGGACGGACCGTACGAGCCTTCAAGCCCCTATGCAGCGGCGGTCGTGGCGACGCCCTGGCCTTGGAGGCGGCCTCGGGCGGGGTTCAAACGCTGGACAACATCAACCCCTGGCATTTTGAAGCGCCCCTGAGCCCGGCCTTGGCGGCCCGACTGGAGCGGCGGACCGTGACCCTTGAAGAAGTTTTAGCCCACGTTCGCCAGCATTCCAAGCAGAGCCAACTCACGCTCGTCGAAGGGGCCGGAGGGCTCTTGAGCCCCTTGACCGCCGACGGAGATACGCGGGACCTGATCGCACGTCTGAAAGCGAGGCCCTTGATCGTGGCCTCCAACCGCCTGGGAGTGATCCACGACGTCCGCGCCACCCTCGGCTGCCTGCCGCCGTCGCTGCGTTCCAGCGTCCCCGTCGTGCTTATGGCTCCGGTTGCTGCCGATGCGTCCACTGCCCGCAATGCCCGAAGCCTCTCCGAATACCATCCCGCCGACCGCATCGTCGAGATCCCCAGGGTTTCGGAAGCAATCCAGTCCGGAGCCGGTTCGCCTTCTGTCGCTTTGAACCGCAAACTCGACCAAATCTTGAGCTTGTTGGCGATCTGAGTGCCACCGATCCAACAGAAAATTGTTCCGACCGAGGCCGTTTCCGCCCTGCATAATCCGTTCATCCCTGAGTATTCAACGCCTTCGCCAGACCGATCCGGCGACCCTGAGCGGCAGCGGGACCGAGCCGAAGGAAGCCTTGGAGGCAAACATCCTGAACACCCCGCGCGCAGCGCGAAAGCTCCGCCCCTTGAGTCTCCTCAGCGACCGCAGGCTCGGTCTCGCAGAGCTCCACCCGAGACATCCCGTCAAGAACCCACGGTCCATCCCGTGCAACCTCCACCAAGAACTCGCGGTTGCGGCCGGCTCAGTCCGTTGGCTATCGTTGGCCACGATTCTATGACGTTGACTGAAAAGTTGTTGGCCCGAGCCGCGGGCAAATCCCAGGTGTCCGCCGGTGACAATATCTGGGTGAATGCGGATGTCCTCATGACCCACGACGTGTGCGGACCGGGGACCATCGGCGTCTTCAAGCGCGAGTTCGGCCAGAACGCCAAGGTGTGGGACCGCAACCGAGTGGTCATCATTCCCGACCACTACATCTTCACCTCCGATTCCAAGTCCAACCGCAACGTCGACATCTTGCGCGACTTCGTGCGAGAGCAGGAAATCCCGTATTTCTATGACGTCATCGACGACCCCAACGGCGCCTGGAAGTTCGATGCGACCAAAGGATTGCTGAAGCGTCAGTACGGATCTCAGTACGCCGGCGTCTGCCACGCAGCACTCCCGCAGAAGGGGCACACCCGCCCCGGCGAAGTCCTCTTCGGCACCGATTCCCACACGTGCATGGCCGGCGCCTTCAACCAGTTCGCCACCGGCATCGGCAACACCGATGCAGGATTCGTGATGGGTACGGGCAAGCTGCTCATCAAGGTGCCATCGACCATCGGGTTCCGACTCGAGGGTAAGCTGCAGTTGGGCGTCATGGCCAAGGACATCATCCTGCATGCCATCGGCGAGATCGGCTTCGACGGCGCGACCTACCAAGCCATGCAGTTCCATGGCTCTGGCATCGCGACGCTGTCGATGGATGACCGAATGACCGTCGCCAACATGGCCATCGAGGCCGGCGGCAAGAATGCTATATTTCCCTTCGATGCGCGCACGGCCGAGTACGTCGACGCCCGCACTCGCCTCAACGGCACCCGATCCACCTACGAGCCAGTCGAGGTGGATCACGACCAGAAGTTTACCCGCGAGATTGTCATCGATCTCTCCAAGCTCGAGCCCACGGTGGCCTGTCATCCGGACCCCGGCCAACGCAAGTCCGCCAAGGAATTGTCCCACATTCAGCTCGATCGGGCTTATGTCGGATCTTGCACCGGCGGCAAGACCAGCGACTTCGTGGAATTCGCCCGCGTGCTGCGCGGCAAGAAAGTGGTCATCGACACCTTCGGCGTGCCCGCCACCCCAGAAATTGTCCATGACCTCCAGAACACCCGCTGGGGCAATCAGACCATCTGGGACATCCTCGTGTCGGCAGGCGTGCAAATGACCGAGAATGCCGGCTGCTCCGCCTGTCTGGGCGGACCGGTGGACACCTTTGGTCGGATGAATGCGCCCATGAAGTGCATCAGCGCCACCAACCGGAATTTCCCGGGTCGCATGGGTCACAAGGAGAGCCAAGTGTTCCTGGCTTCGCCGGCGACCGTGGCCGCCAGCGCACTGGCCGGTCGAGTGGCCGATCCGCGCGAATACATGAGCTAACAAAAGCTCACTTATCCACTCCCGCGGGACCCCATGCTCATGGGGCTTCCCGCGGGAGTTTTTGTTTCTACTCGGAAGTTTGGCTCAGCCGGAACGATTTAGTTGGGAGTAAAGGGATGGCGTAGCGGATTCTTTCGCAAGACGAGGCGAGAGCGAGGCGCGGGCCAAGCTGAGGATCGTGCTTGGAGGCTAAGGAAACTCTTCGACCCGAAGGCCGGTCTGAGCGCGGATGGTCTCGGCCACCGAGCTTAACTCCTCGGCGCTGAGGCGCGTGGCCCACGCTTCCGGCGTGGGTCGAGCCAGTGTGTAGGCATGAACCTCGCGTAAGGTGCCGCCACCGTCCCGAATTTGGTTGAGGCGCCCGCAGTAGGCCTCCAGTTCAATCGACGACATGGGCTGGCCATGGGTCTTCAGGAAGAGGCTCTGAATGACAATGGGTCGAACCCGAGCTGTCTCCAGCAAGTTGCTCAAGATTCGGTCGAAGCGCACCGAACTGCGGTTGATGTGCCGGTAGTACTCCTCAGTGCCCGCGTCGAGCTTGGCCCAGACCTCTCCATGGTGGGCATCCATGAGCGACACCCCCCGGCGCACGGAGACTTTGTCCAAGCCAGCCGAGTCGGTGATGAGAACGATCTTGGTCTCAGCTAGTTCTTTTTCCCGCAGCACGTTGGCCACGACTTCCACGCACTCATCGAAGTTGGAGACCATGGTGGGTTCACCATCGCCGCTAAAGGCCACATCGCGGACGATTCGGCTCACCTCGGGAGGGGCATCGTTAAACTTGGCTTCAAGACCTAATCCGCCGCTCAGAGCATGGTCGATGAGCCAACGGAGTTCGTCCCGCACCTGATCCAGTCGGACGTCACGGGCCTTTCCGGGCGTGGTGCGATCGACCTCGCAGTAGACGCAGTCAAAATTGCACTGCTTGTCGGGATTGAGGTTCACCCCAATGGACAGCCCCCGCGATCGGCGCGAAATGACCGGATAGACGTACGTGAAGTCCTGGTAGCGTCGAGCGTGGTCGACAACGGCTTTCCAAGTGTTCCGGATCGTGATCGGAACGGCGGGCGAATCTCCCATAGGTGCGAGCATAGATTCCGGAGAGGCAAAACGCGAAATCTTCTGCAGGACCGGTTTGGTCGCGGCGGTGCACCACGGATTGGAAAGTGGGTGTTCGTCCCCATCGGGTCCTCCAACCGCTTGGGGAATATTCCCCAAACTCATCCAGTCGGGTGGAGTTCCTAGGGTGTAACACCGGCAAAATATGAGGAAACGAGCCCCTACGCCCTGGCTTTCGAGCCGGTGAAGCCTTGGCACGGTCCATGCAGCAGGTGTCTCAGAAACGGCGGGGTCGCGACCTCTGGAAAATTTTTTTGAAAGACCTTCTAAAAAGACCTTCTGGAAACAAAAACAAAGCCCCGATCCACACAGTCCCGATTCACAAAAAACATCGATACAAACATGAACTCCAAGAATTCCTTCCTGCTGGCCGCCTTGTTGGCCACGGTCACCACCCTGAGCTCCTTCGCTCAGTCCCCCGAGAAGCCCCAGAAACAGGAAAAGCCCGAGAAGGCGGAAAAGCAGGAGAAGCCTGAAACCGGCCGCGGCGGTCGTGGCCCGGGCATCGAAGTGCCTCGGATCGGCGTGCCCGAAAAGGTGTTCACCACCTTGCCCCAGTCCTTGCAGGACCAGATCTCCAAGTACCGTGAGCAGTCCAAGGGCTTCATTGATGCACAGCGGGAGGTAGCCAAGACGCTGAGCACCGCCACCCAGGAACAGCGCAACACCGTTCGTGAGCAGCTCAAGGCCAATCGAGACAAGTTCCTGACTGACACCCAGCAGGTGCGCACCGAAATCCGCGACCAACTGAAAGACCTCGGCGTCTCGGTCCGCGAGAACAAGCCCACCGATGGCGGTGGTTCAGGCGGCGGCAAGGGCCCTGGCCGTCCCCGCGGCTAATCCTCGAGGCTGATTTCTGTAGCCCCTCCCCATTTTCAGACAGGCTCTAAGCCGGAACGATTCAGTTGGGAGGAAAGGGATGGCGTCGCGGATTCTTTCGCAAAGCGAGGCGAGAGCGAGGCGCGGGCCGATGGAGGCCCGTAACGAGTGAACAACGAAGCTCTTGCGGAAGAAGACGCAGCCAGCACGACCGATCCCATCGCATCGTTCCGGCTGGCCGGAACGATTCAGTTGGGAGGAAAGGGATGGCGTCGCGGATTCTTTCGCAAGACGAGGCGAGAGCGAGGCGCGGGCCGATGGAGGCCCGTAACGAGTGAACAACGAAGCTCTTGCGGAAGAAGACGCAGCCAGCACGACCGATCCAATTGAATCGTTCCGGCTAAGGCAAGGCAGGCGAATCGCAGGTTGCGGCTCGCCTGCCTTTTTCGTGTCCGGCACTCTCATGGAGACTGATCCGTTGCATTTTCGCATGACGACTCCGACACACCACCGCACCCGAATGGAAGCCTGCCCCTGGGCAAGACTTTCGGCTGGGTTCTGGGTCTGGATCTTCCTGGTGGGAGGAAATCTCCTCGGTGGTCAGCAAGTGTTGGGTCCCTTGCATCCGCGAGATCTCGAGGGTGAGTGGGAGATTCCGGTGTGGACCACCACGGTGAGCTTGCGCAGCTCGGGCGGGTGGCGGGACAACGCTCTCCTTTCGGGCACCAACGCCCAGGAAACCCCGTTCGCTGGCTATGGGTTCGAGGCCTTTTTGATGCGCATGCCCATCGACGCCCATCGATGGACCTTATTTGTCGGCGGCGAAGAACGTCGGTACTTGAAGACGGTGGATTCTGGCCTCGTGGGTCAGCCAGTGAGCGGCGATGCCTGGGTTTCAACTTATGGCGAATATCGGTACCAAACTCCATCCGGATGGAGCCCTGGCCTTGTGGGTCAGCACCTCTACGCCAATCAAGTTTTCGACGCCTCGACGTTGGCCGACGGTCAGGGTTCGGTGCGTACCAAGGTCCATTCCCTGACCGCCCAACCCTCCGTTCGATGGTCCCGGGGTCGCGGATTCCGTTGGGAGGTGGGTTACAGTTGGCAGCGCCAGAACTTTAATGCCCCGATCGATGGATTCTGGCAGACGGGGCCGCGCTCCGTGGTGGCTTGGGACTACGCCGAGGGCTCTGCGGTCGAGGCCACCGTCCGCTACGAAAACCGGCCTTATGATTCCCGGCCTGCTTCCAATCTCCTGGGCATTCCCGAGCCCGACACGGTGGCGCGGTTCACTCAGCTCAATGCCGATGTGGCGTGGAAACATCAGTGGTCGGACAAACCTAAACTGCGTTCCACGGTGCGCCTCTTCCAAATGCTGAACCGGGATGAGGCGGTGGGTTTCTATGATTTCAATCGCTGGGGAGTGGCTGGAACCCTGCGTTGGGAAGGAGTCCGTTGGGGGACCTTGTTTGGAGCGCGCTGGAGCCAATGGGACTACCAACGTCAGTTCATTTCGCCCGCCCCAGAAGACCTCTTCAAGTACCGCCACACCCAGGATATGGAAACCAATGCCCGCGTGTTTCGAAAAGTGGGTCGCCACGCGACGGTGTTTGCCGAGTACTTGTTCGAGCGGCAGAATTCCAACGTGCTGCTCTACACCTATTCCTCCCACACGGCCACTGGCGGATTGGAATGGGAATTTTGAAACCGAACCGGCTCCAGTATGGAATGCATGGGCCCACGTTCGCGGCGGTGGCGGTGGCCTTGGCTGTGTTGTTGTTGACGGTTCTCGGCACGCGCCTCCAGCTGCGCCGGGAACTCCGCGTGGGTTTGGCCGAACGCGAAGCGCGTGGTGTGGCGGCCTTGTTCCAGGGACGTTTTGCTGCTCTGCGCGCCGAGGGAGTGGATGACCCGCTCTTGGCCGCCGTCGAAGTGGCCACGTTGCCGCAGTTGGCCTATGTCCAACGGATTACGGTCTTCGACGCCCGCGGCGGATTGCCCTCAAGGATTTATGGCGAGGAGTCTGTTCCGCAGCCGGATACCTCGCAGTTGGAGCGCTTGACTGCGGGAGAAGTGCTTCCGGAATTCCGAGTCCAAGCCGATGGAAACTCGGCCGTCCTACGGATGCACATCCCTCTCCCGGATTCCACGGCCCCGTTGCTGGCCGGCATTTTGGGTGTGGAGGTCGCGGGTTCGGGATTATTGGAAGAGTATGCCCAACTCGATCGCAGTCTTTGGCGACAAGGGTTCGTCACCTTGCTGCTGTCCGGCAGCGCCTTGGCGGTGGCCATTACGATCGCCTTTTCCCGATTGGCCCGCGCCAATCAAGTTTTGTTCGATCGCAGCGAGAGATTGGTTCGAGCCAATCGAGAGTTGATGGTGGCCACCAAGACCGGAGCGATGGGAGCCGTGGCTTCTCACTTGGTGCACGGGCTGCGCAATCCTTTGGCGGGCCTTCAAGGGTTTCTGGCCAGCCTCGGAGATCAGCCCGTGGCGGCGGATGATCGAGCTGAAGCCCTGGTCACTCTCCGCCGCATGCGAGCCCTCATCGATGGCGTGGTGTGTGTTCTTCGGGACTCCGGTGGCGTCTCCGAGTTTGAGATAGCGATGAGTGAACTGTTGCCCCGGGTCTTGCAGCGCCTGGATCCGGCGGCGCAGGCGCGGGGAGTCCGGAGCGTTTTGCACAGCCATTCCCATCGTCGGCTTCACAACCGGGAGGCCAACATCCTCCTGCTGGTAGTGGAGAATTTGGTCAGCAACGCGCTGGAGGCGGCGCCGGATCATTCTGAGGTGCGGATTGCCTCGGTCGATGGCGCCGATGGCAGTTTAATGGTGCGCGTCACCGATGCCGGAACCGGGATCGCGCCGTCCGTGCGGGAACACCTCTTCGAGCCCACGGTGTCCACCAAGCCGGGCGGCAGCGGCTTAGGATTGGCCATCACCCGACAACTGGCTTTGAGCATCGGCGGTGACGTCTCACTGGAGTCCACCGGATCGGCCGGATCGACCTTTGTTGTGCATTTCCCGCCGCCGGACCAAGTCTCTGTGATAGACGCCTGAAATTGATTGGAGCACATTGCACACCGGCTCCTGAGCGCCTATAGAAACGCAATGAACACCGTCGTCCGCAGCAGCAAGGAGGCTTGCGCCTTTGGGCCAACGGGTCAGTGGGGGTTCTTGCATATTTTCTTGCTGATCCTGATAGGTGCCGTGGCCGGATCGCCCAAGGCCAACGCCCAAGGCACCAATTTGACCTGGCGATGGTCCAACCCCGTTCCCTTCGGCAATTCCATTACCGATTTGGCATGGCGCACCAATCGCCTGTACCTCGCCGTGGGAGATCGCGGCGCACTGTGGGTGGCGGACGCTCTGCCGGACTGGCGTCGGGTGAAGACCGAAACTTCGGTCGCGTTGCGTGGAGCCACCTATTTGGGAGATCGGGCGATCGTGGTGGGCGAGTCGGGGACGGTTCTCTGGTCCGATGGAGAAGTGTTTGAGTCGGCGGTCTCGGGCACGACCCAGTGGCTGGAAAGCGTGGCCGCTTCGACCAATCGGGTTGTGGCCGTGGGCGACGGCGGGACGGTGCTCGTCAGCACCAATGGGGTCGAATGGACGGCCGCTTCCGTGGGCAAAACCAATAACCTCACCAGTGTGACTTATGCTTCGGGCCTGTTCGTGGCCGTTGGTGATGCCGCCTTTGTGGCCAGCAGTGTCGATGGCCTGAGTTGGACCGTACGCAACACCGGCAAGTCGGGCTTCAATTGGTACCGCGTGGCCCCGGTGTCCACCGGTGTCATGATCGTAGGTGACGCAGGCAATTACGCGATCAGCCGCACGACCCAATTGCTCCAATGGGATGCTGGCCGAATTAGCACCACCAACGCGCTGACGGCCGTGTTAGCCATTGGCAACGAGCGGTTGGTGGCTGGTCCTGGAGAATTGCGTTTCGGTGTCAGCCTGTTCGGCAATTGGGTTTGGTCGTCCGAGGCCAATTCCCTCCGGGCCAATCCGGCTCCGCTGGTGACCTATCAATGTCTGTTGTGGGACGGGCAGCAGGTGGTGGCCGGAACACGCAATGGCCTGGTTGTTACCGGGACGCGGTCTTCCACCTTGGCCGGATTCAACTGGAGCTACACCGAACCCACCGGCATCGCCGCCATTTGGGATTCTCTGGTTCTCACCGTCCCCGGCACCAATGTGAGTGTCGCATTCACAGGGGCAGTGCCCACATTCTCCACCAACACCCAACCACAAACCCTCCGGGTCACGGCTGGAGAATGGGCGCAGTTCATGGACAGTCCGGACGGCAAGAACTGGAACCGGGGCCTGGCTCCGGCCAGTGCGTCCGGAGTGAATTACTACGGGCTGGGCGGCCGTTCCAATTGGGTGGTTGCTGTGGGTTCCTCAGGAGCACTGGCCTTGAGCCGCACCGACTATGCACCGTTGGTCAGCACCCATTCCGCAACCAACGGAACCCAGGTGGTCCGGGTGCTCATCACCAATCAGGTGAACACCCTGGGCATCGCCTGGGAAGCGGTCGCCTCCGGAGTCACCGCCGACTTGCGGGCGGTCTGTGCGAATGCCGACCTCTTTGTCGTCGCCGGTTCCAGCGGAGCCCTCCTGACCAGTCCGGATGCCCGGTCGTGGACGCGGCGAACCTCCGGATCCACCGCCATTCTGAGCGGCGCCACCGAATGGCCGGGTGGGTTTGTGGTTTCCGGACAAAATGGGACTCTCTTGAGCAGCGCCAATGGCACCAACTGGTCCTCCCGCCCCTCCGGCACCTCGCGCTGGCTTTGGCGAGTGCGATGGCTCAGTGGCCGTCTGGTCGCCGTGGGCGAAGCGGGCACAGTCTTGACCAGCACCGACGGGGTGGTTTGGTTGGCGCGTTCCACGGTCTCGACCACCTGGTGGAATGATGTGGGATGGTATTCCGGCTGGTTCTGTTTGGTGGGCGATGGAGGTGTCGTGGCCTTGTCGCAAGACCTCTTAAATTGGGTCGAAATGCCCACCGTCACCACCCGCAACCTCTATACGGTGAGTGCGGCCACCGACCAGTGGATTGTCGCCGGTACCGGCGGGGCCATCCTGCGAGCCAGAGCCACCGCCTTCGATGCGCCGGTGCAAGTTCTCAACTATCCGAAGTCTTCCGAAGACAGCCTGTTCCTCTTCGGTGGACAAATGGACCAGACCTTCCGCCTGGAGCGCTCGGTGGATTTGCAAACCTGGCAGGATGCAACAGATCTGGAGATCAGCGACCCCGAGGGCGTGCTCCTGTTGCTCGACCCCACAGCCAATGCTCCGAACGGTCAGTTCTTCCGGGTGGTCCACCCGTGATGCTCGTGGAGCTCTTAGCGTACCTTCGCCACGCCGTGCGCGGACACCGCGCTTGTAAGCCTTGACGACTCGGGTACCTTGACAGCTAGCCGTCATGAAAACCTCAGAATTTTCCAATCGTCGCGCGGTGAGCCGCCGTGGCTTCACGCTCATCGAACTCTTGGTGGTCATTGCCATCATTGCCATTTTGGCTGGCATGCTCTTGCCGGCTCTGGCGAAGGCGAAGTCCAAGGCTCAGGGCATCGGCTGCGTCAACAATGGCAAGCAGCTCACCTTGGCCTGGCACTTATACTCCACCGACTACAATGATGCGGTGGCCAACAACTATGGCGTCAGTGAGACCATTCAGGCCATTGACCAGAAAGTGTTCGATAACTGGGTCAACAACGTCATGACTTGGGGTGTCGGCACCGGCACGGCCGAACGCAGCGTCACTAACGACGCGTGGGTGGTGAATGGGGTTTTGGGCAAGTACACCGGAGGGGCCGTGGGTGTTTACAAGTGCCCGGCCGATGTCTTCGTGTCGCCCGCCCAGCGCGCCAAGGGTTGGTCTCGCCGCAATCGGAGTATGGCCATGAACTCCTTCTTTGGTCGCTTCAGCATTGGTAATGATTCCACCAAGGACGGCCGCAACTGGGGCTTCTCCGACCGCCTCCAGTTCCTCAAGCAGTCGCAAGTCCCCTCGCCCTCCAAGACGTGGCTCACGCTCGATGAGCACCCGGACTCCATTAATGACGCCTACTTCATTAATAACCCCGATGCTTCGTCTTGGCAGGACATCCCGGCCTCGTACCACAACGGCGCCTGCGGCTTCTCCTTCGCCGACGGACATGCCGAGATCCGCCGCTGGCTCAGTGGTACCTCAAAATACCAGGCTGTGAAGTTTTCCTATCCGCCCACCAAGGCCTTCGATGCCCAGGGGAAGATAGACTTCCAGTGGTATCGCGAGCGCACCGGCTACATCTTGGCCAACGGGAACGTGCAGCAGTACGGCTACTAATACTGACCGCCGGGTCGGTGTGAAATCGGGGCATCCAGGGATTCTTTCCCGGGTGCCCCGATCGCTTTTTAGAACCCTTCCATGCCGACTACCCGAAGGATTTCTTCCAGAGTGGTTTCACCTCGCAAGGCCCTTCGCAGGCCCGCCTGCCAGAGAGTCTCCATGCCTTGAGCTTGAGCAATTTCTTGCAGTCGTCGCGTGGGTAGCTTCTGCAGCACCGCATCGCGCAGGACCTCGTCCACCGTCAAGGTTTCCATCACAGTAGCGCGACCGCTGAAGCCGGTGTGGTTGCAGGCTGGGCAGCCGCCTCCGCGACGGAATTGCCCTGTGCTATGCGTCTTCACCGGGAGGTAGGCCAGAGCGGCCGGTTCGGGTTGGTAGGATTCCAGGCAGACGAGGCAGTTGCGTCGGATGAGGCGCATACCCAGGACGCCCGTGATTGAGGAGGCCAGCAGGAAGGGCTCGATGCCCATGTTAATGAGCCGGGCGAAGACTCCGGAGGTGCTGCCGGAGTGGATGGTGCTAATGACCAGATGCCCGGTGAGCCCCGCCTGCACGGCGATTTGGGCCGTTTCGGCATCCCGGATCTCGCCGATCATGATGACCTGGGGGTCTTGCCGCATGAGCGACCGCAAGGCCACCGGGTAGGTGTAGTCGCGAGCCACATTGCACTGGGACTGGGCGATGAGAGGTAAAGTGAACTCCACCGGATCCTCCACCGTGGCGATGCTAATGCTCGGGCCCGACCGCTCGATGAGGTGGCAGAGTGAGGCGTAGATCACCGTTGTTTTGCCCGAGCCGGTGGGGCCGGTCATGAGCACCAGGCCGCTCGGTCGGGTCAGCAGTGCCTTGAGGGTTTCCAGAATGTCGGGTTCGAGACCGAGGGCCTCGAGGTTGAAGGCGCGGTTCGAGGGGTCAAAGATACGGATCACTGTCTTCTCGCCGCGGATGGTGGGGAAGGTGGAGATGCGCAAGACCACGTTGCCCGCCTCGGGAAAGGTGTTGGCGCGGCCTTCTTGGGGGAGTTGGGTTTCATGGCCTATGAGGTTGGCCATGACCTTGAGGCGACCGGTGATCTTGGGCAGGAGGTCACTGGGCAAATGGATGAGCTCATTGAGCACGCCGCTCATCCGGACTCGTACGGCAATACTCGATTCCCAGGGCTCGATGTGGATGTCGCTCGCGCCCGATTGCACAGCATCAATGATCACGCAGTCCACCAGACGAACGACGTCAATCTCCTCGTCGGAGGGACAGGCTTGCAGGAAGCGGACTGTTTGGCTCATGCACGGAGTGGAGTGGACCTCGGAGGAAAAGCCAAATGTTCATCCGCCCTTAGCGGTGATTGAAAAGGCTGAGAACCGGAGTGCGAACCAGCTTCTCTCTGGGCCTCCGCCGACCGGTTCTCAAAAACGAACGGCCTCGTTGGTCTTGCCGCATTGCGGGCACCGGGACCGTTCTACTTCGGCATCGTCGGTGTAGACCGCGCTGCAGCGCACGCAGCGGAACACTTGATCTTGGGAGACATCTGAACCGATGCGCCGCCTGCGGAACTCATCGCCAAGGGCGAAGAACCCTAAGGTCGTTAGAAGCAGCGCCACCCACAGGGCAATAATAGTTTCCGGGTGCATCGCCGTTCAGAGGGGGGTGCCCGGTCTCTTGGGGGCCGCGCCAGGGATCGGATGGACGCTGACCACGCCCCAAGTCAGCGGATCGACGTGCAAAGCATCGGGCCGTTTGGGTTGGGTCAACGGCTGGAAGCGTGCGTTCCGGACCGCTTCCAAGGTGGCTAGGTCAGCGGCTTTGGAACCGGATCCAACGGTGATGCGCGCGGTTAAAACTTCCCCCCAGGGATTGACTGCCAACTCGACGTGGGTGGGTTGCGGTGAGTCGCTCTCGGTCCATGCCGCGATCTTCAGGGGTCTCACCAGGCTGCGAGTGGTCAGCGCGCCGCGGAGTTCGACCTGCGCCTCCTCCCGTGTCATCTGTGCTCTATTGCTCTGGGTCGGAGTCACCACTGGAAGGGATAGGACCCGGGACGGGGGAGTAGGGGTCGCCGGGGCTGGACCCAGGTTGGACCCGCTGGGATCGGCCGGCAGGAACGATGGCCGTGGTTCAGTTCGTCCCCACCCGTACGCGACCGCCGGCAAGGCTCCAGCCGCGTCGCCCGAAAATCCGCCGGCTTCCGGCAGGGCAAATCGGGTGGGCGACAGTACCTGGACTTCGAGGCTGTCGGTAAATCCCGGTGACCAGACTAGGCCGAAGGAGTCGCCTGCATCGAGGCGGGGGCCTGGAGGGAAACGGGCAATGAGCCAGAACCCACCTGCATGGAGGATAGCCAGAAGCGCGGTGATGCCCATCCACCGACGGGAACTCCAACTTGGGACCGGGGTGATCATGGCTTGGGAATGCCGGGGCGTCGGACCTCGGAGCCGCCCTGGGTGCCGGTCGTTCCGCCCCCGCTGTTGTCCCCTCCACTCCCTCCACCTAGCAGGATTTCGGACAGTCCGGCCTCTCGTGCCAAGGACGCCAGCTCCTGAAGGCGCTCATAGCGCACCGAGCGGTCGGCCTGCAGGTAGAGCTTGCGCGGTCCCTTCGGTGCGTTGGCTCGTGCAGTCAGTCGGGTTTTGAGAATCGCCAGGTCGGGCACGATCTGGTTCTCGAAATAGCACTGTTCCCCGGCGTCGACGGCCACTACGAGGAAGGCGTCTCCGGTCCAGGTTCCGCTTCGAGAACCGCCCGGGGGCAGCTCCAAGTGTGTGCCGACCGGCAGGACTAGGTATCCCCCGAACAACATGAAAAACAGCAGCACGAAGACCACACACAAGTACGGTGCCAATTCGAACTGTCCCTTCAGCGGTTTGAGGGTCCGCGTGAACTTCATGGCGTTGCTATGCTCTTGGTGCCCGACGCCTCCGCTGGCTGGGTGACCATTTTCACGGCCTCGGCTGAGGCACGTTCCATGTCGAGCACCACCGCATTGACCCGCGCCACCAGGTAGTTATAGGCGGCATAGCACACCGCAGCGATGGCGATACCCAGACCAGCGGTGTACAAGGCCTGCCATACTCCAGCAAACAGTTCGGCCGGCGCAGCAAACCCAGGACCCGTCTGGAGCTTGCGAAACGTGCCTCCGATACCCACGAGCGTTCCCAAGAGACCCACCAGTGGCGCGATTTGCGCGAAGGTGGCCAGCAGTGACAAGTTGGCCTCGAGTCGGGGCACCTCCACCCAACCCACCTCTTCAATGGTTTCCAGAACGCGCTCGCGGCCCGCGTCGCGGCTCAGGATCGCGGCTTTCACCAAGCGGGAGACGGGTCCTGGGGTGGCATCGCAAATGGAGATGGCCTCGATGACATTGTCGCGCTTGAGCACATTGCGAACACCGGCCAAAAACTGCGCCGAATCAATTTGCACCCGGTGGTAGTAGAGAAGTCGCTCAATGATGACGCTCAGCGCCACGCCGGCCAAGAGGGTTAGGAGCCAGAAGAGGATCCCAAAACCACCAGCGGCGGTATCGGCCGAAATCGCGCTCGGCAGGACTGTGCCGTTGGTGGGCACCACGGCCGCCAGCAGGACGGAAAACGTCATGGCCTTCAGAGTGAAGATTCGCTCCGGTGCGGGCAATCCCCGATCCCTGCCCGATGATGGGACGAATCATCGCGGTGTTTGATTCCGAAGGGATGGGGTTCGCCGGCTCAGATCGGGCCGGAGATTTCGCCTATTTCCCAGCGGCTACCGGGCGTTGTTGGTAAAGATCCGGGCTTCCTTCTCGGTGATCGTGCCATCTTGGTTGGTATCGGCTCGGCGGACCGACTCGTTGAAGACCTGATGAGGCCCGTTCACGGTGGTGATCTTGTGGGAGAAAATCACCGGGATATGGAACTCGGTTTTGCTCTCCGTCGGGGTCGACGACTCACGGATCTTCTCCACGGCCTCATAGAAAGTCCGGGCCGCGGTATCGGTTTCGAAGGAGATGAGCAGGCGCTGCTCGTCCCGATGGACCGTTTCTTGATGCGAGATGCAGCCCAATCCCACAGCAGCCAAGAGCACTCCAGCTGCGACGGGGAGAAAAGTTCGGATAGTCATCACAACCCCTAGAGACTCCGGGACTCCGCACCCGTTCAATTCAATTCTTGAACGCACCGGGCTTGAAGATATCGCCCGCTGCCCGAGTCTTGCACAACGCATGACGCTTCCCTCCTTCGACAGCACTCTTCGGACCCGCGTGGTGTTCGGGGCCGGTAGCCTGGATCGTCTCGGCGAACTGGCCGCCAGTTTGGGCGGGCACCGGGTCTTGTTGGTCACCGATGCGGGCATCGTTCGGGCCGGGCATGCGGCGCGTGCTGAGGCGTTGTTGAGGGCGGCCGGCCTCGAAGTGAGCGTCTTCGATGCGGTCCGCGAAAATCCCACCACCCTCGATGTCGCGCGCGGCCTCGAAGTGGCCCGCGCTGCTTCGGTGGATTTCTTCGTGGGCCTAGGCGGGGGTAGTTCTATCGATACGGCCAAGGGTGTGAATTTCTTGCTCACCCAAGGCGGTGAAATGCGCGACTACCAAGGAATCGGCAAGGCCACCCGGCCTATGCTGCCGCTCATTGCCATCCCCACCACGGCGGGTACGGGCAGCGAATGCCAGAGTGCCGCGCTCATCGCCGATGAGGCCACTCATCACAAGATGGCTTGTCTGGACCCGAAGGCCGCCGCGCGCATTGCGCTGCTGGATCCTGAATTAACGGTGTCGCAGCCGCGCCGCGTCACGGCCCTCACCGGCCTCGATGCCTTGGTCCATGCGGTGGAGTCGGCCGTCACCACGCGCCGCACGGTGTGGTCGGCGATGTTCTCGCGGGAGGCGTTCCGACTGTGCGCCGGGGCCTTAGAAACCGTGCTGCGTTCGCCCGACGACCTTGAGGCCCGCGGCTGCATGCTGCTGGGGGCGGCCCTGGCGGGCACGGCCATCGAGAATTCTATGTTGGGAGCGGCCCACTCGGCGGCCAACCCCTTGACGGCGCATTTCGGGGTCGTCCACGGGGCGGCTGTGGGTCTCATGATCCCGCGGGTGATCCGCTTTAATGCAGCCGATCCCGAAGTCCGGGCCATTTACGCCGACCTAGCCGCCACCGCCGGCTGGACCGGCCCCGACGTTTCGCCCGAGGCGGCGGCCTCGGTGCTGGCCGACCGGTTCCAAGGCTGGCTGCGCCTGGCCGAGATCCCCGAGACGCTCACGGCCGCCGGCGTTGATGCGGCCAAGATCCCGCTCCTGGCCGAAGAAGCCTCGCGCCAGTGGACCGCCACCTTCAACCCCCGCCCCATCACCGCCCCCGACTTCGAACGCCTCTACCGCGAAGCGCTCTAGATTTAGGTCGCACCGAGTCTGCGACGTTCAGTCCCATGAGTATTCAGCCGACAGAGATACAGTTGATCGGAAAGTGGTCGGTGTATAACGGTCAGATGATTGCTGACCCCATTTGTAATAGAATTAGTTGTCGACATGCTTTTTGATGCGACTGAAATAAAATAATCCTGTCAGGAGCACCATGACAATAGATATTCAACAACAGCAACGCATGCATTTTGACGCTATTCGCCCAAATTTGCTCAAGGAGTGGGATCCAATCGGAGTAAGTGAAATTAAGGGAGCACAAGATTAATATAACTCCTATGTGGGGCTGATTTACAAACTTTTGATCGACCGGAAACCGAAGTTAGAAATTTTCAATGTTTTATGGTGCCTAGAAACTGAGCACATGGGTTTGACTGGAAATAGACAGGCGGCTGAGCACTTTGCGGAGCGTCTTACAAAGTTGTCCAATGAGATCTTCGATGCCAAAATGTAATTCAAGCAGGTTCCACCCTCGCGCACATCAACGTTCGTCAAATAACCATGAACGATCTCATTGCTGGAATAGTGACGGTGGAACACGCGGGTCAGAAACTTACCTCTGATGAAGCAGCGGCGCTCGAACTCAAGTTCAATGAACTTCTAGTGGACATTCGCGGTAGCCGAAACATAGAGGCCGCTAGTTCCCATCTCGACCTCTTGGCACAGCTACAAACCGAGTTGGCTAGAGCGTGCTTCAAGTGGAATGTGGAGCTTCCTTTGCCTCTCCGTCGGTTGGTTCGAGAATTCGATCGATCAGATGATCCTAATTTGAGGATAGCAGTTTACAAGCAAATCAAAGGCGGCGCTTTTTTTATGTGATACCGCGACCGACGGTGTCTCGCTGGCTGCGTAGGGAACCAAGGTGGTCCTCACTATTGACACAAACCGGAACCCACCAGGAGCAGTTCGACGTTCAGTCCCATGAAAATTCTACCTACAGAAACTCAGTTAAATGGAAAATGGTTGACATCTTACGGTAAAATTATTGCTGATCCTATCTGTGACAAAATCAATGATTTAATAAAATCAAACCTTAATAAAATCTCACATGATGCAAGTGGGTGGGATACCCTTTACCTTGATCCCAACGATAACCGTCTTTGGGAGTTAACCTACCCTGAGGGCAAATTGCAAGGGGGTGGTCCACCACAACTTAGGCTTGTGAGCCCGGAAGATGCTCAGCGGAAGTACGGCTTGTCATTACCGTTGAAAATACCATCGTAATCAGATGAGGCAAAATTCGGGTTCCTCGTCACTTTCAGTGGGTAGCACGCGCTCCCAAGATGGGGGGATGGCTTGAATGTTTCTTGGCTCGGAAATGGTCATCTAAATATTATTCCATAGACATGAAAGCTAAATTAAGGCGTCTCCACTCAGCTGATGTCGACATCCCAAGTTATCGGCCAGAGAATCCGGAATTCTTTGGTTTTTTCCTCGAATTCTTTGCTGGGACCGAGAACGGAAAGGGAGATGATGCATTCGGGATTACTGTTTGCACTCTTCCATGGCTCGAAATTCATAAACCGGATGAAATCTTCTTTGGGAAAAATTATCTCATTGTTGATCGATACGACATCGGTAAAATTGAATTATTTTTGTCCAATTATTGTGATCGTTGTGTGGGAGACACTTGGGTTGAAGTGGCTTCAAAAATAGGACGGATAGCAGAATGGGAGTTTGAAGATTATCGCGAATAGAAACCGTAATATTACACGGCTCATGTCAGCAGCCGAATTAAATGGATAAAATAAATCAGTATCGAGTGTCTTAGCAAATCCACTCTTCTACGGCCTGTTCTCGTCACGCTCGCCGCGTACACCTCTGCAAATGCCGCCGATGTCTGACACGAAAAACAATCTGTTAGCTGCGGACGGCTGGGTGAAACGCGCTCAAATCGTCAACGACGTTGAAATTCATTACGTCGAAAATATCTCGACTAAGCAGATGGTCGACTTCAAATTTGTGAAACCATGACTTTTAACGATCAGCTTTTGCATGCGATTGGCGAATGGAGCAAGGATCCGATTGAAGATGAATTGGTCTTTGTGAAGTTTCGGGAACAGATTGTAAATCGCATGTCTACTGTGGATGCTTTTGAAGCGATTGGAGAAACGGTTGATGTATTGTTGTGTCAAACTGATGAATCTAACGCCATAGAGGTGGTCCAGACTCTTATAACGTTGGCAAGGCAAAGCGATACAACCGAGATTCCGTCCAAACTCCTTTCCCAAAAGATAGTTATCGAAAGTCAGTTTTCAAAATTTGGCGGTTATGCAAAAAACAAAATTCAGGAGCTATTTAATTATTACCGGTTATAACAATTAATACTAATTAATCATTTAATTTATTATTTGGCCGCTGACGCTGTTTTTTCGCTGGTGGGACCGGCAATTGAAGAATATGGAGATTTTAGGCAGTCCTCCAATGCCCCAAAGACTACAGGCAAAGCCAATGGCACTGCGAAACAGATCGATGATTTTGTCAAATCGGGAATACAAGTGAATATCAATAATGCGGGGGTTAAAATATCCCTAATGGGGATAAAATAATTCGCGGTGGAGCAAAATGGGTTGACCTACACTACTGACAAAACCGGCACCCACCGTCCTCCGTGGCGACTCAGCGAATTCGATGAAGTATCATCCACTATCAGCTCACCGTTGGACTCCATATTTAATAGCCTAAAATGAAACCCTCCCTAATACGTCCCATACTGATCGCTCTGGCCGCGCTGTTGGTGGGGGCTGTCTTGGGTATGTGGCTGAACCGGTCGGTGTCGCGCTCGGATGGGGCGGGATCTCCGGCGGCGGGCCTTCGGCAATTGGACGACCGCATTAACGCGTTTCGGTCGCGGTCGGGAGCCTCGGCACCTTCTACCGCTCCTGCCTCCATCCGCTGGGCCTCACTCAGCGATGACGACTACCTCAAATACCTCACCGAACTGAAGCGCATCAGCTGCCCGGTGCGGACCCTCAAGGACATCATCGAGGGCGACGTCGAGGACCTCTACCGACCCCAACTCGCTGCGGCCAGCGGGCCCTATTGGTCCCACTCGGTGCGGGCCCGGCGGGATGTGGTGCTCAAGAAGGTCGAGCTCATCGCCTTCCTCTTCGCCCATGTCGAGGGCCGGGACCTCGCGCGATTCCAACCGGCCGACAGCGTCGAGGCCATCTTGGAGACTCACGCCATCCTCGCCCGGCATCTCGTGCGCGATAGCCGCCATGGGTCCCAGGCCCGGGATCTGACCGAGGACCTGGAAAAGGAAACCCTGGAGGCCCTCTCGAAGCACCTCGATGCCGAGGGAATTTTGGAATACCGCCTGAAGCATTCCACCATCGCGCGGCAACTCCGGGAGCAATTGCGCCGATTTACCCCCACGGATACTGAGTTCCGGACGATCTTCGCCGCGGTGGATCAACCGAAATCCGCAGGCCTCGTTCCTCTGGTGCCGGGTCCTGATTCCCGACCGATTCCGCTGTCGGAGGCCTTGGGGCTCGTCCGTTATGAGGAATACCGCCTGACCCGGGAAACCGGTTATTCGGGCATCGTGTCGTTGGTCGAGGAGTTCTCGCTGCCCCCGGAATCCATCGCCGCCTACTTCAAGCTGCAACGCGAGGTGTCGCGGGATCCCGCGCGCGTCTACTCGATGTCGGGCGGCTACGACACCATTTATATCGCCGATATCAAGGCCCGGCTGAAGACCATCCTCGGGCCGAGCTACCCGGCCTACGTGGAGCGGTACAGTTGGCTGATGCCCAGCGGTGTGTTAGGCAGACGCTGAAAGGCCACAACCCCCAGACCTCTCCCAGAGAACCTTCTGAACCGTGAGAACTTCCTCCATTCCTTTTTCGACCGGCGGGGTCGTGTTGGCCTTGGTCTTCATCCTGATCGGCTTTCGCCTCGGCCCGCTGACCCGACAGGCCCTCGAGAGGTCCCGCCCGCTGACGGGGGTCGATCAACTGGTGGCCACCCGGCTCGCCTTTCCCCACGAGTCGGCTGCGTCGCCGCAAGGACCGGCTGCTGTGGCCTTGGACTGGGCCCGCATCCACTCCACGAACTACCCGACCTATCTCCGGAACCTCCGCGAGGTCGGGTGCCCGCCGCGCACGCTCCGTAACATTCTCTTGGCCGACATCAATGCCAGCTTCGACGCCCGCAAGGCGCTCCGGCCGTCGGACCCGGGATATCTGGCGCCCGAGGCGCTGGAACGCGAGCGCCAGCACATCACCACCACCTTGCTGGCGGAGATCGGTTGGAAAGAGGAATCGGTGTCCGCAGGCGGGCTGCTTTCGGCCTTGGACGACCGATTGGAGATGTTGCACCAGTCGATCCCGTTCGATTCGGCCCGGCCGCGGGAATGGGTGTTGGCGATTGAAGCCGCCGAGCGCGGGTTCCTCGAGGCCGCAGCCCAAGAGGTTTCGAAAGAAGACTTGGCGGAATTCGAGCTGCGCCATTCGATCCGCTCCCGGTCGTTGGCTCACGAGATGCGCTATTTTCAGCCGAACGAGAAGGAGTTCCGCGCGATCTTCACCGCCAAGGGCTCCGGCGGACCGGTGGCTCTACCGACCCTCACCGATGAGAGTCGTCAGGACGACTTCGCCCTCGTCTCCGGGATCCACTCCTTGGGCGTGGGGTTGAAGTCGGCCCTGGGGCCCGACCGCTTCAAGGCCTACTTGCGCACCGAGCAACCCGCCTACCGCGAGATGGCTCGGGTGGTGGAGCAGTTGAAGCTGCCACCCGAGGCGTTGGAGGCCTCGATAACGGTGATCATTGAGGCTGAGACTCGGTTGATGCGCCAAGGTGACCGGTTGCCTCCCGGAGACCCCTATGCCCGGGAAATCCGTGAACGCCTAGAGAAGGTGCTAGGGCCGGGCGGTGTCGAGCAGGCCTTGGAGGTCTACCCGATTCCGTATTTGTTGAATCCCTGATTCGAGCGGGAGCCTGGAACTTCACCGTGGTCTGTCTCCCGGCCAGGCCAGGTCGGGTCTTTGATGCCGATGACTGGCGCGGCGCCTGAGATTGGACACCTTGCCGCAGCCTTTTCGCTTCGAGGGCATCGGGGTTCAGAGCGGCGATTGGAATCGGTCCATAAACGCTATAGCCGGAGCGATTCAATTGGGTCAGTCGTGCTGGCGAGGTCGTTCTCAAGAGCGTCGTTGTTCGCTCGTCATAAGCCTCAGCACGGCCCCTCGTCGCTAACGCCTCATGTCCTGAACGAATCGGTTGCGCCGTCACTTTTTACCAACTGGATCGTTCCGCTTTTGGCTTGATGAAAACAGGGGAGGTGATTCGATCGGGACAACCCCAATGAAGACCCATTTTCAGCCGCGCCCTCGTGCCGGTTTCACCTTGATCGAACTCCTGGTGGTGATTGCGATCATTGCCATCCTGGCCGGGATGCTCTTGCCGGCTTTGGGTCGTGCCCGCATGAAGGCCACCGGGGCCAATTGCGTGAGCAACCAGAAGCAGCTCGTCCTGGGTTGGATCTTGTACTCCAACGACAATCAGTCCGACCTGATGCCGCTCCAGGTCCGCATCAACAATGTGATGGTGGATCTGGTGGGTGGTGGCTATTGGCGCAGCCCCGTGCCGGGCCTCTCCGCTGGCATTACTCAGACCGAGGCCCTTCGACGGGTCTACAACGGCATGAGCAACGCCCCGCTCCAGCAGTACTGCCCGGGCTATCAAGTCTATCACTGCCCCGGCGACTCCCGCACGAAGCTGGCGCCCGGCAAGGGATGGGCCTTCGACAGTTATTCCAAGGCCAATGGCATGAACGGCGGGCAATGGGATTCATCCATTCCCTACAAGAAGGAGTCTGAGGTCTCCAATCCCTCTGAGAGCATGGTTTTTGTCGAGGAGGCCGATTCGCGCGGTTACAACATGGGCACTTGGGTCATTAACACGTCGCCGCCGGGTTGGGTGGACCCGTTCACTATTTTCCATGGCCAGGTCAGCACCTTCGGGTTCCAAGACGGTCACTCGGAAAGCCACAAGTGGGTGGACGGTGCGACCATCAAGGCGGCGAAGGATTCCGGTGCCGGAAAAGACAGCTTCTACTGGGCGGGCGGCACCTCCAAGAACCCGGACTTCCGCTGGGTTTGGGACCGCTACCGCTACGTGAACTGGAAGCCGTTGAACTGAAGGGCAATCCAGCCCCGGGACCCAGTGCTAGAACTGGATCTTCCCTGTTTGGGCAGTTAAGCGCGATCCGACGAGGCGCGGGGGAATACCTTCCGCGCCTCGGTCGTTTCAAACTGGCCTCGCGTGACACCCAATTGACTGGAGAGTTTCAGTTCCTGCCACAGCGCCTGGCCCGTGATCTCATTGCGCATCAGGGCTCGGTAGCGGCCGATCACTGTGGCCACCTGCTCGGGCGTCTCGTCCACGAACTCGATCCGGAAGACGCGCACACCCAGTTCGACAAAGCGGGCTAGCGACTCGGCTCCTGTTTGGGCTCGGGCGTTGAAGACTGTATTGCGGCAACCACTGTCCGCCTTAAGTGGGTGCTCTGCACCGGTCCGATCCCGGAGCTTCACCACATGCGTGTCGCACGGGCGCCCGCAGTTGGTGTAGTCGGTGCCCTTCGAGAGGAAGGCGCAGAAGACGCAGTGCTCCATGTGGAAGAGCGGCATGTGCTGGTGGAGCGTGAGCTCAAACCAGGCCGGGGGTGCTGTCCGCAGCAACGCGGCCACTTGCTCGGCGTTCAAATCATAGCTGACAGTCACTCGCTCCAAAGCCTCGTGCGTGATGAACCAATCGGCCGCCAACGGGTTAGCCACGTTGAGTGAGAAATCGCCACGGCGTCGGTGATTGGCAAAAAAACGCAGGTGCTCTGGGTTGCGTACCAGATAGCCATCGGCGTTGCTCGAAAGGACCTGCTTCAGGATCCACTCCTCACCGGGTTTAAAGACGCGGGGTGGCGCCACCCAAATCTCTGGTCGTGCGGCTCCGGGAGCCACGGTACAGCCATGGGCCGTGTGAAAGGTTGTCACCGCCTCGCGGTATTTTTTTGGATCTTCGAAGTCGCAGTAAACCGTGGAGACACCGCAACGCAGAGCTGCGTCCAATTGCGCTAGCGAGCGCACAAGCACGATGAGTTCTGGCGTCGTCGTGGCTGGGGTTGCTGGAACTGTGAGGCTGCTGTCGGGCCGGACGGCGGCTGCGACCCAATGGGATCCCGGCACCGCAGGAAGCAGGGTCCAGATGCGCGGGGCGGCACGCAGAATCTCCAGTTGGGCGATGGCCTCGCGACGCAGGCGGTTGAGTTCGCTGACGGGCAGGATGAGTGCGCCTTCGAGATGAACTGCCATGTCTCCGAGGTGGAAGGGCGTGCCGCCCAAACGCCCGAGCGAGTCGCCGAGGGATTCAGCCGTCATGGGCCGCTTCTGTGCCACCATTAGCAAGATCGACGACGACACCTGCACCACATGGCCCTCGGTGTCACGGACGATCAATGTCATGGGCGCTTCGGCGCAGCCATGCACCTCGAAGCGCAGCGGGCGTGTTTGCCGAGGGGCCTCGCCTTCGAAGGTCTTGCGGAGGTCTCGGTTCAGCTCGGGATCATCGGTTTTCCAAATGCGGTTCCCGACTTGGATTCGTTCGAAATCCACCGCTCCGCTGCCAAAGGTCAGTTCGACGAAGCCATCTCGCAGGGGGCGTACGCCATAAATGCGGCCGCCTTCTTCCGGGAGATCGGGTCGTCCCGCATCGAAGCCGATGCCATCACCGGGCTTGAGCGGGCCTTCGAGTTGGAGGCGGACAGCATTGGGTCCCACGGCTGAGACTTCCCCCAAATAGACGCCCCGTTTTTTACCGAAGCGGGCATGGGCCAGTTCTTGGTTGTTGATGCCCCGGAACCATCCTGTGTACAGGCCCCGGCTAAAGGCCATTTCCAGTTCGTAGCGGGCCTCCGAAGCCGGTCCGGCCGATGCTGAGGCGGCGATTTGGTCCAGAGCCCGTCGGTAAACCCGCGTGATGCTGGCCACATATTCGGCCGACTTGAGGCGTCCCTCAATTTTGAGCGAACGCACACCGGCCCGCACGAGGTCGGGCAGCACTTCGAGCCCGGAAAGATCCTGCGGCGAGAGCAAGTAGCGCCGGTCTCCGAGATCCACGGTCTGCCCGTCGGACACCAGTTCGTAGGGCATGCGGCAGGCTTGGGCGCATTCACCGCGGTTGGCGCTGCGGCCACCGAGGGATTCGCTCGTTAGGCACTGGCCGGAGTAGGCCACGCACAGCGCCCCGTGAACGAAGACTTCCAGCGGAAGGGGGGGCGGGCCGCCGGCGATGGAGACTTGATCACGCTGGGCTGACTGAATGGCATCTATGTCGCGGATGGAATTCTCGCGGGCCAGCACCACCAACTCGCATCCCAGCGAGCGGGCGAATTCCACGCCGGCCGGGCTAGTGACGGTGAGCTGCGTCGATCCGTGGATCGGAAAATCCGGCGAGATTTTGCGGATTAGTCGGCAAATACCGACGTCCTGAACGATGGCGGCATCGACGCCCGCCGAGATAACCGAGCGGAGGTAATCCTCGGCGTCGGCCAGCTCGTCGGTGAACACCAGTGTGTTGAAGGTGACATAGCCGCGGACGCCGCGTCGGTGCAGAAACTCCATTAATGAGGGCAGGTCTGCCTCGGTGAAGTTCTGGGCCCTCATCCGGGCGTTGAAGCGGTCGAGACCAAAATAAATCGAATCAGCGCCGTTCTCGACGGCCGCGCGGACGCAGTCCCAGTCGCCGGCGGGGGCCAGCAGTTCGGGCAGTTTCAGCGGAGGGAGGGCAGCCGTTTCGGTCACGAGGAAGATACTGTATCAGGAGAGCGGCCCGCCGGGAAGACGCGCCGAAATCGGTCTCGCGGCAGAAGCCTCTTTCGGAGCGCCTTCTGCTTTGTGCCAGAGCCTAACCCGGGGCATGGTGAGCGCATGAACCACTGGATGGTCCGAGTCTTGGCGTTGGGTGGGCTGCTTCTGTGCGGGTGGGTGCGCGCCCAGGAAACCTGGACGCCGCTCTTTGACGGGACGACCCAGAAAGGGTGGGCCAATACCCCCTTCGCCGGTGCGGGCGAGATTGAGGTGCGCGACGGCACTCTGGTGCTCAATCAGGGAATCCTGACTGGAGTGAACTGGACCAACGACTTTCCCACCGTTGATTACGAACTTTCGCTCGAGGCGCAGCGAGTTTTGGGGATCGACTTCTTTTGCGGGCTGACCTTCCCGGTGGGGACCAATCACTTGTCGCTCATTGTCGGAGGTTGGGGCGGCAGCGTGGTGGGGCTTTCGAACATTGATGGGGATTCTGCTAACCAGAATAGCACCACGCACTTGGAGCGCTTCGAGAGCGGTCGCTGGTATGCCCTGAAGCTGCGGGTGGTGAGTACAAATATAACCGTCTGGCTCGACGGCAAGCAGATCATCGATTTGGACACCCGCGAGAAGCGCCTGGCGTTGCGCGAAGGTGAGATCGAGCGCAGCAAGCCCCTGGGAATCGCCGCCTGGAGTACGACTGCGGCCCTGCGCCAAATACGCTGGCGCTCGCTGGTTGCGCCTCAAGTCCCCGCCCGCACCCAGGCCGTCTTGCCACCCGAAACCCGGGCAGCGATGGATCGTCTGGTCTCGGCGATGAGCGCATCCCGTGAGGGGTGGGATCGGCTGGCTGAATTGTGCGACACCTTCGGAGCACGACCAAGCGCCTCGCCGGCACTGGAATCAGCCGTGGACTGGATCTTGGAGCGGATGCGTCGCGATGGGCTGGAGAATGTGCACGGGGAACCGGTGGTCGTGCCCCGCTGGGAGCGGGGGAGCGAGTCAGTCGAGATGCTATCACCGCGTCGGGAACGCCTGCCGATGCTGGGCTTGGGCGGCAGTGTGGGCACGCCGCCCGGTGGCATCACCGCTCCGGTCAGCGTGGTGACCAATTTCGCCGAGTTGGCGCAGCGGGCCGCCGAGGTCCGAGGTCGAATCGTCGTCTTCAATGTGCCGTTCACCGAGTACGGCGAGACGGTCCGCTTCCGGTCCCAGGGAGCCATCGAGGCGGCCAAGGCGGGTGCGGTAGCCAGTCTTATCCGATCGGTGGCCGACGACGCGCTGCGCACCCCCCATACCGGTGCGATGCGCTATGAAGACGGGGTCGCCCGCATCCCCCATGCGGCCTTGGCACCCGAAGACGCTGAGCGCATCGCCCGCGAGGTGGCTCGTGGCCGGCCGGTCACCCTGCGACTAGAGATGTCTGCAGCGGAACGTGGCAGGGCCACCAACCGGAATATCATCGCCGAGATCCGCGGGCGTGAAAAACCCGACGAGGTCGTGGTGCTCGGTGGGCACATCGATTCATGGGACGTGGGTCAAGGTGCTCAAGATGACGGCGGGGGGTGTGTGGCCGCCTGGGAGGCCCTCCGTTGGATGAAAAAGCTCGGACTCCAACCGCGACGCACTGTCCGTTGCGTCCTTTGGACCCAAGAGGAATGGGGTGGGCGTGGCGCGCAGGGATACCGCGAAGCGCACTCCGCCGAATTGGGGCGTCATGTCATCGCGATGGAGGCCGATGCGGGCACATTTACCCCCAAGGGCTTCGGTTTCACGGGCAGCGATGCCGCGCGGGCGATGCTCGCTCCGGTGCACGCCTATCTGGGAGAGCGATTGGGTGCGGGAATGGCGGATTCTCGGGGCGTGGCCGCCGACATCGCGCCACTCTTGGAGCGCGGGGTCCCGGTGATGTCCCTGCACGTGGACCGGGCTCGGTATTTTCGCATTCACCACACCGAGGCCGATACCGTGGACAAGGTGGACCCGGAGGCCCTAGCCCGGTGTTCGGCTGCGATGGCCGCCATGGTCTACGCCATCGCCGACCTTCCCGAGCCGCTGCCTCGCTGAGAGCCTGTCTGAAAGAATGCCCGAATCTCGTGGAGGGGGTTCGGAGAACTCGGAGAAGGGGACCTCGGATGAAGTGCTCTTCAGCGCTGGAATCGGCGGGCTCCAAGGAAGCGGGGCTTCCAGTAGGTGTCGTCCAGCGAGGCGAAGCTCACCCCGGTGCCCACGCTGCTGTGGGTGAACGATCGATCCCCCACGTAAATTCCCACATGGATGGGCGACAGGGAGTTGAGGTCACCGAAGAAGACGAGGTCGCCCGGCTCGAAGGCGGCAATGCCCACGGGCTTGCCCGCGGACCATAGTTCGGACGGGGTCTTTGCCAGAGCGCTCGTGGAAACCTCTTTGTGGAGCTGTACCACGTAGCCCGCGCTGTCGGCACCTTGACGGTCGGATCCGCCTTCGACGAACGGTGTGCCCCGCCAGCCCTTGGCGGCGGTGACCCAGTCATTGGTGGTCTTGGGCTCCCGGTAGGGTCGCAAGGGTGAGGCCAGCAACAGGGTAGTGGGCTGAACTCCGGGCACGGAGCTCAGCGGAGCGGGCGGGTTGAGTTCCGGGCGGAAGCCCGCTGGCGGATCGACCACAAAGACTGGGGCGTTGGGTCGGTATGGGAGTCCCGTTGAGGTGACCACAACTTCGTCGCCCTGGGGCACGAGCATGCGGGACTGGGCCTTGGAGCCGGAGGAACCACAGCCGGTGGTGAGGGTCAGAGCCAGCAGGGTGGTCAGCAGGGCGGCCGGAAGGGTCGTCAGGGTGCGCTTCATGAGGGATTACGGGTTGGCAGGACGGAACTCGGCCTGAGCCTTGGGAAGAAGTTGTTGGATTTTGGCGATGCGTTGTTGGTCGAGCGGGTGAGTTCGCAGGAACCAAGGGGTCTGGCCGCCGGCCGCCTGATTGTGAGTAGAAAAACGCTGCCAGAAACCCACAGCGTGTTTTGGATCGTACCCGGCGCGGGCCATGAGGGTGAGACCGATTTCGTCGGCGGAGCTTTCCTGCATCCGGCTGTGGGGCAGCGCCACGCCCACTTGAGAAACGGGCGCGTAGAGTTGCTGGAAGTACGGGCCGTACTGGCTTTGCGACAAGGCCGTGCCTCCGAGGATTCCGGTGAGCTCGATACCCTTGGCCATGCTCATGCGTTCTCCGCCGTGACGGGCTACGGCGTGGGCCACCTCGTGTCCAATGACCGTGGCCAAACCAGCCTCATCCTGAGTAATAGCCAAGATGCCCGTGTATACCCCGACCTTGCCGCCCGGCAGGCAGAAGGCATTGGCCTCTGGACTGTCGAAGAGGACGAACTCCCATTGTGCATTGGGCAGGTCGGCCACGGCGGCAATTCGTCGACCCACCTTTTCGAGCAGAGCCTTCTGGGTGGCATTCTTGCTGATGGGTGTCTCTTTTTTGAGGGATTCGAAGGCGCTGAGGCCGAGGGCTACCTCTTGGCTGGCCCCGGTCACCATGAATTGCTTTCGACCGGTCACCGGCTCGGTCACGCAGCCAGCCGCGACGAGAGCCACGCTGAGGAGCAGGCTCTTGCACGGTCGGACAGGCGTCGATTTCATGACTTCAGATGAAATCACAATGAGGCCTCCGGAACAAGCCGGACTGCCTCTTGGAGGAGTTGCGTTGTGATGAGCGTGTGTAGAGCAGGCCACTAAGGGGTGCGCCGCTCGGAGGGCTGGTCAACGGCCTTTCGGTTGGGTCTCGAGTCGGATAGCGGCCGAACGACCGTGGCCATCGAGGCCCTCGAGTCCAGCAAATGTCGCGACCCCCTTCAGCGCCTTGCGCAGGGCGGGCTTGGAGTACTCCACCACACTGGTGCGGCGTTGGAATTGATCAACGGTCAGGCCAGCGAAGCTACGACCGGCGCCGCCGGTGGGCAGTACATGACTGGGTCCGGCAACATAGTCGCCCAGAACCGTGGGAGAACCCTGGCCGAGAAAAATGGCACCCGCCGCATGGATTCGCGAAACCAGCGCCTTGGGGTTTCGGGTCATGATTTCGCAGTGTTCCGGTGCCAGTCGGTTGATGAGCGACACGGCCGCATTGAGGTCGCGGACCTGGATGAGCCAGGTGTTGGTGTCCAAGACTTTCTGAATAAATTCACGGCGGTTCAGAGTGGGCAACTGCCGCGAGATTTCCTTCTCCACGGCCTTCAATTGGGCGGAGGAAGTGGTGACCATCCAGACCCGTTCGTGGCCGGAGCCATGCTCGGCCTGAGCGAGAAGATCTGCCGCGACGAAGCGGGGGTCCGCTGAATCGTCGGCCAGCACTAGGGTCTCACTGGGACCGGGCAGCAGATCAACCGACACATGGCCAAAGAGCAGGCGCTTGGCTGCCACCACGTAAGCGTTACCAGGTCCAAAAACCTTGTGCACCGGCCGGATCGTCTCGGTGCCATGCACCATCGCTGCGATGGCCTGGGAGCCGCCGATTCGATAAATCTCGGTCGCTCCAGCAAAATTGGCGGCGAAGAGGAGTGCCGGATTGAGGGTACCATCCTTGCCACAGGGGGTGCAGACCACGATCTCTGGACACCCAGCCACCTTGGCCAGAGTGATGGTCATGAGCGCCGTGGACACGAGCGGCGCGGTGCCGCCGGGAATGTACACTCCGACCCGTTGGAAGGGTTGGAACACTTCGCCCACCTGGGCGCCGTGGGAGTTCTTGGCCGACCAATCCCGGCGGCGGGAGCGCTTGGAGAAGGAGGCAATGTTCTTGGTCGATTCGGCCACGGCGGCCCGCAGATCCGGCCCGGCCATGAGCGAGGCTTGCATCCGTTCGGCCTGAGTCACCGGAATTTGTTCCGGCGTCAGGGTGGCTCCGTCGAAACGTTGGGTGAACTCGACCAGGGCCGCATCTCCACGGGCACGAACTGCCTCGATGATGGTGCGCGTGCGTTCCTCAATGACGGGGTCAAAGAGAGATGAGGCGGCGGCGGCCTGGTTCAGGCGCGCGTCATGGTCGACATCCGAAACACGGACGATATGCATGCAGGAGAGGGTATGGGGGAGAGCGTTGAAGTCAAAACACGCGGATGCGCGTCGGGGCGGTCGCAGTTCGGGCAAATGGGCTTCTCACTTAATGCCTTTGAGCCGTTCTTCCCAAACTTTGTGCAAATCGACCGTGGCGACGACGTCGCGCAGGCAATACTCGGCGATATCGCGGTGGCGGCCTTCGGCCAGCAATGAGCTGACATCCATGCCGCTAATGCCCATGGCCTTGGGAGAAGGGATCCCGAAAGCCTTGCAGTAGAAATCGAGGTTGAACTTGCGGGCAGCACCCTCGCGGCCGCTGACATTGTAGAAGGTGAACTGTTCAGCCAAGTCGCAGTGGGGTTCGATTTGATACCGGTAGCCCAGCCAGTCCTTGCGGGTGATAGGCACGTTGAGCAGAGCCGAGCGGAGGTACAAAAACGGGACATCGAAGCCGCGGCCATTAAAGGTCACGATGCTGTCGTAGCGTTTGGCGACATCCCAAAAGGCGGTCAGGAGTTCTACCTCATCGACTTGGGGGGCAAATTCCACGGTGGAGCTCTCGGTGTCGGCCTCCTCCAGGGCGTCTTCGTCAAAATCGTCGGACTGGTAGAGTACCTGACCTTTGCCGGAGTCGGCATTGATCATGGCGATACACACTACCTGAGCGGTGAAGGGCCACAGGCTGAACTGCTGTGAAATTTCCACCCGTTTGCGCGCCTTGTCTTCCTCGGTCGGTTGGCGCTCGGCCTCGCGGAAAAGGTACTCCTGCTGGACCTCATCGAAGTGTTCCAGTCCGACGGCGGAGGTCTCGATGTCAAAAACGAGTCGGGGCATGACGGCCGTTTTGTACGCCACCGCCGCGCCAGGACCAAGCCGCAAACCACCACACCCAACGGGGTCGGTCCCGCACATTTACACAAAAGGAGCCAGTCTACACTATTTTAAAAACCACTCCCATTGGCGTTACCGACCGGGTTGTAGGCCTCCGCTGCGGGGGGGGCTCTCTGCAATCGTAGCAAACGGAGTCAGCTAAGAGACAGGTCAGGGATTGGGTTACGCTGTACGCGTTCCGTAGAAGGTTGGCTCTGCAACGCTCCTCGGCTCCTCTACGGAATTGCCCGCCCCAGAGTGACTCTGGGAGCGGTACGCAACACTTCAGTCTTCGGACTCTAATTCTGATTCTGATTCTGATTCTGAATCCGATCCGAGGGCTTCCTCGGCCTTGACGGACTGGTCTACCATCTCCCGGATGATCTTGCGGAAAGCAGGAAGACCTTCGTCGAACGCTGCCGAAATAGGGAGAACCAAGGTCTTGGGGACCCGTCGCTTGAACGACTTTAGATTGGCGGTCGCTGCCTCTTCATCCATTTTATTGGCGACCACCAGACGAGGGCGGTCCAAGAGGGTCGGATCGTACAGTTCCAGCTCTTCCAGCAGGCTGTGGTAGTCGTCCCAAGGGTGACGGTTGTCAGTCCCGGCCATGTCGAGGAGAATGACAAGGATCTTGCAGCGGGCGATGTGACGCAAGAAAGCGTGTCCAAGGCCGACATTGAGGTGAGCTCCGGCAATTAAGCCGGGGACGTCACACACCGTCAGACGATAATAATCCTCTGGATACTCCAAAATACCCACCTGAGGCGTCAGTGTGGTGAAGGGGTAGGCAGCGATCTTGGGGCGGGCCTTGGAAATGGCTGTGAGCAGCGTGGACTTGCCGGCGTTGGGATATCCCACCAGTCCGACTTCGGCGAGCATGCGCAGTTCGAGCATGAAATCGCCCTCGTCACCCGGTTCTCCCGGTTGGGCATATCGGGGGGTCTGTCGGGCTGCGGTGGCGAAATTACGATTACCAAGGCCGCCGCGCCCTCCTTTGCACAGGACAAAGCGTTCTCCGTGCGCGGTGAGATCGCAAACCCGCTCACCCTTTTGGGCATCCCGCCGCTGCGATCCGCTCCGAGTGTCTTCTTGTTCTTCCTCGGCGCTCAGGTCCAACTCCATGGCCTGCACACTTCCCGAATGGCGTATGACCGGCCGATCCGCTCCGGCGTCCGGAATGACGAGTGAATCGTCGGTTTCTTCGGATTCGGTGACACCTTCAGGCAATTCCGGTTCCCGGTGGACCCGCCAGACGATGGTTCCACACGGCACCTTGATAATGAGATCTTTGCCGGCCTTGCCATCCATGCCCTTGCCCATGCCGCCTTCACCACTCTGTGCGATGAGGTTAGAGACGAAGAACTGTTGGATCAGGTTGTTGAGGTCATGGTCGGCCTCCAAGATCACATCGCCGCCGCGGCCGCCATTGCCGCCGCTGGGGCCACCTTTTGGAATGTAAGCTTCGCGGTGAAAGGCGATGGCACCTTTTCCTCCATGACCGGCACGGGCGGAAACTTTGACCTCATCAACGAACATAACCTGAGAGTAGGAAGACTGACGGAAAAGGCGAGGCTCCGTGGAGCCATAGTGGATGAAAAAGGGCGAGGCCCAATGAGCCTCGCCCAGAAGAGTTTTGTGACTGTGCTGCGCGTCTGACCTGAGTCCGTTAGACTTGCAGCACTGCTTTCAGGAATCCAGTCGCCGGAAAGAAACTGCCCCACCGTCGCCGCAGTGCGGCTCAGGGGGGGCGCCATTTATCCCAGCGCTGTCAACTGAAGCGCAATCAGGCGACCGCTACTGCTTCAGCGACCGCTTCAGGGGCGGGCACAATGCTCACGCGGGAGCGAGCCTTGTCGAAGAGGACGGTGCCATCAGTGAGGGCGAACAGGGTCCAATCGCGGCCGGTGCCGACGTTGGAACCGGCGGAGAACTTGGAACCGCGCTGGCGGACCAAGATGCTTCCCGCGGTGACGAACTCGGAGCCGAATGCCTTGACGCCGAGACGCTTGCTGACGCTGTCGCGCCCGTTGCGTGAACTGCCTTGACCTTTCTTGTGAGCCATAAGACTAGAGGAATATTAGCCGTTGATCTCGGTGACCTTTACCACAGTCAGTTCCTGACGGTGGCCGATCTTCTTGTGATAACCCTTGCGGCGCCGCATCTTGAAGGCGACGACCTTGTCACCACGGATGTGTGACACGACATCAGCCTTGATCGTCGCTCCGGCGATGACCGGGTTGCCGACAGTGACGTTGCCCTCCTTGTTAATGAGGAGGACGCGGTCGAAGGTGTGGACCTGACCCGCGGTGACGGGCAGGAGTTCGATCTCGAGGGTGTCGCCTGCAGCGACGCGGTACTGCTTACCGCCGGTTTCCAAAACAGCGTACATAAAAACTTTCCCCCGACAGGGGGACGTGGAAGGAACCAAACAGGGGGTTTGGTGTCAACGCCCGATTTCTAAAATCGAGACCTTTAGTCTTCTGCCAGACCTATTTCGGTGGTTGGATCGGTGCTAAATCCTTGGAATCCCCTGTGGGTCAAGCTGCTCAGATCAGGGTCTAATTGTCTGTTCCAGACCCGCTGCGGCTCGGGTGTCTGTAGAGTGGTTCTTCTTGGGTGGCCCTGCGGGTCGGGTGTCATAGTAGGTCGTAGGATAAATAGCTTTTGCAGGGTGAAACGTGGGTTTGGTTGGGGAAGAGCTGTTTGGGGGTGGGACTTAGGGTGGTGTGCTTCTTCTTGGGTGGCTCTGCCGCTCGACCTAGAGAGAATGGTTTAGGAATATTGGTTCGGCGGGTCGATGGAAACGCGAAGATTACCCATGAAAACAGGCCTAAAAGCGCTGCCTCCAAGTATTTCAATCATACCGACTTCCGTAGTGCATTCGGTCTCACTTTGCGAGGCGGTGGGCGAGGTGGCCCGGGAGCGGCGGCGGGTGTGCCGCAATTTGTCGCGCTTTGCGGACTTACGGTCGTCGGGTGGTGCGATATTGTCCGGCTTTATCCTCATCCCGGATACGAGCACAACGGTCGTTTGGGAATAGGGGTGGTGGCAGCCTGGCGAGGTCGAGGGCTGGGTCGGGGCTTGCTCGAACAAGCCCTCAGCGCAGCTTCAGGGGCTGGATTCCGGCGGGTGGAACTCGATGTCTACGCTTCAAACACCGCCGCGCTGAGTCTTTACAAGAGCTGCGGGTTCACGGTGGAAGGGGTCAAGCGGGCGATGCGCCTCCTCGACGGCCGAGTCGATGATGTGGTGCTCATGGCTTGTTCAATGACCGATGGATCTCCAGAGGCTCTGTTGCACGGATGACCTGTAGGTCTGTGGTTCACTCTATTTGATCTCTGTGGGGTTCGAATGATGAAGTTGGGTCGATGACTGAGCCTTTTGATTCAGCTTAGAATAGAAGCAGAATCTTTTCGGAGCTTATTTCTTCGGAGTCGCAGTCATGAGTGGCTGGCATTCAGTGGGCCATGATGGATCCACGATTGAGGGCGCGACGGGCTTTTGTTCATCGTCCGCCTCTTGGGCTTTACTGCGAATGCATTTTCAGGCTCAGATTTCGCCCGTACCACCGACGAAGGCCGTGCTATTAAAAGGAACTGATTTCGTTCAAAACCGGTGACTTTGTGAAAAAATTCACAAAAGCCACTTGCTGCCGGAGGGATCGAAAACATAGTTTGCGGCATCCGCGGGGACCACTCCCCGCCATTTTGGTTTATGGATGCAACGTCCCCAGCTGTGATCGGCGGCAAGACCACTACCGAGTTCGGGTATAACTCGAAAATCGAGGGTGAGGTCGTTCATACGACGGTGGATGCAGCCCTCAATTGGTTCCGCAAGAACTCTTTGTGGCCCATGCCTATGGGTTTGGCGTGCTGTGGCATTGAGCTAATGGCCGTCGGTGCCAGTCGCTTTGATATATCCCGTTTCGGGTCGGAGGTTATGCGGTTCTCCCCCCGACAGTCGGACGTGATGATCGTGGCAGGCACGGTGACCTACAAGATGGCTCTGGCTCTGCGCCGAATCTACGAGCAGATGGCCGAGCCCAAGTGGGTCATCGCCATGGGTGCCTGTGCTTCTACTGGCGGCATGTATCGCAGTTATGCGGTATTGCAAGGGGTCGACAACATCATTCCGGTCGACGTTTACGTGGCCGGATGCCCACCGCGGCCTGAGGCTCTGCTCGATGCGCTGATTCGTTTACAGAACAAGGTTGCCCACGAGCCGATCACCCGTGACCTCAAGCGAGATGTCGCCCCGGACAAGTACGGTCGCATGGGCCTCGAATTGGGTGCTCATGGCGAGGTGTTGCAACAAAAACCCTGATTTCAAGCTCTCCTCCCAGTGCCGACCTCCCTTGAACTCGCTGGCCAGCTTCGTGAGAAGTTTGGCGACCTGATCTCTGAGCCCCTCGAATTCCGGGGCGAAGTCACCGTGACTGTCGCCAACCCCGAGCGCATCGCTGAGGTTTGTCTGCATGCCAAGACGGTCCTAGGCTTCGACTTTCTCATCGATCTGAGCAGTGTGGATAATTACGGTGACGATCCGCGCTGGACCGTCGTGTACGAACTCTCTGGCCTCGGTCATGGGCAGCATCTGCGCCTCAAGACATCCGTCAGCGAAGAACGTTCCGAGCTTCCGACCGTGTCCCAGGTGTGGCGGACGGCCGATTGGCATGAGCGTGAAGCCTACGACATGATGGGGATTCAATTCTCAGGCCATCCCGACCTGCGCCGGATCCTCATGTGGGAGGGCTATCCGTACTACCCGTTGCGCAAAGACTTCCCGCTGGCCGGCAAGCCAACCCTTCTGCCCGACACAGCCTTCACCCAAACAGCACCCTTGGAGGGCGGTCCATTTGTAACTTTGCCCGGCGGCAAAGATTCAACGGCCCGCGAACCCCGCGTCCGGACTCCCGAGGAATAGACCATGGCGACTCAAACCATCGAATTTAAAGACACTGCGGCCCGGGCGGCTCATGTGGTGCCGTCCGAAGGCCCGAGTTCGGGTGACGATCTCCAAGATCTCCACGGTGACAAAATGGTCCTCAACATGGGGCCATCGCATCCGTCCACTCACGGAGTGCTGCGCATCCTCATCGAGTTGGATGGCGAGACGGTCACTAAGGCAGTCCCGGATGTGGGCTATCTGCACCGCGGTGACGAAAAAATCGCAGAGAACATGACTTATAACCAGTTCGTGCCCTACACGGACCGGTTGGACTATCTCGCGCCCTTAGCCAATAACGTGGCCTATGCGTTGGCGGTCGAGAAGCTCATGGGCATCGACACCCAGTTGCCCCCGCGTTGTCAGTATTTAAGGGTGATTTGTTGTGAGTTGGCCCGCATCTCGGCTCACCTGCTGGGTTTGGGTGCCTTCGCGATGGACTTGGGTGCTCTGACGGTGTTCCTGCACACCTTCACCGAGCGCGAAAAGATCTACAATTTGTGCGAATCCCTCACTGGGGCGCGTTTCACCACCAGTTACACCCGAATTGGTGGCCTGACCCGCGATTGTCCTCCCGGTTGGGTGGCCGCGGTGCGGAAGTTCCTGGATGAGGTGGTCGTCAACCTCGACGAGTCCGAGACCTTGCTCACGCGCAATCGCATCTTTGTCGATCGGACCCGCGATGTGGGTGTGATTTCTCGCGAGTTGGCCATCGATTACGGCCTGACCGGACCCAATTTGCGCGGCAGCGGTGTCGATTACGATGTTCGCAAGGCGCATCCCTACTTGGTTTACAAGGACCTAGAGTTCGACATTCCGGTCGGGTCGGTGGGTGATTCGTACGACCGATATCTCGTTCGCATGGAAGAGATGCGGCAGAGTGTTCGTATCCTTCACCAGTGCCTAGACCGTCTCCCTGGTGGCCCCGATAACGCCGGCAAGGAACCCATCAATGTGGCCGACGGCAAGGTGGTCCTGCCGCCCAAGAACAAGGTGCTGACCAGCATGGAAGAGCTGATCCACCAATTTATGATCGTCACCCAAGGCGTGAATGCGCCGGCCGGTGAGGTTTATTTTGGGGCCGAAAACCCCAAGGGCGAACTGGGTTTCTACATTAACAGCCGCGGAGGTGGCACGCCCTACCGCCTCAAGATCCGCGCCCCATCGTTTGTAAACTTGAGCATCCTCCCGGCAGTGTTGCCGGGGCACCTCATGAGCGATGTGGTTTCCATCCTGGGATCCTTCGATTTCGTGATGGGCGAGTGCGACCGATAACCGGAATTCACCGATGAGCTTTTCCGTCCCCGCCAGTTTGGAAGCCGAGCTCGATGAGCTCACCACGCACTATCCGGTCAAGCGGAGTGCCTCGCTGATGTTCCTGCACGCGTTGCAGGAGCACTTTGGGTACATTTCGAAGGATGCCGTCGAGTGGACCGCCCGCAAGCTGGGGCTTCAGCCGATTAACGTGTACGAGTTGGTGACGTTCTACCCCATGTTCCGTCAGGAACCGTTGGGCAAAACGCATATCAAGGTGTGCCGGACCCTGAGTTGTTCATTGGCCGGAAGCGCCGAGCTCCGGGAGCGATTCTGCACCCGGCTTGGCCTCGACCCTCACGCTCATGCGGCACAGACCACGCCCGATGGCCAGTTCACAGTAGAGTTCGTGGAGTGCCTCGCCAGTTGCGGGACCGCACCGGTTGTCTTGGTCAACGAAGACCTGCATCACAAGGTCGGCACGGCCGAAGCCGATGCGATTCTCAAGCAGGGACAAAAAGCTTAAAAAGCCCAAAATAGTCTGAACGCCTTCAACACCATGAACCCACTCGTTGCTCAAAGGGTCTGCTTGGCAGAGCCCGCTGGGTACCGCGTGTCTGTGGCGTGGATGATTGGGCCGTGGGTTGCTAGAGGGTGTGCCGGGAATAGCACCGGGGGCCCAGCCTCGGTTTTCGCTCAGACCCTCCGGAGAGTTCTTGGAACTGCCAGTCGCAAAGGCTTAGAGCCGTTGGCTTTCTCGCGGGGGATGGGAGTGCGGAAAATAGCGGCTTCGAAAACAAAGGCGCTGAAAACAGGACTGCCGAAAAAGCAGGATTCGGAGACTGGGGTTGAGGCGACTGGGGTTGAGGCGACTGGGGTCGAAATTTTTCGAACTTTGACCCTCTTCAAAGCGCTAAAAACGGCGCTAAAAACGGCCCTAAAATCAGGCCTTAAAACGGCCAAAAGAATTTCGAAAATTTCGGTCCCAGCGAATGGTTGCCCGACATGGATTCGAACCATGACAAACAGATTCAGAGACTGTTGTGCTACCATTACACAATCGGGCAGCCAGAACCGAAGTGGTGACCGTACTAGGAACTTTCTCTGAGTCAAGAAAAGCTATGCCGGAACCTTTTAAATTGATTCTCAAGAACCTCGATGAGCCGGGCTTCACGCCGGACATTGGGTGTTATCAGCGCCATGGCGGTTACGAGGCGCTCAAGCGGGCTCTGGCTATGCCAGCTCGTGATTTGCCTGATGGCAAGAAGCTCAGTCCTCAAGAAGCGCTTCGCGAAGACGTCAAGGCTTCAGGGTTGCGCGGTCGTGGTGGCGCGGGTTTCTCGGCCGGCCTTAAGTGGAGCTTCGTGGACCGCCGCAGCGGTAAGCCGATCTATCTGATTTGCAACGCCGACGAGTCCGAACCGGGCACCTTCAAGGATCGTCAAATCCTCCACAAGGATCCGCACCAGTTGATCGAGGGGATGATCCTCTCGTGCTGGGCCAACGACGTAAAGCTGGCCTACATTTACATCCGGGGTGAGATGCCCGTTGCGGCTAAGTTGTTGAATCAAGCCCTTAAGGAAGCCCGGGCAGCCGGTTTTCTGGGTAAGAATATTTTGGGCACGGGTTATGATCTGGAGATTCACGTGCATCGCGGCGCCGGCGCCTATATTTGCGGTGAAGAGACCGGTTTGATCGAATCCCTCGAAGGCAAGCGGGCTTACCCCCGGATCAAGCCTCCTTACTTCCCGGCGGTCTTGGGGCTCTACATGTGCCCGACCATCGTGAACAACGTCGAGACGCTGTGTCACGTGAAGCACATCGTACTCATGGGGCCGACCGAGTACGCCAAGCTGGGCACGCCCAACAACACTGGCACCCGCATCGTCAGCTTGAGCGGCGATGTGCAGAAGCCGGGTTACTACGAGATTCAAGTCGGACGGGTCACTTTGGGCGAACTGATCTTCGACCCCAACTTCGGCGGCGGACTCAAGCCGGGTCGTACCCTGAAAGCCATCATTCCGGGCGGTTCCTCCTCGAAGGTTCTGAAGGCCGGCGAGGTCTTTAAGCTGAACCGCAAGGGGGCCGATGGCCAAATGGCCAAGGTGGATGTGTCGTTGCTCGACCTGCCTTACGATTTTGATTCCCTGCAGCAGGCAGGCACCATGTCCGGTTCCAGCGCGGTCATCGTTCTGGATGATTCCCGAAGCATGGTCCAGACGCTTGGCAACTTGTCCGAGTTCTACGCCCACGAGAGCTGCGGCCAGTGCACGCCCTGCCGCGAGGGGGCTCTTTGGCTCTCCAAGGCAACCCACCGTTTGAGCCATGGCGAAGGTCGCAAGGCCGATGCCGATTATCTCACCCACATTGCCCAGAACATCCAAGGGCGTACCATTTGCGCCTTCGGCGAGGCAGCTGCCTGGCCGGTCCTGAGCTTTGTGAAAAAATTCCGGGACGAGTTCGAAGCCCAGGGTGCGGCCGATGAGGCGGCCCATGCGAAGTCCCAAGGAACCTCGTCGCCCAAGTCGTCCGACCCTCGTTCGGCGGCAGGAAGCCTTCAAACCCACTGATTTCCGATGTCCGCTCCCGCTGCTCCTTCCTCCACTCTGGCGCCCGTGCCCGCTCCGGCGGCCCCGCCGGTCGAGACCATGACCGTGATGGTCAATGGCAAGACCGTGCAGGTGCCCAAGACCATGCCTGATTGGCAAGGAAAGCCCGCGCCGACGACCATGCTGCAGGCGGCCAAGATCGCCGGCGTGGACATCCCGCACTACTGCTACCACGACAAATTGCCGATCGCCGGCAACTGCCGCATGTGTCTGGTGGAGTTTGGTACGCCGATGATGGGCCCGGACCGCAAGCCGGTGCTCAACGAAGATGGCACTCCCAAAATCTCCCGGTCGGTTCTGCCTTATGAGCCGGGAACTCCGCGCGGTGCCATCGCTTGTGCGACGCCGATCTCGCCAGGCATGGAGATCTACGCCAATTCGAAGGCCACCCATCAAATGCGCGAGTCGGTGCTCGAATCGCTGCTCATCAACCATCCGCTCGATTGCACCATTTGCGATCAGGCCGGTGAGTGCAAGCTTCAGGAATACTCGGTTCAGCACGGCCAAGCCGGGAGTCAATTTGTCGAAACCAAGGTCCACAAGCCCAAGGCAGTGGACCTCGGGCCGCGCATCGTGCTGGATGACGAGCGCTGCATCTTATGCACCCGGTGCATTCGCTTCACCCGCGACATTGCGGGCGACGACGCGTTGGGCATCGTGAATCGCGGTTCTTATAACACGATTAGCGCGTTCAATCCGGGTCACTTCGACAACAACTACACGCTCAACACCGTGGACTTGTGTCCGGTGGGAGCGCTGACTTCCAAGGATTTCCGCTTCAAAATGCGGGTCTGGTTCCTTAAGGAGACCAAGAGCCTCTGCACCAGTTGCGGCACCGGTTGCAACATCACCATGGGTTCCCGCGAGGGAGTCATCCACCGCTACGAACCGCGCGAGAACGACGCCGTTAACGGGCCCTGGATGTGCGACAGTGGACGCCTGAACTACCGTTGGGTGGGTCACGCTGAGCGCTTGAAGCAGGTTTTGCGGACCTCGGCTGATGGCACTCTCCAGCCTATTTCATGGAATGCGGCGATCGAGTCGGCCGCCCTCATCCTGACCCAGGCGCCTCAAGGCAGTGTGGCCTTCGTGGTGTCGGCTCGTCAGACCAACGAAGAGCTCTTCCTGCTCAAGAAACTGGCCACCCATACCGGTGCCATGACGGATGCGGTGGCCCGCGATGGCGAGCCGGACCGGTTGCTGGTGAGCGAAGACCGTAATCCCAACAGTAATGGCGTCCGGCTGACCGGCATGGCCTTCACCGAGTTCGGATTCAACCTGACGAAGATCGCCGACGGCATCGCCCAAGGCCGGATCAAGACGTTGGTTGTCTTCGGTGAAGACGTGACCCGGGTGGGCATCGGCCCTGAATTGCTGGCTAAGCTCGATGCGTTGATCGTCAGCGACATCTTGCCCAATGCGACGACGGCGGCGGCAACTCTCTTGCTGCCTGGTGCGGCCCATGCCGAGAAGCGGGGTACTTTCGTCAACGTGAAGGGGCGCCTGCAGAAGTTTCATAAGGCCGTCGAGGCCCCGGGCGAGGCTCGCCCCGAGTGGGAATTCCTCCACGAGTTGGTGCATTCGCTGACCGGCCACAACGGGTACCGGACCATCGAAGGCCTCTTTAACCAAATGGCCGCCGAAGTGCCGGCCTTCGCCGGGCTCGAATGGGCTAAGGTGGGTGACACCGGAGTCACGGTTCAGATCTGAACGACCATGGAAGCGATCAATTATCTTAATCCGACTGCACAGATGATCCTCTTCAGCGCGCTGAAGATTGGAGTGGTCTTTGGTGTGGTGATGACGGCCGTTGCCTACGCGGTCCTCGTGGAGCGCAAGGTCTCGGCATGGATCCAGAACCGTGTTGGTCCGAATCGCACAGCACCCTTCTTCATCAATTACCTGCCGGTCATTGGCCCGCTCTTGGTGCGGCTGGGAATCTTCCAGCCAGCGGCCGACGGTCTGAAATTCCTGCTCAAGGAAGACTTCACGCCCAGCTACGTCCGCAAGGTCTACTTCTGGTTGGCTCCGGCCATTACGGTGATTCCGGCGCTGCTGACCGTCGCGGTCATTCCTTTTGGTTCCAACCTTGGCAGTGAGAAGATGGTCATTGCCGACCTGAACGTCGGTATTCTCTACACCTTCGGAATCGTGTCGCTCGGCGTCTACGGAATCGTCTTGGCCGGCTACGGTTCCAACTCCAAGTACCCGTTCTTGGGAAGTATCCGTTCCACCGCCCAGATGATTTCCTACGAAATCGCCATGGGCATGAGTGTGATTCCGATCTTCATCCTCACCGAGAGCCTCAATTTGAGCGACATCATCCGGTACCAGGCTGAGAACGGTTGGATGATCTTCAAGCAACCGCTGGCCTTCGTCATCTTCCTGATCGCGTCCTTCGCCGAGACCAATCGTCTGCCCTTCGATCTTCCGGAATCCGAGTCCGAACTCGTGGGTGGGTACCACACCGAGTACAGCTCTATGAAGTTCGCTCTCTTCTTCCTGGGTGAGTACGCCAACATGATCGCCTCGGCGGCCATGATGGTGACGCTCTTCTTGGGCGGCTGGACGCTGCCCTTCATCGATGCCTTAAACTTGCCGGCCAGCTCCCTGCTATTGGGCCTCATTCACATCGGGGTGTTCTTCGCCAAGATGGCCTTCTTCATGATCGTCTTTATCTGGGTGCGATGGATGCTCCCTCGCTTCCGCTATGATCAACTAATGGATCTGGGATGGCGCCGTTTCATTCCGCTGGCCTTGGCTAATATCGTGGTGACCGCGCTCGTGGTCGCCTTGTTCAACAACTAATTCGCCCACTGACTTCATGAGCACCAAAGTTGTCGATCGCGCCCCGCTGACCTTCTACGAGCGCACCTACCTACCGGCCATTCTTGGTGGCCTCAAGGTGACGGCCAAGCACTTCGCGGACACCGTCTTCAAAGGCAATTCCGTGACCATGCAGTATCCGGAAGAGCGTTGGGTGGTGCCCGAGGGATACCGCGGGGCCCCCTATCTGGTGAAGGACCAGGACGGTGCGACCAAATGCGTGAGTTGCCAGTTGTGTGAGTTTGTTTGCCCGCCCAAGGCCATCCGAATCACCCCTCCCGGCGCCGATGGCCTGACAGCCGACCGCAAGAATGCCGAGAAGATGCCTAAGGAGTTCGAGATCAACATGCTCCGGTGCATCTTCTGTGGCATGTGCCAAGAGGTTTGCCCTGAAGAGGCGATCTTCCTCCAGAAGGACTACTCCATCACCGGGGAAAATCGGGAGTCGATGATTTTCAACAAAGAGAAGCTCCTCAAGTTGGGCGGTACCCATGCGGGCATCCAGAAATGGAAGAACAAGCTGGAGGAAGCCCAAGCCCAAGAGACTTTCCCGGTCGACGCCCAATAGCCCCCTCGACTTAAGATTACCGGCACCCTCCTGGAGACCCACCCCTTCCCGACATGCCTCAGTTCACCGATCTTTTTTTCTACGCGCTGGCCGGACTCACCCTGCTTTTTGGGTTCCTGACCGTGCTCAACCCACTGAGTCGCAGTCCGGTCACCAGTGCCATGTTCCTGGTCCTGACCATTCTCTGCATGGCCGGGTTGTTCGTCTTGCTGCACGCCTTCTTTTTGGCCGCGGTCCAAATCCTCGTCTATGCCGGTGCGGTCATGGTGGTGTTTCTGTTCGTCATCATGCTCTTGGATCTCAAGGCGGACCAACGGCGGCACTTCAACAAAATCGCCGTGGGCCTGGGCGGACTGTCTACGCTGGCCATCGCTGGCACTCTGGTGGCCTCGATTGTTAAAACGATCCCTGTGTCACAAACAGCAGGTCGGTTGGCCGAGGGCGAGACCAAGGCTTTGGGTCGATTGCTCTTCGAGTCGCACATTCTTCCCTTCGAGATCCTGTCAGTGCTCCTTTTAGTCGCCATGGTCGGAGCCATCCTGATCACCAAGAAGGATCTTCGTTGAAACCTGTGAGAATCCCGAGCGCGTCCACCCTGAACCCGACACTCCTGTGACTCCCGGACTCCACCATTACCTGATCGTCAGCGCGCTGCTCTTCAGCCTGGGTTTGCTGGGCGTGGTTGCGCGCCGCAATCTCTTCGTGATCTTTATGGGTCTCGAACTGATGCTCAATGCGTCCAACCTCGCCCTGGTGGCCTTCTCTCGCTACCACAACAACCTCAATGGCCAGGTGATGGTTTTCTTCGTCATCACCGTCGCCGCCGCCGAGGTGGCTGTGGGCCTCGCGCTCCTCGTGGCGCTGTACCGCAAGCGCCAGACGGCGCATGTGGAAGACCTGACTTCCCTGAAACTCTGATCGACCGCCATGGAACACGCCGCCGTAGTACAGCATGCCGTTGAATCCGGCTCCAAGATCCAGGACCTGGCCTGGGCCATCCTTATTCTGCCGCTGGTGATGGCCTTCGGGACGGCTGTCCTGACCCCGAAGAACCGCACGCTTTCCGCTGCCTTCAACATCAGCGGGGTGGTCGTCGCCTTCCTGCTTAGTTTCACACTGTTCTGCGTTTACGGGGGGCAGTCCGTCGACGCGACGCCCTTCCACTGGCTACCCGTGGCTGGACTCGACGCCGAGATCGGTTTGCACCTCGACGCGCTTTCGACGCTGATGCTCATGGTTGTGACCGGCGTGGGATCGCTGGTAATGATCTACTCCACCGGCTACATGCACGAAGATCGGTCCTACACCCGCTTCTTCTCCACGCTAAGCCTCTTCGTCTTTTCCATGTTGGGGATCGTTCTAGCCAACAACCTCCTGATGCTTTTTGTGTTCTGGGAGTTGGTTGGCGTTTCGTCCTATTTGTTGATAGGTTTCTGGTACGAGAAGCCCTCGGCGGGCGACGCCTCGAAAAAGGCTTTCTTGACCAACCGCATCGGCGACTTCGGTTTCATGCTGGGCATCCTGGCCATTTGGAGTCTGGCTGGCACCCTCGACATCGCAGCCCTCAAAGCCAAGTTCGTGGCCAATCCCGCCTTGCTGGGCCCCTGGGCCGGTTTGGCCGGTTTGCTAATTTTCATGGGTGCCATGGGCAAGAGTGCCCAGTTCCCGCTGCACGTGTGGTTGCCGGACGCGATGGAAGGCCCGACGCCGGTGTCGGCCCTCATCCATGCCGCCACCATGGTCGCGGCCGGTGTGTACATGCTTTGCCGGTTGTTCTTCTTGTATACGGCGACTGCCGGTTGGCCGGCCGCGCTGGGCTTCCTCGATGGAGTATCCGCGGCAACGATCATCACTTGCATCGGTGGATTCACCGCGCTGTTTGCCGCCGTCATCGCCGTCCAGCAGGACGACATTAAGCGCATCCTCGCTTACTCCACTTTGTCGCAATTGGGCCTGATGGTCATGGCCGTGGGATTGGGTGCCAAAACCGGTGATGCGTCAGCGTCCATGTACCATTTGGTCACGCACGCCGGTTTCAAGGCGATGCTCTTCCTTGGGGCCGGTTCGGTGATTCATGCCTGCCACCACGAGCAAGACATCTGGAAGATGGGTGGTCTCCGCTCGAAGATGCCTAAGACCTTCTGGACCTTCGCCTTGGGAACGGCCGCTCTGGCCGGTTTGCCGCCCTTCAGCGGGTTCTACTCCAAAGACGAGATCCTCGCAGTGGCGTTGGAAGCCAATCCCATTTTCTTCGGAGTGGGCGTGTTGGTGACTGTGCTGACCACCTTCTATATGAGCCGCCTGGTGCTTGTGGCCTTCTTCGGAAAGCCGCGCGGCGAGGGTGCCGATCACGCCCACGAATCGCCCTCCAGCATGACGCTGCCGTTGCTGGTGTTGGCAGTGCCCAGTGCGTTCATTGCCTGGTTGCCACTTGGAGAGTTCTTGAGCGGCCACTTTAAGCCCGGTCATGCAACCCATGGAGGGGACATCCTCTTTGGTCCGTTTAACCACAACCCCATTGCTGCCGTCTTCGGCTTGGGCGCGGTTCTGTTCGGTTTTTCGTTGGCTTACTCGCTCTACGGTAAGGCTCCGACCCAAGACCCCTTGTCGGCAAAACTCGGATTGCTTTCGCAGGCGATGCGCAACCGGTTCTACATTGATGAGATTTACGACGGCATCGTGGTGCCACTCCATAATTTGCTGTCCCAGATTGCTGACGCCATCGACCGATGGCTCATCGCCGGACTCGCCGTCCGCGGCCTCTCCGGTGTGGTGGAGATCGCCGGCCGGGCCTTACGCCTGGTTCAGACCGGCAGCATTCAGACCTACGCCTTCCTGTTTACGGCTGGCGTGCTCCTCATTGTCCTCCTTGCCCTGAAGTAACCGCCATGGACTCCCTGACCTCCGTCATCCTCACCCCGGTCTTCACGGCCGTGCTGCTGTTGTTGATCCCGGGCAATTTCCGGGTCGTGCTGCGTCTGGCGGCCATCCTGGGTTCGGCCTGCACGGCCTGGACAGCCGTCTCCTTCTTCTCCCGATTCCATGCGGGCCAAGAGGGGTTGCAATTTGAGTCGTTGGTACCCTGGGTCACCGTGGGCCCGTTGAACCTCGCCTACCACGTCGGCGCCGACGGCCTGAACATTGGCCTTATCCTAGTCACCGGTCTCGTGGGCTTCGCTGCAGTGCTGGTATCCTGGAACATCGAACGCCACGTGAAGCTCTTTTACGTGCTGCTCATGTCGATGATCGCCGGGGCCATGGGAGCCTTTGCGTCGCTGGATCTGTTCTTCTTCTACTTCTTCAACGAATTGGCCCTCGTTCCCACCTTCATCATGATCGGTGTGTGGGGTCGCGGTGAGGACCGCAACTGGGCCGCCTTCAAAATCACCCTCTACCTGACCCTGGGCGCGCTCACCGCCTTGGTTGGCCTGGTCGCCTTCTATGTGGCCGCCGGCGCCAACAGTCTGGACGTCATCGTGCTCAAGGCACATTTGGCAGCCCATCCGCTGTCGGTCTCGGCCCAAACCTGGATTTTCCCGCTGGTGGTCTTCGGCTTTGCCACCTTGGTGGGGCTCTTTCCCTTCCACTCTTGGGCCCCGGTCGGGTATGCGGCCGCTCCCACGGCCACGGCCATGATGCACGCGGGCATCCTTAAGAAGGCCGGTCTCTACGCGATCCTTCGCATGGCGGTGCCCTTGATGCCGGACGGAGCCCATCGCTGGCTGCCGGTGGTCGCGGTCTTGGCTGTGGGTAATTTGCTGCACTGCGCCTGGGTAGCCCTGCGTCAGAAGGACATGAATCTCCTGATCGGCAACTCGAGTTTGGCCCACATGGGCTTTGCGTTCTTGGGCATCGCCAGCCTCACAGTCATCGGTGTCACCGGAACCGTTCTGGTGATGGTGGCCCACGCGCTCCTGGCTGGCTTGAGCTTCGCCCTGAGTGGCTACCTTGAGACCCAGACGGGCACCCTCGACATGACCCGCATGGGCGGCCTGCTGCGCAAGATGCCTTTCTATGGCACCGCACTGGTGATGGGTTTTATGGCCAGTTGTGGGTTGCCGGGCTTCGCCAATTTTGCCGGTGAGGCCACCGTGCTCTTCGGATCCTGGAAGTCGCTGCCTTGGTTGGTGATTATCGCCGCATGGAGTGGCTTGATCATTGGCGCCGTGGCCATGCTCCGGGCCTTGCGTGCGGTACTTCAGGGGCCTGAAAAACCCGAGTTTTCGCGTGTGGCTGACCTGGGTTACTGGCGCCGTTTGCCCTTCGTGCTGCTCTTGAGCGCAATGGTGCTCTTCGGCGTGGCCCCGGGCATCTTGACTTCCCGCATTGAACCCGCCGCCAAAGCGGTGGTGGCCGCACACCTGACCCCCTCGCAGGCCGGTCAGGCGCCAGCGGTCCCCGCAGCCCACGCAGCTCCCGCAGCCTCCGCCCCGGGCCATTCCGGACACTGAGCGCAGACCTAGCCTTTGCAGTCATGAATTATTCGCTGATTACGTTGGAAGTCCTGGCGGTCCTGATGGGCCTGATCGTGCTGTTGGCCGACTTGTGGGTATCGCCCACCGCCCGCAAGGCGTTGGGCCTCGGCCTAGCGGCCGCGCTGGGCTGTCTGCTGGCCTTTGCGGTGGGTTCGTTGGCCCCGCAGTCGGGATCCGCCTTCGCCGATATGTTCGTGGTCGATGACCTCGCTCGCTACTTCAAAGGGTTCTTCTTGTTCGCTGCCTTAGCCGTGGTGCTGATGGCTGTGGATTACGCGCCCAAATTTGGCGCCGGGCTTTCGGAGTTCTTTGCCCTCACCGTCTTTGCCTTGGTCGGGATGCTCTTTGCCGCATCGGCCAATGATTTGGTGCTGCTCTTTGTTAGCTTGGAGCTGATCACCGTGACCTTCTTCGTGCTCAACAGCTTCCAGCGGACCCAACTGGCCTCGCTGGAGGCCGGTGTGAAGTACCTAATCTTGGGTGGCGTTTCTTCGGCCTTCATGGTGTTCGGTATTGCGCTGATTTTTGGCACGGCCAATTCCACCAATCTCGCCGTGTTGGCCGCCAAGCAGAAGGAATTGGCCCACTCCGCGCTGTTTCTCATTGGATTGCTGTTCGTTCTGGTGGGTCTGGGTTTCAAGATTGCCGCAGTGCCCTTCCAGATGTGGGCACCGGATGTGTACCAAGGATCGCCCGCTCCCGCGACCGCCTTTCTGGCCGTCGGTTCCAAGGCTGCGGGATTTGTTCTACTCATCCGCCTCTTGGTCGGTGCGGTACCGCAGATCACGGCCGAATGGCACCGACTTTTCGTTGTCATGTCCGGGGCCACTATTCTTTTCGGAAGCTTGTGTGCGATCCCGCAGCGCAATCTCAAGCGGTTGATGGGCTACTCTTCCATCGCCAACGCCGGATACCTGCTCCTAGGCATCGTGGCCGGTTCGGCGGCGGGCTCGACGGCGATGCTTTATTATTTGGGTGGCTACACCTTAACAGTCTTGACCGCCTTTACGGTGATCAGTGCCATCGCCAACCACGTGGAGAGCGAAGACACCAGTGCCCTATCGGGTCTGGGTCAGCGGTCTCCGTTTTTGGCTGCCTGCCTCACCATGGCGATCGTCTCACTGGCGGGCATCCCCCCGATGGCTGGTTTTTTCGGCAAGTTGCTCCTCTTCAAGAGTGTCTTGGATGTGGCCCCGGGTCATCCGGAACTCTATGCACTCATTGCTGTGGCCGTGGTTGGGGTAGTCATTTCGCTCTACTACTACTTCAGTGTCATCCGGGCAATTTACTGGGGTGGACAATCCGCCAATCTCTCTATCATTCCGGTGGCTCTGTCTACCCGCATCGTCCTCGTGGCCTGTGTGGCAGGGATGTTAGTCTTAGGAATCTTTCCGCAGGGTTTAGTGAAGATCGCTGACCACGCCGTGGCCGGTCTTTCGCACACGGTGGCTCCGGCCAAGGCGGCGCACTGAGATCCGTAATAAATACAGGCAGGGGTTGTGCTTTCGGGTGATTTCCCCCGGCCCCGCTCCATAGCTATCCGGCTCTTTCCATCTGGGCCGATTCACCTAGTCTCGGGGCCTTGAGTTCGAGTCGGTTTCCATTCTTCAAGTGCCTTCTGATGGTTTGGGCGCTGACCCTTCTGTCATGGGCCTCACGTGTCGGAGCCGGCGAGACTGTCCCACCAGTTCTTGAGACCGCCGCGCTCGCAGCCCCTGTGAATTTGGAAGCTCTGCCCGGGCGCACCGCGGCCGCGATTTACTGCGTCATCTGCCATGCGCTGCCGAACCCCACCGACTTGGATCGGCGCACCTGGAGCGAAGAACTCTTGCCGAAGATGCGCTACATCACCGGGGTTTCTGCCGCTCCGACCAATGGCTATTTCCGAGATTTGCCGCGGCTTCTAGCAGCCGAATATTTCCCAAAGAAACCGCTCATTCCTCCGGCCGTTTTCGACCAGATCGCGACCTATTACACTCAAGCCGCCCCAGAGCGATTGCCTTCCGGAGAGTCGCTATCCATCGAAGTTGGATGGCCGTTGTTCCGCCCGGAAATGGCTCCCCATCGGCACTCTCCTCCAAGGACCCCCATGGTCCGGATCGACGCCGGGCAGCGGATGATCCTCGCCTCCGATGCGACCTCGCAGGCTCTGGATTTCCTGGATGGCTCTGGGCGGCATTTGGGCAGCCTCCCGCTGGGCAACATCGCCGTGAGCCTCGCGGAAAGCGGGCGACACTGGTACATCGGCGCCATCGGCCACTTCTTCCCGCGCGAAGAACCTGTGGGCCAATTAATTCGGGTCAACCGCAACACCACTCCGCTGCGACCGGAGACCCTCCTTTCAGGGCTCCCGCGACTGGCTCATGTGGCTGCCGGCGACCTCAATGGGGATGGTCGGGACGATTTAGTTTTGTGTGCCTTCGGCAATTATCTCGGCCGCCTGTCCTGGCTCGAGGGGCGTGCCGACGGCGGGTTCACCGAGCGAGTAATTCTCGCAGAGCCCGGTTGCCTGCGTTGCGAAATTCGTGACTTCAATGGCGACGGCCGGCCCGACTTGATGGTCCTCCAGGCGCAAGCCCGCGAATCGCTACTGCTCTTCCTCAACGAAGGAGACGGGAGATTCCGACGGCAACTCATCTATCAGCGCCCCCCGAGCTGGGGCCACTCGGGCTTCGAACTGGCCGACTTTAACCGCGACGGTCTACCGGATATTTTGGTCACCAACGGAGACAACGCCGACTTCAACACCTCACCCCCCAAAGCCTACCACGGGGTCCGGATTTACCTGAACCGCGGAGGCTTGAAGTGGGAATTAGCCTGGACGGCCCCCATGCACGGTGCTTACCGCGCGGTCGCCCGGGATTTCGATGGCGATGGTGATCTCGACATCGCCGCCGCCTCGTTCTTCGCCGACTACGAGACCATGCCCCAAGCCGGGTTCATCTATTTCGAGAATACCAGTCCCGCCGGCGGCCGGGAATGGGATTTCAAGGCCCGGACCCTGCGCCAAGGTGTCACCGGCCGATGGATTTCCATGGATACCGGCGACCTAGATGGCGACGGCGACGACGATTTGGTCTTGGGCTCCCTCATCGAGATGCCCACCCCGGTTCCCGACAAGCTCAAGGGCCTCTGGCGTGAGAAAGGCCCCTCGGTGCTCATCCTCCGCAACCAGACGAAGTGAAGTGAGTTCCTTCTGATCCTAACCCTCTCAACCTAACCCTTTGGACGCCACGAGGCCGCAGCGGAACATATCCCGCGGAGCCCCAGCAACGACATCAGCCTAGTAAAGAGTGTCCCCTTTTGTGTAAATAGGTGGGACCGACCCCGGCCCCCGACCCCGGCCCTGACCACGAGGCGGCAGCGGGAGCGGTCCGGAGCGAGCGTAGGAACGTCGACACCCTGATCCCAAGCGCCAGCCCCGGTACTCTGCCACCGCAAAACAGGTGAGAGCACCAGGGTGTATGCGGCGTTCCTTCAGAACGCACCGGTTGTGTGCCATACCCCAGGGTTTCACCCTGGGCTGGTATAGGGGTAGGGATGGCCGTTGTCGGCCACCCCTCCCTCCGAACCGGACTGGCGGATTTCCCGCATCCGGCTCTCCAGTCGGTGAGTCACCCGCTTGCGGCGGGACTGGTGCGTTTGGCTAGGGCTAAGGCGTATAG
>CAJAHH010000134.1 GCA_903939515.1 uncultured Verrucomicrobiota bacterium
CGTTTGTGGGTGTCAGCAAAGATAGCGTCGTCGCACTATGTAAAGATGTTCTGAGGCTAGTATGGTGCGTGTCTACTAGTCGTTTAACTCGTCCAGAGAAACCGGCTTTTCCAATATATAGCACTTCCTCAGGCGACCTAGTCCAAGTCACATAAACAACCCCGCGGCCTAGATCTTTCTGAATCTCTTCAAGATAATCATCGTGCTGCTTTGCTTTTTGGACTTTAAATTCAGAAATTCGAGATTCTGGAGCGTTCTCAAATTGTTTTATGAAGAAAGAGGCTGATTCAAGAACTTGCAATTTAACCTGCAATTCATCAAAGAAATCCCTATTAGGCTTTTGACTTGAATCTAGTTCATTGTAAACGTAATCAGCTATCGTATTAAAATGATCCGGCATTTCACTTTCGAGCCGCTTTTTTGCCTGAGTCGCGATACGAAGGAAGAGATCTGAAATTGATGATGCCATTTTAAAGAATTTAAACGGAATTATTTTAATACCCCTATCAAAGCCTGAATGTATCTTGAATTAATCAAACTCATTCCAAAGTAATCAGCCCGGCCTCGCTTCTTGTCGATCCTGATGCTGTCCGTGTGGACGGTTGTGTCCAGAATTGAAGAAAGTGAAATCTCGGTGTTGCGGTTTGCGCCTTGGAAGTAAATTGATTTATTTGTGATATATAACCGGCCAGAATCTAACTCCGTGATTTCCTCGACGCGATTTGGCTGCATCTTGCCGAACTTTAGGCGCACTCCCCGGATGCCTGTCGGCACAGAGACTGATACCCCTGAGTAACTGGTTGTCTTTGTTCTCGGCTGCGCCCATGTAGAATTCATCGCCAGATATAAGAATTCGTTTTCTTCGAGGTGTATTTCATTATTTATTAATGGTAGCGGCGTCTGCCCCTTCACCTCCATCAAGTATATCCAGCGGAAGACTCCGAAGGACTCATCGAATGCCAAATCTGCGCTGTATTTGATTTTTAATTTATTTATTTCCTCGACGTCCTCGTCAGTTATGTGGGCAGTTTTTGAGGCCCTTTCAAGAATTGGGTTAAAGTGGCTCAGGAATTCTGATTTGGTTAATTGAACAAAATCTTTCTCTTTCAGCCCCAGCATCAGCGCAGCTCTGGTAAGGGCAATTTCATCAGATTTGCTGAGTTCGCCATCGGAAGTGAGTTTGTTGAGGTGGTTTTTGAGAATTTCGAGTTTTCCAGACTTGAAGAAGGGAATTGCGTCAGGGAGCTGGAGATCTGCTGCGGAGTCTGGAGGGGTCGCTGTAAATTCTTGGGTGCAGTTGGGACAGACGACGTTGAGGCCCACCAGATCGGTAGCGACGGAGCAACTAGCGGTGCAGCTAGGGCAGTCGTAAAGGAGAACTTGGGTCATGCAGTGGGCGGAGGCTGGATTCCAGATGATTTCCGTGGTCTTTGGGAAAATATGCCCTCCGCGCAATTGCCGTGGTAGGAGAGTTTTCAGGAAAAGAGAAAAATAACTTGTAACGAACAAGGTCTCGGTTGTGAGCCGCTGTCCCTTCTCGGAACCCAGCCGAAGACTGGACAGCAAACCACCTGCGCCAGATTTTTCATTTACATTCGAACCTTTGTATTTGATAATTTATGCATGCCCCGAGGAACTTCCCCGCCGAAAAAACGGTTCGTCGCATACTATAGGGTCTCAACCGACAAGCAGGGTCTCACCGGTAATGGCCTCGAAGCGCAGAAGGTCGCTGTCAAGAAGTATATTTCGAGCCTTGAATGCGAGATCCTTGAGAGTTTTGAGGAGGTGGAAAGCGGCGCGAACAATCGCAGGCCGCAGTTGGATGCGGCGATCCAGTTGGCAAAGTCCCAAAAAGCCGTCCTGTGCATCGCCAAACTAGATCGTCTTTCCCGCAATGCGGCTTTTTTGCTGACACTTCAGGAGAGCAAAATCGATTTCGTCGCATGCGACATGCCGAATGCCGACAAACTCAGCATCGGCATCATTGCGCTCCTTGCGCAACGGGAGCGGGAGTTGATTTCAGACCGAACCCGAGCCGGCCTTGCGGTGGCGCGCTCAAGAGGAGTGAAGCTGGGCTCCCCGAACCCGGCGAAAGCTTGGCAATCTGCCGCGAAGGAGATTCAGCGGCGAAAGCTGGGATTTGCGTGTGAAATCCTGAAATCAATTAAAGAGATCAGAGGCACGGGTGTGAAAACTCTCAGCCGGATCGCTGACTGCCTCAACAAGAGGGGGGAACGAACACGGCGAGGAGGGAAATTTACTCCGACTTCGGTCAAGAGAATCCTAGACTCTTCAGCCGAGTAATTTTTGTTGGGGCCGCCATTTTTTCCTCCAACTTTCGCAACTGCGTAGCACGTTTGTTACTCGCATTTTAACTCAATTTATCGGCTTATTTGACGTTTTTAGACGTAATCACTCTGTCTTCGGATCAGAAGGTTGCAGGTTCAAGTCCTGCCCGGTGCACCACGGGTTTTATTTGGGGGTTTGCAACACTCTCGACGGCAGGCCCCACAGGAACGGACCGCTCGGAGCTCGGTCCTTACCTCGGATACTTGTTGGGAGCCATTGGAAATGCCTTTCGTCTGCAACCGCCAATGGTCCATCCGCTGTAAGATACACGTAATTCTCTTGAGGCCGGCTGCCATCGCCCCGTTGCGGTGATCCCAGCCCTTGAACTGGGTCAACTCCTCCAGTCCCCGCGTAATCCGATCCGACTCCAAACAATTTAGAATCAGTGCCTAGCCCCATAATCCTTGGGCTCGCGAGGCCATGAACCGTCGGTTAGGGCTTCGTCTCGCGGACCATCGTCTCTGAACGAATAACTTTTCCCTCCGAGTCGAGGACCAGCTCCACGGCCTGATTGGGGGCCTTGGCAACCACTCGATAGACCGTCCGCCCGTCCTCAAATACTTCGGCAACTCGCCGGATGGGAATCTCACCGACGGCCTGCTGCACCGTCCGTTGCATGCCGTCGGTCAAACCTCCGAGTTCCATGTCGATTCTCCGCATCACCACCTGCCCCTTCTCGTCCAAGGCCAACTCCATTGCCCGACCCTCCTGCGTTTTGGATTCCAATGAGTAGAAGACCTTGCCGTCGGATTGCTTGATGTGAGCCCCCTCGATCGCCACGTCTCCGAGTTGCAGACGGAAACCTTCCAACACCACCTCGGGAATCCCGGATCGATCCACCCAACCATTGCGAATGTAATTGGGAATGGAGGGAACTTTGTCGTTGGCGACTTGAACCGAGGCGGCGCGCGAAGCGACTCGTGCTGCACCCTCGACCGTTCGGAAGCGCTCTTCGATCAAACGCCGCAACGACGCGATCTCGACGCGGATTGAGGTGAGTTCTGCAGCAGTTTGGGCTCCCGAATAATTCTCTGCGCTGAGAGACGTTGTCGGTACCGGCGCTTCCGTGGATTTTTCCGACTGCAATTCCTCGATTTGAGTGCGAAGCCGGCGCGCCTCCCTCTGGTTCCAACCACCCCAGACAGCAACCCCAAAAATCCCTACCCAGACCGCCCAGTGTCGTTGCATGGCTCAGTTATTCCGCCCTGCTGCTCGTTGGCAAACCTTCAATCGATCTCCACCCATAAATGACCGTTGGCAGGACCCAGACGTTGCCATCCGGCCGAAAGATCTTGCGCTCGTCGGATTGACGCGAAACAACCTCAAGTATCCCCATGAGAATGAACCTTCGGTCCTACCCTCACCGAACCCGCCCGGGCGGCTTCACGCTCATCGAGCTGCTAGTGGTCATCGCGATCATCGCCATCCTCGCCAGCATGCTGTTGCCGGCTTTAGCTCGGGCCAAGGAACAGGGCAAGCGAGCACGGTGCCTGAACAATCTCCGCCAAATCGGGATCGGTATGACGCTCTACGCCAACGACAATAAGGACGTGCTGCTCAAGGCCCGCTTTGACGGCGGCAACTGGGTGCAAATCTCCATCAACGAGCCCGAGGCGGGATCGGCGCGCCAACTGGGACTGCCCGTGGACACCAATTCAACTGTGGCCAAAATATGGACCTGCCCCAATCGACCCGATTTCCCGACCTATGAGCCGGAATACAGGCAATTCAACATTGGCTACCAGTACTACGGAGGCATCGACAAGTGGAGCAATCCGGCGGGCATTTTCGATTCGAGGAGCCCGGTAAAGACGGCGACCTCCGAACCGGGATGGGTTTTGGCGGCCGATGCGGTGATGAAGGTGGACGGCAAATGGGGAGGCGGTCGTGATTCAGCATTTAAGGGCATGCCGCCGCACCAGGGGCCCGGCAAGAAACCCATTGGCAGCAATCACCTCACGATTGACGGCGCGGCCCGTTGGGTGCAGGTCCAGAAACTCCTGTTCCTCCACAGTTGGAACACCGGCGGAGCCCGTGATTCCTACATGTTCCAAGACGACATCGGGCCCGAGTTGCAGGCGAAGGTTGCTCAGATCCGACTCAAACTTTGAGCAGGGTTTTCCTCCGCCGGAACGAGATGATGGCCGATTGAAAACACGGCCCGAGCGTTTTCCAGCGTTCCCTTCCGGGCGAAGCGAGGGAATCCTCAGCGCATGTCGATCCGCACCCTGTCGCGCGTCTTGGCCGTCCTGCTGTCGATCACCCTACCGACTTTTCAAGCGGCCCATGGCGCGGAGTACACCGTACCCGCCTTCACGGCCTACACCCTGCCCAACACAGATTCACCCCGGGTTACCGAGCGGGCCGGGGTGCGCGGGTGGACCGATCCCAGTCAATCAGTCCATTGGTATGGGCGTTTAGCGGTGCCGGGGCGTTTACAGGCACGACTCCGCTTGCGCTTACCCGACGGAATGAAAACTAAGCTGCGCTTGACCGTGGCCGGGGGATTTCGAGAAGTGACGGTCCGAGGAAACTCGAATCCGGAACCGGTGACTGCCGACTTCGGGACCTTCACCATCGAACGTCCCGGTTATCAGGATTTCCGCCTCGAATCCCTCAATCCGAAGGGCCAAGACGCCGGGCAGCTTGAGGCTCTAGTCCTAGAGGGTCCTGCCATCGAAGGGGCCCACTTCAATCTCAAGGAGCGGCGCAACGCGGCTTCGGTGCACCTCAGTTACAAGGCTCCGACCAACGCCATCGCCGCCTTTTATTGCGAAGTCACCGCGATTGAAGAACCGGTGACCACCTTCTACATGGCCTGTGGCTGGCACCGAGGATATTTCGGCATGCAGGTCAACAGCCCCTCTGAACGGCGCATCATTTTCTCGGTCTGGGACAGCGGCAACGAAGCCGTGGATCGCAATAAGGTCTCCGCCGAACAGCGGGTCCAACTTCTGGGCAAGGGCGACGGCGTTTACTCGGGCGATTTTGGCAATGAGGGAACCGGCGGCCACAGCCATCTGAAGTACTCGTGGAAGACCGGTGAAACTCAACGCTTCCTGGTCACCGCTCAGCCCACTAACGAAACATTCACGGTCTATTCGGGGCATTACTTCCATCCCGACAGCCATCGCTGGATGCTCATCTCTTCGTGGAAAGCCCCACGCGAGGGCGGATGGCTGCGCGGTCCTCACAGCTTCAGCGAGAACTTTTCGGGCGGTACGGGTCACCTGCCCCGAAAAGCCCTGTACGGCCGTCAATGGATTCGCGCCTCGGGAGGCGAATGGCTCGAGATCACCGAGGCCAGTTTCAGCCACGACCCCACGGGCAAGAGCGACCGATTGGATCGCTTTATGGGCGTTGAAGCCGGTCAGTTTTTCTTGAGCCACGGCGGCTTCTCGGAAGGAACCATGCCCTTCGGCCAACGATTCACCCGCCCTGCGAGCAGGCAACCTCCGAAGGAATTGGTGGAGTTTTTCAAATGAACTCTGTCTGTAATGACCTCAAGGCTTGGTTGCCACGCTCCCACTCCTCCGCGACTGTAAGGCCATAACGAACATGAGTAACCAAGGCATTGCGCGCGTCATCGGAGTCGGACTCCTACTCTTCAGCGCCCTCATCATGGCGTCCTCCGGTACGTTCGTGGTCAAACCCGGGTACCGGGGAATTGAAGTCACCTTGGGCCAAGTTTCTCCGGCCTTCAAACCGGAGGGCTTCGGAATGAAGCCCCCCTTCGTCACTGAAATCGTTCCAATCTCGGTGCGACAACAAACCGCCGAAGAGTTGGCCGAATGCTACTCCTCCGACCTCCAGCAAATCCGGGTCGACCTGCGCCTGCTGTACCGAATTCCCGAGAACTCTGTGGTCAAGATTTTCCAGGACTACGATGGAGACCCCTTTGAAAGCCTGGTGGCTCCGCGGGTCCAAGAGGCCCTGAAAGAAGTGGCCGCGCTCCAAAGTGCCGAACAAATCGTCAAGAATCGGGAACAAATCAAAACACGGTCGCTGGAGATTGCCCGCCGCAAGATTGGGCCTCTGGTCGTCTTGGAGGACATCGTCATCCAGAACATCGCCCTCACCCGCGAACTAGAACACGCCATTGAGGCCAAGATGGTTCAAGAGCAAGAGGCCTCAAAATCCAAGTACTTCCAGCAGCGGGTGCAAATCGAAGCCGATACCGCAGTGATCCGCGCCAAGGGTGAGGCCGAATCTATTGTCATCCGTGGAGAGGCCCTCAAGAAAAACCCGGCCTTCGTGGATCTCCAAATTGTTGAACGCTGGGATGGCATCGCACCGCTGGTGATCGGCGGGAAGGAGCAGGTGCTCTTAAATTTCCAAGACTTGGATCGCCTCAAAGGACAAAAAACCGAGGCCCCCGTGTCCGGTTCGCGTCCCGCCTCACCCACCCCTTCTGCCACCCCGGCCACTCGTTCCATCAAGCGCTGACGCCATGAGCCCTCAAACCGCCTCTCGTTGGATCACTGCCGGCTTCACGTTCTTTGCCGCTCTGATCATCCTCAACGCCGCCTCCTATGTCATTGATCCCGGTACCCGTGGGCTCAAGGTAACTCTCGGAAAGACCCAAGACGGGTTCTTGCCCGAGGGCTTCGGCTTCAAGACCCCATTTATCACCAGCATCGTGCGGGTGAATGTCCGTCAGCGCACCCGATCGGTGACGGCCGACTGTTTCTCATCCGACCTGCAACAAGTGAAGATCGACCTCCGGGTCCTCTTCCGCATCCCCGAGGCTTCGGTCGTCCCCATCTACCGTGAATTTGCCGGAGACCCCTTCGACAGCCTCATCGCTCCGCGCGTGCAGGAAGCCATCAAGGAGGTCACTGCATCGCTGTCGGCTGAGCAAATCGTCAAGAGCCGCGGGGAGATCAAGAAAAAGGCCTTAAATCTGGCCACTCAGAAGATCGGATCGCTGTTGGTGGTCGAGGATATCGTCCTGCGAGACATCGACCTGTCGCCGGAGTTGGGAAAAGCCATCGAAGCCAAGATGGTGGCTGAACAGCAGGC
>CAJAHH010000135.1 GCA_903939515.1 uncultured Verrucomicrobiota bacterium
CGCCGCCGCCACCGCCGCCACCACCACGGTAGCCGCCGCCGCCGCCGCCGCCGCCACCACGGTAGCCGCCGCCACCACCGCCGCCACCACCGCCGCCGCCGCCACGGTAGCCGCCGCCGCCACCACCACCGGGGGCGCGCTCTTCACGGGGACGAGCAATGTTGACGGTCAACGCACGACCACCCAGATCTTTGCCGTGGAACATTTCCACAGCGCGATTGGCTTCGTCTGCCGTCGCGAACTCGACGAAGGCGAAACCACGCGACTTTCCAGTCACGCGATCGAGCATCAGGTTGACATTAGTGACCACACCGGACGCCGAAAAGTGATCCTGGAGGTCACGTTCCTGCGTCTGGTAGGACAGGTTTCCCACAAACAAACGGGAATTGTTATCCATATGACTTTTGGCCGCTCTTCAACCGAGTGAGGGAAACTGCACCAGCAGACTTCAATTGCGGGGACTTAACTGAGCGACCTCCACAAACCGTCAACGTGACGCCGACACTACATGTTCCAAACGGACTTTTGATTTATAGCAACCCATTGAAGGCGGTCAAATGTATATTAGTAGCATTGGAATCAATCGTCTTTGGGCCCCCCGCCCGACTGCCCGCTATCGGTGAGATTTTCCTGTGGGGAGTCCGCGTTCGGCGTACAAACAATCACTCATTGACCAGTTGCACACCCTCGCGCGAAAAATCAACCGTGCAGAAATTCACGGACCGCATCGTCCGCCGTTTTTCCGCTCATCACCCTAGCTCCAAGCTTTCCTGCTTCCCTGCTTGAGGACATCCTCAACGGATTCCCCGAAGGACTTGTTGCGTATCCTCAGGGTGTTCCTCGCTGCACCTAGACCCGGATGCTCACCCGGCAAACTGCAAAACTAAAAACGATCTTTGGCAAACCCCATGATCCCCCTGCACCACCTGCGCGCCGGCGTCATCGGCACTGGCTTCATCGGACCGGTCCATATCGAAGCTCTCAAGCGCCTGGGCGTTCAGGTCACCGCCGTTTGCGGTTCTACCGCCTCGGCCCGAGAGTGCGCGGATCGATGGGGCATCCCGGAGGTCTATGGAGACTATGACGTCGATTCACTGGTTCGTTCTTTGAACGTCGACGTCATCCACATCACCTCCCCCAACAAGGCGCATGTTGCGCAGTCGCTCAAAGCCCTACGGGCAGGCAAGCACGTCGTCTGCGAGAAGCCACTGGGCATGAACTCCCGGGAGACGGCCCGTGTGGTTGCAGCGGTCCAGAAACCCAATGCACCGGTGTTCGCCGTGAACTACATGTGCCGATTCTTCCCGGCCATCCTTCAATTGCGGGCCATGGTCGCACGCGGCGACCTCGGCCGAATCATTCATGTTCAAGGGCACTTCTTCCAAGATTGGCTGCTGCATGACACGGACTACAACTGGCGAGTGCTCGCCTCCGAGGGCGGCAAGCTACGGGCAGTCGGCGACATTGGAACCCACTGGATCGATGCAGTTTCCTTCATCTTGGGAAGCCGAGCCGAGCGTGTCTTTGCGCACTTGGAGACCTTCCACAAAACCCGCTTCCGTCCACCGGGGGCGCTGAAGACCTTCGCTACTCCGGACCCGGCATCGAAGATTCCCTATCCGGTGGACACCGAGGACTTCGGCAGCGTCCTGCTGCGTTTCGGAAAATCCGACCATGGCTTTGCTGAAGACGTGCACGCCAATGCCTCAATCTCGCAGGTCGCTGCCGGATGGAAATGCAGCCTGTCTCTCGGAATTTATGGCACTCGTGGAAGCGCCCGCTGGGACTTTCAGCAACCCAATGAAATCCTCATCGGACGTCGCGACGGACCCAACGAGATTCTCCAGCGGGGAACGCCCGGTTTCCTGGAGGATGTGGCCGGCTTTACCGATACTCCAGGGGGACACCCTGAAGGATTCCCCGACAGCCACAAGATGCAGTACCGGGCTGTCTATGAGCACATCGCCAGCGGCCGACAGACCCCGCTGCTCTTCGCAACCGCCCAGGATGGACATCACGAAGTCCGGCTCTGCGAGGCGGTGCTGCGCTCGAGTCGATTAGGAAGTTGGGTTCGGATTTAACGAAGTCGAGGCCTCTGCAGCCGTCACCGGGGATTTCCAGATCGGCACCACTTGCTTCATCTCGTCGATGACCCACTGGCATGCGCCAAAGGCCTCAGCCCGATGGGCTGAAACCACTTCGATCCAAAGAGACGACTCACCCACCGCCACCCGGCCGATGCGGTGAACTAATCGCACGGATTCCACAGAACCTCTCTCTGCCAGCCGGTCGAAAAGTCGATGGAACTGGTGCTCGGCCATCGGAACAAAACAACTGTAATCTAAGGCAGCAATCGCTTCGGCCCCCTCTTGGCCTCGGACGACGCCAGAGAAGTAGACGGCAGCCCCCATACCGGATGAGAGGGTTCGGTTTGCAACGAGGCCCGCTTCATCGATCGGATCGCGGGTAATGGAGAGAAAACGTTTCATCCGCCTTGGACGGGAGGGAACAACGATACGTGATCACCAGGTTTCAGAACATACTCCCCATCCTGATACTCGACTCCCACAGCAATCAAAGTCGAACGGCGCAGTTCAGCCAACGCCGGATGGGCTTGGTAAAGGGCAGCCAAAAGCTCATCGATCGTGGACGATGCAGACACGGTGACGACGGTTTCCGAGCAACCGGCCAACTCCGCAAAATAGGACCAGAACGTCACGGGGATTGTCATCGCGAGGGCTTCCGGATCAGGGACTGCTTCGGGGCATAGACTTCAGGCTTAAGCACGCCCACGTAGGGCAGGTTGCGATACCGTTCTGCGAAATCGAGACCATAGCCGACGACGAACCAATCCGGAATCTGAAAACCGACATAGTCGGCCTCAATGTTGCCTACACGGCGCTCCTTCTTGTCGAGAAGCACGCACGTTCGGATAGACGCTGGCTTGAGGGCCAAAATCTTCTCGGTCACGGCCCGAAGGGTTTTGCCCGTGTCCAGAATGTCGTCGACCACCAAGACGTGAGCCCCACGGACATCGAGTTTGAGTTCCTTGTTGAAGACAAGTTTTCCCGATTCAGTGCCCGATCCGTAACTGGAGACCCCTAGAAAATCCACGCGCAGCGGGAACTCCAATCGACGCAGCAAATCGGCCAAGAAAAGAACGGTACCACTGAGCAGCGAAACGACGAGCACATCCTTGCCCTTATAGTCCTTCGCAATGGCCTTACCCATCAAGGCGATGCGCTTCTGAAGGTCGACTTCCGGGATGAGCACGCCAGCCACGTCAGCGCGCTGACTGGGTGGAATGCGGCCAATGAGTTCTTTAATCAGACGGGGTTTCGAAAGAGGCATCGGTTCCTTTCAGTGGAGGGGTGATGAACGAGGAGACAGGGTGGGCATTGCTCAGGAGCTGGGTCGAACTCCATCGATGGACTGCCACAGCGTGCGTTCCTTGTCCCATCCACCCTTCAGCAATTTGGCTGAGAATCTCGAACCTTAGATGTGACGGGAATCCTCTGCATCTTTGGCCTGATATCCTGAATCCTGGCGCTTGAGGTTTACCTCGTTCTTCTTGAGGTAGGCGCTAAAAACATCATCGGCACTCATTCCCAACACCTGCGCCATGCTGATGAGAAAATGGAGGCAGTCCACTACCTCAACCCGAGCGTTCTGCTCATCGAACTTCTGGTACTTGGCCCACCATTTCCATGGAACACTGTCGGTCAATTCTGCCAACTCCTGCGACATGGCCCGGCAGTAATTCAAGATCCACTGAGTCTTCTCAGCCTCGCTCATGGCATCGGTATCAACCCCAATGCGAGCGTTTAAGGCTCTCTGCATCCGAAAAAGTTCACGCAACTGGTCTGGTGTTTCCATGTCCCCCAAGAATCGGGACGAGACGGCTCCTTCGGAAGCGCAAAAGTATCGGATCGCAATCCGGGGGCGACAACGGCACCCGACTCGGATTCCATGGACGGCTGAGGGTATGATTCCCACTACCAATCCATTGTCTGACGAAACCGAGACCCTCCTCGCTCGGCATGAGATCGAGCCCGAGCATCCAAGACAGGTCGCCCGCCTGGCATTGGCACTCTTCGAAGGGCTGAGCCCCCTCCATGGATACGGCACCAGTGAACGACGACTGTTGGAGTGCGCGGCGCTGCTGCACGACATTGGATGGTCTGTTTCTGGTCCGGACGGTCGGGGGCACCACAAAGCCTCGGCCCTTCTCATCCGGGAGTTTCCGTGGAAAACGCTATCCGCCACGGAGGTTCGCTGTGTGGCAGCCGTGGCCCGTTATCACCGGAAGGCCCTACCTAAGGCCGACCACGAGGATTTGAAGAATTTGTCCCCGGCCGATCATTCGCGCGTGGAGTGGCTGGCCGCCTGCCTTCGGACCGCCGATGGGCTGGACCGTCGCCATCTCCAACAAGTCACCGAAGTGTCCGTCCAAATTTCACGGCAGCAAACCGAGCTCTGGGTGGAAGCACCCGGTCGGATCGACGAGGAATTGGCCGCGGCCGACCAGAAATCCGACCTCCTCCGAAACCTGTTGCCCGGGGCGCTGAAGCTCATCCATCGACACCCCTCCAGCGGTGGCTCTGCAGAATAGGGGGCTCCCCGCCATGTCCAAAGCCGACCTCATCTCCGACTCCTCCGAGGTTTTTACCCGATGCGCACATTGTCAGGGCCCGCTGCCTCGAACGAAGTCTTCCGAGGGGCCATCGGAGCAATTTTGCTGCTATGGATGCCGTCTCTTGGGAGAACGCCCTAGAAATTCCGACGACCCCGACCCTTCCGGAGGTGGGGCCCTCTTTCGCATCGTCTTGGGAGCGGTGATCGCCAGCCAATCCATGTTGATCGGCTTCGCTCTGAATTTGTCCGAGCCCGAGAGAACCTTGCGAAACGGGCTGCATGCGTTGCTCATTGTTCTGACGGTCATTGTCTTGGGACTGCTCGGCCTCCCCCTGCTCCGCGCCACCTGGGATTGCGCCTGCCGCCGCACCTTCGGCCTCGAGTTGCTGTTCGTGTCAGGGACGCTGGGTGCCTTCGGGGCCTCGCTGATGTCGAGCATCCGAGGGAGCGGACCCGTGTACTACGAGGTGGTGGCCGTACTCCTCACAGTCTACAGCGCGGGCAAGGCACTCACGGCCCGCGCGAGAGAACAAGCCCTCTCGGAGACTCGACGCCTCAGCGACACCTTCGCCACCGCCCGGCGCATCGGACCACCAGACCTTCGGGTGTCCATTCGGGAAATTGGCGTGGGCGACCGGGTGCGAGTGCTGCCCGGAGAACCCATCCCTGTCGATGGCGTGATCATCCAGGGCGAAGGTTTCGTTAGGCAGACTCCTCTCACCGGCGAACCCGAACCGGTTGTTCGACGGGTGGGGGATTTTGTGATGGCAGGCGGCTTTAGCGAAGAGGCCGAACTCATCGTTCAGAGCAGAACCGCAGGCCATACCCGAGGGATCGACGCCTTAATCCGGCGGGTGGAGGAATCCCGCGACACCCTAGCTTCGAGTGAGGCCCAAAGTCAGGCCGACCGCTTGGCTCAACAGTTCCTTCCGATCGTGATCCTCACCGCATTGGGCGCGTTGTTCTGGAGCGGTCTGCAAGGCCTATGGGAGCCGGGGATTTTCAATGGACTCTCAGTGCTGTTGGTGGCCTGTCCCTGTGCCCTCGGGTTGGCCACTCCACTCGGACTTTGGCAGGGCATGGCCACACTCGCCGCGCGAGGGGTCATTGTCCGAAATGCCTCCGCCTTGGAACGCCTCGCATCAGTCAGTCTCGCGGCCTTCGATAAGACCGGCACATTGACCGAAGCCAAAATGAGTCTGGTAGATGTGGTCACCGCCGGAGAAACAGCCGACCGGAAACGGTGGCTTTCTATTATCGGTGCGGTGCAATCCCGAAGCCATCATCCGGTGGCGCAGGCTTTCCACGGTCGAGAGCCTGACGCGGCGCTAAAAATTACGATCGAGAGCTTCCAGGTGATTCCGGCCCGCGGTGTTCAAGCCTGCGTCCGCACCGCTTCGGAAAAAACTATGCCCGTGCGCATCGGCTGCAAAGATTGGGCCTGGGAAGGACAAACCGACGACGCGCTAGAAGCGCGCCTTCAGGGGACAGGCAGTCGGGTTTGGATCTCTGCCTTTGGCAAGCCCGTGGCTGTGGCCTTGGTCCGGGAGCGACTCAGATCCTCCGCTGCAGCCACCTTCCAAGACTTGGATCGACTGGGAGTAACCTCCCGCGTGCTCTCGGGCGACCACCCTGGACGGACCCAAGAACTGTTGGCCGATCTGACTACGGCGGAACAACTCAAGGCCGGACGGACCTCGACAGAAAAAGCCCAGCAAATCCAGCAATGGCAAGCCGAGGGTCATCGTGTTGTTTTCATTGGCGACGGGATCAATGATGCTCCAGCCCTCGCCGCCGCCGAGGTCGGCATCGGCCTACTGGAAGGGGCTCCGCTGGCCACCGCTACCGCAGATATTGTTCTATGCGGAGGCAATCTCCGTGAGATTACAGAGGCTATTTTTCTCGCCCGAGGTGTTCGGGATTCGATCCAAAAAAACCTACGGTTTGCCGTGGCCTACAACGGAGTCGGCATGCTCTTGGCGGCCACCGGCTATTTGCACCCCGTGGTGGCGGCCCTCCTCATGACCGGCAGCAGTGCGGTCGTTAGTTGGCGAGCCTGGCGAGGCGGCTCCTGTCACCCGGAGGCTCAAACCTCTCCCGAACTTCGCACCGAGTGGAAACGATGGGCCCTCCGGATGAGCCTGTTTTTGCAAGCCCCGCTCTTAATCGGCTTGGGGGACTTGGCACTAGGTCCGGCGGCACTGGTTGTGGCCCTCGGGACCTTGGGAGCGTGGGCATCCGGGCGATCCTTCTTTTTTCGGGGCGTTGGCGTTTCGGGGCCCCGTGCCACGGACTGGAGCCCCATGGTCTGGGGCATGCTCGGGCCATCTAATCTGGCCATGCTCCTGGGTTGGTGGGCCGATGCCGGCTTCGGTCCAGTCATGCGAGAAGGAGTCTGCCTCTGTTGCTCGGGTCACCGATTTTTCAACTGGGGCGCAGGTATTCCTTGGATGACCGGAGCGATGCTGGTGAGCGGATTATTCTTCATGCGAGGGGCGATCCTTCCCTGGCCCAAAAACAGCCTCCGTATCGCCATTGCCACGGCGCTCGCCCTGTCAATGGCAGGCGGCATGAACTGGGGTGCTTCGCTGGTGCTGCGCTGGGCAGGGCCCGGGCATCCGTGGCAATTCTTAATCGCTTACGGCGGCATGACCCTGGGGATGATGTCGGGAATGCTGTTTGTCTGCGCTTTCACGGAAGCGCTCCGACATCACCTCCGCGTCGGTCCGAACACCTCGCGTTTTGAGTCGTCGAACGACTGAGCTGGTGAGGCACCGTCGGAGTGGTTGCACAGGCTGCGCCTTCTTCCGCAAGAGCATCGTTTTTTCGGATGTCGCGTGTTGCGAGAGCTTCCGCCCTGCCATCACTTATCTCCCAGTTCTGTCGTTACGCTTGAGAGGTTAATGACTCAGCCAACGATTCGGCCGGATAGGTCCATATCTCAGCCAAGGTCGGATGATAGTGTGGCACCGCAGCCCATTGGGCCGCAGTCATCCGGGCCGCCATAACAACCGTGGGCTCGTGGATCAATTCCCCAGCCTGAGGACCCACGCAAGCAGCCCCGATTACCTCTCCAGTGACAGGATGGGCTAGCACTTTCACAAGACCTTCCTGTGCTCCCAAGATTATGGATTTTCCGTGATCGTTGAACGGGTAGCTCTCGGATCGATAGTCGATACCACGACTCCGGGCCTCCCGCTCCGAAAGCCCAACCTGGGCCACCTGAGGCGACGTGAAGACCACTGAAAGTAACAGCCGATAATCCATCGCCCGCAGACGACTTGGGTTCAGAATATTGTGGGCCGCCACCTCGCCTTGCTGCACGGCCAAGTGAACTACTTCGTGGGGGCCGCAGCAGTCCCCTGCCGCAAACACCTCTGCCCGGGAGGAACGCTGCTGCGGATCGGTCCTAATCCGACCCCGCTCCAGAGTCACTCCGATCGCCTCCAATCCCAGGTGTGCGGTATTGGGAACCCGGCCCAACCCAAGGAAAATCTCAACCGCTTCAACAAAACGCTCCTGGCCACCGTGATGGAACCAAACCCGCTTCAGGGATCCTATGCATTCCACCCGATCCAACACGGTGCCCGTAAACACCTCAATACCCTCCCTGCGGAATGCCTTCTCTAACTCGCCCGCAACATCGATATCAAATCCCGACAGCAGCTGTGGAGCGCGTTGAATGACGGTCACCCGACTGCCTAGCCGCGAATAAAACTGCGCAAATTCTAGGGCCACAGCGCCACCACCGAGAACCACCAGAGACTCAGGAATCCGGGCCTCGGCCAAGGCACTGTCGCTGGTGAGGTAGCCGGCGGCTTCCAATCCGGGCAGAGAAGTCGGGGCGACGGTCGATCCGGTGGCCACCACCGCATGACCGAATTGAACGCACCGACCGTCCTCCAATCGGAGCGACCCGGCCCCCTCGAACCGCGCCTGGGATCGAATGAGTCCGAATCGACCGTCCTCCAGTTGCTGACGCCGGTAGCCGGCGAAATCAGCAATCAAAGCATCCTTCCTGGCAAAGACCCTCTTGGGATCCACCTGCACCTGCTTAGCGGTAATACCCCACGGCTCACCTTCCAAAATTCCCTGTCGCAATTCGGCCGCATGCAATAACGCCTTGGTAGGCATGCACCCTTTCAGAATGCACAAGCCCCCCAATTCTGGGGCCCCATCGATGACAAGCGTCTTGGCACCTTGGCTTGCCAAGGTCCTGGCCGCGGCATATCCGGCGCTGCCGCCGCCCAGCACCACCACATCGGCCGACAAATTTTCCATAGAATGAGTCTGGGCAAGACCCTACGGGCTGACAAATCCATCCAGCTTCAACGAGTCGTGTTTGTTTCTAGAAAACATTCAAAAAAACCTTCAAGGGACCTCTCTACAGCACCGATTAAAAGATAATCGGTGAGGTTTAAGTCGTCTTTTTTTGGGGGGTATTAACGCCCACGAAAACTAACGAAAACTCACGAAAACTCACGAAAATCCACGAACATCCACGAACATCCACGAACTGAAAGTCCATCGGCCCTAGATTCGGTCGCCTCACTTTTCGCAAATTCACAATCTGAGCTGCCATGCCCCCTAACGACGTCTGACACATCTGGCTCTAAACACATCTGGCTCTAGATCTCCCTGACATGTCCGACACCCCTCCAGCATCCAGTTCGCTCAGATCCACTTACGCGGCGGCATCGGCACTCAAGCCCCTTGCAAAGGTCGAACTGATCAGTCATCTGGTTCAAGAGGTTCCGCCCCTGAGCCTTCAAGGACTCTCTGGAAGCGCTCGTCAAAAGATCCTAGAGGCCCCCCTGGATCCGGCGATCCTCAATGAACGGCTCGAAAAGGCCCTGGCTATCCTCCATACAGCGAGACTGACGCCGGATTATTTTTACGTGAAAATCCTCGAGGGGATCAGCGACTTCGAAGCCATCGACTCATTGAACTGCCTTTTTCGGGAGCGCTTCACCTCGCTCCACCGTGGCGCTATGGACTTGGCTGACCTTCCGTGGCTGATGAAATTGGAAAGTGTAAGCCAGCGAAACATTGAGCAGCCTCGCAAGATTCCAATTTATTTCGCCGTCAAGGGCACCCGAAACAAAACCTTCGAGGAGCAGTTGGAGATCGTCGACAATCAAGGTTTGGTCCCGGCCGATCCCATCGAGCAATTGTTGTCGGCCATGGCTTTTGCCTGCCTCTATCCCAGCACCGACCCCTTCCGAAGCCAGTTGGTGAGGGGAGCCGTGCCCGATGCCGCACTGTTCAACACCAAAAGCCATGGATTGCGCACCTTCCCCTTGAGCGGCGGGCGTTGCCCAATCGCGTCCATGTCCGCTCTGCCCGCCATCGTCACCTAGGTCTGCAGCTTTCCAATACCATTCCAATACCAGTTTACCCCACCTTCACCTGTTATTCAGCACCCGTTCGAGGCGAGACAGGCTGGCCTCGGAGGCCCCGGTTTTTATACAAATCTAATCCCGCAGAACCCCGTTCTGATGTAGCTTTACGGCGTGTCCGAACTTCAGGAAAACCTCACCCGCATTCGCAGCCGCATCGACCAGGCTTGCGAGCGTTCCGGTCGCCAACCGGACTCGGTCCGGCTTATGGCGGTGAGCAAAAATCAGTCACCCGAGCTGGTGGCTCAGGCAGCCTCGGCCGGACTGACCCTTTTCGGAGAGAACCGAATCCAGGAGGCCAAGGTGAAGATCCCCCTGTGCCCCAGCCAATTGGAGTGGCATTTCATCGGGCACCTGCAATCCAACAAATCACGCGATGCCGTCAGCCTATTCCATGTCGTACAGGGCGTGGACTCGCTTGCACTGGCCGAGGAACTCCAAAAGCAGGCCATCAAACAGGCTCGTTCCTTGCCCATCCTGCTTGAGGTCAATGTCGCGGGTGAGTCCTCCAAATTCGGATGGAACCCCGATCGCTTGTTGGCCGAGTTGCTGCAACTCAATGCCCTGAACCGCCTAGAGGTCCACGGCCTGATGACCATCGCTCCGTACGCTGTGGATCCAGAACAGGTCCGGCCGATTTTTCGCCGTTTGCGCGAACTGCGGGATCGTTGTACCGACCTGCTGGGAGCCCCACTACCCGTTCTCAGCATGGGGATGAGTGGCGACTTGGAAGTCGCCATTGAAGAGGGGGCCACTCTAGTCCGAGTGGGAACGGCTCTCTTCGGAGAGCGCCCGCGTAGGACCGAGGCGAACAACCCTCCCGACGCTTCCGATTCTGTCGGTTAGGCGGTGCCTTATAGGGGTAGCTCGGAGATTAATCCCTACCTAGGAGGCTTATCGGGCTGCATCCCAGATTCCCGCTACAAACTCCACCCCGCACACGCACCTCCGGGATAGGTCCGGTGCCCTCAACGAGCGGCCGCACACGCCGGACGCCGGGTCAGGAGCCCCGGCCGCCGGTGGGGCTCATCGGCTAGCCCCACCGGCGGCTGGACCCCTCAGCTCCAGCTAGGATCCAGCCGCCGGGTGATCAGGTCTCCAGGGGCATTCCACTCCGATGCCCGAATCTGGGAGTCGGCGCTGGATAGCCCTGTAGGATGACAGGCTCTTTAGCCCCCCAACGCTGCGGCTTGGCTCGGGTCTGCGATGGCGCCCTTGTTGAAATCCACATATTCCTCGGTCAAGTCGGCGGCGTACATGACGGCCGAGGCCTTTCCTAGGTTGAGTCGGATATGCAACTCGAAGGTGTCGGCCTGGACGGCGTTCCACAAATCGGCAAACAGCGTCTTGGTCGGCTGTCCTCGACGCAGGCTCCAAAGAACTTTGCGGGTTCCCGAAGCAGCATAGCCGATGTCTACCTTGTCCTCCACGATCTTGGCCGAACTGTATCCCAAGGCATCGATGATCCGTCCCCAATTGGGGTCTCCTCCGTGCCAACTGGTCTTGACCAGGGCGCTGTTGGCCACCGCTCGGGCGGCGGCATCGGCATCGGCATAGGACTGAGCGCCTTCCACGCGGACCGTCACCACGCGGTGAACTCCCTCGCCATCGCACACGATCATCTTGGCCAATGACAGGCACACATGCGACAGGGCCGCTTGAAAGACCTCGAAGTCTTTGCCGGAGGATTTCCGGATGGCGGTATTTCCGGCCAGCCCGTTGGCTAGAGCCAGCACCGTGTCATTGGTGCTCATGTCCCCATCCACGGTGATTCGGTTGAAGCTCGAGGCCACCGCTTCGTTGAGGGCGCTCTGAAGAGGCTTGGCAGCGATGTCGGCATCCGTGGTGATGAAGCACAACATGGTGGCATGCAATCCGGCCGGCACCCCACTCGGAGCGGTTGCCGGACGGGCTCCGGTCGGTGACATGCCAGGTTGGATCATGCCGGCCCCTTTGCACATGCCGCCAATACGGACAATCCGCCTCCCAATCTTGAGTTCGATCGCGATCGTCTTAGGGCGCGAGTCGCTGGTCATAATGGCCTCGGCCGCGTGGGCCGCGTGCTCTGGCGTAGCACCCAGAACCTCAGCCGCTGCGACAATCCCTGCAGTCACCTGCTCCATGGGCATTTGCACGCCGATCCGCCCGGTGGATCCAACCAGCACCCGTCCGGTGGAAAGACCCAAAACCTTCTCAGCCAATCCCGTCATAGCTAGGGCGTCCTTCATGCCTTGACGCCCGGTGCAGGCATTCGCGTTACCACTGTTGACCACCACGGCCTGGGCAACCCCCTTGGCCACTCGGGAGACACAGACCTTCACTGGCGCGGCGCAAATCTGGTTCGTCGTGAAGAGACCCGCCACCGCCGCAGGAGTCTCGCTGACCAGTAGGCAAAGGTCCCGCTTGCGCCCCTTATCGGAGCCCTTGCCGGTACCCAGACGCTTAATGTCACAGAAAACCCCACCCGCGAGGAACCCTTGAGGAGCCACCACGGCCCCATCGATCGGCTTGAACTTGAATTGCACGACTGGTTTGAAGCGGACCCGGGCGTTGGAAACAACCTCAAACCGCTGTGACCCCTCCGAAACTCTCAATCTTAGTCGAAGTCTCGTCCCGGATTGAATCAACTTTTTTGAGTCATCGGGCTCTGACCCACAGCCGACAATGACACACTGCAGGTCTCAAAACTCCAAGATTTGGCCTGGCTGTGGCACCACCACCTCCGCCTGAGGCTTCAGCACCTGAAGGGCCTGCCCGAAGGCCAATGACGCGCACTCCTCACCATGGATGACTGTGATCTTGCGCAATGAACCGGAGAGCGATTTCACGTATCCAATTAATTCAGACCGACCGGCATGACCAGAAAACGCATCGATGCGGGACACGTGCTGACTGTCAGCCAATTGAACCCGCGCAGAATCCTCCAGCATCACCGCGCAGAGATCGCGAGTGGCGAATGTCGAGTATATGTTCCCCTGGTAACCCTTCCGGCACAAGTTGGGTAAATTGCCGGCGTGATCAATATGAGCATGACTCAACACCACCGCGTCCAAAGTGGTCGGATCGAATGAAAATTCTCGATTTCGTCGGATCGATTCCTCACGCCGCCCCTGGTAGAGACCACATTCTGGAAGGATACGATGGCCATTGACCTCGACAAGGTACATGGAACCGGTCGTTGTCCGTGTGGCGCCCATGTAGTGAATTTTCACATAGCACGGATAAGCGGCTTCCATTGCATTCTCCAAGCCGAAGATCGGAGCGGTGTTGGCCTTGGAATTTGGTCAGATGTCAAACTCTCTCCACCCTAACCCCACAAAAAAACAATTTCACCCGGGAGAGCACTTGCCACACATTAGCGCGTCAAAATTATGGACGTAAGGTTTCCCAAGGTTGGAGAAGGCGCTGACAGCGGCAAGGTTGTCAGCGTTCTGGTCAAGGTCGGCGACACCATCAGCGCCGGTCAGACAATCCTCGAGCTCGAGTCGGAGAAGGCCATCGCGCCTATCCCCTCTCCAGCTGGCGGGAAGATCACCGCCATCTCCGTCAAAGAGGGTGACACGATCACCGTCGGCTCGGTGCTCTTGAGCCTGGAAGGCGGGAACAGCGACGGCGCATCGGCATCCGCATCGCCGACGACCAAAAAGGCGGCAGCCCCTCGGGCGGCGCGACCCGTGGTCGCTGACGATGTCGACGACGACGACCTCTTGCCGACCGCCACTGAAGACGACGGCCCGGTTCCCGCGGCCAGCCCGTATGTCCGCAAGGTTGCCCGTGAACTGGGCATCCCCCTGAGCCGAGTCCGTGGTTCCGCCTCCGGTGGCCGCGTGGTCGTCGAAGATCTGGCCCGCTACATCGGCAAACTGGAGTCCAAAGTGGCCCGCGCCGGCAAGTACGCCGAAGCCCCCCAAGGACTCAGCTTCCCCCTCGTCAACCAAGACTTCGCTGTCTTTGGTCCCGTCACCAGCGAGCCGTTGACCCCGCTGCGAAAGATCATTTCGGCCCGAATGGTCGAGAACAAGGTCACCCTTCCCCATGTCACCCAATTCGCCGATGCGGACATGAGCGGCATCGAGGCGTTAAGGGCCCAGTTCAAAGCCGACTACGAAAAGGCGGGCTCCAAGCTCACGCCCACCCCCTTCCTCATTAAGGCGTTGGTCGAAACCCTGCAGAAGTATCCGAAGTTCAACGCCAGTTTGCAGGAGGTTGCCGAGACCCTGATCATCAAGCACTACTACCACATCGGCATCGCAGTCGATACCGACGCGGGATTGCTCGTTCCGGTGCTGCGCGACGCCGATAAGAAGTCGTTGCTGCAAATCGCCAAAGAACTGACCGAGATCGCGGGCTTAGCCCGAGATCGCAAGCTCTCCCCCGATTCGATGAAGGGAGGTTCCTTCACCGTCTCCAACCAAGGTGCCATCGGTGGCTCCCACTTCACTCCGATTATCAACAAACCCGAGGTCGCCATCCTCGGCTTGGGCAAGACTTCGCTGAAGCCCGTTGTCACCGCCGAGGGCAAGATCGAAGCCCGTCCCATCCTACCGCTGACCATCAGCTATGACCACCGGGTCATTGATGGCGGATCAGCCGCCCGATTCACGGTGGACTTGATCAAAGCCATCGAGACATTCCCAGCCTCCGCAGTGAAGCTCTAACAGCCCAAGCGACATGGAAGTGATCCAGACTGATATCGTTGTCATCGGGGCAGGCCCTGGGGGTTACGCCGCTGCGTTCTACGCCGCCGACCTGGGCAAAAAGGTGCTGCTCATCGAGCGGGATCCTCGTCTCGGCGGGGTGTGTATGAACCGCGGATGCATCCCCTCCAAGGCGCTGCTCAACGCCTCGCACATGATCACCGCCGCAAAGGAATCCGCGCACCGCGGAATCAGCTTCGGCGAAGCCACGATCGATCTGAACCGCCTGCGGGCCTGGAAGGAATCCATCCTCGAGAAACTCGGTTCCGGCATCGCCAGTTTAGCCAAGATGCGGGGTGTGAGCGTGATGCACGGCAAGGCCATGTTCGAGTCCTCGAACAAACTGCGCGTAGAGACCCCCGAAGGTCAGAAGTACGTCACCTTTGACAAGGCCATCATCGCCGTGGGTTCCCGACCGGCCCTACCGAAGGCATTCGACCTCGGCAACCCCCGAGTAATGACCTCAACCGAGGCCCTAGAAATCGCCGACATCCCGGAAAAGCTGCTCGTCATCGGCGGCGGCTACATCGGGATGGAACTCGGCACGGTGTACGCGTCGATGGGTTCCAAGGTCACGGTCATCGAGGCTATGGAAACGATGTTGGCCGGAGCCGACCCCGACCTCGTCCGACCCGTGGCGGCCTACGCCAAGAAGGCCTTCCAGGAAGTACGCCTCAAGTCGAAGGTTCTGGAGATTAAGACCTCCGGAAAGCAAATCCAGGTCACTTCCGAGTTCAACGGCCAGAAGATGGACGAAAAGTATGACCGAGTGCTGGTGTCCGTGGGCCGAGTGCCCAATGGGCAAGACCTTGCTCTTGAGAACACAGGCGTCCAGCGGGATGACAAGGGTTTCATCAAGGTGGACGAACGCATGGTCACCAACGACCCGAACATTTATGCCATCGGCGACATCGCCGGCGGAATCATGCTGGCGCACAAGGCCAGCAAGGAGGCCCGCATCGCCGTTGAGAACCTCGCAGGCGACGGCAACGCGGTGAATCGCGACTATCTAATCCCTGCGGTGGTCTTCACCGATCCCGAAGTGGCTTGGGTGGGTCTGACCGAAACCGAGGCCAAGGCCAAGGGTATCGAGGTACAAGTGGTCAAATTCCCCTGGGGTGCCAGCGGCAGGGCCCTCACCTACGATCGGACCGACGGTTCCACCAAGCTCATCATCGACCCAGTTTCCGAGCGGATTCTCGGTGTCGGAATTGTCGGCCATGGTGCCGGCGAGCTCATTGGTGAAGGAACTGTGGCCATTGAAATGGGGGCTACGGTCCATGATCTCAGCGCCATCGTGCACCCACATCCCACCCTCAGTGAAACACTGATGGAAGGTGCAGAAGTCTTCTTTGGTCATTCCACCCACGTGTTCACCAAGAAGCGCGAACACTGAGTCGGACCTCTGAGTCGGATCTCCTGCAAATTCTTCGGGGCCAAGTTTACAAGACTTGGCCCCTTCTTTTTTGAGGTCTCGATTCCAAGGAGCAACTCACTGCGACGCTGGCATGCAGCTGGATCCGCTTTGTAGCCAAAGGTTGATCCTTTGAAGCACGCAGCCCACCACGGAAAGCCGTTGCGACATTCCGAGACCTTGGACGCTCATTTTACTTCCCGTGCAACAGGATCTCCCGCAGTTTCCCGAGGCCGTTGCCGCGCCCGAGGCGCCTGCCGGCTTCAACCCATGAAGAACACCCTTCGCCTCTTGATGACCACCACGCTCGCGGCCACAGCCGCACTCGCACAGGACAAACTCGACCTCACGGCCGAGAAGAACCGAGCCAGTTACGCCATCGGGGCGGACATTGCCAACAGCATGAAGCGCCAAGCGCTCGACCTAGACACCAAGGCCCTGGCGGCCGGGTTGGTCGACGGCATGAGCGGCAAGCTGCAGCTGAAAGACGCAGAACTAGAAAAAGCCATGAATGACTTCAAAACTACATTGATGGCGAAGCGTCAGGCAACTCAGGCCACGGCTGGTGCCGAGAACATCAAGAAGGGAACCGACTTTCTAGCCGCCAACGCTAAGAAAGACGGCGTGAAAACCACCGCCAGCGGCCTCCAGTACAAGGTCATGAAGGCGGGTCCCGACGGCGGTAAGAGCCCGAAGGCGACCGACACGGTCAAGGTTCACTACCATGGCACCCTCATCGACGGGACCGTCTTCGATAGCTCTGTGCAACGCGGTGAACCGATCTCCTTCCCCCTGAATGGCGTGATCCCGGGTTGGACCGAGGGCGTGCAGCTCATGAAAGTGGGCGACAAGTTCCAGTTCACCATCCCGTCGGCCCTGGCCTACGGCGAGCAAGGTGCGGGCGGCGCCATCGGGCCGAGCTCCACCCTCATCTTCGAGGTGGAACTCCTCGGAATCGAAGCGGGCAAGTAATCGACCTGCGGTCTCTTTCCTGAACGCCGGAGGCGCTTCCAAGCGCTTCCGGCTTTTTTGAATCCCACAAGGACTGCATTCCTCTGGGCAGTACCGATTGACTCCTCGCCGAAGACGCCCACGGTCACGGGAAGCGAACTCCTCACCGCACCCATGCGAACTCTCGTCGAGACCCTAGAGACTGCGCACACTCCAGAATCACTGGGTGCAGCCCTGCAGGACGAACCCGGACGGGTCGTCCTTCGGACAGGGATGTTCGAAGTCCCCTCGGCCCGCTACTCGATCGTCACCGCTCGCCCCTTCCAGACCTTCCAGTCCATGGGGTCCCGATGCGAGACCCGACGCAGTGACGGCGCGCGGGAGATCCAGTTCGGCAATCCCTGGGCCATCTTGGGGGCGTTGTCCGAGCGCTGCGAGATCCTCGATGAGGTCGACCTCCCCTTTCCCTTGGGTGGCATCTTTGGTTTTTGGGGCTACGATCTAAAGGGCTTCGTGGAGCCCCGTCTCTCGCGTCATGCGGTGCACGACTTGGAAATCCCGGATTGCCGAGTCGGGTTCCACGGAAGCTTGGTGGTCTTTGATCATCGACTGAGCACCGCGACCATCATCGCCACCGGCTTGTGCCCAAACGGAGACCGCTCCGAGCAAACCGCTCGCGAAGACCTGGAGTGGTGGCGCGAACGCCTGACCACTCCGCCCTCCGACGATCCAGAACCCGCTCTCGAGATGCCCTCCGGAGATATCACCGCTTCAGTGACGCGTGCGGAGTTCATCCGCTCCGTCGAGGCGGCGCAGCGGTGGATCCGCAGTGGCGACATTTATCAGGTCAACTTGTCCCAGCGCCTCAGTGCACCTTGGACTGCGGGAGGATGGGCGCTCTTCCGACGACTGCTGGAGGTGTCCCCCGCCCCGTTCTCCGCCTTCCTAGATGGCGAAGACTTCACGATCGCATCCTCGTCGCCTGAGTTGTTTCTTCGCCTCAGCGGATCTCATGTCCTCACTCGCCCCATCAAGGGAACACGGCCGCGCAGCACCGATCCGGTTCGGGACGCACAGTGGATGTATGAACTCCAACGCAGCAGTAAAGAGATGGCGGAGTTGGTGATGATCACCGATTTGCTGCGCAACGATCTCGGCCGCGTTTGCGAATACGGAACGGTGCAAGTCCCTGAATTGGTCCGACTGGAACGGTTCACCCAGGTCCAGCACTTGGTGTCCACCATTGAAGGACGCATCCGCTCTCCCCTGACTCACCTAGAGGTTCTCGAATCGTGTTTCCCCGGCGGGAGTATCACCGGTGCGCCCAAGATCCGGGCTATGGAAATTATTGATGCACTGGAACCCGTGGCCCGAGGTCCTTACACCGGCTGTCTCGGATATCTCGGATTCAATCGAGAAAGCCAACTGAGCATCACCATTCGCTCGGCTACCACCCTCAATGACCGAGCCTGGTTCCATGTGGGGGCGGGCATCGTCGCCGACTCGGTGCCTGAGGCCGAATACGACGAGACCCTAGCCAAGGCGAGCGGGCTCTTGCGAGCGCTGCAAGGGACCTCCGTGGCGGTTCCCGAAGTCCACTCGAGCAGGAGGCAACCGTGAGTATTCTAGCCTGGATAGATGGACAGGTCTTGCCGGCAGCAGAGGCCGTCGTTTCTGTCTCAGACCGTTCCTTTCTTTACGGAGATGGTCTCTTCGAAAGCATTCCTTGGAATTCTGGTCGCCTGTTCCGCTGGCGCGAACATTGGGATCGCCTCACCAGCGGCGCTCGCTTCCTCGGGATTCGAATTCTCTGGGACGATGCCGAAATTCGGGACGGCATCCGGGCTATCACCGCGTTGCTGGAAACTCCGCAAGCCACCGTGCGCCTGCACCTCAGTCGGGGAGTGGGCCCTCGAGGGTATTCCCCGCGCGGTGCCGATGCTCCCAGGCTGATCGTGACGGTCCACCCGGCCCCAGCGATGCCACCGGGCGGATGGCCACCGATTACCCTCAAAACCTGCCGCACCTTCGCCGTGGCCACTGGCGACCCTTTGGCGACCTACAAATCGGCCAACAAACTTCTGAATGTGCTCGCCCGGGCCGAGGCCGAAGCTCAGGGCTTTGACGAAGCCCTTTTGGTGAACACCGACGGTGTCGTCACCGAAAGCTCCAGCGGGAATGTCTTTTGGTGGGAAGAGGGCTCGCTTCATACGCCCCCGCTCACAGCGGGTGTCCTGCCCGGAGTGACCCGCGGCGCAGTCCTCGATTCCGCTCGTGAACTGGGCTGGACAGTCAGCGAGACTGCGGCCCTTCCCTCGCGTCTAACCTCCTCCTCGGGAATCTTCCTAACATACAGCACACGCGGGCTCATCCCGGTGCGGGCGCTGGACTCCCTGAACGTCCCAACCGAAGCCCGACAGTCACGCCTGCAGGAGGCATTTCAGCGATGCTGTGAACGGGAGTGGGAGCCGGTCTGAGTCCGTTTTCAGGGGGTCTGAAAACGGGGCGAGGCCACTCTTGCGTACCGACCCGATGGCCTGCGGAGAATTACTTCCGAGGTGAGTTGGGTGAGACCGGAGCCGGCGGAGCGTCGGCCAACTTCTTGGCAATCGAGGCCGATGACTCAACCTTGAGGGACGCTGCCCAAGCGTCGCGCGCAAGATCCCAACGACCGCTGGCTGCTGCCGCATCACCGAGATGGTCCAACACCGTGGCGTCGGGCTCGGTCAACCGCTGGCGAGCCTTGGTTAGCCACTCCAGCGCCTCCGGATAGCGCCCGAGCCGGTAAAGCACCCAACCCATGCTGTCCATGTAGGCCGGATTCTCGGGCTCGGCCTGGAGAGCTTGCTCGATCATCGCGCGTGCCCGCGGGAGGTTTTTGCCCTTCTCAGCCCACATGTAGCCCAGGTGATTCAAGGCCTCGTCAAAATCAGGCTTCAGTTCGAGGGACTTCTCGAGGTATTCGATGCTCTTAGACTCATCGCCTTTCCGTTCTAGCAACGCCCCCACCTGAAAGTAAAAACGATGGTCGGTGAGCGGTGGTTGGTTGGTGGCCCCCAGCTTTTCAGCCGCCGAATAGGCCTCCAGAGCTAGATCAAAGCGCTTGAGCTGCGAGCGAGCCACCCCAGAGAGGTACTCCAAACGAAAGGAGGGGGGGACTTCCTTGCGAGCCCGGTCGAGGACGCTCACCGCATCCTCGGGGCGCTGCAAACTCAACAGGGCCACGGCCAGATCCGTCTGCGCCGGTTCCAAGGTGGGATTGAGGAGGATCGCCCGCTCGAAATGATTGCGAGCCCGCTCAAACTCCTTCTCCTGAAGAGCCACAACCCCGAGAAAATAGTAGGTCACGGGATTGGCCGGATCGATCTTGCGCAAGGCCTCCAACTGCCGACTGGCTTCCGGAATCCGCCCGGAGCGCAAGTAGAGTTCGGCCAAGCGCGAAAGGGCTGCGGGATTGCGGGGAGCCCGTTCCTGGAGTTCCCGGAGCACCGCCTCGGATTGATCGGCTTGACCGAACTGCACATAGCGGTCGGCCAGACGGAGCGAAATGCCAGGATCCTCGGGCTTCAACACACGAACCTGGGCGAGGACTTCGAGAGCCGCTGCCTGGGTCTGAGGCTGCAGCTTGGGGTCCGCGACACCGATAACCCGATAGAGATCGACAATCTCCAAGAGCGAACCCGGTTCCGCAGCAAAACTATTTCGAGCTCGAGCTAATAACGGCAACGCCTCCGAGGTCCGACGGTCTTCAGCCAAGATGCGGACCACGGCCTGGTAAACAGCCACGATGACCGGAGGACGCTCGGCTGCCCTCAAATACGCTTTCAGGGCATCGGCGGGACGACCGGCTTGCGTGAGAGCCACGCCGTGGAGGGCATGGAGTTCTCCTGGGGTGTCCGAACGTGCCGAGACCCGATCGAGCAACTTCAGCGCACGATCCATCTTCCCCTGCTGCAAAAGTCGGCGGGCGACATCCGCCACCAATTCATGGTTGGAGAGATCGTTTTCGGTGACCCGCTCGAAGTAACGCAGGAGCCCCTCCGAATCCCCGTTCATGCCGCGGACTAAACCCGCCGCGAATGCAGCATGAGCCTCCGCGCGTCGCTCCCAGTCGGCTGGAGCAGCCACAGAACGCTTTGCCGACGGAGCACCCGAAGGCTTGCCCAAACCGGGCGTTCGGCACCCGGCAACGACCATGGCCAAAACCATGACCAAAACCGGGGCCGGCCTGAAGCGGTGTGCCCGGCAAGGACCCAAACGGGGGGAGACACTCATACTTAGCCAAGACTCAGCCGGAAAGATTCAGTTGGGAAGCAAGTGATGACGTCGATGATTCTTTAGCAAGATGCGTCGAGAGCTGAGAGCAGGCCGGTTAAAGGCTCTCGGTTAGAGGCACGTAACCTGCCAACAATGAAGCTTTTGCAGAAGAAAGGCCGCCAGAACGACCGATCCGAGCGAATCGCTCCGGCACATCCCAAAAACCACCTGCCTTAAAAGACGACGCGGCCCGGTCGTTGAAAACCAAGGCCGCGCTCTGAAAAGCGGAATGCTAGGAGAAACGGCCTAAGCGGACGCGTTACTTCTGCCAAGTACGCTTCTTGTGCCGGTTCTGCCGAAGCTTCTTCCGGCGCTTATGTTTATTAATCTTCGCTTTGCGACGTTTCTTGAGTGAACCCATATCAGTGTCGGTCTTGAGTCGTCGTTGTCAGTAAACCACCTTGTTCAGCGGATATTCGATGATGCCTTCGGCTCCGAAAGCCTTCAGTCGAGGAATCAGCTCACGAACCACCGGTTCGTCGATGATAGTTTCCACGGCTACCCAGCCCGACTGACTCAAGCCTGAGACAGTAGGATTACGGAGCGAGGGCAAGCTTTGCAACAGGTTTGGCAAGTCCTTCTCTCGGATGTTCATTTTAAGACCCACCTTGATCTCGGCCTCGATGGCACCTTTGAGCAGCAATGCGATGGTCTCGATCTTCGAGCGGATCCACGGATCCTTCCAGGCCGTCTTGTTGGCCACTAGGCGTGGCGTGGAGACCATCAACGTATCGACGATGCGTAGTTTGTTGGCCCGCAGCGACGACCCGGTCTCGGTGACATCGACAATCGCGTCGACCAACTCACGGGCCTTCACCTCAGTGGCGCCCCAGGAGAATTCAACCTCGGCTTTCACCCCGTGCTTGCGGAGCCAGCGGCGCGTCATGCCCACCACTTCAGTGGCGATGCGCTTGCCCTCGAGGTCCTTCACCGTTCGGATCTCAGATTCTTCGGGCACGGCCAACACCCAGCGGGTGGGCTGACGCGTGGCCTTGCTAAAAACGAATTCGCCCACCTCGTGCACATCACCGGCCACGCCGTTCTCGTGGATCCAGTCCACACCGGTCAGACCGGCATCCAGATAGCCGAGTGCCACGTAGCGTCCGATTTCCTGAGCGCGGATCAGGCGGATCTGCAGCTCAGGATCATCGACGTAGGGCTCGTAGCTCCGGCTGGACACGGTGATGTTCCATCCGGCTTTGGCAAATTTCTCGAGGGTGGCATCTTGCAGCGAACCCTTGGGCAACCCCAGCTTTAGCTTGGGTGCGGGCGCGGGCGCTACGGATGCGGATGCGGTGGCTTTGGTCTTGCTCATCGTTGGCAAACTCCTGGGATTCAACCGAATTTGGCAATCCTCCCCGAACCGCCGCCGGTTGTGCTCCACAGGATCATATGGAACTGCCAGAGAACGAGCCAAGGAGCGACAGATTTCTGCGTCGATCGCTTGCGAGGCCCCTCCAACTCGACAGGCCCGCAGCAGACTGTAGGATGACCCCACACGTGAACCGGATACTCTCAACCCTTCTCGCACTGGGTCTCCTCTTGGAACATTCCCCGCTCAGCGTCCTGGCTGACGATGCTCTGCCTAAGGGCATGGAAACACTGGATTTTCGAAAGGTGGTTCGATCGGCGAAGGATCGAGTTTTCCCCTCGGTGGTCTTCATCAAGTGCGTCCGTGAAGACATGCAAGGAGGCAAGCGCCAAGCCCAAGAGGTATCCGGTTCCGGCGTGCTCATTTCAGCCGATGGCGAATTGCTCTCCAACTGGCATGTGGTGGACAAGGCGACCGAGGTTCGCTGCCTGCTCTCCGATGGTCAGGCTTTCAAGGCGAAGGTTCTCGGCTCTGATAAAGACACCGATGTTGCCCTCCTGAAATTGGAGCGGCCCGCCGATGCTCCTCCCCTGCCCTTCGCGCGGTTGGGCGTCTCGACCAACTTGGTGGAGGGCGACTTTGTCATGGCCATGGGGGCTCCTTTCGGACTCTCCCGCTCGGTGTCGATCGGTATCATTTCCTGCACCCACCGCTACTTGCCTGGATCGAGTGAATACAGTTCTTGGCTCCAGACCGACGCATCGATCAACCCGGGCAACTCCGGCGGCCCGCTGGTCAACACGCTCGGCGAGGTGGTCGGCCTCAATACTCGAGGGATGATGGGCGGCGGGGGCGATCTCGGATTCACTGTGCCCATCGAGGTGGCCCGAGTGGTTGCGGATCAAATCCGGGAACACGGCAAGATGGACTGGAGCTGGACGGGCCTCCAATTGCAGCCCCTGAAGGACTTCAACCGGAACGTCTACTTTCCCGAGAATGAGGGCGTCATGGTGGCGGAAACCGATCCAGAAAGCCCTGCCCGACGCGCCGGGATTCAGACCGGAGACCGCATCGTGAAAATCAACGGCGCGGAGGTCACCGGGCTCACGGTTGAAGACTTGCCGGGAGTGCGACAACGGATCGGCCTCTTGCCCAAGGGCAAACCCGCTGCGCTGGAGTTCGTCCGCAAGGGACAGACCCAGACCACCTCGATGGTGCCGCGCGCCAAGGGCAAGGTGGAGGGCGAAGAAATTGAGTGCCGCCGCTGGGATTTCACGGTCAAGGCCATCAACCAATTCGACAACCCCGACCTCTTCTTCCACCGCAATCAGGGAGTCTTCATTTATGGCGTGAAGTTCCCGGGCAACGCGGCCCAAGCGGGCCTGTCACCCCAAGACATCCTGCTGAAAATCGACGGCAAAGCAGTGGTCACACCGGCCGACGTGAAGGGCATCCACTCCGAGGCCCTGGGCAATGTTTCTGAAAAGCATCGGGTGATCGTCGTGCTGTTGCGAAACGGAGAGCAGCGGCAGCTCGTTCTCGATTTCAGTCGGCAGTACGACAAGGAATAAGCGACACGCGGCGCACCCCTCCTCTCGGTCGATCACCGTTGCAGCGGTGATCGACCTCTTCATGTCACGCGCCCCCCAAGATCAGTGCTTCGACTGGGGATTGCGCCATTCGTGACCACTCTTGGCTAAGAGGTCGTCGGCCGCGGCGGGTCCCCAGGTGCCGGCCGCGTAAAACTCGCGGTTGGTCAGCGGCTTGCCCACCCAGGCACTGCGGATCGCATCCACAATCTTCCAGGCCGTCTCCACTTCATCGCGGCGGATGAAGAGCGTGGCATCGCCCGCCATCGATTCGAGCAACAAGCGCTCGTAGGCCTCCGGGGTATAGGCTCCAAATTCCGTGTCGTAGCTAAAGTGCATCCGGACCGGCCGCAGCTCAGCCGCACCCCCCGGAACCTTGCCATTGAAACGCAAGGTCATGCCCTCATTGGGCTGAAGCCGGAGCGTCAGGGAGTTGGCATCGAGCTGATCTTTGGCCGCGAAGAGAATGTTGGGAGCGCTCTTGAACTGGATGCGGATCTCGCTGGCGCTGAGGGGCAGATTCTTGCCAGTCCGAATGTAGAAGGGCACACCATGCCAGCGCCAGTTATCCACAAAGAGGCGCATCGCCAAGAAGGTCTCGACATGCGAGTTGGGCTTCACCTTGGTCTCACTGCGGTAGGCCGGACGTAGCTCGCCATCAACTTCGCCCGCGAAGTACTGGCCGCGAACCACATTTTCAGCCACCTGAGCCGGCGTCATCGGTCGAATCGACTTGAGCAGCTTAACCTTCTCGTCACGGACATTTTCAGCCTCCAGAGAACTCGGTGGCTCCATGGCCACCAGTGAGAGCACCTGAAGCACATGGTTCTGGACCATGTCCCGAATGGCACCCGCTTCTTCGTAGTAACCGCCGCGCGAACCCACGCCCAGCTTCTCGGCCACGGTGATCTGGACATGGTCGATGCACTCGCGGTTCCACAACCGCTCCCAGATCGCATTGGAAAACCGGAAGGTCAGGATGTTCTGAACCGTCTCCTTACCGAGATAGTGGTCGATGCGGAAGATCTGCTTCTCATGGGCGAAGCGGGTCAGTTCCAAATTCAACGCCTCCGCTGTCTCCAAATCATGTCCGAAGGGCTTCTCCACAACGATTCGCTCCGGAGTCACACGGGACTCCGCCTTCTGCAACAGTCCCACCGCGCTCAAATGGCCGGTCACCTCGCCGAATTGGCTGGGATTGGTGGCCAAGTAAAACAACAAATTACTCCTCAGCCCCTCGTCGGGAAACCCATGGACTAGGGCCTTGAGCCTCTGGTACCCGGCCGCATCGGACATGTCGGCCTGACAGTAGTGGATGTTGGCAGCGAAGGCATTCCAGACATCCTCCTGAACTGGCTGGGTCCGGGAAAACTTGTTCATGGCCTCACGGAGTTCCGTTCGCCAAGTTTCGTCATTCTTCTCCCGCCGTGCGAAACCCACGATGCGGAAGGGTTGCGGCATCAGCTTCTCGAGCGTCAGGTGGTAGAGAGCGGGAATCAGCTTGCGCGAGGTCAGATCGCCGGAGGCACCAAAGATGACCACGGTGCAGGGCTCGGCGGGTCGCCGGGCCTGGTCGGACCGGGACACCAGCAACTCGTCGAGATTCTGAGATTCATTCATACAGCAGGACAAGAGTGGGAGACAGTCCACGACTCGGCAATGTCCCAATTATTTCTGCTGCTCCCACCTAAATCAGGGAAGCTAAACCTCTATTTTAGGCCTTCTGTCTTCTTCGGAGCCGTTGGAACCTGAAAAGACCCTCGACTTGCTCTGAGGAGCCACTGCGGCTTTCATCAAGTCCGTCAGAAGGGAACCTTTCACCGGCCTCCGCAACCAATCCATCGGACCGGTGTTCGGACTCCAATGACGATTTCTTCCACCATGAATACCCGCAAGCATCTGCGTCGCTCGTCGCTCCGCGCCGCCTTCACCCTCGTCGAAGTCATGATCGCCGTCATGATTGTGGGCCTTCTGACCATGATCGCCGTTCCGAACGTGAGGAAGTTCATGGATACCGGAAAATACAACGCAGTCCTCGCCAACCTGAAGGCTATCGAACTGGCCAAGACGACCTGGCAGAATGAGTATCGCAAGGCCGATACGGCGGAACCCTCCTCCGATGATCTTGCTCCATACTTTCAGGGCGGAAAATTTCCCAGTTCCGTAATGGGCGAGACCTACAACATCGGCAACTGCACCGACGCGGCTCGTCCGACGGCCACCACGCCGAGCAAGATCCGCAATATCGAAGCCGGCGGTCAGATTACACTCGAAGACAAGTAGGCCGCCGGGCGAGCGCTCACAACCCTGTGTGATCAACCCTGTGTGATCTCGAAGCTTTTGCTTAGCTGCGTGAGGTCCAAGACTTTACGCACCACCGGAACCAGGTTAATCAACCGCAACTGACCCTGCCGTGACGCAATAAACCGATGGACGGAAACCAGGGCCCCCAATCCGGTACTATCGATGGCCCGGGTCAAAGACATATCGATTTCAATGCGGGTGTGGTGAGGCTGGACAGAAGCCCGGACACTGTCCCGGAATGAACCCGCATTGCTGACATTCAGGGCCGAGAGTCCGCTGACCACCAAGGTCTTTCCGAAGGATTCAATTTTCATCGCAATGGCTGGAAAGCGCCTCTGAGAAACGCTTTAGGGAAACCCCTCCCTCCGACGGCCACATATCGGCAGGTCGCGCTGAAACTTGAGTCGTGCTAATCACTCTGTCGTACACCGCACCTCCACGGATCGGCGATTCTACGGCAGACCTCCGCCCTTAGAGGCAAAGCTTGCCAACACGGTCAGGCCCGCGGACTCGACTCCGGCAAACCCTCGCACGGCTCGCCCGGCGCTTGCCGTTGAAGAATCCGAGTTAATGCCACGAAGCCCTCGACGGAAACCTTCTCGGCGCGCTCGGTCGGCGCGATGCCCACCTCGATAAAAGCAGCCTGCAACACCTCCGCTGGCCATACGGTCTTGAGCAGCTTGAGCATCATCTTCCGACGCTCGGAGAAGGCGCGCTTCACGAGTCGGGTAAAAACCATCGAGCCAGCGGCATCCAGAAGCGGAATCGGCCTCCGCACGAGGCTAATGCAGGCACTGTCGACATCCGGTATCGGATAGAAGCATCCGCGTTTGATATTAAACCAGTCACGGACTTGGTAGCGCAGGCCCAGCAAGAGGGTGAGGATTCCGTAGTTGTCCCCATCGGTCGGAGCGGCAATGCGATGCACCACTTCTGCCTGCAAGGTCACCACCATGCGATCGGGGGGTACCGGGGCCTCGGCCAACTCTACCATCAGGGTTGACGCCACCGAATAGGGCAGATTGGCGACGAGTTTCCATCCGCTCCAATCCCGCGAATTGGCTTCGACCCAACGCATGGCGTCGGCCTCCAATAATTCGAGGGTGCCTGGGCCCTCCCCAGAAAGGGCGCCGGAAAAGTTTTCACGGAGAACGCTCACCAACCGGGCATCCTTTTCAATGGCCAACACCGACGCGGCCCGAGCCACCAGCAACTCGGTCAAGGGCCCTAATCCAGGCCCCACTTCAAGAATACGGTCCGTCGGAACGATGTCGGCAGCACTCACAATCCGCCGCAACTGATTGCCATCGTGTAAGAAGTTCTGGCCCAGCGACTTCGTCAACTGGATCCCCCGCGACTCCAGCAGGGTACGCATCTCATTCAGGGTCATAGCCGTTTTTTCGGAGTGCGGGACAATTTAGGTTTTGGGGCAGGATTTGATACCTGGAGGCGTGCAATCACCGCACGAGTGATTTCGCGGAAAGCCCGTTTTAACTCCGTTTCGGTGATGGTCAGTGGCGGAGTGATCCCAGTGACCTCGGAATGTTCGCCTTCTGGAAGAAGAATGACTCCGCGGCGGAGCGCTTCCTGCATGAGCCAGACAGACAACTCGGTGTCGGGACCTCCATCGGCACGCCGCCAGGCGATGCCACCCATAAGCCCGATGACGGACACCCTCGAGACCCGATCTGGAAACTGGGCTTGGAGGGATTTCAGGCCCGATTCCAAGACTTTTTCTAACCGAGCCGCCCGTTGTGGCAAGGCCAGACGACGGAGTTCAGAGATCTGAGCCAAGGCCATGGCACACCCGACCGGATGTCCTAAGTAAGTGCTCGTGTGAATGGCCTCGCCCATCGCCGGAGGCCAGGCGTCCATCACCCGGGCCCGACCGACGCAGGCACTCAGGGGAAACCCACCGGTCAAAGCTTTGCCCAGGCAGATAATGTCGGGAATAACGCCCGAGTGCTCACAAGCAAACCAGGCTCCGGTGCGTCCAAAACCCGTGTAGATTTCGTCGAGAATTAACAAGACACCCCGTTGGTCGGCCCACTCGCGCAAACACGGCAGAAACCAGGGAGGCGGTATGCAAATCCCACCGCGAGCCTGCATGGGTTCGACGACCACCGCGCCGATGTCGTGCGCAGCCGCAGCCGCCTCGAGTGCCGCCTCCAATCGGGGTCTTCCCTGCCCCTCTGTATCTGCCTCGGGAAAATCCACAAAACATCCAAACTCACGGAGCTGGTCCCGGAACGGCTCTCGAAAATGGGTCCGTTCCGTCGCATTGAGGGCTCCATACCCAACCCCGTGGTATCCGCCACGAAAAGCGATGACCCCGGGCTTCCCAGTGGCCAAGCGCGCCGTCTTGAACGCTGCCTCCACCGCTTCGAAACCGGAACACCCGAAGATTACCTTGCCAGTCTCGACTACAGCAGTGGCCCTACCACGGCGAGTCCACCGCTCAAAGGTGAGGCGACTCAATTCGCGAGCCAGACGAGCCTTCAACGCATGGGGATGCACATCCCCCATGGCATGGAGCAATTCTCCCATCTGCCGCTGGCCGGCCCGCACAACAGCGGAATTGGCATGCCCCGCCGCGGCCACTCCGAAGGCGGCTGTGAGGTCCAGATAAGGCCGACCCGCCTCATCCCAGACACGGCACCCTTTGGCCCGCTTCCAGACGATTGGCCAACCCGCATTGGGTTCCAGGAACGTGATGTTCCGCGACTCGTATCGGCGGAGCATTTCCAGTGTGGAGTCTTGGGGCCGGGAGCTCATCACACGCCGCGTTCATCGGAAGGCCAGATAAACTTATGCATTTGCAACTGGAACCGGGCCGGCACCCGGTCTGCCACCATGGCCTCCACGAGATCTTTCCGGGAAATCGGATGAAGCCCCTTGGGCACCGGCTTAAGAGCCTTGTCGCGCTGGGATTCCGAGAGCGGAGCCACCCAGGAGAACAAAATCGGACAAACCGGATCGAGCCGATGCTCGAGAATGATCGCCTTAGCCCACTCGTAGTCCTCGCGGGTCCCAATCACGAACTTCACCTCATCCGTGGCACGGAGATGAGAAATATTGGCCCAACGATTGCGTTCAACCTCGCCGCTGCTCGGACATTTCAGATCCATGATGCGCCGCACCCGCGGATCGAGCTTGGAAATGTCATGAGCCCCGCTGGTTTCTACCAGCACCGTGAAACAGTCATCTGCCAAGGTACGCATGAGGCGAGCGGCATTGGGTTGCAGGAGGGGTTCCCCCCCGGTCAACTCAACCAACGGCAGCTTATGCTGAGCTGAAGCATCGCCCGCATTGACCACCGGCGGAAAATGGGCCCGATCAGAGCGAAAAAAGGGCTCTGCCAATCGATGCACCTCGGCGCGGATCTCGTCCAGAGAGCGTCGCTTACCTTCGGTGAAGGCATAGGCTGTATCGCAGTAGGAACACCGCAGATTACATCCAGTCAGGCGCACAAAGACGCAGGGTAGCCCCGCGAAGGTGCTTTCGCCCTGAAGACTCAGATAGATCTCGTTGACGACCAATGTTTCGGCCACGGGGAAGACCCTAACACTCCTGAGGGCTGGAGGACAGGAAGCAGATGTCTCTCAGGCAAGAACCATCCCGAGAGAGAACCTCTCCCGGGTTCAGGCTCTGGCACTGCGTCTAACCCCGGGGACTGCAAGCCTCGGAAACGCATCTAAATCACATGGTTTCGCGCCGAAACCGCAGGGCCAATCGAAATCCCAGAGTCTCGTTGGGTACCTCCCCGGGGACACCCGCCGCACGGGCCGCAGAGCGGCAGGCCGCGGGGGCTGACTTGAATCCACCGCCCCGATAGGTGGGGGCGAAGCTCCAAATCGGACCGAGAGGATCTACAAAGACCGGAATATTGGTCGGGTAGGAAAAGAACCAAGTCACGCACCACTCAGCCACGTTTCCATGCATATCCCGAAGACCGAGACCATTGGCCTCACGCTGCCCGACCGGATGCACCTTTCCCCCGCTGTTGCCAGCATGCCACGCCAAGCTGTCGAGCTCTCCGGCGTAGGCCGCGGGGCTACCGGCCCGACAGGCCAATTCCCATTGCGCCTCGGTGGGCAAATCCCAAACCCAACCCTTAGGCAGGTGTCCTTCGTCCTTCTGTTGCACAGTGAGTCGACGGCAGAATTCTCGAGCTTGGTCCCAGGAGACTTGGGTCACCGGCAGATCCATGCCTTGAATTGGGCTCGAATTGGTCTCCATGAGCGCCAGCCACTGACCTTGGGTCAACTCGGTCTCGGCGATGAGGAAACCGGAGGTCAACTGCACTAGATGCTGAGGCTCATCCACCAACCGACCCTGCTCCTGAAGCGGACTGCCCATTACGAACCGAGTGGGGGGAACCCACCTCATCGCCAAGGGTACCGCTTTGGGCAAAGTCGCCATCCAAAGATCCCCGGCGACTCCCCGCGCAATGATACGCAGCACTTGTTCCTGCTGCTCCGACGGACCGGAGCAACCACTTAACACTCCCAGACACAACGCGACCGACAGCGCAGTCGCGACAGAGCGCGACCGGCACTGATCAGCAAGGAAGCCAGCGAAATTCATGACCCCTTCTCGCAGCAGATGCAGTGCCTTGTTACCCAGCAAACCCCCAACCATTGAGAAGTAGGTGGCCGCCCCGTCCTCGAGGCTGCATTCCCGATTGCCCTGCCCCGGCCTCGCGTTCAAAGTCTTTCGAACACTTAACATGTCCAAAAAACAGCAATATCGTTTTTGTGTGGGCCCGTGGAACTTCAGCCAGGGTCAGGATCCCTACGGCCCCACCGTCCGCCGCGAGGAATCCTTTGACTGGAAGCTCGCCCAGCTCAAGACCCTCGGCTTCGACGCCATGATGTTCCACGACGACGACGCCGTGCCGGACATCGACACGAAGTCCTCGAAGCAAGTTCTGCTAGAAGCCAAGGCTTTGAAGAAGCGCCTCGACAACGAGGGCATCGTGGCCGAGATGGTCGCCCCACGCCTGTGGTTCGCTCCGCAAACCATCGACGGCGGCTACACCAGCAACGATCCGAAGCTGCGCCGCTACGCCATCGATCGTTCCCGACAGAGCATCGACATCGCCAACGAACTGGGCACCAACATCCTGGTGCTGTGGCTGGCCCGCGAAGGCACCTACCTGCGCGAATCCAAGTCGGGAACGCGCTCCACCGAACTGTTGGTCGAGGCCTTCGACGCGATGCTCAAGCACGACAAGAAGATCCGGCTGGCCATCGAGCCCAAGCCCAATGAGCCCATGGATCACGCCTACCTGCCCACCACCGGGCATGCGCTGGCCATTGCCCAGCTCACCAAGGATTCCAAGCGAGTGGGCTGCGTCATTGAGTCGGCCCACGCCATCCTCGCCGGCCTCGATCCGGCTGATGAAATTGATTTCGCGATGTCGTTCGGCAAGTTGTGGTCGCTGCACTTGAACGATCAGAACGGCTTGAAGTTCGATCAAGACAAGCCCTTCGGCTCAGCCAACTTGCGCGTGGCTTTCAACCAAATTCGCGCCCTCGAACGCAACGGTTACGGCAAGAAGGGCGAGTTCGTTTGCTTCGACGTGCACCCCTTCCGGACCACCTCCGAGAAGCAGTGGCTCTCTCACTTGTCCAACTCGCGCCGCACCTTCGAGCACCTCCTGGCCAAGGCCAAGAGCTACCCCGAGAAGGAAGCCGCCCAACTCATCGCCGCGCGCAACTACCAGGACCTCGACCAGTTGGTCATCGAGCACCTGCTGGGCGTGCTCTGACGGCCCGAAAACGGCCCCCCGTCACTGACCGGGCAACCAGTCACCCACAACAAAAACGCCGGACTTCGCAAAAGAGTCCGGCGTTTTTTGTTTGGCTGCGCCACCGATTGGAACCCATCCCGGTTTTTCGAATGGGGAATACGAGGTCATTGGTGGCAGCCTCAGGCGATGCAATTCTCCGACTACGCCACCTACATCGCCTTCAACGGCCGAGTCTTCGCGCTAGATCGTCGCGATGGGGCCATTCTGTGGCGCTGGAAAACTCCCAAAGGGAATTTCGTGACGCTGCTGCCCGATGGCGACCAGTTGCTCGTGTGTTCCGACGGTTATTTGTGGGCCCTGCGGGCAGAAGACGGAACTCCGTTGTGGAGCCAACCGTTCAAGGGCGAAGGCACAGGAATCCCCTTTTTGGCCAGTCCCAGGTCCGGCTCCGAAACCCAGACAACGGCAGCCATGGCGGTACTGGCCGCAACTGCCGCCGAAGAAGAACGGAGACGCCAATCGTCAACCACTTCCGACACCGCTAGCACATCGTGATTCTCACCGTTTCGAAGAACGATTCACCCACGCGCGCGGGCCCCTTTTGGATGAAGAGACTGGCACCGACTCGCCGACCAAAGGCAACCGATGCTCACCAGCGGATCTTTTCCGGGAAGAACTCTCGGATGAGGTCTTCGTAGTACGGACGCAAGGCCACTTCGTCAGGCTTGCTGTGGCTCTTGGTGTAGAGGTCGTAGGGGTTGAAGCGGTTCACCCACGGCAACAGCGCCTGGTCCTTGTCATTGAGCAAGTGCGCGTACTCCGATTCGCGGTGCCAGGGATAGAAGCTGTGGTAGCGCAGCATGGCCAACCCCTCCTCGGGCAAATAGTCGCGGCAGACGTGGTAAATGTACTCGTCGTGACCCCACGATAGCGAAACCTTGTCCAAGCCGCATCCGGGCTCATAGACACCGTTGGGCGTGTTGTAGCGCGGATCGTTGCTGTCGGGATTGGAATCGAAGAACTTAGGGAAAACGATCTTTGGCGAATAAGCGCAACCCGTGGGGAAAGTATCCCCGACCACGGCCCACTGCGGCTCACCCCAAAGGCAGAGAATCTTGCCCAAGTCGTGAACGAAGCCTGTGAGGATCATCCAGCGCGGCTGCCCATCGCGGCGCAAGTGCTCAGCCGTCTGAAGCAGGTGCTGCAACTGCGTCATGTCGGTGTCCGGATCCGAATCGTCGATGAGTTGATTGAGGTACTCGGCCGCCTCCCAGACGCCCATGGTCATCCGGTTCAGACCGAGATATTCCTTCCGCTTGGCCTGACCAAACTCATAGGTCTGAAAAGTATGATTCAGTCGATAGAACTCCCGCACCGTCGGCCGGGCGTCGGCTTCGTAGTTACGGAACTCCACCTCCTTCTTGTCCGGTGCGTGACCCACCGCCGGTTTCCCAGACTCTGTGATCGCCGCCGGCCCATTGGGCTCTGGATAATGCTGAACGACGAACTCTTCCCATTCCCCAATGTGTTGGAGTGGCTTCTTAAAGGCTTCGGTCTCGATCGGATTCATCGTTGAAGAATGCTGGGTGCGTTTCTCCGGCCAATCAGGCCGAGGGCACAAGCAGTTTGTTGCCTGAACGCGCCCCTGAATTGCCCTACCCTATTCGCCCAAGATCTGTTTGAAGGGCGGGTTTAAGAGTTCCTGCGCCGCCGGTTGGTTCATATTTTCGGTGGTGATGAGCATGACACTGGTATCCACACGCTTCTCCACCTTCTTGCCCTGAATGTGCTCCACAAGCGTCTTCACTCCCAGGTAACCCATCTTCACCGGATCCTGCACCACCAGCGCCTGGACATCGCCATGGCGAAGGTCGGCCACAGACTGGGAACCCGAGTCGAAGCCAACCATCACCACCTTACCTCCAGCACGTCCAATTTCCCTCAGCGCCTTGGTCATGGCGATCGTGGCGGTCTCGTTGGGACAGAACACCCCATCCACAGCCTGACCATGCCGATTGAGAAGATTCTGCGAGGCTTGGTAAGCCGTTTCCCGGGTCGGCCCCGCGTACTGGTCGGCGGAGATGAGCTTGAGGTCGGGGTAGGCCTTGAGGGCATCGAGGAATCCGGCCTCGCGCGCCTCAGTGCTGGCGCTGCCGACCTGATACCGCAGCAAAATGATGCGACCCTTGCCACCCAAGCGCTTGGCCAAATAGTCGCCAGCGATGTGACCGCCCTTGAAATTGTCGGTGGCCACGAAACTCACCTGCTGATCGCTCTTGAGGTCCGAATCAAAAATGACCACCGGCACTCCGGCCTTCACCGCGCTGCGCACGGGGTTCACCAGCGCCTGCGAATCGAGCGGCGCCAATACGATGCCGCTGACATTGCGGGCCGTGAAGTTCTCGACCACCTGGATTTGCTGGTCGCGGTCGTCCTCGCGGAGCGGGCCCTTCCAAAACAACTTCACCGGCGTACCGGCCGCAGTGAGTTCCCGTTCGGCCTTCACGGCACCGGCATGGACCGACTTCCAGAACTCATGGGTGGTGCCCTTGGGAATGACGGCAATGGTCAACTCCTTGGCGTAGACGACACTGCTCAAAACCAGACTGGCCAGCAGACCGAGACGGCGGGGGTTCATGGACTGAAAGCATGCCGGGACGGGCCCGAGGCGGAAGTCAAAAGCGATGGCCAGATTGCCGCCCGATAGGGACATCTGTAGGCCAACTAAGACCGAGGCGAGGGTCGGAATCGAACACTCCGACTGCCTCGTCAGAGGCCCGGGTCGGTGCCAGAGTATGGCCGACGTGATGGCTGAACGGTTTCAACTCCAAGACGATGCGGTGCTCGATGCTCGGCGGGCCGTGTGGCTGCCGCGCAGCCGATGCCTCGCGGTGGCCGACCTGCACCTCGGGGAGGCCTGGGCGCGCCGCGCACGCGGGCAGTTAATGCCGCTTGGAATTGTCGACACCACGGTGACCCGGCTGAGAGCTCTCCTGGAAAGTTACCGGCCCGAACGCCTGATCCTACTGGGCGATATCGTCCACGCCGCCCTGCCCATAGACGGCATTCAGCAAGCAGTCCAGGAATTGGCATCCCTAGAGCACGAGGGATTGGTCCTAGAGTGGTGCCTGGGCAACCACGACCGTCAATTGCCCCGACAACTGGAGCGTTGGGGAATCACGGCACGGACCGTTCGGCAGGTGAATCTGCCCGAAGCCATCTTGTTGCATGGAGATCAACCGCCGGAACCCGCTGATCCCGAGCACCACGCCTCATGGTGGAAGATTCAAGGCCATCTGCACCCTGCTCTGGTGCTCGATGACGGCATTGCATCCCGAGCCAAGGTGCCTTGTTTCTTGGTGAACCCTGGGCGTTTGGTCCTGCCCGCCTTTTCAGAAATGGCCGCCGGCAGCACGGTGGACCGAAGGGGGATTCCACAAGGCCTCGGCGAGGAGGATCGCTTCGAGAGCGCCATTGCCTGCCTAGGTCCCCGATTGCTGCGGATCCCATTCGCCCGCTAAGCATCGGGCAACTACGGGTTCTCCCGTCCGACAATTAGAGCTCCTGATGAGACTCCGGAGAACTGAGGCTCCAAGCCCTGCAGACCCTGGTGGCTTATTTCCAACGATCCCGAGCCGGATTCCATCTTCAGCGCGTCATTGGCCAACCGGCTGTCACCAAGCCTTTGTAGCCACCGATGAGCGATCGCACGTTTTGGTAGCCCATCTTCTGCGCCGCGTCGCAGGTCAGAGCGCTGCGGTATCCCCCGCCACAGTACATCACGATTTCCGCCGACTTGTCGGGATAGCGGGCCTCGATGTCGCGCTCCAAGATACCCTTGCCCAGGTGGCTCGCCTGCACAGCGTGTCCGGCAGCCCACTCGCTCTCCTCGCGAACATCCAACAACACCAATCCGGGGTTGGTCTTGAGTCGTTCACGCAAGGCGTCGATGGAGAGTTCCTGGATGCGAGTCTGGGCATCTTGGACCAAATGGAGAAAACCGGGAGCGTGATTCATGGAGACCAAATCCTCTGGCAACCTAGGCACTGACGAAAAGCCGTTTTGTGCAAGAATTCCAAACTGCGTCGGACTTCAACATTGAGTTTTTCTAACCAGATACCGAGCGTAGCCCCTCATCCAGTCCTCATGAGCACACTTGCGCGTTTCCTGCCTCTGGCCATCGCCACCGCAACCGCCTTCGCCGCTGGCGTCGGCTACGACAACACCCCGCAAATCCCGGGACAGAAGTGGAAGGTTCACGACAAAACCCGCCCCAACCCGCCCATCGTAGAACCGGGTGAGTCCTTCAGCCATCAGGCCCCGGCCCCGGCTGACGCCGTGGTCCTCTTTGACGGCAAAGACCTTTCGAAGTGGAAGGGCGGCAAAGACGGCAAGGCCCCCTGGAAGGTCGAGAACGGCTATTTCGAGGTCGTGAAGGGCACCGGCGACATCCAGACCCAAGAGAAGTTCAAGGACTTCCAACTCCATTTCGAATGGTCCGCCCCGAATCCCCCCAAGGGTGAAAGTCAGGGCCGCGGCAATTCCGGACTCTTCCTTCACGGCCTCTACGAGGTCCAGGTCCTCGACGTGTACAACAACAAGACCTACGCCGACGGTCAGGCCGGTGGTCTCTATGGCATGTGGCCCCCGCTGCATAACGCCATGAAGAAGCCCGGCCAGTGGAACACCTACGACGTGATCTTCGAAGGCCCGCTGTTTGATACCGAAGGGAAAGTGACCCGCAAGGCCTCCGTTACGGTCCTGCACAACGGCGTGGCACTGCATCACAAGCAGGAGTTCAACGGCCCCAGCGGCCACCAGAACACCCCGAAGTACTTCAAGTACGACGGTACCGGCCCCATCCGCCTCCAAGACCACGGAGATCCGGTCCGCTTCCGCAACATCTGGATCCGCCCGCTCGGCGAATACGATCAGCCGGAGAAGTGATCTAGGCGACCTAGTGTCTTAAATCGCACGAAAGCCCGGGCCACGGCCCGGGCTTTTTGCGTCAACGACCTGCAGGAGGCTCTACGGCGAGGGCTCAGAGACTGCTGCGCGAGCCATTCAATGGGTCAATACAGCCAACGGCAGATCCCGGAGGCTTCATTGAGTTCCACGCCCTGACGGCGGAAGGCCCAGCACATGTAGCTGACGGTTACAAAATAGGAGGCCGGCACCCGGTTGGCTGCGGTGATCTTCACCCCCAGAAGCGTCGTCTTGCCCCCAAAGCCCATCGGGCCAATGCCCAATTCGTTGGCCGTCTTCAGCACATCCTGCTCCAGCGCATCCAGAGCGGGATCCGGATTACGGTCCTCCAGAGTACGTAGGAACTGGGTCTTGCTCATCGCATAGCCGGTCGATCGATCCCCCCCGATGCAAACCCCTAAAATGCCCGGACCACAGCCCTTGCCCTGCGCCTGCAACACGGCATCGAGGATGACCTTGCGGCACCCGTCGAGATCCCGGCTGGCATGGAGCTTCTCGAGCGGCAGCGAATACTGAGCACCCACATTCTCACAACCGCCCCCCTTGAGCATGAGACGCACCTGAACCTCGGACGAACGATGCTGATGGAAATGAACCGACGGAGATCCAGGCCCGACGTTGGTGCCATCATTCTTACCCGTCACCGAGTCCACCGAGTTCTGCCGCAAGTAACCCTTGCGGGTCGCCGACGTCACTGCCTCCCGAGCTGTTTCCTCAAAGGTGATTTGATCGAAGCCGACGGGACAGTCCACGTAGAAGAGCACGCTGCCGGTGTCCTGGCAGAGCGGCTGGGACTTCCGCTTCGCCAGCTCGATGTTTTGCTCGATAATCTTCAGAGCACTCTCGGCGATGGTCCCCTTTTTCTCGGACTCCAGAGAACGGACCAACGCCGCATTCACATCATCGGGAATCTCGGCAGACGAGCGGCGGATCAATTCAACCAGCGAATCAAGCAACGCGGACATGGCAGAGCAAACTAGGGAGACCTCCCACCCACGTCAACGCAACCGGGAAGCGGTCCGGGCAGTTCACCAACCACCGCCCCGGATCCCAAATTCCCATTCCCCATCAGCCCGTCCCCAAAAAAACACCTACACACCTACCACACACCGGCTCCGCGGGACTGGACCGCAGCGAGCATTGGATCGCAGCACACCAATCTCCATCGCGCGTCAGCGCGAAAGCCCTCACCTCCCGAACGATCCCTGCGAGCGAAGGCCCAGTCCCGCGGAGCCCCCAAGACGCCCACCCAATCACTATCAACCGATCCCCATCCGCACAGGAGAAGCTCTGCAAACCGCAGTTGGTCAACCGAATCGATCCTGCATAAGGTTGCCGAGTCCGATGCGCCTCCTCGACCGTTATCTGCTCCGGGAACTCCTGCTGCCACTGGGCGTCTGCCTCAGTGGCTTCACGCTGTTCTGGATCGCCTTCGACCTTTTGGGTGATATGACCCGGTTCCAAAAGGCCGGACTAAGCCTGGTCGGAGTGCTGGAGTTCTATGTCTGGGGTCTGCCCGAACTACTGAACACCACCCTTCCCATCGCGCTACTGCTGTCGCTGCTCTACACCCTGACCAACCACGCGCGTCATCACGAATTGACAGCGATCCGGGCGGCCGGAATCAGCTTGTGGCGAACCATCGTCCCCTACATCACGGTGGGGTTACTCCTCTCGCTCGCCCTGTATTGGAGCGGAGAGAACCTCATTCCCCAGGCCAAACATCGGCAGGAAAATCTCATGTTGGGCAAGTCCGCCAACGAGAAGCCTTCGGAAGCCTGGCGTTCGCAGTTCCACTTTGAGAATCAGACCGACCGCCGCTCTTGGAGCATCAGTCGTTTCCTGCCTGCCACCGGCGACATGGTCGGAATCCGTCTGTTGATGCCACTAGGAACCGGAGCCCATCGCGAAGTACGAATTCCTGCAGCCCTGTGGACGAACGGCGCCTGGAACTACTCGACGGCCAGCGAACGTCTGTGGCGCAGCACCGAGGACACCGATCCCGCCGTTCGCGAAACCCGCTTCACACCAATCCCCACCCTGCCCGGCACCAACCAATGGCTGGCTTGGCCCGGTTCGCTGCAGACCTTCACCAACGGGGTGATCACAACCAACATCGTCTTCCACGACCCGACCACCCAAATCAACTGGTCGGCCACCTCGTTTGATACCCGAAGCGGTGAGCTCATCGGTTTAGTGATCCAAGAACCCATTCGCCCGGGCGCCCAACGCCAATTCCTCGCTGATGGTGCGGCGTGGACAGGCTCGACCTGGCGCTTTACCAACGGCAACGAGTACGTCTTCAGAAATCATCAAGACCGCGAGCCCCTCTGGCTCCCCGGGGTGGAATTCCTCAAAGAACTCACTGAGACCCCGGACATTATCCGCAGCGAATTGCGCATCGCCGATTTCAACCGGGCCAAAGCGATGCAGCGGCCTCAATTGACGCTGCAGGAAATTGTCGATTACCAACAACTGCACCCGGTGCTTAAGCCCGACCTGAAGGCGTGGCTCGACACTCAGTTCCACGCACGATTGGCAGCACCCTGGACTTGCCTGGTGGTGGTGATTATCGCCGTGCCCTTCGCGGCTCCTTCCGGGCGCAGAAATTTGTTCTTCGGGGTCGCCGGCAGCATTGGCTTGGCCTTCATCTTCTTCGTGGTCCAGCGCGTCGGATTCGCCATGGGTCAGAATGGGATCGTTCCGGCTTGGCTCGGCGCCTGGTTACCCAATCTCGTGTTCAGCGTCACCGGCCTGATTCTCACAGCGAGGGTCCGGTAACATCATGAATCCTGTGATTGAGCCCAACTCCACCCTCGACCTCCAGGCCCGCCTCTCTCGCTTGGAGTCGCTCCACCGGACCGTGCAGCGAGTGTACTCAACCCTCGATCTGCGAGAGTCACTGCAAATCCTGCTCGATGAAGTGGTCCGCCTGATGGAAAGCAACTCGGGTTCAATCTGCCTGATTAATCCGACCAGTGGCTTCCTCGAAATCGAGGCCACCAGCGGCCTCCCCGGACACGCCAACCAATTCCGACTCCGCTTGGGCGAGGGCATCACCGGCGAGGTGGCCCGATCCGGGCGCACGCTGCGCATCGACGATGTTTCGAAGGAACGCCGGTACGTCCCCTTGCGGGACGGGGTGAGTTCAGAATTGGCCGTACCTTTGCGCGTCGGCGGAGAGGTACGCGGAGTGATTAATGTCGATTCTGACCGGCTCAACGCCTTCTCCCTAGAACAACAGACCCTTCTAGAAGAACTCGCATCACTGGCCTCTCCAGCCATCCGCAACACCTGGTTGTACGAGTCGGCACGCCAGCGGGCCGGGTTGCTAGAATCCCTCCTGAAGGTGGGCCAACTCATCAACTCCACCCTCTCGGTCGACGACGCCCTCACCGTCATCACCCGCGAGGCCCGAGTCCTGATGCGGGCCAAGATGTGTTCACTAATGATGGTAGACCCCTCGGGCGAATGGCTCGACCTCCGAGCCCATGATGGAGCGGGCAAGGCCTACGCCTCCAAACCGCGGGTGAGTCTGGCCGAAAGTGTGGTAGGCATCGTCGCTCGGCGGCGCAAACCGCTTCAGGTCGAAAACGTACAGGTGTCGGGTTGCTACCAGAATGTTAGCATAGCCCGACACGAAGGACTGGTCTCACTCCTGAGCGTTCCCCTGCTCTTCTCGGGAAAGGCCATCGGTACCCTAAACATTTACTCGGGCGAGCCTCATCTCTTCTCGGACGAAGAAGTCCGCACTCTTTCGACCTATGCCGAACTGTCGGCCTTGGCTCTCGAAAAAGCCCGCCTCTACGACCGCATCGTCTCCGTCGAAGAGGCCCTCCGCCAGAGCGAACGCCTCAGTGCCCTGGGACTCTTGGCTGCCGAAATTGCCCATGAGATCCGCAATCCACTGACTGTGATGAAGATGCTTCACCACTCGCTCGACCTGCACTTCGGTCCTGGTGATCCCCGCCAAACCGATGTCCGCATCATGGGCGAGAAGATGGATCACCTCAACCGCATCGTGGACCGAGTCTTGGACTTCGCCCGTGGCGCCGAACCCCATTTCGAAGAGGTCAACGTGAACCAGGTCCTGGACGACTTGCTCATGCTGACCCGGGTCAAACTCCGTTCGGCCGGCATCGAGCTATTCCGAGAACTGGATTCAGACCTACCGGTGTTGATGGCTGACGCCACTCAATTGGAACAGGCGTTCCTAAATCTCACCCTCAATGCCGTCGAAGCCATGCCCGAGGGAGGCCGCTTGAGCATTCGATCCCGGGCTCTACCGCTTCTCCGGAAGGGGCCGGCAACCCATGTGTTAGTTCGGTTTCGAGACAGCGGCATCGGCATGACTCGGGAGCAGGCTCAGAATGCTTTTTCATCCTTGTTGCAAACCTCCAAACCGCGCGGCAACGGCCTGGGCATGGCGATTGTCGCCCGCGTAGTCGAGACCCACCGCGGTCAGGCCCGTGTCCGTTCTAGCCCCGGCCGTGGCACAACCATCAGCCTGGTGTTCCCCGTTTCCCGCTGAGGATTCCCCGTGCGGCAGAGGACCGCTCGGAGATCGATCCCCTCTACCTCGGAGGCTCATCGGGCTATATCCGAAGAGTCCTCCGACAAACTCAGCCCTTCAAATCGGCTTGCTGAACAGGCTACCGATGGGTTTTCCGACACCGTCCCGAGTCACGTAGAACGGACGCTTTTCAATCTCATAGGAAAGCTTGGGCGAAACTCCCATCGCTCGGTACAGCGTGGCGTGCAAATCCTCAATGCCAACGCGGTCCTTGATCGTCTTGCAGGGTCGCTCGTCGGCGGTCACACCATGGAGGTGCCCACGCTTCATGCCGCCGCCAAAGAGCACCACGCTGCCTGCATCGGTGAAGTGCCGGTGCATGCCGTAATTGACGGGTGAATCTATGCGCTGGGGCACCGGTACCTGATCTTGGATGGGTTTGTCGGGCTTGCCCTCCTGCATCATGTCGCGACTGAACTCGCTGGCCACCACTACCAACGTCCGGTCGAGCATGCCGCGCTCCTCCAGATCGAGCACCAATTGCGAAATGGCGCCATCGATGGCCATCTTCATATGGACGAGCTTTTCATGCCCCCGTTCGTGGGTGTCCCAATTAAGGAACGGAATGTACTCGGTCGTGACTTCGATATATCGGGCTCCTGCCTCAGCCAAACGCCGAGCCAACAAACAGCCCAAACCAAAGCGCTGAAGATTGGCCTTCTCATAAACGCCCTCGCGATTCATGTCGCCACCTAGCCGCCGACTAAAATCCCAACCGCCCGGTGCATATTTCGCGATGGTCTCGGGCGACTCTAACGTGAGATCGAAGGCCTTGGCCGAGGGGGAAGCCAGCAGGCGATGCGCATTGTCGATGGATCGCAACAGCGACTCCTTCTGGTATCCACTGCCCAATTGCCCCACCGGCGAGGCCTCCAACAAACGTCGATAAAACCGGTCCCGGTTCTCGAAACGCGAGGGGCTCATGCCTTGCGACGGCGTGACCACATCCTTGGCCGCATCGGGGAACGGCACGTTAAAGGGACCAAACTCACTGCCCAAAAACCCGGCCGAGGTGAAGGCCTTGAGTTCTTCACCCTCACCAACATCCAGGCGCTGGCCGATGTTAATGAAAGCCGGCACTGCGGCGTTCTTTGGGCCAAGGGTACGGGACATCACCGCCCCGATGTGCGGACATGCGACCGACTGCGGTGGCGCGTAGCCGGTATGCCAGTGAAACTGATGCCGCGAGTGGAGGATGAATCCCAGATCGCCGGCCGTATAAGTCCGGATGAGGGTGCCGCGATCCATCACCTTAGCCACCTTCTCCAACCCCTCACTCAGGCGAATACCATCCACCGCTGTCGGGATTGACGGGAAGGTCGAGAGCACCGTGTTGGGGTTCATCCCCTTCTCGTACGGCGTGCAGCGCTTCGGATCAAAGGTCTCGGTGGAGGCCATGCCGCCGCCCATCCACAGCACGATGATCGTATCGGCCGTGGCTGGGGGCCTCAGGGCCTCGCCTTCGGCGGCGGCCAGAGACTTGGGATACCCAGCACCCAGGGCTCCAAGGGTTGCAGCGCTGAGTCCCTTGACGAATTCGCGGCGTGTGAAATCGGGAGTCTTCATGAGAAAGGTGTTCGGCGATGAATCGATCGAAGATGTCTGGGTCGCGGTCAATACGTCAGCTGGAATTCAGGCAGCAAGGCAAGACTCCACAAGAGGTCTTCAACGCCATCCGAATGAGACTTTTCCCCCACCAACTCCAAGGTTAGAGCCAACTCCTGGCGGGTCGGCGGCCGAGACAACCCCTGCTGAAAAACCCGCTGAGCCAACGCACGTCCATCGGGATGGGTGACCGCCAATTTCTCGGACCCCCGCTTGAGGAGTTTGGCTAGGCTTTCGCCATTGGTCAGTTCCAGCGCTTGGATCGTTGTAGCCATGGACTGGCGTGTGGTGGTGACTTGCTCGCGATTAGGACGTCCCAAAGCCAAGGCCAGCGGATCGGCCGGAATCAACGAAGCCCGCACCGATCCATAGACCTGACGGCCAGAAACAGTCTGCGCCAGAGTGGACTCAATATTCCATGGAGACATTGACGGCACTCCAAGAATGTCGGCCGCGACCCAACGTTCCGTGGATGAAGTCTGCCAGTCGCCTGAAGGATTCTTTTTAACCCGCCACGATGCGTCGGACCCGAAGTCGAGGAACGCCTCGGCAGAAGACCCGGCTTCCTTCTTCGATCTGAGCTCTGTCTGACGCACTCGAACGTACACCAGCAGGCCCGCGGGATTAATCGCGTCACCGCCATTGACCGCTTCGATCGCCAGAATGTTGGTACCCACACGCAGCAGACCGCGCACATCATACACGCTGGACTGCATCCAATCGGAAGACTCGGTGCCTCGCACCTTCTTGCCATTCAAGAACACCTTGGCCGAGTTGTCGGCATGAACAAACACTGTGGCCTCGCTCGGAAGGGCTGACACCACCCAATCCTTGCGGAAGGCATTGGTCTCCGGTGGCACACCGGTGGTTCCGGCATGGGCATCGCTCCAAATCCAAAAAGCGTTCCCGCGCAACTTCTTCGAAGAGCCGGGTTCCGCGAGCAAACGATCTAAATCGCCCGAAGGTTTTTCAGCCCAGATCCCGGTGATGGAGCTCAAGGCATCACGGAATTGCTCAGCCGTCAGGCGGCGAATGGCCGGCCCCTTGAAGGTGTACTCGGCCTCGGGTTTTTCGGGAATATTGAGCGACGGGAACTGATAAGCCCGTGAGCTGAGAATGAGTTCCAACGTGCGCTTGAGGTCCCATTGATGAGCCACCAAGTCTTCGGCCAACCAATCCAGCAAGTCGGGGTCCCAGGCCGTGTTTTGCATCACGTCCAGCGGCTCCACCAGACCACGCCCCAGCAACCGAGCCCACAGGCGGTTAACAATGGTGCGGGACAATCGGCCATTCTCACGCTGCGTGATCAAGCGGGCCAATTGCTCCAGCCGGTTGGTCTTCGGAGCCTTGGGATCCACCGATCCCAGTTCGGGAAAGAGAAACTTCAGCGGAGCCACCTTCCCAGTGGGTTTGTCGCACAGGACCATTTCGAGAGCGCCATCGGCATAGATGCCGGCCAATCCGTAGGCGTCGCTGAGTTGCCAGTCATCGATGAACGAATCATGGCAAGAGGCGCACTTGAGGTTCACTCCCATGAACACCTGTCCAATGTTCTGGGCGGCCTGAAGCGGTGGCGTCATGGACGCATTGACCGTGCCCCGCCAGACAATGCCCTTGGTGAAGCCTTCGCTCCCGTTCACCGGATTGACCAACTCCCGGACGAACTGGTCGTACGGCTTGTTGTCGAGCAAGGCTTGATAAAGCCAGGGACTGATTTGTTTGCGACCACCATCGATGTACCCGGTTCCCGCATAGTCATTGCGAAGAAGATCGTTCCAGAAGCTCAGCCAGTGCTGGGCGTAGCGAGGTTTGTCATCAAGCAACTGCCGGACATAGGTCGCCCGCTTGTCCTTGCGGCGGTCTTTGAGAAACGCCTCCTGCACCTCCGGAGTCGGCAAGAGTCCGGTGATGTCCAACGAAACGCGTCGCAGGAACATCCGATCATCGACGGTCTTCGGCACCGCAAGACCGTGCCGCGAAAAATACGACTCAATAAACCGATCCACCGGATGGGCTGCCCGTCCGGCCGGCAGTTCGGGGCGACGGGGCTTGAGGTTATTGGCCGGTGGCTGGGCGAAGGAAACCTGGAGATCCCATTTTAGTCCCTGATCGACCCATGCGCGCAGAATCCCCACCTGTTCGGAGGTCAATTTGGACCCCTTCTTGGGCATAGCAGAATCCGGATCGGTTCCGGCCACGAGATGAATGAAATAGCTGTGTGCGCTATTGCCCACGACCACCGCCGGTCCTGACTCACCGGGCTGGAGAAAGGTTTCGCGCGTGTCGATTTTCCAATCGCCGTTGGCCTTACCGCGACCGTGGCATTTGACGCAACTGGCTTCCAAAATGGGTTGAACATCCTTGCGGAAATCCACAGCTCGGCCGGCGGCCGGCGGCAGTTTCTGGATGGCCTCGAGAGTGGGTGCGGCGGCAGACACAGCCATCCACTGGCCCAGGCTCAACAGGCCCAGGAACCAACGGAAAGCCACTGCGTAAAACGGACCGGTGGAATGCACGCTAGAGACTATCCGCGCGAGGTTGGGATTCGGCAAGTCCTTCGGGTAAAATGGGCGACTGGGATCCTGGCCCACAGCCGCGATGGCACGCCCCAGTTACCCACCAAAAAACGCTTGGGTCACTGAGCCCGAGTGCTGCGCTCAGCCATCCAATACACATCGGTGCGGGCCAAATTATCGCGAGCCGGCACGTTCAATGGTAGTGTCTGCCCCTTCTTGACGGGTTGCAGGAACTGAGAGGAACGCCAGCGATGGATCTCGGAATGACCGTCGGCGAAGGCGAATCCAGCCGCTCCGTTGTGATAGGACGCCGGGAAATCCACAACTTGCCGTGTCGAGGTGAGATTACCCTCCACAAATCCCGCCATATCCACCACGAAGTATCCATCGTTGATGGAGTCTTCACGCTCATCTACGAGCACCCAAGTGTTGGAAGGACCCGGAAGGTTGAGGTCCGATTCCTTGGAATAAACCTTCCACTGCGAACCCGAATTGCCCCAGCCCGGACCTCCCACCCAATTGTTCATGGAGACACTACGGATGCGGGAGACGTACTTTTTCTCGCGCGTATTGTAAGCCATCGTCATGTCGGCCGGACAATGCCAGATGCCGATAGACCCTCCGCAATACGGCCACAAGACACTCTTTTTGGTAAACGCCTCGTGGTCCCAATTGTTGGGATCCCGCTCCAGAGCCTTGGTGTTGTCTAACCAACTGCCGCCGGTCCAGTTGGGCACATCCCGCCCCGCCCCAGGAGGAGTCCAATTGGCGGCCCCAGGAAACCGGTCTCCGTTGTCGGCCGCATACAACTTCCACGCGAGCATCAACTGCTTGGTGTTGTTCATGCAGGAAATGCCCGTCGCTTTAGATTTCGCCTTGGCCAACGCCGGAAGAAGCATTCCGGCCAAAATCGCGATGATGGCGATGACCACCAGCAGTTCGATCAGGGTAAATCCCGGTGATCGCCGGAGGCGTTGTCCGCACAGGGGGGATGTTTTCATTGGGGTTCTCATTGGATAGTGAAGCAGGGATCTGAAGGCAAGGTCCTCGTTGCGCGCTCGCCACTTCCAAGCGACCTCATCTTCAATGTCCGTTCCTAACGTCCACCAGCCTGTCGGGGCGGGTCGCAACGATGAAATGCCACGGCCGGCTGCCTCACCGGTTTACCGGGACCGAAGAAACCCATCCCAAAGAAGTTTCCCAGCCAACAGCGTCACCATGGTGAGAAAAATTGGCCGGATGAATCGCGCCCCTCCCTTCACGGCCACTCCGGCCCCCAGTCGCCCGCCGATCATCTGCCCCAAAGCCATCACACCACCTACCCCGAAACGCACATGACCCAGAGCGAGGAACAACCCCAGTGAGGCCAGATTGCTGGAGAGGTTCATGGCCTTTGTGTAGGCCGTTGCTGTCAGCAAATTCCAGCCCATGCCAATCAGGCAAGCGATGGTCCAGAAGCTCCCGGTGCCCGGACCGAAGAATCCGTCGTAAAACCCGATGAGCAACCCGCAACCCACGGCGAACACCCAACGGGTCTCGGCTACCGCGTCTTCGGAAATCCACCCACCGCCCCACCCCAATGACCGCCAGCGGAGCAACAGTCCGGTGAGAGTCGATGGCCGCGCCTCACGGCCCAAATCCGGTTTAAGCCCCAGATACAGGGCAATGGCAACCAACAGAACCGGGATCACCGGACGCAATACCTGAGCATCCATCCGAGTGACGCAGGCCGCGCCCAGCAACGCACCGGAGGCCGTGGCCACCACGCCTTGAGACACCTCACTCCACTTCAATAGTCCATGCCGCGCGTACTGGACCGTGGCCATGGTCGTGCCCATCGACGACTGAAACTTGTTGGTGCCTAGGGCATCCTGCGGATCCATGCCCGTGGCCAGCAACATCGGCACGGTCAAGAGGCCTCCCCCGCCAGCGATGGCGTCCACCCAACCCGCCACTAACCCGGTTGCAAAGAGAGCCGGATACCATTCCCAAGAGAGTTCCATGTCCAAATCGAGCGGCCAATCACTGGGCCTGTTTTCGGCATTCTCGCACGACGAACGCCACGAGTTCCGGTGATTGGAAAAACCCCGTCCACATGTTGTGTCCCTGCCCCGCTGGGACCACCCATTCGAAGGTTCCTCCCAATGCTTGATACCGCGATCGCACCAGGCCGGAGTTGGCCTCCAACGGCACCAGTTTGTCTTGGTCGCCATGGATCACAAAGAGCGGTACCCGGGCTCGGGCCAAGGGCTCCAATCGATCCACCGGATTGTGCCGGGTCAATTGCGCCTCTAAATCCACCGGTTTGAGTCCAAAAGCCGGAGCGGCATTGGTGATGCCTGGGTAACTCGCTAAATTGCAAACCGGATAAATCCCAGCGAATCCAGCCACCTTGTCGGGGTTCTCGGCTGCCCAAGACAGGGTCATCAGACCTCCACGGCTGCGACCCAACAGCATCACCTTTCGGGCAAATTTGCGGTGCGAGGTGAGTTCTTCATGGAATGCCGAATAGAGCACTCGCCCCGCCGCGTTGCCGTAGGATTCCCCCACGTCGATGCCAGCAACCGCGATGCCCGCTTCGAGAAAGCGCTCGAACATCCACTTCTCTTCAGTTCCAGGAAGCCCCGGCAAGGTCGGAGCGTAGAGCACCCAGGGTATAGTTTTTCCGGCCGAGGGTGGAACGATGACAAAGGCCGTGTGTCCGCGGATGGACAGCACCTCACCGGGCAGCGGCAAAACTTTTTGGGGTGGTACCACCAGCTTTGCCTCTTCGGCCCGGATGGACACCCCCATCATCGCCAAGAAGACCCAAACCCCAAGACTCCGTCGTATCGTTGTCATCATTGCTGTTTCTCCTGGTTGAGCGTGGTTCCTTGAGGCACGAAAACGGTCGACAGCGGCGACAATGAGGCCGCGGCCAAGCGCTGCCTCTCGGCCGCTTTAGCAAAGGGCCAGTAAACCAGCATCGCCAAACCCAACGAAACAACGCCCCAAACAGCTGCCCGCCAATCACCCCCGGTCAGCAAGTAATGGCCGATGACCGGCGGCGTGGTCCACGGGACATTGACGAAGGGTTTTCGAATCCAACCCCAGTCCATCAGGCAATACGTCGAGGCTGTCAGCAGCAAGGCGTTGGCCACGTAAGGGATCATGAACCACGGATTGAGCACGATGGGGATGCCGAAGAAAATGGGCTCGTTGATTTGGAAGATTTGGGTCGGCAAGGACAGTCGACTAATTTTCCGGTAGGCCGGGTCTTTAGACATCGCCAAAATTAACGCCAACCCCAGCGTCGCTCCGGTGCCGCCAACATTGACGAAGGTCGAAAAAAATCCATTGGCTGTCACATAGGGCATGGGCTGACCGCGGCCCACGGCCTCCACATTCTCGGCTAAAAATTGCAGAAAAATCGGCGCCACAAAGGCATCGAGCGTGTTGTCGCCATTAATGCCCACCGACCACAAGAGCGTCACCAGAAAGGCGTACACCAGAATGCCCGGCAGGGTGTTCAAGGCGAAGACCAACGGCTTGAAGAGCGTCTGAACGCCGGCATTAATATCCACCCCCATCACGAAGCGCAGGATCCAAAAGGCCACCACGAGGAACACCGTCGGAGTCAATGAAATGAACGTGTCCGACACCACCTTGGGCACCGAATCCGGCAAACGAATGACCCAATTGGCATCGGTGAAGGCCTTCTGGATGCGGACTGTCACTAGGGCTATCAGTATGGCCGTGAACAACCCCTTCGATCCCAGTCCCTCCATGACCAGGGTTTGATCCTTCATCTCTAACTGGATAAGCATGAAGACTAGCGCCGCCTGCGTCGCACTCAAGATGGCCTCTTGTTTGAGCCGGGTTCCCAGATCGTAGCCGATGGCCAGACAGACGAAGAGACCCAAGAGTCCGAAGGTGGCGGTGACGGGAATTTGCAGGAGCGGCAGGTGCGGAGCCATCCGGGCTTCCCACCCTGGGATGGGCAGATAAGCCACCACCATGAAGAGCCCGCCCAAAATGGTCAGAGGGACCACGGAAACCATCCCGGCGCGGATGGAGGCGAGATAGGTGTTCTCACTGAGCGCGGTCATCCGCGGGATCAGCCAGCGGTGAAGAAAGAGGGACAGCGAGTTCATGGCACGTGGGGCTATGCGGTCTCACTTCTCACTCGAGGCAGCCGTGAGGTCATTTAATCGGTGACCCAAATACAGGCAACCATCTGTCCCCTCCCCGACCTGGATGAGCGGCTGAAATCCCAGCTTCCGGTAAAACCCCTGAGCCGGGATGTTGGGCAAGCTCACCCCAAGGTGCGCTCCCGGTGATCCGCGCTGACGCAGCAACCCCAGCACTTCCGCCATCATCGCTCGACCCAGCCCTCGACCTTGAGCCCGTGGCAACAAGTCGATGTGCACATGCGAGGGATATTGGTCGTAGGGCTCCGGGCAAAAATAATCCGGGTGGTGATAGACGTGGTGGATTTGCTGGACCCGGTTCCATCCGCCCGGGTCGCCGGTCGGGGCCGGATAAGCCCGGCACAACTCCGGCCGCCACTCGGCTTCATACCGAGCGTAAAACGCGTGGGAATCCATCGCCGCGAGCACGTACCCACAAATGCCCTGGTCATCTTCGAGGATCCGCGCCAACTCCGGCTCGTAGTCCAGATAGGGCCCCACGAATACCCGGCCCAACGCCTCTGGATCGTCGCGGTAAAACGGCTCGCCATCCTGCCCGAAATTGCCGGTCTTCAGGCAAACCGCGTAGGCACCAGCCCTGTCACCCGCTTGGGGTGGGCGCAACTGAAAGGGAAAAGGAAGGGTCGAAGTCATATCGCCGAGGCTGGTCCGGGGTTCAGGTTCATGGAGGTCCATTCCATCGAGCCGTCTGGCCAGGGGGTCAGGAACGACTGAACGCGCACCACAAAGCCTCCACGATACGTCTTCGGCCGGTGGAAGTCGGACTCGAACGGAGTGCCCGCGCGGGCCGGATCGATCTGGTGGCTCCACCAACGGTCAATAAGGTCCAATTCCTCCCGCAATTCCCAGACCCTGCGGTGGAATGCGTGAAACAAGCCGCGATCCTTCAAATCCACCAACCGCGCACAAAAGTCCTTCAACCGAAGCATCCGCGCTCGCACGGCCAGCGACTCCGGGTCCTCCGGCCGCCGGGGCCACGACAAACTTCGGGCGATAGCCTGCGCCAACGCATCGGCTTCAGGCCCCTCCCGATACGGCAGATAGAAACAATCCGCGAAGGTCACCAAATCATCGAAACTCAACGGAGCTCCCACGGTGGCGAATCGAGGCCACCAGGCCTTCAAACCCTCGAGAAACGACGCCCGGGAATCCCATACACTGTCGGCCGCGAGGTAGGCCCCGAACGAATGGATCGGCACGAAGTTCAGCGGAAACTCCGTATTGGGATTGAGCAGAATTCCCCGCACCGCCTGTTTCAGCTCCAGAGGTCTTCCGGCATACGGACCGCAGAAAAAGCGGCGACCATCGTAATCATTGGCGAAGAGATTATCCCAGATGAGTGGAGGACGGCGCAGGATTTTGGTCAACCGAGCGAGCGGGTCCAAATCCAGCGTCTCGGAAATGATCTCCGGACCCGTCCAAAAGATGTCGATGTCAGGATGAAGACCCAGACCGAGTGTTTCCAAATACCCCTCACCTCCGTGACGTGCAGCAACCATCCGTGCGCAATAGGGCGTTGGGCACACCAGAAAGCGACCCAGCGTGCGTGCGCGAGTCCAGGCGTACACCTCATTGACCCAGGCAGCTTGAGCGGCCGCCAGAGAGCCCCAGCGAGCCAGATCTTCGGGGCGCATCGCGTCTGGGATGTCATCGAGCAAGATGCAAAAGTCGTTGACGCCATCGTCCAGCAGCTGCGTCAGGCGACCTTGAATGGCAGCCATGTCGGCGGGATCCGAATACGTGACATCCAGTCCCGGGCTGCAGGCATAGATAAGACGCAAACCGCGCTGCCGGCATCCGGCCACTGCCTCCCGGACCTCCATAAGCCCAAAATCATCGTACGGTTGCCGCCAGATGGCTCGCTGATGCAAATCATCCTTGGGACCATAAAAGTAGGTATTAAGGCCGCCGCGAACCATCCAATCCCAAAGTTGGGATCGCTCGGACGGGGTCCACGGCGGGCCATAGAAACCCTCGATCACGCCGGATAAAAACTGGGGTTCGGAAGAGTCAGTCATCGGAGGAGTGGAGCGCTAGGCCGATCAAGCGCCGGGGGCCCCGGACCGGTCAAGCCTGTCCCCAAGGAATCCCGTCATTGGACCAGTCACGGTTCCTTTTTCTCCCGAGGAGCCTGTCCCTCCCCTCGGTCTATGCCCCGTCCCCGCTGCCCAGGCCCGCCCTCATCTTCGCCACATCCCCGCTCTCACCGCACCGCATTGTAAATATTGAACCTGTCACTCTATAGGAATCCCATCAGGCCCGACCCCATCTCCGACGCATCTACACGCCCTGCCGTACTGCTGTGTATATATTGAACCTGTCACTCTATTGGGGTCCCCGCTGCGGAGGCTCAGTCTGCGGTTCCTGGCGGGCTGAACTTCAGGCTGACGAAGTCGTCCAGCGAATCCTTGATTGAATGGATCGAGATTCTACCATTCCCCTCTCATGAAACTGACCGTTCGAGGCGAATATGCCCTGCGCGCCCTAACTCACCTTGGGTTGCGCTATTCGCCCAAGGTCATCCAAATTTCGGTGATCTCATCGGCGGAAAACATCCCGAAGCGTTTCCTTGAGCAAATTCTCAACGACCTCCGGACGGGAGGGTTCGTCGAAAGCCGTCGCGGAGTCGCCGGAGGATACCGTCTGGCCAAACCGCCAGAGAAGATCGTCATCGCCGGGGTGATCCGACACATCGAGGGAGCTTTGGCTCCGATTGGCTGTGTTTCAGAAAACTACTACGAGAAATGCAACTGCCCCGATGAGGCCCGCTGCGCCCTGCGCTCAATCATGAAGGAGGTCCGCGACTCCATCGCCCACCTCCTCGAAAAAACCACCCTCGCTAATCTGGTCACCCGCGCCGAAAAGCTTAAGGCCGCCGACCTAGCCGATGCGGACTTCGTGATCTGAGATTCAACCATTGCCTCGAATCACCGTTTTACGGCCCAACGCCGATGCGGCATTCGCGCTGGTGACGCGTTCCGAGCATAATGCTCACCAATCACCACCACCCTTCTCTCGACCGCGGGTTGCTGGGCGACTCCCAATGCGGTGAAAAAGTCTGTCCCCGGGCACAAATCCTCGACGGGACCTGTCCCCAACGGGCTACCAGCCAGGCACGGCTCGCCTCCTGCTTCCGTAAGCACTGTAATTTCCTCAGTCATCTGAACACTTCTACCTCATGATCGAACGTTGGTTTCAACTGACCCACCACGGCAGCACGATCCGCAAAGAGATGATCGCCGGCATCACCACCTTCGCCGCCATGGCCTACATTCTGGCGGTGAACCCGGCGATTCTCGGGATGAGTGGCATGGACAAGGGAGCCCTCATCACCGCCACCGCCCTGGCCTCAGCCATCATGACTCTCGCCATGGCCCTAGCCACCAACTACCCCATCGCGCTGGCTCCGGGCATGGGCTTGAATGCGTTCTTCACTTTCGGCATTTGCCTCGGTGCCAAGATCCCATGGCAGGCGGCCCTCGGACTGGTGTTTTACGGGGGCGTACTGTTTCTAATCTTAAGTCTGACAGGAATTCGTCAGCGCTTGTTGGAGGCCATTCCCCAGGAACTCAAGCTGGCTATCACCTGCGGTATCGGGCTTTTTATCGCCTTCATCGGCCTCAAGAACGGCGGGGTCATCGTGGACAATCCAGCCACGCTGGTTGGCTTGGCCGCCTTCAACCAACCCAGCCCCCTGATGGTCATGGCCGGCGTTGTCGTGGCCGCGGCGTTGGTCTGGAGAAAAGTGCCCGGTGCGATCATCCTGACCGTGATCGGACTTACGATCTTGGGATTCTTCACTCAGACCCCGGACGGCAAGGGCAGACTCATTCCCATTACCCGGATGCCCGAGGCCTGGGTCTCCATGCCTGCCTCGCTGTCTCCGAGCTTTCTGAAACTGGACCTCGGCTATTTCTGGAGCCACTGGCGCCAATGCCTCCCGATCCTCCTCTCCCTACTCTTCGTGGACCTCTTCGACAACATGGGAACCTTAATCGGCGTATGCCACCGGGCTGGATTGCTCGATTCGAAGGGGCAGTTGCCTAAGATCGGTCGTGCCCTCATGGCCGACGCCTCAGCCGCCATGGTTGGATCGGTCTTGGGAACCAGCACCGTGACCAGCTACATCGAATCAGCGGCCGGCGTCCAAGCGGGCGGCCGTACCGGCCTGAGCACCATTATTACGGCTGGGTGTTTCCTTGTGGCTTTGTTCCTGTCTCCGCTCATCGCCATCATTCCCGAGGTGGCGACAGCCCCGGTCTTGGTTCTGGTGGGCATCTTCATGATGCAGAGCATCGCTGAGTTGGACCTCAAAGACTTCTCCAAGGCCGTTCCGGCAGTCATAACCATGATCGCCATGCCCCTAACCTTCAGCATCGCCGAAGGCATTGCTCTGGGATTTGTGGCCTACATCGGCTTCAGCCTCTTGACCGGACGTGCTCGCACCGTGCCCCTGCTCGCACACCTGCTCGGGCTACTCTTCCTGGCTCATCTAATTTTCCGATGAAACCGATTTGGCTTCTCTTGCTCTGTTTCGGATGCGGTTGCTCATCGGCCTCGCTGAAAGCAGTTCGTGACCGACGTCCGGGTCCCTTCATCGCGGTGATGGCCGCCTACCCACCGGAGATCGAAGCCAACGAATCCGTCCTGACCGAGGGCGGAACCCGTATCGCCACCTGGCGGATCGACGGCATTCTCTTCCAGCAGGTGCGCTTCGAAGGCCACGACCTCCTGCTCTTTCCCAGCGGTGTGAGCATGGTCAATGCGGCCATGAACACCCAGAAGGCCCTCGATCACTTCAGGATCAGCCACGTGTTCTTCGCCGGAATCGCCGGCGGCATTAATCCAGAGCGACACATCGGTGATGTTGTCATCCCAGAACACTGGCACCATCACAGCGAGGCGGCCTACCTCAACCCGCGTCCCGATGGCACCGGTTACGTACTGCCCGACTACTTCAAACCCAAACGGGAGAATTTTGGTTTTATCTTCCCTGACACCGTGGAGGTTATCCGCGAGGGGCATGGACAAACCGGAGTCCCGGGAAACATTTGATGCAGACCCCCAACTTCTGGCGATCGCTCAAAAGGCCATTCATCACGTGCCGCCCATCCAATTGGGTTCACGGAAGGCTGAACTGACGGTCGGGGGCAACGGAATCTCCGGCCCCGTGTTCCTCGACAACCGCCAGTACCGCCAGTGGGCATTTAGAGTCTGGAAGGCCGACTGCCTTGACATGGAATCGACCGCCATCGCACAGGTCTGTTGGGCCAACCGAACACCATTCCTGATTGTCCGCAGTTTGAGCGACTTGGCGGGCGGACAAGAAGGCATCAACGACGCTGACCGAACGGAACGCCCTGTCTCCCGCCACGCCTCGTTAGTCCTCCGGGAAATCCTACGGCGACTCCCGGCCCATCGCTGATCGTCCTCCAGGTGGGGCTCCCATCACCCACCGAGAAATTGTAGAGATCCGCCTGCAAGCATTTTGCCCGGAGGCATCTAGCAGTGTGTGACATTTGAGACAACACAACTGGGTCACTGTGTCACTCTGTCGCATTCTATTCCCCTTACCGACCGGCCTTATTTGTCACTCGCACTTCAAAAGTGATCAAAAACTGGTGATTTCCATCGGTTTTTATCGAAATTCCTAAATTTTCGTCTTCCCGTTGAAATCGGCATCCGCCTTGCAGACATCGTGGAACAACAGAGGTAGTTAAACGGAAACCGACTATGGCAAAAGTTCTTGGAATCGATCTTGGCACAACCAACTCCTGCATGGCCGTCATGGAAGGCGGAGAGCCCTTGGTGCTAGAGAACTCGGAGGGCAAACGAACAACGCCTTCAGTGGTCGCCTTCGCCAAGAATGGCGAGCGTCTGGTGGGTGAAGCGGCCAAGCGTCAAGCCGTGACCAACCCCAGGAATACCGTTTACTCGGTCAAACGATTCATTGGCCGAAAGTTCGACGAGGTCCAGGAAGAGCTAAAGCGAGTTCCCTACAAGGTCGTTCGCGCTGCTAACGGCGACGCCCACATTGAAGTCGAAGTCGAGGGCAAGCCCAAGGCGTTCAGCCCCCCAGAGATCAGCGCAATGATCTTGGCCAAGCTGAAGTCCGATGCCGAAGTTCGCTTGGGCGAGACCATCACCCAAGCGGTGATCACGGTGCCTGCCTACTTCAACGACACTCAGCGTCAGGCCACCAAAGATGCCGGCAAGATTGCGGGCTTAGAAGTCCTCCGGATTATCAACGAACCCACCGCAGCTTCGTTGGCCTACGGTCTCGACAAAAAGAAAGACGAAAAGATCGCCGTTTATGACCTTGGCGGCGGTACGTTCGATATTTCCGTCTTGGAAATCGGCGACGGTGTCTTCGAGGTGAAGGCCACCAACGGCGACACCCACTTGGGCGGCGACGACTGGGACAACGCCATCATCGACTGGATCTTGGCCGAATTCCAAAAAGACCAAGGAATTGATCTCCGCAAGCAGGCCGATGCGCTCCAGCGCATTAAGGAAGAGGCCGAAAAGTCCAAGATCGCACTGTCCTCGTCCCAGCAATACGAGATCAACCTGCCCTTCATCACGGCCGATGCTTCCGGCCCGAAGCACATCGCCCTGAAGCTTTCCCGAGCTAAGATGGAGCAACTGTGTGACTCCCTCTTTGAGCGCACGATCACCCCGACCCAAGCCTGTTTGCGCGACGCCGGCATTGCGGCCGAAAAGATCGACGAATTGGTACTGGTTGGAGGCATGACTCGCATGCCCCGGGTTGTCGAAACGGCCCGTGGTCTGGTCAGCAAGCCACCCCATCAGGGCGTCAACCCCGACGAGGTCGTTGCCATCGGTGCAGGTATTCAGGGCGGAGTGCTCAAAGGCGAGGTTAAGGGAGTCCTGCTGCTCGACGTCACCCCGTTGTCCTTGGGCATCGAGACTCTGGGCGGCGTGTCCACCAAACTCATCGACCGCAACACCACCATCCCGAGCCGCAAGTCGGAAATCTTCTCGACGGCCAGCGACAACCAACCGGGCGTCGAAATCCACGTGCTCCAGGGTGAACGCCAGTTCTCCCGCGACAACAAGTCGCTGGGTAAATTCCAACTGGCCGACATCCCGCCGGCTGCCCGCGGCGTTCCTCAGATCGAAGTCACTTTCGACATCGACGCCAATGGTATCCTGAATGTCAGTGCCAAGGATCTCGGTACCGGCAAGAGTCAGAACATCGTTATCACTGCCTCCAGCGGTCTCTCCAAGGACGAGGTCGAAAAGATGCGTCGCGATGCCGAGTCCCATGCCGAAGAAGACAAAGCGCGCCGCGAAGAAGTCGAACTGCGTAATGAAGCCGACAACACGGTGTACCGCTCCGAGAAGTTCGCGAAGGACAACAGCGACAAGCTCGGTGAAGCCAAGTCGGGCATCGAGTCCGCTGTGGCTTCCGTTAAAGACGCTCTCAAGGGCAGCGATTCGGCCGCGATCCGCTCGGCCCTCGACAAGCTCAACGAAACACTCCAGACCGCCAGCGCAGGCATGTACCAAAAAGAGCCCGGCGCCTCCGGATCCGAACAGGCCGGCGGTCCTAGCGGCTCAGGTTCCTCCGCGGGTGGCGAACCCAAAGCAGGCGATCAAGGTCCCATTATCGACGCTGAGGTGGTCGATGAGAAGAAGAAGGCCTAATTCCCTCAAAACCAATTTTGCCCAGCCGTCCCAACGGCGGGCTTCATCCGCACAACATAACACTACACTAGTAACCATCATATGGCACTGAACGTAAAACCCCTGGGCGATCGCGTCCTCGTGGAAATCGGCGAGGAAAAAGAAATCAAAAAGGGAGGAATCATCATCCCTGATTCCGCCAAGGAAAAACCCTCTGAGGGCCTCGTAAAGGCACTCGGAACCGGCAAGACTGGTGACGACGGCAAGAAGGTGGCCTTCGAGGTCAAGGTCGGTGATCGCGTTTTGGTCTCCAAGTACGGCGGGACCGAGGTCAAGATCGACGGCAAGGAATACAAGATCTTCAGCACCGACGACCTGATCGCAATCGTTGGCTAATCACCACTCAGCTAATCCCTATTTAGCTGATTCCCACTCTCAACTACAACATTCACAACACACTCTAGAACATGGCAGCAAAACAACTTCTGTTTGACGAAGCAGCTCGTCAGGAAATCCTGAAGGGCGTCGAGATCTTGGCCAAGGCGGTCAAGGCCACCCTCGGTCCCAAGGGCCGTAACGTGGTCATCGACAAAAAGTTCGGGTCCCCGACGATCACCAAGGACGGCGTGACCGTCGCCAAGGAGATCGAACTCGCGAATCCCTACCAGAACATTGGCGCCCAGCTGGTCCGCGAGGTCGCCAGCAAGACCAGCGACATCGCTGGTGACGGTACCACCACCGCCACGGTGTTGGCCGAAGCCATCTACCGCGAAGGTCTCAAGCACGTGACCGCCGGTGCCAACCCGATCTCGTTGCAGCGCGGCATCCAGAAGGCAGTCGACGCCGCCACGGAGCAGCTGGCCAAGATCGCTAAGAAGGTGAAGGACAAGGAGGAGATCAAGCAGGTCGCCACTGTCTCCGCCAACTGGGACACCGCCATCGGCGACATCATCGCTGAAGCCATGGACAAGGTCGGCAAAGACGGCACCATCACCGTTGAAGAGGCCAAGTCCATCGAGACCACACTCAACGTGGTCGAGGGAATGCAGTTCGACAAGGGCTACCTCTCTCCCTACTTCGTCACCAACGCTGAGACCCTCGAGGTCAAGCAGGACGACGCCTATGTCCTCCTCTATGAGAAGAAGATTAGCTCCCTCAAGGACCTGCTCCCGATCCTCGAGAAGGTTGCCAAGACCGGCAAGCCCCTGTTGATCATCTCCGAAGAGGTCGAAGGCGAAGCCTTGGCCACCCTCGTGGTGAACAAGCTCCGTGGCACCATCAACGTCTGCGCCGTCAAGGCTCCGGGCTTCGGTGATCGCCGCAAGGCCATGATGGAAGACATCGCCATCCTCACCGGTGGTCGTTTGATCACCGAAGACCTCGGCATCAAGCTGGACAGCCTCGAGCTGGCCGACCTGGGCCGCGCCAAGAGCGTGTTGGTCGAGAAAGAAAACACCACGATCATCGAAGGTCATGGCAAGAACTCCGAGATCCAGGGCCGGGTTAACCAAATCCGCCGTCAGATCGAAGAGACCACCAGCGACTACGACCGCGAAAAACTCCAAGAGCGCCTCGCCAAGCTGGCTGGCGGCGTGGCCGTCATCCACGTCGGTGCCGCGACCGAGACCGAGATGAAGGAAAAGAAGGCTCGCGTCGAGGACGCCCTTCACGCAACCCGCGCAGCCGTCGAAGAAGGCATCGTCGCTGGCGGCGGCGTGGCTCTCATCCGCACCCTCCCGGCAATCGAGGCTCTCAAGCTGAGCATTGTCGACGAGCAGATCGGCGTGGACATCGTTCGCCGCGCCATCGAGGCCCCTCTTCGCGAGTTGGCCCGCAACGCCGGTGTCGAAGGCGGCCTGATCGTTCAGGAAGTCAAGCGCCGCAAGGGCAATGAAGGCTACAACGTCGCCACCGGCGAGTACGAAGACCTGGTCAAGGCCGGCGTCGTTGACCCCAAGAAGGTGACCCGTTCGGCCCTGCAGAATGCCGCTTCCATCGCGGGCCTGTTGCTCACGACCGAAGCCGTGATCACCGAGATCCCGGAAAAGAAGGAAAAGCCGGCCGGTGATCCTCACCACGGCGGCGGCGGAATGGACTACTAAGTCCCACACCGTTTCCTTTCGGACAGTTCAAAAGCGCGGCCTTCGTAAGAGGGTCGCGCTTTTTTCAATTCACCACAGCCCTGCGCCGATGGCGACGATTCGATCGCGCCCAAAGCCCCGACCCATTAAACCACCGCTGCCTCCAGCAGGGACACCGTCTGCTTCTTACCATCCACGCGAACCGGAATCCCCCAAGGCAGCGTGACCTTCCGCGGTACATGGCCATACGGAAACTGAGCCAGAACGGGTCCGGGGATCCCCCTCAACACCGATTGCCACACCGCCTCCAAATCATGAAAAGGGTGAGCCGGATCAGCCGCGGAGGTGTGCGTGAATTGCCCCAGCAAGAGCCCACTGGCCCGACCCATCACACCGGCCAATCGCAATTGGGTCATCATGCGATCCACCCGGTGGAACTGCTCATGCACATCCTCCAAGGCCAATATCGCACCGGAGTAGTTCGGCGAAAATGGCGTCCCTAACAAGGCCACCACCAACGACAGACAACCTCCCAATAAGGGGCCTTCAGCGATCCCAACCTGCCGCGTCTGCAGGGGATGATTTTCGGGCAGCGGCAGTCGCCCGCAGGTACGCCGCGAGGTCACCAATCGCCAGAAGCTCTCCTCAGTCTCCGGCTCCGGAGTACTCGCAAACTCCACCGCACCGAGGGGCCCAGAAAAACTCACCAAACCCGTCTTGCGAAACAGTGCCAGTTGCAACGCGGTGATGTCGCTGTAGCCGACCACGATCTTGGGATCCCGCCGGACGGCCGAATAGTCGATCCGATCGAGCAGGCGCGGAGTACCATAGCCCCCCCGCAGGGCCATGATCGCCCGAACCCGCGGATCACGGAGCATTCCGTTGAGATCGGACAACCGCTCTTCATCAGTACCCGAGAAAGCGCCGTCGTGCCCCAGAGCATGGGTGCCGACTTCAACACGATACCCCCGCCCCTCGAGGTAGCGGACACAGCCTTCTACTCGCTCAGGCCGCCACAGGGCCCCGGCCGGGGCCACCAAACCCACGACGTCACCGCGGCGCAACGCCCGTGGACGTAGGATGCTTTTCATTTTCGCGCACGGACAAAACGCTCCACATACTTGCCGAGCATGTCCGCCTCGAGATTGACCACATCGCCCACCAACCTCTCGCTCAGTGCAGTCACCTCATAGGTGTGCGGGATGATCCAGATGCGGAATCCGCCCCGAAAGACGTCGGCCACGGTGAGACTGATTCCATCCACGGCCACAGATCCCTTGAAGACCATGTAGCGGGCAATGGCCGCGGGCGCTGTGATTTCGAGAATGTAATCCCGGCCGCGACGCTCCCAGGTGCGGATTTTCCCGGTGCCATCGATGTGCCCGGTGACAAAGTGTCCGCCGAGACGGTCTCCGGCGACCAGAGATCGCTCGAGGTTCACCGCCGAGCCCGGTTTCACTGCCGACAAGTTTGTGCGATCCCAGGTTTCCTGCAGGAGATCAAAGGCGAGGCAGGTCCCGGCACCCGCGGCCTTGCTCTCTCCGGCACGAATTGCTCGTCGCGCCACCACAGTGAGGCAGCACCCATTCACGGCAATGCTGTCTCCCAAGCGAGCCCCCTTGGCCGTCACCCGGGCATCCACCCATAGACGAACGGAAGCATCCCTCGGTTCTATCCGACGCACGGTTCCCATCTCTTCGACCAATCCAGTGAACATGTCTTCTCCTTAGCCGGAATGATTCAGTAAGCCAGCGATTATCGGGCGGATTTTCCCACCGAGAAAACCTCAAGGTGATCGCCACCTATGGCTCGCCCTGAGGCAACCATCTGCGGCTCAAGCGCCTGTCGTCCAACGGAATCCTCCAGACTCAACCTGAAGTCGGCCGAACCACACGCGCTGTGATGAACAAATCCTCACCAAAACGGCGTGATTCCACGTCGGTGAGGCTCGGAGCTTCTGCCAATGAGCGAAATCCTTGTCCAGCGACCGACCGGCGAGACTCCTCTCCGCCCAGGATCCGCGGCGCATAGAAAAACGCGATCCGATGCACGAGGCCGGCTTCAAAAAACGAGGCCAACACCGTTCCTCCACCCTCCACCAGCAGGTGCAGGACTCCCATGCGACCCAACTCAGGCATAAGCCACGCGAGGTCGATCCTTCCCTCCCGCTCCGGTGCCTGCAGAACGGTCACGCGCGTCTGCAAGGCTTCGACCGCCTCACGGGCAGCCGATTCACCGACCACCACGAGAGTGCTGGCCCTTTCATCATCGGAGACCAGACGGCACCCCAGGGGAGTCCGAGCCCGAGTATCGAGAATGATCCTCCGCTTCATGGGAACCCACGCCGGTCGGCGAAACCCCGGCTGAGTCCGCACTGTCAAACTAGGATCGTCTGCCAGAACCGTCTCAACGCCAACCAAGACGGCGTCGACACCCAGGCGCAAATGCTGGGCATGGGCTCGCGATTGCGGACCCGTGATCCACTTCGATTCACCCGAAGCGGTGGCGATCTTGCCGTCGAGAGTCATGGCCGACTTAGCCGTCACCCACGGAATCCGATGCACTATCCAGTGGTTAAATGCTTCGTTGAGCCGGTTGGATTCAGCCTCAAGCACGCCAGAATCGACCGTGATCCCCGCCTCCCGCAGCCGCACCAAACCTTGGCCGGCATGGCGGGGGTTGGGGTCTACTGCGGCAACCACCACCCGCGAAACCCCTGCCCTCATTAATGCCTCGGTGCAGGGAGGCGTGCGCCCGTGAGAACAGCAGGGCTCCAGGGTGACGTAAACCGTTGCGCCCGACACCGACCGCTGGCGACGAGCCGCATCGGCCAAGGCTTCTATCTCCGCATGTGGAGCACCCGCCCGATGATGCCATCCGCGGCCAATCACCTCGCCATCCTGGACTAAGACGGCTCCAACCAGTGGGTTCGGCGATGTCTGACCGTAAGCCCGCTTGGCCAACCTCAGGGCCTGAGCCATGAATTGTTCGTCGGGAGTCATGGATCCGTCTCAGAACGCGCTTAGCCCTTGGCTGAAAACAAAGCCTCGGCGAACTCCCGGGCATTGAAAGCCTGAAGGTCTGCGGCTTGTTCGCCCACTCCGATGAACTTCACCGGAATGCCCAACTCCCGCTGGATAGCCACGACCGCGCCCCCCTTGCTGGTACCATCCAGCTTGGTGATGACCAAGCCTGTCAGCTTCACCAACTTATGAAATTCTCGAGCCTGGACCATTGCATTCATGCCAGTGGAACCGTCCAGCACCAGCAGCACCTCATGCGGCGCCCCAGGGAGCTTGCGGTCGACCACCCGATGCACTTTTTGCAACTCTTGCATCAGGTTGTGCTTGGTGTGCAAGCGACCGGCCGTGTCGATAAATAGCCACCGGGCATTACGGGCCTGCGCAGCCACAACGGCATCGTGGGCCACCGCCGCGGGATCGGCCTGGTAGGCCCCGGCGATGACAGGGATTTCCAATCGGCTTCCCCACAATTGGAGCTGCTCAATGGCGGCAGCGCGAAAGGTGTCGCAGGCGGCGAGGATCGCTGGCTCTCCGCGCTCAGCCATGCGCTTGGCCAACTTGGCACAGGTGGTCGTTTTTCCGGTTCCATTCACCCCCACCATCGAGACCACCGTCACGCCATCCGGCCGGGCTATCAGTGCCGGATCCATGCCTCCCAAACTCCGCTCGACTTCATCGATGGCGATGTCGACGAAGTCCAAACCAGACTTTCCCTGAGTCTCGAAGGCGACACGGACTGCAGCCAGGATTTGCTGGGTCATGGGCAGACCCAGATCGGCCGCCAATAAGGCCGCTTCGAGTTCTTCGACACTCTGCGCCGTTAACTTCGGAGATCGGGTAACAATCCGCTGGATCTCGTGAGCCAGCGATGTGGCGGTCTTGGTGAAGGCGGATTTAAGTTTGTCGAAGAATCCCATGGGGTCGGTCTGTATTCGCTACGAAACTCTTCTGGAACGCCGGGCACGCAAGGCTTCGACCTGAGGATAGGGCAGCTTGACCCGGCCGATGAGCGGTTGCCCTTTGGCCATGCCATGACAATCGCTGCCTCCTGTGGCGACCAAGTCGAGATCGGCCGCCTTGCGGGAATAGTTTTCACTCACCTCCGGAGAATGTCGGGTATGCCAACATTCCAAACCGTCGATACCGGCGTCCTTGAGCTTCCCGATGAGGCTGTCGTTGCGATAGAGCCCTGGGTGAGCCAGCACGGCAACTCCGCCGGCCTCCCGAATCAACCCGACAGCGTCCTGCGCTTTCATGCGAGCCTTGGGCACAAAACCGGGGCGTCCCCGCTTCAGGAACTTGTCGAAAGCCTGGTCATGATCACGAGCAAACCCCTGTTGAACGAGGGCTCGCGCGACGTGCAGACGCCCTGGGGCCTCGCACTGGGCCAAGGACAACACCAGCGACACGCTGAGGCTGACACCGTTGTCATTGAGTTGGGTAACTATCTCCCGCACCCGCTGCTGACGGACTCCCTGAAAATGTTGCAACTCCACCCGAAGTCGCTCGAACGAGAGATCCATCCAGTAGCCCAAGATGTGAACCTCCTGACCGGTCACCTCAGCGGTTAATTCGGCTCCGGGAATAAACTCGAGACCTTCTTTCGTACAGGCCGTTTCCATCCGCTCACATCCCTCCACACTATCGTGATCGGTGAGGGCGACAGCATCCAAGCCCTGTGCCCGCGCGTGCGCTGCCAATTCTTCCGGCGAGTAGGTCCCGTCGGAGAAATGCGTGTGCAAGTGCAGGTCGGCGAGTTTCACTAGAGAGGCCTAAACTAAGGTTTCCTTGGCAGTTCGCGCGGGCCGGAGCAGGTCGGCTTTGACCTTGTCGAGGATGCCGTTGACGAACTTGCCACTGTCAGCAGTCGAGAACTTCTTCGCCACATCGACCGCCTCATTAATGCTCACCACAGGCGGAATGTCGTCGCGGTGGAGCATTTCGTGGATGGCCAGACGCATGACATTGCGATCGACGGCCGCCATTCGGTGGAGGTCCCAATTCTTCGCGTGCTTCCGGATGATATCGTCCAGTTGTTCCCGATGTTCCAACACTCCCCGAACTAACCGTTCAGCAAAGAGTCTCGTGGCGCTCTCCTCGGCATTCGGGGGCGGCAGGTGAACCTTTTCACCCCACGTGGGACCGTGCGATTCAAGAAAATCGCTCATCCTCTGGGCATCCCAAAATTGGTTGAGAGCCGATCCCAAATCCTCAGGTGGATTCAGGTCGTGCTGAAAGAGAAACTGCACCGCTCGTTCACGTGCCTCCCGGCGCTTACGCATGCCGGCACGATAGACCAAAGGCTCTGCAGACAAGAGTGTTTTATTAAACAGCCGCATCGGACGCTGGGCCGACACGTTGGCAACCGGCATAAACGTTGAAGCGGCCCTCTCGCAGGAAACCCACCAAGGTCTGTCCTGACTCGTTGGCAAATTGGACCGCAAGACTGGAAGGAGCCGAGACGGCTGCAATCATGGCGATGCCTGCCGCCAACGCCTTCTGGACAATTTCAAAGGAAACGCGACCACTGACCATCAGCACCGAGGGCCCTGCTGGGAAGGCTCCATCCAAAAACCGTCGACCGATCACCTTGTCCACGGCGTTGTGCCGGCCAACATCTTCGCGAACCACCCACAACTGGCCACTCGGGCTAAAGAGCGCCGCCGCATGCAACCCTCCGGAGACTGAGAACCCCGCTTGCGCCAAACGCAGTTGTCGAGGCAGTGACAACAACACCTCCGGGGCCATCTGAAATTGTTCTGTGACCGAAGGGAACTGTCGCCGAAGGGCCTCGATGCTCGCCGTGCCGCAGAGCCCACAACTGGAGGAGGCAAAGACGTGACGAGTCAGCGATGCAAAGTCGCAGGTCACCGAATCATTCAAGAAAACATCCACCACGTTCCCGGTTTCGTTGCGCGGATAGGGACGGATTCCTTTGAGATCTGAAGGAGCACGGAGCAACCCCTCACTCACCAAGAAGCCGACCGCTAATTCGTCATCATGACCCGGAGTCCTCAGAGTTACGCTGATGCTGCGAGTCTCCACGCGAATCTCCAGAGGTTCCTCGGCAGCGACGAGATCGGCTGAGGGGTCTTCCCAGCGGCCTTGAATCCACCGCCGAATGGTGGAGGACCGGGTGGATGTCTCCGGCGAATTCACAGTGTTTGGCTCAAGAATCCACCATCCACGCGCACGTCGGTCCCGGTGACAAAACCTGCTGCCCGCGAACTCGCGAGAAACACCACCGCTCCACCCAACTCTTGGGAGGCCCCGAAGCGAGCCATCGGGGTGTGGCTGAGGATGGCTTGGGCACGAGCGGTGGGACTACCGTCCTCGTTGAAAAGAAGGCGACGATTCTGCTCAGCCGGAAAGAAGCCCGGCGTGATGGAGTTGACTCGTACCCCGCTCGGGGCCCATTCGCGTGCCAAGAACTGGGTGAGGCTCAGAACGGCCGCCTTGGCCGCTGAATAGCTGACCACACGAGACAGCGGAATATGCGCTGAAACGCTCGCAACATTAATCACCGTGCCGCGGCGACGAGCGCAGAATCCCGGACCGAAGGTCTGGCAGGGCAACAAGACTCCGCCCACCAAATTGAGATCAAAAGTCCCTCTCCAAGCATCCAAGCCGATCGCTTCGAACGGAAGATCTGCCGTCACAGTGGCCTTGGGATCATTACCCCCGGCAGCATTGACCAAGACTGATGGTACTCCCAACTGGCTTTCCACCTCGGATTCCACGCGGCGAAGATCATCGCGGCACATGGCATCGGCGGTGAAGAAAGCGGCCCGAGTCCCCTGCTGCTTCAGCGATTCCACACAGGCCTGTCCGCGCTCAACATTTCGTCCCACAACAGCCACCGCTGCTCCTGCCTTGCCTAGGGCATGCGCCATGGCTCCACCCAGGGCTCCGGTCGCACCGATTACCACCGCCACCTCTCCGGAAAGATCAAACAGGTTCATACGTCAGACGGTGAACCAGGCCCGCAAGCGAGGGGAGCAGAAATCGCCAAATCTAGCATCCCGGCCCAGCACCGCCTCATCCGGAACGATCCAATAGGGATAAGAGTCACGGCGGCGGAGATTCTCTTCCAAGACCCTGCGTGAGCCAGAAGTCATCGGGCTGAGGCCCCTAACCAGCGGAGAACGAAGCTCTGGCGCACGCAGATGCAAGCAGCACGACCGAACCCACCGAAATCATTGAAGCGAAGCACTCAATGCTCGGATCGAGATAGCCCCTGCCCTGCCCCTTCCCAGTTGCCAACTTTTCAGACCGGCAATCGCCTGCGAAACTCCCGGCAAGCCGCCGCAATATCGCTCGCGTTGAGAATGGCACTCACCACACAGATGGATCGGGCTCCAGCCCTAACCACAGTATCGACGGTTTCAAGATTGATACCGCCAATAGCAAACCACGGGATCGAAACATTCTCGCGAGCCCACTGAACGTAATCGACCGTCACGGGGCGAGCGGTCGGCTTGGTGCCGGTGGCAAACACGGGGCCGATCGCCACGTAGTCAGCCCCTGCGGCGACGGCACGGGCGCATTGATCCGGCGCGTGGGTGGACAAACCAATCTGGCACCCGGCCTTCTTGCTGGAGAGTTCGCAAACATGATGGTGGCCCGCGTCAAAGAAATCTTCCTGACCCAGATGAACCCACGGAGCACCGACTTCGAAGGCAACCTCAGGATGATCGTTGATCACCAGACCGACACGGGCATCGCGCAGCACGGGTGCCAGTGCTTGAGCCAGACGGAGAACCTCCGCCGCAGGAAGTCCCTTGGCCCGCAGTTGGATCAGGTCTGATCCGCCGTCACAAAGAGCCGCCGCCACGGCCACAGGGTCACGCCCGTTCAGGTAGGCGGTATCGACGAAGGTGTAGAGCCGGCAATCGGCAATCGGTTTCATTCCGGATCCAAAAACAAACCGTTACCTCAACGGCGAACCGTGGTGTGTTCGCCGAGCCAGGTCATATCAGGCCGACTAGCGGTTCCCGGGTACCCGCTTCCGTGGACGCCGTGGTGATCCACATTGGAAGTCGGGTTATTGAACGTGCCACTGACCCATCGGTGAGATTCTGCATGACCGTCGGCGAAGGAGAAATTGGAACTCCGCCCGTGGTAATTGCCCGGCACATGATACGCTCCGCCTGAGGCAGTCGCCATATTGACACCGAAGAACGGACGGCAAATCGCCTTAGGATGAATTTCTCCATGAACAAAAATATCCGAGGCGGACAGCAGGTCTGTAGTCTTTCGAAAATTGCGGTAGGTCCGATCGTCTCCGAGGGCGCTGGTCGCATAGGGAGCATCATCGGCCCAATTGACCCAAGGATTCTGACCGTAGGTGCGAGGATTGCCCGCCTTGCGACCATTAACGATCTCGGTGTAACGATCACCGGGGCACTTGAATGATCCCAACGCCGGCAGATAAGTCGCCAAAAGCGAAACCCGCGGATTGATGAGACTTGAAGCCGATGAATCGACCAGATTATTGCCGTCGCGCCCCTCGACCCAGTACTTGGGAACGTAGTTGGCAGGAGGATTTATGAGATTCACCGTTGGATCTCCGGCGCCATTCGGAGGGAAAAAATCTCGGTTTTCACCGACATAGAGCATCGAAGCCACCATCAACTGTTTCTCGTTGTTGATGCAGGCGATACCTGTGGCTTTTTGGCGCGCCTTGGCTAGCGCCGGCAAAAGCATGCCAGCCAAGATCGCAATGATGGCGATGACTACAAGCAGTTCAATCAATGTGAAACCAGCAGACTGCTGCGAACGAAGGGAAATAATTCTCACGATATTATTGGGGGAGTTTCTCTGAGCCTAGATGGGTCTCATCTGGGTTCAACCCCGAAAGAAGGTCCATTAGCTCGGCTTCAGGCCCCTCGTGATGCTGTTGGCGGGCCAGTTGCAAGGCCCGTTCGAAGGCAGATCGCGCAGCTTCCATAGATCCTTGAGCCAGATCGCACTTACCCAGAAGAATTTGGACCACCATCCAATCGGGTTTACGGCGGAGAGCGATCTCCAAATGTTCACGTGCTCCCGCAAAGTCACTGGCATCAAACAGCGCTCGCCCCAAACTGAATCGAGCCAGTTCGTTTTCAGGATACTGCCGAACCATTTCACGCTGCCGAGCAAAGAGATCACTCACGGGGAAAGCTTACCTCAAGTTCTCATTCGAAGCAGCGTCGAAGTTCACCCCGCCGAGTTCTCCAAGACTCCAACCCAAATCCCATTCAACCGATGGCATTGATGCGGAGGTCGCGGAGTGTTTTTAGGTGAGGCAGAGGGACGCCGCGGATGGGTCGGGCTCCGTCGATGCGTTTTGGGCCGAAGTGGGAGCGATGGTGTGCGAAGATCTGATTAACGAAGTCCCTTGAGCCGATGGCCACCCC